>DIAS01000011.1:0-40868 GCA_002415855.1 Bacteroidales bacterium UBA5072
TGATGGAAGATTCTGATGGAAGATTTACGAATATTCAGTTTATTTTCCGGCAGTTTGGAGCAACAGTGAATCCAGCAATGCCTGCTCTCCCCCAAAACAGATCCTGACATTCGGCGTGCATCCTTTTGAGGAAACGATCTGCCCGGCAATTTCATCAACACCCTCCGTAATCTTCAAACACCTGTTCTCCCATTTTGTTCCAATTTCCGGATGATGGAAGATCATGCAGGCGACCAGGTCCCATACCGGTACGCCTGCAGCGGTACCAGCTGTTTGAGGGGAATAGACATAGGAACTGATCCAGTTTTCCATCAGGGTGGACATGCTTTTGCCAATGGTATCACTGGCCAGTTGCATATACTGCTTCAGAAATCCATCTGTTAAAACCAGTGGATCCCTGCCATGGAGGGCCGTAAGGTCAAGCGGGACCAGTACCAGGCGTGCGCCCGAATTGAATACAATGGCCGCTGCTTTCGCATCCACCCAAAGATTCCACCCGGAAACACGATTATTAACTGCCGGCCATTCCTGGTATATGCCTCCCTCAACATCCACGGCACCATCGGAGACAAACACCTGGCTGATGGTTCCGGCAAGTTCAGGATCGTCCAGGAATACCTGGGCCAGGCTGGTCATAGGCCCGAGCGCCAAGATGGTGAGGTTGTTTTTATTCTCACCTGCAATTTGCTTTATGAGCATTACAGCACTTTTATCAGAAGGTTTCAGGTGATGAGCCGGAAGTGCAAGTCCGAATGGCTTGTCCACCGGTGGCCTCCATTGTTCGGGGAAACCGTTGTCCCCCTCCAGCGGTTTTCCTGTTCCCTTGGCGACAGGAATCTCAGGATGCCCTGTCAGATTGAGTATCCTGAGCACAATTTCAGCACCCGAATCCACGGTAGACACACCGTTTTCAATGGTAATGGCCTTGATATCAATATCAGGGCATGAAAGAAAGTATAAGATTGACATCATATCATCCACCGACATGTCCACATCGAGGATGATGTTGCGTTTTGATTCCTTTTCGGGTTGGGATTTGCAGCCGGGAATAAAGACCGGCACAGTAAAAAGAAGTAAATAAAATACAGCCCTTTTCATAAGACGTATTCCATTTAACATAAATACAGTACCCGGAGCCGGAATCGAACCGGCAAGGGAAAAATCCCACTGGTTTTTGAGACCAGCGCGTCTACCTATTCCGCCATCCGGGCGAATGGGATTGCGAAGATAAAGAAATGTTTTTGTTTGCACAAAATTATAGTGGGATTAGTTGTGATGTTTTGGTATCGTTTGAGCCTGGCTCAGGATTTTTGTTACCGTTGTTTCAGCACTATTTATCCATTCTTGCAACAATTTCTTCAGCAGTGACTGTGATTGCCGTGAGATGGGTACCAATTTGTACACGCTTTGTGATGAACAGCCTGCTCCCCGGGTATTCTGGCTGCCTGATAATGAATCAGGCTGGTACATCCTTCAGTTTTACAACCTTGTCTCTGGTGAACTGCTGGGTCAGCTCAGCGGCGGCGATCCCAATAAATCCCGCTTAAAAGCATTTGATCTGATAACAAAGCAGGTGTATACGCCTATCCAAGGGTACAATCCTTTCTGAAAGACTGTAGAGCAGATTGCCGTCTCACCCGACCAGGAAAAAATTGTTTATGTTCTAAGTTATTGTGATTATAATGATTGGGATAATGCATTTGTTGAATTGCGAATGATAAGCATACATGATTAAAATCCCTCCTTTTCATCGTAACTTTGCACCGGAGAGCATATAAAATAAGAAACTTCCGGAATAAAAAAAGCACCGGGTATCTGAATCAACACGTAAATAAACGCGCAATACGCTGTCCGGTGACAAGAACCTGATTTTTTCAACAAAAATAAATTCTGTATTCCGTTGATATCTTTTTCAAAAGTTTCATCGATAAATTCCGTTAGTTTTTTATACATTATAAGGGTGATCTGACCAGTTTAAAAGCAAACTGCAGTTTGTCAATTCCTTATCTGGCCGGGTTAATAACTCTCCGGGAATGTTAATAAATACGAAGGAACTCCTTTTGTCTAAGATGGTTACTGTTGCTAACTTGCAGTACTATCAGAGATATGCCGGTGAATTTTTTATCGGTCAAATTTCCAACGATTTAATAACATACCCATGCAGGCTGAAGATACCAAAATTAAGAAATCGACCCTTAAACTTACCCAAAGTGATGAAGCAGTGAAAAAAGTTGCTACCCATAAGGACACTACTTACACGTATGAAGAGGCTTACCAGAGCACACTTGAGTATTTCAAGGGGGACGAACTGGCTGCCACCGTATGGGTCAACAAGTATGCCCTGAAGGATTCTTTCGGGAAAATCTATGAAAAGAGTCCCGAGCAGATGCACTGGCGTATTGCCCATGAAATTCACCGTATCGAACAGAAATATCCCAATCCTATGCCCCTGATAGAAATCCATTCGCTCCTGAAGGATTTCCGTTATATTGTACCGCAGGGCAGTCCGATGACGGGTATTGGCAACCACTTCCAGATCGCCTCTTTGTCCAATTGCTTTGTCATTGGCAATCCCGGCCCTTCAGATTCCTACGGCGGTATCATGAAGATTGACCAGGAACAGGTACAGCTGATGAAGCGCCGTGGTGGTGTGGGTCATGACCTGTCTCATATCCGCCCGAAAGGTACTCCCGTGCTGAACAGCGCCCTTACCTCTACCGGTGTGGTACCTTTCATGGAAAGGTATTCCAATTCCACCCGCGAAGTAGCCCAGGATGGCAGGCGCGGAGCACTTATGCTGAGTATCTCGATCAAACATCCCGACTCTGAAAAATTCATTGATGCCAAGCTCGAAAAGGGGAAGGTCACAGGGGCCAACATTTCGGTCCGGATCAACGATGAATTCATGAAAGCGGTTGTGAACAATGAGACCTATGTGCAACATTACCCGGTGGATTCTGATAAGCCTGTATTCAGCAGGGAGATCGAAGCCCGCAAGCTGTGGGAAAAGATTGTACACAATGCATGGAAATCGGCCGAACCCGGTATTCTCTTCTGGGACACCATCATCCGTGAATCAGTGCCGGATTGCTACGCCGATCTTGGTTATCGCACCGTTTCCACCAACCCTTGCGGAGAAATTCCGCTTTGCCCCTATGATTCATGCAGGCTGTTGGCAATCAATCTTTACAGCTATGTAAACCAGCCCTTCACCCGGGATGCTGTTTTTGATTTCGAAAAGTTCAAAAAACATGTTCATTATGCCCAGCGGATGATGGATGATATCATCGACCTGGAGTTGGAAAAGATAGATGCCATTCTTGATAAAATAAACAAAGACCCCGAAGATCCCGAACTGAAAAGGGTTGAAAAGAAGCTTTGGGAAAATATCCGGGTAAAGGCCGAAGAAGGCCGCCGTACCGGTATCGGCATTACCGCTGAGGGTGATATGCTTGCCGGCCTTGGATTGCGTTATGGTAGCGATGATGCCATCGACTTTTCAGTAGAAGTGCAGAAAACCCTTGCCATTGAAGCCTACCGTTCATCTGTTGAAGTAGCCAGGGAACGCGGTCCCTTTACCATTTACGATGCCCACCTCGAAAAGGACAACCCTTTTATCCTGCGTCTGAAAGCAGAGGATGAGCAAATGTACCGCGATATGGTGAAATACGGACGCAGGAACATTGCCCTGCTGACAATCGCCCCCACGGGAACTACAAGCCTGATGACACAAACCACTTCGGGGATCGAGCCTGTATTCCTGCCTGTATATAAACGTCGCAGAAAAGTTAATCCGAATGACGCCAATACCAATATCACCTTTACCGATGAGGTTGGTGATAAATGGGAAGAATTCAATGTTTTCCACCATAAATTCCTCACCTGGCTCGAAGTAAACGGCTACAACGTGGAAGAGGTAAAGCAATACCCCGATGACAAGCTCCAGGAGATTGTTGCCCATTCCCCTTATTACAAAGCTACCTCCAACGATGTGGATTGGATGAACAAGGTGCGGATGCAGGGCGAAGTTCAGAAATGGGTCGACCATTCCATCAGTGTCACCATTAATCTGCCCAGCCACGCATCGGAAGAGCTTGTCGGTCAGTTGTACATCACAGCCTGGCAGAGTGGTTGTAAGGGTGTTACCGTGTACCGTGACGGCTCACGTTCAGGTGTGCTGCTGAACAACAAAGAAAAGGAGGGCGATGAAAACGAAGGTGTGCGCTTTAAAAGACCCCGGGTGCTGGATGCCGAAATAATCCGTTTCAACAACAACGAAGAAAAATGGATAGCCTTTATCGGGCTTAAGGATAACAAACCTTATGAGATCTTCACAGGTATAGTGGACGATGAAATGTTCCCCATTCCGAAATCCATTAACAAAGGTAAAATCATAAAAAACCGGGATGAACACGGCAAGTCCCGCTATGACTTCCAATATACCGATAAATACGGTTACAACAACACCATGGGCGGATTATCCCATATGTTTAACAAGGAATACTGGAATTATGCCAAGCTCTTCTCCAGTGTGTTACGCCATGGCATGCCAATTCCCGACGTGGTTAACCTGATTGCCTCCCTGCAACTTGATAGCGATACGATTAATACTTGGAAAAATGGTGTTGAAAGGGCTTTAAAGAAGTACATCCCCAATGACACCAAGGCCAAAAGAGGGAAAACCTGTTCCGAATGCGGATCAGATAACCTGATTTACCAGGAAGGTTGCCTGGTGTGTAGGTCATGCGGATCATCGAAATGCGGATGATCAGGGATATTCAGTAAAAAAGCCGGTGTTTGAAGCGCCGGCTTTTTTATTCACTTCGACTCCGCTCAGTGTGACTTACGTGTCGCTCAGTGTGACTTGCGTGTCAGGCTGAGCGTAGTCGAAGCCTTTTAATTTATTACTCTTCCTTTTCTTCTGCTTCGTAAGCTTTTAGTAATTCTTCCTGAATATTGCCCGGGACCGGTTCATATTCGAGGAATTTCATGGAATACATGGCCCGACCACCTGTAAGGGAGCTGAGTGCGGTAGAATATTTATTCATTTCAGCCAGGGGAACCTTGGCGGTGATTTTCTGGAACCCCATCTCGGAGGACATTCCCTGCACTATGGCACGCCTGCCCTGCAGGTCGCTCATTACATCACCCATTCTGTCGCCCGGGACCAGCACATCAACCTGGTACATGGGCTCAAGGATCTTGGGAGCGGCTTTTTTGAAAGCCAGACTGAAAGCATTGCGTCCGGCAAGCTTAAAGGATATTTCATTGGAATCCACCGGGTGCATCTTGCCATCGTAAACATAAACACGGATGTCACGGGCATAGGAACCGGTGAGCGGTCCTGTTTCTATCTTTTCCATAAGTCCCTTGAGAATAGCAGGCAGGAATCTTGCATCAATCGATCCCCCGACAATACAATTGTAAAATACCAGTTTACCACCCCAGGCCAATGGAATCTCTTCCTTATCCCGAATGGACATTTTCTGGTCCTTCCCCTCGATCTTGAACATTTCTGTGTCGGGTGTCCCTTCCTTGTGTGGCTCAATCACGAGGTGCACCTCACCAAACTGCCCTGCTCCGCCTGATTGTTTTTTATGTCGGTAATCTGCCTGTGCATATTTCGTGATCGTTTCACGGTAAGGAATTTTCGGGGCAACAAATTCGGTACCTATTTTAAATATGTTGTCGAGGTGCCACTTGAGAATATTCAGGTGATACTCGCCCTGCCCTGATAAGATAATCTGCTTAAGCTCTTTGGAGTACTCTATCTGAATGGTGGGGTCCTCAAAGTTCATCCTTTGTAATGCTTCACCAAGCTTTTCCTCGTCGCCTTCACTCAGCGTTCTTATAGCAGTGCGGTATTTGGGCTCGGGGAACTCGATAGCGGGGAATTTAAGGCTGGTATCTAGGGATAATGTTTGATTGGTTCTTGTGGCTTTCAGTTTTACAGTAGCGCCCAGATCACCGGCAAGCATATTCGGTACCTTGGTCCTGTTTTTACCGGCTACTGCAAAAATCTGAGCAATCCTCTCCTTGTTCTGCGTGGTGTTGTTGGTAAGGTCAATACCTTCCTTGATCTCGCCGGCCATTACCTTGAAATAGTTGATCTCACCAATGTGGGTTTCAACAGCTGATTTGTAAACAAATAAGGTAGCCTGACCTGCCGGATCACATTTGACTTCCTTGGTTCCTGCCTTGGGTGCAGGCATATCATTAGGACTCGGTGCCACCTGGGCAATAAACTCCATCAACCTGCTTACCCCGATGTTTTTCTTGGCAGAAACACAGAATACCGGGAAAAGTCCCCGCTGTATCAGACCGGTCTTGATTCCCTTCTGCAGTTCCTCGGGTGAGAGGGTATCATTGGCAAAAAACTGTTCCATCAGTGATTCATCACTCTCTGCGGCCCTTTCAATAAGCGCGGCATGCAGTTCATCTGCCTGATCTTTCTGATCAGCCGGTATATCGAGAATCTGCGGCTTGCCCCCCTCTTTGGGATATTTGTAAAGTTTCATGGCAATCACGTCAATGATCGAATCAAAGCTGCTGCCTGTATTAACCGGGTACTGGATCACAACTGCGTGATTGCCGAATCTTTCCCTGATCGATTCAATGGTCTTCTCCCAATTACCCTTTTCATGGTCCACCTGGTTTACCACGAAGATTATTGACTTGTTGGCTTTGGCTACATACCTGCCATGAATCTCAGCACCGACCTCAATGCCGTTTTGGGCATTAACAACCATAAGTGCAGTATCGGTAACAGTAAGTGCCGAGATTATTCCGTTTACGAAATCATCAAGGCCCGGAGCATCAATAAGGTTTATTTTATGATCGTTGTAAAGTGTATACAGCAAAGATGAAAAGACAGAACACGTGTTGTTCTGCTCAATTTCCTTGAAATCTGATACGGTATTCTTGCTTTCGACGTCACCCCGCCTCTCGATAACGCCGCCCTCAAAAAGCATGGCTTCTGCGAGGGTGGTTTTGCCCGACCCTGAATTACCAACAATTACCAGGTTTTTAATCTGACCAGTTGAATATGTCTTCATTGCTTAAGTTATTTACTATTATTACCTTATTGTATGCCCTTCGGCAAGAGAACTGCAAAAATAACAAAAATTTGCTAGGAAGCAAGAAGTATCCGGGATTTCATGGGCCCGGGCAACCTGCTATTTATCATGTTATTGTAAAAAAAAGAGGGCACTTGAGCGCCCTCTTTTGGTTACCTTGTACTAAACTGTCTAACGCCGTCATGTTACATGCCTATGTCCATTCCGCCGCCTGAATCATCCTGCTCACTGCCGTTTGACCTTCTTGCTGCCTGACGGTAATTGTTGATCCGGTAAGTCAGGTTGATCATGAATACAGGCGATTCCCGCTTATTCTTGTTGTAGGTGTAAAAATCAGGACCCTCGGAGGTAAAGGAGAAGCCTGCGGTACGGAATATATCACGTACGTTAAGCGTTACCGTTAACTGCTTTTTCAGGAACTCCTTGCGCAGGGCGGCATTGGCGACAAAGAAACCCTTTCCTTCTCCCTGAAGGGTTTTGTTGGGACCGTTGTAGACTGCAGTCAATTGTAACCGGGTATCCCATTTAAGCTTGAAGAAATTGTTCATATTGGTTCGCCAGCTCGTTGAAACCGAATTTTCATCGCGCCCGTCGACTTCTCCGGCAAGCTGGTAACGGAAAAGATTACCGGTGAGGTTCAGCTGCCACCATTTGGTGATGTCCATATTGCCCATCAGCTCAATACCCAGAGAATTATCATTTTTCGCATTGGTAGTGGTAAAGGTATACACCGACTTCCCGTTAAGTGTATCCACCCCGTTGATCCGGGTGATCTTGTCATTGGTAGTCCGGTAATAGGTTTCAAATGATACAAATCCTTTATCGAACGTGTATTGATAATTGAGCTCGAAGGCATTGGTAAACTCAGGCTTCAGTTCCGGGTTCCCGTAGAAAACAGTATTGGATCCCCTGAATTCTTTGAAAGGATTTAAGTCCCGCTCATCCGGGCGTCTGATACGGCGACTGTAATTGAACTGGATCTGGTTATTCTCTCCGATCTTGCGATTGATGTAAAACGAAGGAAAGAAATGCAGCTTCTCGTAGGTATAGGATTCGCTGCTGGTCAGCTGATCAAGGCTCCGGTTATCGTATTCAGCACGCAATCCCAACTTGTAGTCGAATTTGCCCACTGGTCCTGAAAGGGAAGCATAAGCCGACTGGATTGCGTCGAGATAGTCGAGAGAATTGCTGATGGTATCATTCTGAACCCATTCTTCACCAATGGGCTGGTAGTCCTCATAAATATATTGCGCGTTGCTTTTATCCCATCTCGATTGAAGGCCGACTTCCAGTAACCTGGTTCCCATAGGTCGGGCGTAATCGAGTTCCAGACGGAGGTTTGATTCGGGTTGTTCAGTCCTTGACCGGGTTTGAACCGGATCGGATGCAATGATCTCATAATCGCTGTTGGTCTTGCTTACATCCGTAGTTTCCGATTCGCTTTCTTTTCCAAATGTATAATATGCTGATGCCTGCAGCAGGTGACCCTTATCATCATACTTCTTTATGAAATCAAGGTTCAGGTTGTAATCGAGGCTTTTGTCCCCGCTTGTGCTTTCGTCAATATAAAAGGAATCAATGGTGGCTGGATCGGTGTACCAGTAGTTCCGGCTTACAAAATCACGATCGAATCTACGGTCGGTTATAGCTCCGGAAAGGGACAGGGTTGATTTCTGGTTAATGGAATAATCGATCCCCGACTTCAAATTCAGGGACTGCCTTGCAAAAACACCATCACCATCAGAAAGGGTATAAGTGGTCGTGTCAAGGTTGTAGGTTCTTCTTTCCCCTTCCATGGTGTTGTAATTCTTCTGGTTGGCATATTCACCCCCGACATAGAAATTCAATTTCTGCTTCCTGAAATTCAGGAGGAAATCGCCCGTATACTTGTCCCGGCTACCTATTGAAGCATCCACAACTCCCCCTATACCGGTATTCTTTTGTTTTTTCATGATGATGTTGATGATACCGGCATCCCCATCAGGATCATACTTAGCGGAGGGACTGGTAATAATCTCCAGGCTCTGTACCGCACTGGCCGGTATTTGCTGCAATCCCTCACTTCCCTGAACCACACTGGGCTTCCCATCGATCAGCAGCTGGAAATTGCCGCTTCCACGCAACAATACATTTCCATCAATATCTACCTGCACTGACGGCGTGTTCTCCAGCACATTCACCAGAGAGCCTCCTGATGCCGCAATGTCCTGGCTTACATTAACCACTTTTTTATCAATCTTGTATTCCACCTGTTTATTTTGCGCCACCACGGTCACCTCCCCGATCTGTTTGATGTTGGGGTGGAGATCGATGGTTCCTAATTCGGCAGAAGGTTGCTGGGGTGTAAGGTTTACAGGAATTCTCTTCTTGGTATATCCGATAAAAGCGGCATCCAGATAGTAATTTCCATAGGGGATACTTTTCATACTAAAAAATCCCGACTGGTCAGTGACTGTGCCACTCACCAGCGAGGAATCCTGAAGTCGGTACAATCCAACGGTTGCATATTCAATGGCCCCGCTGCTGACAGAATCACTGATAACTCCCGTAACTGTTCCTGCCTTTACCGGCATAACTTTTTCAACAGGATGGTCAGGAGCCTGGGCTTTGTTTTCGAACTGCACAGTAAAGGTAACCAATACAATAATCAATAGTTTTCTCATTTCTTAACGGTATTATAGAATTTTGTTTCCGCTGCGAATTAACAACTTATAAACAAGCAAATCCTTAAAGAGATGTTAAAACAAGACAGAAATCGACCAATCCATTAAATTAAAAGACAAATGAGTACTTTTTTTGAACCAGCTGAAAAGTAGCCGTTCCTTAAACTAAAACCGGATGATCAATTGCATTTTGACCTCACTGCGCGTATTGTTCTCAATTTCATCATATCCTGAGCCAATTGTCTTTGCATGTATAAAATTGGTGTGTGACAACCTGAACCTGAAAACAATCCTGCCGGTAAGATCGTACCGGATCATTACATAGGAACGAAAACCCTTGTTGTATAAGGGAGAAAAAGTAAATCCCGATGTCAGGTCCTGTTCGTAGGCGTAAATCCTGGAACTGTAATCATCTGTACTAAACCAGGCAAATCGTAAATCAAGATCCAGGGGGACCTTTTGAAAATGGTATCCGGCATCCTGATAGATCAAGAATCCCCATGATATGCGGCCTGTTTCAGGTTCCACCCTTACCGCCTCCAGCCTGTTCTGAAGAGAGAGCCTTTCATAACAACGGTAGCTGATGTGATAACGGATACCGGTATAGTGCCTGTGTATCACCACAGGCGTTGCCTGTGAGGCGGCTACAACGTCCTCAGGATCCAGCTCGTGTTTTATCCTTACATACATTTCCACTTCTTTATTGGGGAAATATTCGGTTTGGAGGAGATAATCACTGCCTGTGGCCGGGGCACTTAAACCCGATCTGAGCCAGGGGAAGCGGTAAAGATCTGCATAGGCTGACATTTTGAGCTTTCTTGCAGGGTTGATCACCATACCTGCATATACTGCTTCTTCATTGGCATTGGAGGAGCCTTCTGAAAAAGCATCGGAATGGAGACTGAAATACCCCGTACCATAGTTCCTGTATAACAGTGAAAAAGAAGCAAATTTGTTAATGTTCAGCAGAGCACCATTCAATGTCGCCCAATCATGGTTACCAAACGAGGTTTCACCGAATAACTGCAATTTCTTCCAGGTGACCGAGTAATCGATCCCCCAGTTCAACAGGTCATTTCCCTGGAAGTCCCTGATATCCTGCATGTCATCACCCGTATCCATGTATTTATCCAGCCTGTATTGTACCAATGTCAATCCAAGCTTATAGAAGTCTCCCCGGTAGGTCATATTCATGCCAAGGGCTTTTTCTGTCAGGCTTTTCTCATCAATGTTTTCCGCGAGGGTCCTGTGATATCCGCTTTCCTGAAAGGAAGAGAATAGTATGCGCCCGTCTGGCAGGGTATCGGTGATATTGGCATCCCGTTTTTTCAAAGAGAAAAAACCTGTCAGGTTGACTCTCCCCCAGGCGAGTCTGGCCGCCACACCCCGGAAAAAAACATTTTCATCGGCCGATGTAAAAGCCTTCACATCATCGGTCCGTTTTATGATATTCAAAGACAAGGCTGATTTGCCCGGAGCCGTGCCATGGCAAAGGGTAAGTCCCTGTCCGAATGCAAGCCTGTAATCACCCACAATGGCAGATTTCAGGTATCCCAGGTCCGAGACCCTGGCATAGGCTGAAATAAAATCAAAACCCTGCCGGTTGGAATCTTTGAAGAACTCTTCTCCCGGATCCTTTTCCAGATTTAACCCTGCCTGCAGGTGTCCGTTCAACTGCAATCCGTACCGCAGATTGTACAACCAAGGGTTCCCGGGGTAACGTTTCTCACCGGTGACCGGGTCAGTTTCCCTGAACCCGGCCGCCTTTTCAAGTACACGTTGCATTCTTATCTGCACTTCATTCCTGATAACATGCTCAGCATCCATGAAGCGGAGATTCAAGCTATCGGCGTGGGTTGTAATGGTGACATAAGGCAATACCACACGGACAAGGTCATCGGTAAAGCCATATACAAGGGACAGCTCGTTCAACGAAAGAAGATTGCCATATTCCTTCCTGTAGTTGAGGATACTTTGGATCTGGAATTCCGTTAAAAAAGGAATTCTTTGCAAGTCCTCCTTACTGGCTTTGTTTAAGTCAACAGGCTTCTGCTGCAAGTACTCAAGGTCGTTCAGGATAGTCTCATAGTCGGCCGGTCTGCTTTCCCAGGTGGACAGGGATTCCATCAGGGTTTCCCTGATGCTGAACTGGCCCGGTAAAAGAGTTTGTGCTGCAGTAGAACAAAAGATGACAGCACCTGCAACAGCCAGGAGCGGTAAACGAATATTCATTGCCTTAACGGTTTATCTGCACAATATAGCAAAAAAACCGCAGGATATCAAATCAGTCAAAAAATCCCAGGAGGCCTTATTTCAATCTAATTCAACAGGTTACGTAACCAGAGGGGTTAGAAGTGTTTCACTATTTCAAGGTTTTGAGTATCCGTAAAGCCTCATCCACATGTTTGGCAGCCTGACTCTGTGAATCGAAAATATGTACCACAGTCCCCGACTTATCAGCGATGTAAGTAACCCTGCCGGGTAACATCCCGAAAAAGTCTGTGGGCACTCCGAAAAGCTTACGGACCTTATCACCTTTGTCGCTCAACAGGGTATAGGATAATTTGTACTTGTCGGCGAACTTTCTGTGGCTTTCAACCGACTGGCCACTAATTCCAATGATCAGCGCATCAGCCTGTTTAAATACCTCAAACTGGTCGCGGAAATAGCAGGCCTCTTTGGTGCATCCCGGACTGTCATCCTTGGGGTAGAAATAAATGACAAGGTTCTTTTTACCGATAACTGTTGTAATATCAAACATACTGCCATACTGATCCGGCAGAGTAAAGTAAGGAAGCTTGCTTCCAGTTTCAATTTTCTTCATGTCAGGATTACTATTTTGTGCTTTAGCAGGTGTGGAAAGATATAAAACGAATAATAAAACATAAACCGATAAGTAGAAGCGGTAGAAATTCCTGAACCGGATATAAGATTTGTCCATAGGAAAGATACTTCCAAAGAGCGCCTTCAACTCCTTCCCGAACCGGAGTTGGAGATTAATGTGCCAACTGTCGGTATGGTAAACCATTTTCCTGAATTTGGACCGGTATATCGCCAGGGGCAAGCCCCAGGCAAAGAAAAGCAAAAGCCATATATTATCCACAATTCTCATCATGATAGTTAAGCATTTTTGTTATTACTTTTTGGGAAACCAGGGTATAAATGCGCTTGTCTTCTTCACATATTCAGCATACTGCGGTTTTGTGCTTCTCAGTGATTTCTCCAGGAGAGAAACACCTGAGACCTTAATAATCAGTGCTGTCATCAGAATTGAACCCAGGACCGGAAGATAGCCACCGGCTGCCATTGAAAGGAATGCATATCCCCACCATACGCATGCATCACCAAAATAATTCGGATGACGTGTATAACGCCAGAAACCTGTATCAAGCACTTTGCCCTTGTTGGCCGGATCGGATTTAAACCGTGCCAGCTGAAAATCACCTCCGGCCTCGAAGGCAATTCCAATCAGCCAAAAAAACAATCCAACTGCATCAAGCACGCCCAGACCCTTTCCCTGGCCATAAAACTGCGCTCCCATAAGGGGTGAGGAAATCAGCCACATTAAGATTCCCTGCAGCAAAAAGACCTGGAAGTAACTGATCCACCAATACCGCTCCTCTCCGTAATCCTTACGGAACTGTTTGTAACGGAAATCCTCGCCCTTCCCATAATTGCGCCATGTGAGGTAAACACAAAGTCGCAGACCCCAGAGGGTAACCAGGACTGTGACAAGAATCTTTCGTGCTTCAAGGCCTCCCCCCCTGGTATAGTAAAACCACCCTAACACTGCAAAGCCCAATCCCCAAAAGAGATCGACTATGCTTACGTTTTTCAGCAGAATGCTGACGAGCCAGAGGCCGGTCATGAGGATGACAACGACAAGTAATGCCTGTGAATATTGTAAAAAGATCGTCATATATAAGTGTATTAATCCAGCATGAGCGCCACCGAAGCAGTACCGATACCGGCATTGGCACCGATAACCGGAGAAATCTCAACAACCGAGGCAGGCTCAAGACCGGTAAGGTTTTTCATTTGATCTTCATACCACCTGGCAGCCCTGGGATTATTGGCATGCAATACCACATAATTCCATACTTTTTGTCGGGTCACCAGTGTTTTTACATGCTGAACGACTTTCTCCATGTTGGTTTTTTGTGAATTTGCCTTGCCAAAAACCAATGATTTGCCATTTTCATCCATGGTGATGATGGGATTTACATTCAACAGTCTAGCAACCAACCCCTTTATGTAGGATACACGACCTCCTCTTACCATGTATTTGAGGGTTCTCACACTGACGAAGATTTTAGACTTTGCGATCCATTCTTCCATGGTCTCCAGGATCCGGTCATGGGGTGTTTCTGCTTCAATAGCCCGGGCGATACGCAAGATGAGCAATCCCAGACCACCCGAAAGGGTTTTGGAGTCAATAACACTGATAACCTTGCCGGATTCACGGCTGATAATATTGGCAGCCTTCTGACTATTGAAAAATGTACCACTGAACTGACCCGTGAGATGAACGGCAATAACCGAATCATAGTGTGAGACAAGCTGTGAATAAAGGTTCTCAAAAGCCTTCTCGTTGATTTGCGAGGTCTTTGGAAAATCCGCGACCTCGTCCAGCAGTTTATAAAACTGTTCGGGTTGAAGTGTAAGCTTGTCGAGATAGTGATTGTCCCCAAACTGAATGTTGATGGGCAACATGTGTATCTGGTAATAATCAATCAGTTCATTTGAGAGATCACAGGTTGAATCGGTCACCAGGGCAATCTTCCATTTGCGCCTGTATACCGTATCGCTTTGACGGATCATGTCGTCCGCTTTCTGAAATGTAATAGCGCCAAATTTCCTCAGTTCATCAAAAAACTTCGCCGGTTCATTGGTATGCAGGTGCATATGTTTCATGGTTTCTGATCCGGCCACAACCACTGAATCGCCGTATCGTTTCAGCATTTCTGTCAGTGCTGGTGTATCCAGTGAGGCATGATTCAAAAGGGCTTCCGTGCAATACCGGAACGCTACCTGTTCCGGAATGTGGGTTCCATTAGCCGGGAACATAATGATTTCCGCTTTCGAACGCAACAGGGGCCGGATATTGCCGGCACGGATCAAATCAATTATGCCGTGAATAAACAGCACGAATCCTTTTGCCCCGGCATCCACAACATTCGCTTTTGAAAGAACCTCCAGCTGATTTTTTGTTTCCCTCAATGACTTTTCAAGCACTTTTCCGGAACTGATCATCAACTGATTAAAATCACCGGCACTGTTTCTGTGTGCGTGTATGTAATCTGCCCATTCCCGGATTACGGTAAGCATGGTACCCTCCACAGGATTGGCAATGGCCTCATAAACATAACGGACTGACTTCCTGATGCTGTCAATAAACTGGTTCAGTGTTATAGCTGACCGTTCACCAGTTTCATTGCTTACTCCGTAGAGAAACTGCGCAAAAATAATTCCTGAATTGCCCCTGGCGCTCGTTAAAGCTGTTTCTGCAATGCGCGTCAGCATGACTTTATAGGACTTGTGGGGCTGTAAGGTATCATGTACCGAACGGACCGTGGCGGCCATGTTGGAACCTGTATCGCCGTCGCTTACAGGAAAAACGTTAATATTGTTCAATTCAGCCTGGTTTGCCAGTATTTTACGGGAGCCGGCAATAAATGAATAATAAAGCCTGTGGCCGTCTATTTGCAGAACCGGATTGTATACCTTAACCATAGCTTATGTTTACAAGGATGAACAGCCTCTTCGGAATTTTGTTCAATAATTAGAATAATTTATTAAACAAACTATTCCGGGGGAACACGATCGTAAATCATTTCTTTACTGCAAGATTCTCCGGCCACTAAGCGGAATGCATCGTGCAATGGATGAACAGCGTGTTGTCGCGGAAATCCTGGCGCCCCTGAAGTCCAGGCGGGCAGTAAAAGTACTCCCGGGATCAAGGTCAGCATACTTTCTTTTTGAATAAAATTCCTGCGGTTCAGCCCTTCCATTTCCTGTTATTATTTAAATGCCTGTTGCTGCTGCTCGAATTCAATTATGTACTCCGACATATATTCACTTCTTTCGGGTTTGATGTTCTTCACGAATAATCGCGCCCGCTGATCGAGTTTCAGGCAGGTACGCTTATTCGCAATATCCCCGGGAGTATTCATAGGTTGTAATGAAGGATACCAGAGAAAATAACCAGGCTTATCCAGAAGCAATTGCGGCTTTGACCATTCCTGCGAATTCGAGCCTTTTCCGAGATCTTTGTTTGGGTTAAATGAGATATAAATGCTGCTGCCTGCCCAGGAAGACCCTGTTACCTTTCCCATTAACATTACCCAACTATTCAGATAAGTATTCCAACTAACCGATGGGCCCCAGTGGAAGCCACCTGATGGCGAAGACGCAGGTCCTCCACCCTCATTCCGTGGTATTTGCAATGATGCAACAGGAGACCCTGCTTGGTTATAAGGAACACTGAAACTCTTTCCATCCCATCGTTTTGCCTTGCCTTCCGGCATGTTGAGTTCCCCAAGGCTTATCCTTGCCACGCTGATGCATTGACCGCTCCATTCCTTATCATCATTCCAGGTACCCTCCTCATACATCCCGGGATAGCTGTATTCTCCGAAAAACAGATAAAGGTAATCTCCGCACGCCACTGCTGAAGGGTCACCCACCCCTCCGGCAAAGGTATTGGAAGTATTGTGGGGCTTGAGGATTAGTCGCGATTGATAATCCTCGATGAAAATACCTTTATTTTCCCAGCTTCTGCCTCCATCAACCGATTTCATTATCCCAATACGGCAAACTGCCGCCGGGGATTCCGGGCCTTTCAAACCCTGCGGCCATTTCTCATCCTTATAACCACTGCCTGTGAAAGCATCCCAGGGAAGTGTCGAAGGATAATTTTCGTTATGATAAATGGCAAAAAGCGTTTTGCCGGTCCTGTCTGAAGTATCCTGATAAACAGTCTCAAACCATACAGCGCCATGCAAGCCTGGTTTCCCAACCGGTGCATTTGGCGGCATAGAAGGTTCATGAAAGGCATTTGTTCTGCTGCTGAAAGCCTCATCAGCATTCAGTCCGTCGGCAAATTTAAGATCATGTGCATTTCCCCACAAAGGATCTTCCCCGTATTTGCCCGGAAAAATACGAAAGGTATCGCCCACCCAGGCCTCTGCCATATTGCAGTCCACAAAGGAATTGAAATACACAGTATCCGCCGGAATAAGCTTAAATCGCGGTGTACTCTTTGATGAATCAGCTTCTGGTGCTCTTGTACAGGCAGTTCCCAGGATTATTGTCCATCCGGTGAATGTGCAGATCAACCTTACGCGGTTAATTAAATTTCTCATGGTTCATGTTGTTAAATTTCATTCTTTACTCCCTGATCTTCCATTCCCCTTTGGCAATTTCAATAACTTTCCCCCCCACCAAGATTTCGTATTCTTCCAAATTTTGCCCGGCTTTGAACATTAATTCCGATGGGCGCCCCATCTCATATCCTTGTCCAATAGTCATTTTAAGTGGCCCTGTACCAAACGTCCCATGTTTTACCAGGTAAGCAGCCAGGCATCCTGTAGCACTCCCGGTTGCCGGGTCCTCAGGAACACCGAGGTAATCGACAAAAACCCTTGAGGACAAATCGTGATGCTTTTCATGACCTTCCGGACTGAAGACAAGCAATCCTTTGGCCCACACCAGCTTAATGAACAACTGATACTTGTATGGATCTATCCTTACCTTCTGCAAATCCTCCATGGTTTTTAGCGGAACAATGGTAAAAGGCAGTCCTGTTGAAACCTCCTGTATGGGAAACCTTTCATCGATTGCCGCGGTATCCAGTCCCAGCAAACCTGCTACCATTTCCATTTCCAGTGATCTTCCAAATTGCGGCTGATTATGCCTCATCCACAGGATGTCGCCGGAAAAGCTTACCGGTATCTGACCTGCTTTTAAATTCAGCTTTATTTCCTTTGCATTTCCGCTTTCGAAATAACGATTTATGATCAGGGCAGTTCCAAGGACCGGATGCCCTGCAAATTCAATCTCTGCCTCAGGGGTAAATATCCTCACATTGTAACCACCGTTTGTTTTATCCCGAGAAGAGATAAAAGTGGTCTCTGAAAAATTGATTTCACGGGCAATCTTTTGCATCTCCAATGCACTGATCTGCCCGAAATCGAAAAAAGTAGCAAGCTGGTTGCCTGAATACCTTTCATTCCCAAAAACATCTGTCAGATAAAAGATCATATTTTTGTACCAATCGGTGTTATGAGTTTCAGCAACTATTTGGACTACGGTAAATTTATACTGTCATGAACAGTAACCTTGCTGTTCCTTATCCATTCGCAACAGTTTTTGCAAAGCGCCGGCTGCCAGGATTATTTTTCCACCCCTTTTGATAAAATCCCTTTGGCTTAATGCAAACATATGATAGTTTTTATCATGTTCCAGCAGAGGCAGGTGTTATTTGCCAGGAAAGGACACAGCCTTATTCAAATGCAAGGATCATAATGTATATCAATAACTTGCCTCCCGAACTTTCAACATTTATAGATGCCCCTTGAGTTCCATCCTGTCTTGCCAATGTTGCCATTGTGGTATAATTTGTCCAGAAGTAGCTTTCACCTGCTATTTCAATTTCATATCTTTTGGAATCATTGTTCCATATACATGTAAAATTGCCTGATCCCGATGCGATGGTACCGTCAGCTTTTATGAAACCAAAGGCGATTGGATTGGAAGACCCTGATTTATATGTCACAAACTGAAAATAACCCTGAATACCCATTATGCCGAATGATCGCCAAAGCGGAAGTCCCCCCGACATGGTCAGTATGTCTCCTTCGGTACCCTTTGGCAAGCGCTTCCAGGAACCTGAGGTATAATAAACCATATCTCCTTCCCGCGGATTGCTGATGAGGACCATATTGGATAAATCAGGCAGGCCGGTCAGATCATTGTAATCGCCACTGAAGCCATTCCCCGCCTCCTTCGCTGCCAGGGCATAAGGCACACTAAGCAGCTGACTGGTGCCCGAAATGGTATAGTTTGTTCCCCCGGTTATGTCCATTTCAGTCCTGACAAAATAAGGCCCTGCAAACCAGTCAATGGTTGACATGTTGCCCGATATAGCCGTACCAGCACCTATCTCCACTGACAACAGACCATCTGCATCGGTGGCAGCGTTGTGTTTCTCTACATATACGGGAGTTCCGGCGGGAGTCCCCTGAAGTAGGGTGATCTTCATACCAACCATTGTGTTTGCAACCAGGTTACCACTTCCGTTTCTTACCACAGCCTGGTAACTGAACCGGTCAACCGGCTGTGAAGATACAAGCTGCCTGAGGAATAATCCTGCCAAGATAAATAATATCACGGCAGGTATTGTTTTACTTCTCATTTCACTGGAAATAATTATAAACACAATTTACTAATTCTTTCTGAAATAGTCGGTTAAAGTAATCCGGAAATTTAATCAGCCCTCTCTGACATCCCGGGAATGTCATTTCTCCCGAGAAGAATCAGCTCAAGGGAATGGAGAAATTCATTAATTTTTATGGGCTTGGTAACATAATTATCGAACCCGGCCTCTTTCAGTTTTCTCACTTCTCCCGAAAGTGCATGTGCTGTAAGGGCAATGACTGGAACCTGATTATGTGACTCTCTGATGATCTTTAAGGCTTCAATGCCATCCATTTCCGGCATTTTGATATCCATCAGAATAAGATGCAGATCTTTGTTTGATGCAGCAAGTGATACAGCCTGCAGTCCATTTAAAGCATGAATAATCACTGCGCCCGTCCTTCGAAGCAGTTTCTCGAGGAACAGGTAATTGGTAGAATCATCTTCAGCTATCAGGATATTTTTGTCCGAGAAATCGGGATAAATGGTTTCCCTGTCTGATTTGGCCTCCGGAAATGTCTCAGCCGTCAAGGATTCCGACGACATATTGATCGGAACCGTGATTGTAAAAACTGATCCGACATCAGGCTCGGATTCAACGGATATATGCCCGCCAAGCAGGCCTATCAGTTCCGAGGATATGGCAAGACCCAGTCCTGCACCTCTGTATAACTGACGTTTATCATCCTCCAGCTTTCTGAATCTCTGAAAAATGAGCGCCTGATTCTCTTTCTTTATCCCAATTCCGGTATCCTTTACATACAGCTCTATCCACGGGCCGGATATGGAATTTCGACAGCCAAACTCAATAAAACCATGATTGGTAAATTTCACTGCATTGTTTATCAGATTGCTGATGATTTGCATCAGGCGCATTTCATCAGTATGGATCATAACCGGCAGTAAGTTTTTCGGGACATTCATGCTGAAATCTACCAGGTATTCCTTGCTGGTAAGCTCTTTCTTAAGCTCCAGGCTAAAAATATCGTTGACACGGTTAACGATATGGCTTATCGGTACTTGTGTGAGATCAACATCCAGGTGCCCGGCCTCGATCTTGGAGAAATCGATGACATCGTTGATCAGGTGTAAAAGCGCATCGCTGCTTTGCCGAATAATAAAGTTATAGCTATCCCTTTCTGCATTGCTAATTCCCGGATCAGAAAGTAACCCCGAAAAACCGATAATCGCATTCAGCGGCGTGCGTATCTCATGCGAGATATTGGCCAGGAATGATGACTTAAGCCGATCTGATTCTTCCGCCTTTTCCTTTGAAAGGATCAGTTCTCTCGTACGTTCATCCACCAGTTGTTCGAGCTGGTTCCGGTACATGTTGAGCTCCTTGTAGGCAGCCTCGAGATCATCCCGCTGCTTCTGTATCTCCAGGTTTGATTCGGCTAACGCTTTCGCCTGTTTGGTAATTTCGTCATGCTGACGCTGTATTTCAGCATTTGACTGTGCAAGAGCTTCTGTGTGGCTGTACAGCTCTTCGGTCTGTGCCTGTAACTCCTCGGTCTGCGCCTCCATTTCATGCTGCTGTTCCACCAACCGGAAATTATTCTGCTCGAGTTGCACTTTCTGGGCCTCTATTTCTTCCTTCTGACGGGTTATTTCAAATGTCCGCTGTTTTACGACCCTCTCCAGCATTTCATTCTTTCGGCGTATCCTGGAAACATTGGTGTAATAAAACAGGATTAGCAATACTATTGCAAGGGAAATCAATAGTAACCTGAACAACCATGTTTCCCACCAGGGAGGAGTGATTCTGATCCTCAAGGATGCGCCTTCTTCGTTCCAATACCCATCGTTGTTACAACCCTTAACCCTGAATACATAACTGCCGTGGTTCAAATGCGTGTAAGTAACTTTTCGTTCCGCATCAACATAAATCCAGTCGGTATCAAAACCTTCGAGCTTATAGGCATATTTGTTTTTGCGGGCATGTAAATAATTAAGCGCTGAATATTCCAGGGAAAAGTACGAATCTTTATAGGAAAGCACCAGTTCATCTGTTTCATTGATATCCTTTTCCAAAACGGAGCCGGGTATGCCAACTTCAACAGGTTTGTTGACTCTGTTCAACCCTGTGAAAACTATGGGTGGCCTGAACTGATTGTCCATTATGCTGTCGGGATTGAACATGGTGACACCGCTTCTGCTGCCGAAAAGAATCTCACCATTTTCAGTCTTACCATATGAAAATGTTTTAAACTGTATCTCCTGTAAATCATCTTCCATGTCAAATCTTCGGAATTCATAAGCGTATTTGCCGTTATTTTGTTTTACGGTAAGCCGAGATATGCCATTATCAGTGCTGATCCAGAAATTCCCGGATTTGTCCTCCAGTATGTACCTGGTTTTGTTACTGGAGAGCCCGTCCTTTTCATAAAACTTTCTGAAGCTTCCGGTTACCGGATCAAAAAGGTTAAGTCCGTTTTGGCTGGTCAGCCAGATATGGCCTTTGCTGTCCTGATAGCATTGTATAAGCCGGTCAGTACTTATTGAATTGGTATCGTATTTTGCCTGCACATAATCCCTGAACCTTAAGGTTCTGGTATTCAACATCCTGAAACCGCTTGCTTCGGTGGCCAGCAGTAAATTGTGCTGATTATCTTCCCCAATGCTGATAACCGAATACCCGACCAGCAGCTCAGGGTATTTCAGACCTCCGGGTACGCGGAAGAAACAGTCCTTTTCCCGGTTATAGTAACCTATCCCTGCGGTCCAGTATCCAATCCATAATTTCTTCTCCCGGTCTTCATACAGACTGTAAATATTGTCACCGTTAATACTGGTATTGTCCGTGGCATTAAACCTGTAATGTTTTATCTTATTGGTTTTCAAATCAATTTTATCAAGACCGGCCGCCCAGTATCCGATCCATAAATTATCGAAACTGTCCAAACAAAGCGCAAGTACTTTGTCACTGGCCAGACTATTATTAACTGCCGGATCATGCCTGTAAACCTTGTAGGAATTGTTTTCCCTATTCCAGAAATAAATGCCTCCTCCGTCTGTTCCAAACCATATGTTGCCGTTCTTATCTTCAACAATGGCTGTCGTGTTGTTGGTTGCAAACCGTGAATCGGTCTTTACAAAGTTTATATGCGTAAATGGTTTAAGACGCTTGCTTACTGTGATTAAATCAAATCTGCCGCAGATCCAGATTATATTGGTGTTGTCCCTGTAAAGTCCGGATATGATGTTGGATATTATCCGCTGATCCTCAAAAGACCGGAAAGAATTTGTGAATGTGATGCCCATATCCTCTGCAATATCTCCTTTCTCTATGAGTGATAATCCTGAAACAGTACCTATCCAGATATTCCGGTCTGCATCTTCAACTACCGAGGTTATTTCATTGCTGCGAATACTGGATGGTTGGTTTGATGGCAAATACTGGTATGACTTATCTTTTAGAAAATCGAAATAATACAAGCCGGAACCATTGGTGCCGATCCAGAGGTTGTTTTTTTGATCTTCATATATGCAGGCTACCCAACTGTTATTGTTTGAAGTGTTCTTTTTGTCAAACCGGAATTTTGTAAGCACATGGGTCGAAGTATTAAACCTGAACAATCCTTTGGTGGTTCCCATCCATAGATTGCCCGAATGGCTCTCGACGAGCGTGCGTATCTCATACACCTGATTGTAATTGTTTTCATTGGGTGTATAAATAAACCGTGAGAAATTGTTGTTCCGGTGATTATACAGATTCAGGCCGTTAAAAGTCCCGATCCAGATGCGCCCTTTACTGTCGCGAAGTACTGATTTTACATTGTTACTGCTCAGGCTGTTAACATCATCCCCATGCAGATAATTAGTGAATGCGTCTGATTTTTTGCTGTACCTGCTTAGTCCGGTGAGGGTTCCCACCCATATAAAATCACCATCATCGGCCAGACTGGTAATATAGTTGCCTGGTAAACTGCTGGTATCTGACGGATCGTGTTTATATACTTTGTAATTATAGCCGTCGAACCTGTTCAATCCGTCCTCGGTGCCAAACCACATGAATCCCCTGCTGTCCTTGATTGCACAAAGCACATAGTAATCTGAAATCCTGTTGGCTGATGAAAGCTGATTGAAAACATAATCCTGTGCACCTGCCCGTGTAAGTGGCAAGAGCAATGACAGGAAACATATGCACCAGACAGAACAAGTTTTATGTGAATCCATATAATCCAAGTTCGTTTAGAGCAATCTCAGTATTTTTTCAGCAGTTCCAGCAATTTGCCATCGAGCTTGTGTCCATACCAATCTGAATAATTTACATCCAAACGGTCTGAATCGAGGATCCCAAAATCGCCTCTGAAATTCCAGAGCGCATAACCGATACCGTTTGTTGTAAGGATATCGATTACATCACCAAACCAGGCAAGGAAAACATCCTGAGGTGTTTTCTTCCAGCAGCCGCACTCTCCGCAATGAACCCCAACTCCTTTGGATAAAAGCTCAATCCAGGGACGATAGTATTCCTCAAGCCTGTTCCGGCTGAATTCTTTGCCATCCATTGTTCCCGGCCAGACCGGTTTTGGTGCCAACGTGGGATCCTTCCATACCCAGGGAGCCTGATAATGTGAAACATAGTGCGGAAAATAACCCCGGCAGCTTTGTGCCATATTCAGGCCGGAGAGTTCCGGAGTCACTTCGTTACCGCCGTTGTTGCCATCTGCAATAATCAGGTGATCGGGATTCGCAACTCTTATAGCACCGGCGGCCCTTTCTGCAACTTTCCTGTAAAGATCCCCGGGAAGGGCACTGCTTTTGGAGAACTGGTCATTCATGTCTTCGCGGAAGGCCGGTTCATTCAAGAGATCGAAACTCAGCTTGTCACGGGAAACATTCCGGAAACGTTCCGCCCACATACCCCAGTGATAGCAAAATGCATCCTGCGCCTCCGTGTCCTTCCAAAGATTGAAGGGTTCATCAAATCCTGCATTGATACAATATCCGGGTGCGCGATGCAGGTTCAGGCTAACGTGCAAACCGTATTTGTGAGCCAGATACACGAGCCCTTCGATCTCCTCAAGAACAGTCTGATCGAACTGATAGACCTCGTCCCTGGTTATGGGTTTTGATCTGTCGATAGCCAGATAGCGTGGATAAGCCATCGGGAGCCGCACAAAATTAAAGCCCCAGTCAGCCATCCAACGGAAATCATCCTCTGTGGTTCTTTCAGGGTCATCTCTTTTTTCGGGAAACGGAGAAAAATAATCGAGCAGGTTAAATCCTTTCCAGCGCGGTAGTATGTTTTTAGCAGGCTGTGATGCATTCATGGCAAAAACGGCATTTCCTGCCACTGCCATGGCAGATGCCGTCAGGGCCGTGCTCCTTAGGAATATCCGACGATCCATATCAATTGTGGTTTTTGTTGATATATTTAGGTTATTAAATATAATCAAAATACCGAATTCTTGACATCCGGCAACCTCACAGGGGAAAATTAATTATGCAACAATCGTTTTTTTCAGTAGCATATGCCCTCCGGGTTTATGCAATACCTTTGTGCGGGTACTGCATTGTAAAATATGATCGTCTGGATTTTATTCCCCGGAGGGGGCAAGCTTTTGCCACTACGATCTCGCCAAAATTGTCTTCCTTTCCTTAAGCTTTCCCTTGCCTTTCATGAAGTTCTGGTATTGCATGCCATACAAAAACCCCGGTGAATGCAGATTGTCCCTCCGCAGTCCGGACAATGCCATCTTGCATATTCCCGCTTTATGAAAACCTCAAATCCGGTGGTTTTGATGTTAACCAGATTTTCGAGCAAACTCGTATGGTATTTCGTCCTGTATCGCTTATCCAGATCCTTCAACCTCCTGCAGGGAAATTGTTCACAGTCATAGCAGAACCCGGATCCTGTTTTTGCGAGGTGCTCACAGTTCAGGATGCGGCAATTATTTCGATGATCAGGTTTGCTCCTCCCGCCATACCTGCAACCGGAACAACGGTTCCTGGGACGCAGGTATGCAAGGCAGGTCCAACAGTTGATGCCACAGGGAGCAGTCATGGAGGCATCTGGTAAAGCCTGAGGATTGGGGTCAGTATTCATTTTTCCTGGTCATTTGCCTGATCTCATCTAGTCGTGATCTGGCTTCCGGATCAAGCATAAAATGTTTTTCCAGAAGTTCACAAACATAATTACTGCAATAGCCACAGTATGCAATTTTCTTATCCATGGCGCATTTTCTGATTGCACAGGTCATACAACCCGAAAATAACCTTCCGGTATCTGCCCTGCATCCATCGCAGTTATTGACATCGACAGGCTGCAGGTTGGTTCCATATAGCTTATTGCACTGATTGGCAATGTCTACCCGCATCGAATGCCGGATTGCTGCATCCTCTTCGAGGGATGCAGTATGGATCAGGCAACTCTCGCAATCCAGACCACAATATGCCAGATTCATAAAACAAAAATAATGATTTCATAACCAACAGTAAACAGATATTTTGCCTGGCTTTAATAAAGCCAGTTGATCCCTGCTTTCGCTGCCTGCAGATGCTGATCTGGTCTCTTAATCCGGTATAAGCGCCCGTCTTTGACGAACCTGGCTCCGGTCTGTTTAAAATGAAAAGGTATCCGGGCTTTAATACACTGCTCCCGGATATCCAGCACCCAGTTATAATCACAGATCCGGGCGTTCTTACCCGACTCCCCGCCAACAACAACACTTTCTATCGAGGGTCGCAGCCATTGTGATAGATTTATCCGTTCCAACAGAGGTTCGCAGATAATGGCTTTGTGCCTGATGGGAAGGCTTAACAGAATTGGCAGGCGAAAATTGGCCCTGTCCTGGTTTTCACAGGTTGAACAAATGGTTACATGCTCGTAGCCCTCTCCCCAGTCAATCGGAAGATTTACCTCAAACCGGTGTATTCGCTTGGTAATGATGAAGAAATGCAAATCGCTGCGAATCCTGATCATTCGCCAGGCATCAACACGCCAGTCATCTGCTTCATCCAAAAAAAAATCCGATGTAAAACAGGTATAGATTATTTCTCCCGGCTGGAGTTTATACCTGCCGTAGCGTGTTTTCATCAAGGGCAGGTTAAAACTGGCATTCCTTGAAATAACGGATGCATCCCTTTCAAATTTGGCATCCATTCGATACACATAGCAGTGCTGACAGCCGGCACTTATTTTACGGCATCCGTGCCATGGGTTCCATTCTGCCATTAGCCTATTCCTCCTGCTGCAAAGATAGGATCACCAATTACTGCTTAATTCGGTGCTCCAAATGTAAATTTTCCCACATCTATCACATCCTTCTGGTTTTCGAGCCGGATTGTCACTTCCTGTTGTTGCTGACCAGGCTTACCATAATTGGTATAGAAAGCCAGGTGCAGGGTTACAGGAGCCAAAAAGGTCTGCGACCTGTTTCCAAAATAGTTGGCCTGGATAAGATACTCTCCGGCCGCAGCGGTTTTGATCATGTATTCTTCCGGACCATATCCGCCTGTAAAATCGTTTGATATCTTTCCTCCCCGTATTGTTAGCTGGTGTTGATAAAAGCACTTCTCTCCCGATGGTTCTGTAACCCAAAGGTCCATATCGCAATTGTCCGTATCCCAGGTAAGGACAACCCGGATATCAACAGGTTCCTCTTTCAGCAATCGCGGATCCATGAATTCATGATCAAGACCCGCATGTGCAGCGAGGATCTGGTTGATCTCGTTCATAACAATCAGTTCAATACCCGGGAAACGCACATCCCATTCCCTTTTCACTACCTCGTACAAAGTGGTGATGGCCTGCTGGAAGTTACCGTTTGCCATGTAAGCGAGTCCCAGATCTCGGTATGACTGAGGTTCCTCACCTTTAAGTTTCATGACCTTTTCAAAAACGCGAACAGCTTCGTTCTTTTGATCCAGTTTGAGCAATTTTTTGCCCAGAACCCTCAGTAACTGTGGGGCTTCAAGTTTCAGCTCGGCCAGGTTTGAAAGGATCAGAACAGCAATATCATATTTTCCCTTTTCCCTGAAAAAGTCGGATGCATCCATATAGAACGCCGGCATTGATCCGTATTCATCTTTCAGCTTGAGATAGGTGGGGTATTCCTGTCCCGTAGCACTGTACTGCAAGACTTTCAGGTAAGGAGTTTGCGGATCCCAGGCGCTGAGTTGGATATCTGCCTTTGTCAGGCTTTTGGTCTTTTCAAATGACTGATCACCTGCATGGTAATCCAGGGAGACCGCCTCCTGCATATCCGCCTCTTCCGAAAGCATCATCATGGGCATTGTCCTGGCAAAATCCATGGAATCGGCCACACCAGCCAGTATTAAGCCCTCCTGAGGCTGGTTATGCCCACGGCTTTGAGAACTATCATCGGTCAGTGGCAACACCGGGAATTTAGTATTCCACCATTTACTCTGTTCACCGGACAGGCCAACTACATAATCGATATGGTTGCTCACGTTCTCTGCAGTTTTTTTCTCTGATGCGGACAATTGTTTGTAATACTCATCCCGCATTTCCACGGGTGGTAATATGTGATGCTGCAGATAGTCACTTATATTCTCCAGCACAATCCAAGAGGTATTCCGTGTTACAATGCCGTATTCTTTGCCGAGACTGGTAATGGCATCCAGGTTTTTTTCTTCGTTCAGGCTCAGTTCAGCAAGTTTTTTCGTAGCCCAGAGGCGGCGTAGCAGCAATTCCTCCGCTGAACTGTCTGCTGTAAGGTTAATTCGCTTTGCGTATACAATGGTCGAGCCAAAACCGAAATTCAGTACCAGGGTGGCTGCATTTCCCTTCATTATGCCGGCCAGGCTTAAAGAATTGACGAATTGACAAGGCATGGAAGGGTATATTTCTGTCATATCTCCGTTTTCAGCAAAGGCTGAAATGAGATGATAATTGCTGTAGGTAAGCATGGATAAAGATTCCTCGATGGTCTGCTTGCTGAGGTTAATATAAATACCTCCGGTACGTTGGGCGATGTAGGTGAGTGCCCCGTGATCTGTGATCAAACTTGTGTTGATCGCATAAACAGGTGTGGCAGATAACACAGGTTCTGAAGGTCCGAAATTTGACATCCCATCGGAGAAAAGGAGAATTTCATCGCTTCTGAATGAGGAAAGATCAAGGTGTCCAAGGGATGTGCCTCCGTCATAGACCATGCTTTCCAAAACTGATCTGAGTTCGTTCCAGTTCCCATTCTCAATTGTAAATGTCCGCGTTTCTCCAAAACGGATATTAAAAGGGACCAAATCAATTTGCAGGTTCCCTATCTTCTGAAAATATGCCTCAAGCAAGTCGATTTCCTTTTTGGTATCCCGGCTCCGTGCAGAATTGGAGTTGTCCCAAAGCAACGTAATTTTAGATGGAAGGACTTTTGATCTTCTGTGTACTTCGGGCCTTACGGTCACATAAAAGTAAGTGGAGCCTGGATGACCTGCCATAGGAGCTGTCAAGACCAATGCCCTGTCGCCCTGGTGCGGAAAACCCAGCGCAATTTGCTTATCAGGCGTGTAGTTATCAAGTTCCAGATCTGCCACAAAGGAATCACGCCACCTTTTCAAAGCCAAGTTGCTGAGCTCATTATTTTCCTGGTCAATACGCACTTCTTTCTGAATGATTTCCGCATGAACTGAGAATCGGCTCACAGGATCGGTAATCCCAAGGGGAAGCACGTAGAGGTCATTGCTTCCTTTGTCGGTAAGCTCCTGCTCAAATGCAAGGACCACTCTTCTTGATCCGTTGGCAGGAAGCGGGAATATACGAGCTCTGAAATTATTGCCCTGGGTCATTTCAAGCAGGCCCGGATCAATACCCCGGCGAACAACAGCTTCAAATGTTTGCCGTCCATGTTCTTTTTCAACTATGACTCCCTCACGCAATACACCGTTGATGTCCAGCGCAAATCGCGACACGGTCTGTCCTTCTCCAAGCGGAAAATTAAACTCGCCTTCCAGAACCCGGTTGTTCTTGTTTGAAAAGGTCATGTCGAGCGTTGTGCTTGCAACCTGGCCGACAACCCTGATATCAATTTTCAGGACATCAAGATGCACTGGAATTTCACTCCTTTCCAGGTTGGTTATTTTCATGATCGGAACAATTGTCGACCGAAGTGATTCCTGGGCATCCGACTGGTATAAATCTCCCTGCATAAATAGCGCAATAATTATCAATACTGTTGCCTTGTTAATCAAATGATTTAACGTTTTCATACCTGTAAGTTTTTGGTGTAACGCCTTTTTCTTACATGATGAAAAAATCAGGTGATTTCCATAAAAAATGTCCTTACTTTTTCTTTCTTACGAATTCTGCTATCTGGTCAACCAGCCCTGCTTTAAGAGGCAGATCCGGCATGTTGTATGTGGCTAAGTTTTTCTGCCGGTCTCCATCTGCCTCTTTCAAAACATGGTTCATGTTGTCGATAAGGAGAAGCCTTGCATCAGGCTTTGCTGCAGCAAGCAGCCTGGCATCCTCCACCGGTACCTGGATATCATTTGTACCCTGAATAATCAGCACGGGTATCCTGAGCTTGCGTATCTCGAGCGAGGGATCATATTTCATCCAGGAGATCATGTAAGGCTGGACACTCGGACGGTAAATGGAAAACAGGGAAGGATTGATCTTTGAAACAGTTTTCCCGGATCTCAGGCTGTCCATAATGGCGTTTGATTCATCGAGCAAGGGCGCAGGCAGACTTTTCAACTGTTCCTGCAAGATCTGATCAGCAGGACGTCCCACTCCTGCCAATGAAATAAATGAGGCAATTCCGACTTGCTCAGCAGCAAGCATGGCAATCAGGGAACCTTCGCTGTGGCCCAGTAATATTATTTTTGAGAAACGCTTATCCTGCTTCAGCATGTTTACCCAAGCCACAACATCATACACATAGTTTTCAAAACGCAGATCTACTTCCTTATTCATGGCATGCATACTCTTTCCAATTCCACGCTTGTCAAACCTGAGTGTTGAGATAGCGCACAGGGCAAGATCCTCTGCCAACATCCTGTAAGCATTTGTTCTATAACCCAGCGTGGAATTACAATCACGGTCAGTAGGACCGGAGCCCGCTACAATGATAACCAGAGGAGTCCTCTTTGGCTTATCGGGTAAAGTTAGGGTACCTGAGATATCCCCGGTTGCGGTTTTCAGAATCAGTTCAGTAGAAGAAAACCCAGTATTATTACGGGTTTGCGTTGGCAAATCTGCAATAACCAGATTAAGGGCCATAAAACATAAGATAGTTATCATATCGGAGTCTAATTTGACAGGAATGTCGTTCCGATGGCGATCAGAACTACAAGGATGATAAACACATAGGCCAGGGGACTGCCAAAATTCAGTGTCCATCCCATGGATGGATTCATTTTAGGAACGATCAACCGGGGATCCTTGCGGTTGACATAAAATACTCCCCTCCAGTTATGCGGGTTTCTGCGCATGGCATCAAGGATCTCTTTATTAACTTTCTTATTCATTTGCAAAAAGGATTATTTATTGCAACAACAGGTAAAAACTCTTGCAATTTAACAGTTCTGTGCAACAAACTTACTCATAAATATGCCCGGATGATCCACCAAAACAATATTCTTTCATGTTGCATGAAGTATTCATTCCAAAACCATTAAATTTGATGCAAACACTGAATCCATGAATAATATTGGCCGTAGAAAATTTGTTTCCAAACTGTCGGTTTCTGCGATGGTGTTTTCGGCTTTCCCAATGCTCCGGTTATATTCCGGTTGCACCAGGCGGGATAGTTTTGTAGATGTTGAGATTACCCATGGCAGGATCCGGGGGATCCGGTCTGAGGGTGTAAACATTTTCCTGGGAATACCTTATGCTGGAAAGGTTTCGGGAGAAAGACGCTTTCAACGGCCTGCGCCTTTGGAATCGTGGTCAGGTGTTCGTGACACATTACGGTTGGGTTGTCCTTCCATCCAGGTTCCCCATCAAACGTACGGGATTGATGAGCCAAAGCCAGCTGAAGATTGCCTGTTTCTAAATATTTGGACTCCCGCCAATGACAATGGGAAACGCCCTGTGATGTTCTATAACCATGGTGGTGGCTTCTCCACAGGCTCGGGTGGCAGTGTAGCACAGGACGGCGCCAATCTGGCCAGGAATTTCAATGTTGTTGTTGTACAGACTAATCACCGCCTGGGTTTACTGGGATTTCTCTATCTTGATGAACTGGCAGGCTCAACCTTTGCCGGTTCAGCGAACATGGGTATGCTGGACATTGTTTCAGCGCTGGAATGGGTAAGTATGAATATCCAGGTTTTCGGTGGTGACCCGAACAACGTTATGATATTCGGAGAATCCGGCGGAGGGGCAAAAACATCATGCCTGTATGCCATGCCGGCCGCAGCTCCATATTTCAACAAAGCCTCCATTGAAAGCGGACCGGGGGTACGCATGACCTCCCGTGAGGTTGCCGCAGAAACCACTGCCTTGCTTCTGAAGGAACTGAATATTGCCCCGAAGGACTGGCGAAAACTACTTGCGGTTCCGGCAGGCAACCTGCTCGATGTGCAGGTAAGGCTCTCCTTACTGGCATTGCAGACAGCTTCAGGGAAAACCAGAGGGATCGGAGGTACCCGGCCCGGCGGATTTGGTCCCGTGGTTGACGGCCTTGCCCTGCCCATTCATCCTTTTGATCCTTCCGCACCCGAAATATCGCGGAATAAACCGCTGATGGTTGGCTGGAATGAAGATGAGTATACTTTCTTTGCCATGTACAATGGCGACACCAGTGCCTTCAAACTCGATTTTTCCGGTTTGCAGGACAAACTCAAGCCCCAGTATGGCAATGAAACCGACCGCATTATTGAAACATACCGAAAAAGCAGACCCGGAGCATCGGCCACAGATATTTACATTGCCATTGCATCGGTCACCATGATGGGATTGGGATCGGTGGAGATAGCAGAAAAGAAGTCATTACAGCATGCAGCTCCGGTTTTTCTCTATAATTTCGGGTACAAATCGGAAGTTACGGTTCCGGGTACTGATTATGCACTGGGCACACCTCATGCCATGGATATCACTTTCAAATTTAACAACGAAGTCCCGCCCAAAGACACCTCAAGGCCCTCCAAAGGACTTGGGGGTAACAGGCCGGAACGTTTCACCGCATCACAGAATATGGCTGAATTCTGGACCACTTTTGCCGGCACCGGGAAACCGGCCGCCAAAGGACAACCGGAATGGCCGGCGTATAACCTGGCTGATCGGCCTACCATGCGGATCGATACTGTGTGCGAAGTCATTCATGATCGATATCGTGAAGAACTACAACTGTGGAGATCTCTGGGAATGCTGTAAGAGAAGTTGCCCTTTCCGGTGAGGACAATCAACCTTGCATTCAGTTGGCTGAGGAATCTAATTGTATCTTAACTATCTCTGATTTTGTACCTAACCTGACAGGAGCCCCCCACAAACCAAGTCCCGATGAAACATAGAAATGTGTATTCCCTGTTTTCCTGTAGCCATAACCGAGGTCATAAATACGGGAAACAATCCGGTTAAACGGAAATATCTGACCATTATGCGTATGTCCCGAGATGTGCAGGTCCACCCCGTACCTGACAGATTCATCGAGGCTGCCCGGTTGATGATCCAGAACTATCTTTGGCAATCCATGATTTAATGAATCAACCAGCATGCCGAGGGATTTCCGGTTTTTATTTGTCATGTCATCACGACCGATGATCACAAAACGGTCATCGATGATGACGGCTGTGTCACGCAACACTTTGATCCCTGATTTTTCCAGGAAGTCCAGTACCTGATCCAGTCCTGCATAATAATCATGATTGCCCGGAATGGCATATACACCATAGGTCGCTTTCAGCTTTAAAAGCTCCTGGTCCATCTTTTGTTCTATGACAGCCCGGTAACTGCGGTCAAATATATCACCGGCCAGGAGAATGATGTCCGGATCCTGACTGTTGATGAGTTCCACCCAGTTGGCCAGCCGGTCCCTGCGAATCACGTTTCCCAGATGGAGATCACTGGCAGCTACAACCGTAAGATCTCCGGCATGTTTACTTCCACTTTCTGGCCGGACTTCCAGGGAAACAATCCCGGGATTTGCAAACCTTATAAATCCAATCAGCGAAACAATAACTATGGAAAACATGGATATGCCAAAGTACCAAAGCTTTGCCTGATCGTAATTGTTGCTGATCCATGCGGGAAAAATATGAAAAAAATGATCAGACAGCCGCAGTATATCGCCGAACAATGCAGCGGTGAAAAGGTATACAAACAAGATCATGTAATATCCTCCTGCATACTCAAACACCAGCGTAAGCCATGAAGGCAATCGGTCTCCCAAAAAAATGGCCAGAAAAACGGCCAGGGAAAAGACCAGGAAAACGAATGTGTAAATGGACTGGATGGTCAGTCGGTCAGGCAATGCCTGCCTTCCACGCATATACAGATAAACATTGAGGAAAATAAATACGGAGAGGACAATTAAAAACCGGATGAGATTCATCATGAAAAGGTATTAAAATATTATACTTTCCTGCGCTATGAATGGATTTCCCTGATCGGACATCACAAACAGCAGGTAAATAAGGAACAAAGTTAATGAAAGCTTGTTTTATACATTAGTCAAAAATATATCCACGGATATATATTTTAGACACAATTGCAGTGTTTTGCATAAAAACAACTAGATTTGGTACGATTTTATGCTGGCTTATATAACATAGCATATTGATAATTACATAAATATATCTTCTCATGAGAAAAATTGGTGGCATCTTTGTTTTTGTCATGCTGGTATTAGCCTGCAAGAAAGAATCTTTATCCGATGAAGCTGCAGTGCTCGACTATGAAGTGACCGGATTAACCATGCCCAGCCTTACGTTGGATCAGGTCTTCATCGATGAATCCAACAGGATCATTTCCCTTCTTTTCACTGAAATGATTCCCGCTGATTCATTCCCCATCAGTTTTGTCCCCGTTTTGAGTCTTTCTCCCGGCGCCACCTCAATGCCCGCCTCGGGTGAGACGGTTGTTGTTAACAGCATGGAGGATCCTGTTGAATATAAAGTAACTGCTGAAGACGGAAGCTCCAACACTTATTATCTTTTGGTACGCGGTGACCAACTCTCCAATTCAGATTTGGAAGACTGGTATACAACAAGCGGTCTGAACGGAAGATCCTACAAGGAACCAGGTAAAGATGCGCATACAACCATCTGGGCTACTGCTAACAGCGGCACCAGTGCCTACAATGTTTACGGAACAATACCTTCGGTTTCAGGAGAAAATACGGTTGCAGAAATCACCACCGGATTGACTTCACTGATCCCGCTTACCGCCGGTACCTTATATACCGGAAAATTCGACCTGAACGGCGCGATCAATAATCCAACAAATCCACGGGAAGCGACAATCATGGGCATTCCGTTCACGTTGCGTCCTGTTGCTTTTAAGTTCAAGTACACCTATGAACCGGGGAGCAGGTACATAAAAGCTACGCTGAATGATCCCGGTAACATCTTCGGAGGCTTTACAGTCGAGGATTTAGAGGGTGTGGACAAGTTCACAGCCTATGCTATTCTTGAGGTGCGCAATGGAGAAAATGTTGTGGAAATAGCACGTGCTGAATTGTCTTCGAGCGAAGTGAAAGAGACGCTTACAGAGATCACGATACCCTTTACTTACGCAGGATCACAGAAACCGACACACCTTACCGTGCTGTTTTCTTCCAGCAAGGATGGCGAGTGGTACACCGGTGCCGTGGGCAGTAAGCTTACCGTCGACGACATTGAACTGATATATGAATAACCCTTAGGATGAAGAAAGCCTTTTTCCTGATATTATTATTCTCCCCGTTGCTGCTGAGAGCGCAGGAAAGCAAGTGGTTGTTCTATCCATCGCTGGGATTGGATATTGGAGGAACCATACCCTACCCATTATCGGATATTCCCGAGGATACCAAAGGCACACCCAAGATCAATCCAAGTTTTGGACTGGGCATTGAACGTTTTACACCGGGAAGATGGAACCTGGACCTCGGTGTCAGTTACCATGTGCTTGCTTTTTCCGCAACTGCCGAGGTACGCAGCCAATCTTTCTATTACAACAACCATCAGGATATTCTGTATTTCACCGGCCATACCGTTACCGATGTCAGGTTAAGCCTCCTTGAATTCCCCGTAACTGCCGTCTATAAACTCAGCCCCACGAGTTCACTTTTAATTGGTGCCTATTATTCACGTATCCTCAGTGGGACCTTTGCAACCATAGGCACCGACGGGGTGCTTTCCGACGACAAATCCATTACTGATGCTGCTCAGCTGCCGGGAATTGCCGATGCCATCTTCAACTTTAATGATTATGTGGATGTCTGGGATGCGGGCATGTTGTTGGGATACCGGTACAGTTTCAGTCATGGTTTCAACCTTTGGGGCAACCTAGAGGTAGGTTTTAAAAGCATCTTTGTCAGTGAATTTGACAACATCGACTACGACATGTACCAGGTGCGCCTGAATATCGGAGTCTCCAAATATGTTTTTTAGGAGGACGGGGGGACCAACAGTACCTTTCCGGTTGTCATGTTTCCCAGGTAGGTATCCACTGCCTGCTGGGCCTGATCCAGAGGAAACCTCCTCTGAACCTTAATGGGCAGTTCGTTCTTCACCAGTTTTCTCACCCTGTAGATACACCTGAGCTTTCGCAAAAGGCCACCTTCATTCAACCAATTTGCCAGATAAAATCCATTTATTTTCTTATTCTCTGCAACAAGCGACCGGTGATCAACTTCTGGCTGCTCTCCGGAAAGATTTCCGTATACCAACACGGAACTGCCATAAGGAACAGCCTGCAGAAGCTGCCTTGTCAGATTGCCGCCAACAGCATCAAGTATGAGCGTTGCATCCAATCTTCGGGCAAGTTCCTGCAACTCATGTGTAAAACTTTCGACAGAGCTGTCGAGTACATTTCCGGAACCCGTATTAATCAGAATGGCTTTCTGTTTTTCATTCCGTACCACATTGATCAATGGAAGCTTTGCAATTGCTGCCAGACGTTCAATCATTCTTCCCAGTGCACTTGCTGAGGCAGTATTGATGATAGCCTTGTGCCTACCTGACCGTGCGATATCCAAAAAAGCAACTGCCGTCATAGGATTCACAAGCATCATGGCTCCCTGGTCGTCACTGATGCCGGCCTGCAATGGGATGCAGTTTGCAGCCGATGTGACCAGGTATTCTGCCCATGTGCCACTGGAAGCCAGTACAGCGGAGCATGCAACCCTTCTTCCCAGCCAGAGGCGTGGTAACAATCCCGGACCTCGCTCAACGACCGTTCCGCATCCTTCAATCCCGGGAATAAACGAAGCCTGTCCTCCCGCTTCCTTTACCTGGCGGATGCGGGCCAGATCAGACGGATTGACGGGGGCCGCCGTCATTCTTACCAGCACTTCACCTTTCCCGGGATGGGGAACAGGTTTGGTACACAATATCAGCCTGCCGTCATCATTGAGACAAACTGCAGACATGGTTTCGGGAATGGCTGTTATCACGGTACCTTACAATTAGCAATATTATTAATAACCGGCCAGCCTATTTTAACGACTGTATTACTTTCTTCATGGGCAGGGGGATCAGTTCAGGGGTGTCTTTGGCGTATAGTCTGTATTGCTCTCCGAAAAAGGATTCCATTTCCTCGTATTCCGACCGGATGGAGATTTTAAATACAACATAGGTGATGACACTGGCGGTAAGAATTAACCAAGAATTCAGCATTAAGGAAAGTCCCGGTACGATCATCAGGATGAATGCAGCATAGAGCGGATTACGACAGCAATAATAAGTTCCTGATGTAATCAGTTTTGTGTTCCGGAGTCCATTGAGCAGAAGCCTGGCAGTTAACAGGTAGAAGATAAAACCGGCCGCTGCAATAATGATCCCGGCAACCAGAAGAAGTTTCGACCAATGGCCGGAAAACAGGAAGGTTTTTTTATACAACACGCTGATAACAATCGCTCCTGCCAGCCAGGGCAGGCCAATACCACCTATTTTCGGCCCGGCACCCATAAAATTAAGTTTTTGCATTGAACTACTTTTTTTTTGATACAACCTCATCTATCTGCTTTCAGAAATTATCGGCGCTTTTTGCAGGTATTCCCTGCTTTCAATGCAGTCGACCATGAATTTAGCGACAGCTTTCCGGCTTATGAAGGGCGAATGCTTACCGCTACTCCCAATTGCCAATTCTTTTATCTCCTCATTGCTGGTCAGTCCAACCGGACGAACGATTGTCCAGTCGAGTCCCGATTCCTTAAGCACCTGTTCCTGACCGTCATGATCCGCATATACATACCTCAGGCCGGTAAACCTGATCATTGCTTTCATGAACCAGGGCATGCCGGCAAATGAATCCCCGGCACCGGCACCTGTTTGAACAATGATTCGGCTGATGCCTGCTTCCTTCATCACTGATACAGCATTTTTGATGCAGTCTGTCATCAGGGTAGGCGAGTTGACAGGTCTTGCCCAAATACTCTCCGATTTTCGCGGATTGTTCAGTGTGCTGAGAACAGCCTCGCAACCGGTAGCGGCTTTTCTCACATCCTCAAGAATTACCGGTGATCCGGTTATAAGTTCAAGCTGGTCAGATTTAATACTGATCTTTCCGGGATCACGCACCAATGCCCTCACATGGTATCCTTCTGACAGGGCATAATTCAATACCTGTGAACCGGTTCTTCCGGAAGCACCGAGTAGTAGTATAGTTTTCACAGTTGCTGTTCCTCCTTTATTTCGCCTGCTATTTCAGGTTGCTTTACACCAAAAGAGAGACTGTACTGGATATCCACGGAGACCTTTTTCCCGTCAAACCTGCAGGTAATTGTTTCCGTATGGGGACTTTCAATATACCGTAGCACCATTCTCAAGGTATGCTCGTCTATCCAGGTATAACAACCGGCGACTTTGGCCGGAGGCAGGCCTGCAAAATGCGCCCTGGCCGTCATCAGCAAATTTGGTCCGGGCTTATCTGTTTCCCCGATGATCCATTTTCCTGCTCCCAGAGTCAGCGTATGACTGACCCCGTTGATCGTTAAGGACAGATGACACATATCCTCCATAAAGTGCACGTAAAGGCTTTCCAGTTGCCGGTCATTGGGCCCCATCGCGAAGGTCTTTCCCGAAATTTCCGAAGCCACCGGTGATTCTACTCCTTTCGCAGGCAGGGGTAAGGCCAGTGAAGACAGCCTTTCCGTCAGCTTATCCGAAATCTCTTTGTTGGCGGGCAAAGGTTCATCTTTTATGGCCGGCAGGAGATATTTCCAAACCAGGTTTATCTCGTCCTGCATGTCGGGTGTTTCAGCCTGTATGGCTAATACGGCATCCTGATCGGGCATTACAATGATGTACTGTCCATATGCTCCGTCACCCCTGAAAGCATTGTGCCGGCACCGCCAAAACTGGTAGCAGTAACCCTGCATCCAGTCGCTTGAATCTTTACGCGACTGCGGAGCATCAGGTGCCTGATCAATCTTGAAAGTAGTAGCTTCCTCCACCCAGGCAGCCGGAATGATCTGTCTGCCATTCCAGGCTCCTTTCTGCAGGTAAAGTTGTCCGAATTTGGCCATGTCTTCGGTCTTCAATCTAAGGCCCCAGCCTCCGGTGTTAATACCCCGGGGGTCTACCTCCCAGTCAGCTCCCTGTATGCCCAGTGGATCAAACAGCCTGGGGGTCAGGTAATCAACGATCTTCTCACCGGTCACCTTTTGCACAATGGCTGATAACATATAAGTGGCCAATGAATTATAAAGGAACTTAGTACCCGGATCATTCACTACGGGCAGGGCCAGAAATGCCTTCACCCAGTTGCTGTCAGCGGCCACAACGCTATGCGTCGGATCGGGATCCTGTCCGGCTGACATCATCAGGAGATCTTTTACCGTCATGTCTGCCAGGAAGGGGCTCACCATGGCCGGCAAGTCATCAGGAAAGAATGAGATCACCTTGTCATTTACGGTAAGGAGGCTGTCGCTTACCGCCAGGCCAACAGCCGTGGAGGTAAAACTCTTACTGGTGGAATAGAGCGTATGCTTCAATTCAGGTTTGTAGGGATCCCACCAGCCTTCGGCAATCACCTTGCCATGACGAAGGAGCATGAAGCTGTGCAATTCGTGCCTGCTTACCGCCAGAGAATCCAGGAAGGTAAGTATTCCAGCAGATGATACACCTTCGGCTTCAGGGACACTGCGCGGCAAAGCCGTTACATCCTGAATTTCGGGAGCATTTTTACAGGCAGTGAAAACAAAGAGCAGCATCAAAAATGCGCTCAGGGAAAAATACCGGGTCCTTTTCATGATGTTGTATTTGTTATTTTAGTACCAGGAATAATCACGCTTAAAAGTACACTTTTTACACCAAATGCCATTTACTGTTTACCGTTCACTGTTCAAAGCTTACTGCATTTGACCCTGCCCCTACCTGACCAGAATGCTGGCATTCCTTATTACTGCCATGCTCCCCTTTTCCGCGCTGATGATTTCCTGTACCTGTTCCCTGTCAACCTTCATTACTCCCAGTGTTTTACAGGCAGATTCATCCAGGGAGGTCATCATGTGAATGCTGATACGTTTTGTCTTGAGCATCATCGAAAGCGCTGTACCACCATTGCCTTCATAGTTCTTTTCAAGCATGGAAAAGGCAGCATCAAAACTGCCGGCCTCGAGGTATTTCAAAAAATAGTCCGACGCTATCTTATCAATGCATTCTGACAAGACCACCAGTTTACCCCCATCTTTTACAAAGGCCGCGGCATGGTGCACACTCTTGTGTGCCTGGATAAAATTTATGTCCTTCGGATAACCCCCGCTGGAGGCTACTACCAGATCATACAAGTTACCCGAGGAGTCACGGTAATAGCTGTCATGTATCCTGCAGGCCGCTACAAAATCATCATAACTGTTCCCCACAATCAGCCGGCATACTTGGCCGGATGCATTCATAATGCCGTGTATGGAGATTTTAGCAGGAAGATAAGTGTCAATTTCCTTCAGATCTTCTGCAAGGGGATTGCCTTCGAGGTTGCCCGGCTGGCAACCCGTGGCAAGCGACCGTGCTTCCCTGTCAAGGAACAATCCATGGTTATGATATATGGCTTTCCTTGATGCCAGTCCCGGGAATAGCAGCTTTCTTCCGCCACCGTATGCTGCAAAATAATGATGTGATATGCTGCCAAAGGTGATCAGCAACGTGCTGCTCATGATATCCTTCCTTACCGTAACCGGTGTTCCGCGAATGGTTGTAACCGGAATTTCAAATACTGCATCATCCCTGCAGTCGTGATGAATGAAACGATATTCCTTATAAAGCCTGCCATAGCTGTTCATGCTTTCCTCCTCGGTCTGTCGGGGATGGGTTCCGTAGGCAATATAAAATGTTATACTTTCTTTCAGGGCCCCCCGTTGCAGCAGTGCCTCTGTCAGCCAGGGCAGGTATTCGGGGTACCCGCATAAACGTGTTTTATCTGATACCACTATAGCGACACGGGTGTACCTTTCAGGATCCTCCGGCAGGTATTTTTGCAGATCCTTTACAAAGTCCTCCCGCACAATGCTGTACTCCGGTTCTTTGAATTCCGGAATTATGGCAGAAACAGGCAGCGAAAAGGGAATTTGTATTTTGCCATAGTTAAGCTTGATGTTCATGCAGGTTATTTTAAGCAAAGGTAATAAAAGTTGTAGGTTGTTGGTTACAGGTTGTTGGT
>DIAS01000011.1:41112-137372 GCA_002415855.1 Bacteroidales bacterium UBA5072
GGTTGTTGGTTACAGGTTGTTGGTTGCAGGTTACAGGTTGCAGGCCTGCCTGCCCTCAGGCAGGTTGTGGCCTATTGTCCCACAAAGTCAACATAAGCCTGAACCGCCATTTCAATCTTTTTACCGATAGTTTTATCAGGTTTCTTAAAGAAATCAGCCGTCACCACAATCTTGTTATTACTTAAAGTTCTTTTCCACAAACCGATAACCTGCCCATCTACCAAAATAACCGGGTGGAAAATGCCATTGCTTGAAACCGCTTTACGGCCATGAGAAACCGAAAGCGAAGCATTCCTGTCCTTGTAGCTGATAATAAATTCATCATAGGCAGGCAACAAGTGCACACTTGTTTCATGACTGTTCAATGCAGGCAATGAACCTGCCAGCCAGTACTGATCATCTCCGACCGTTACTGGTTCCAGTTCATGCCGGATCATTTCGTGAGCCTTCCTGGCATCTCCCGCCGTTAACCCTGACCACCAGGTGAAATCATGCACCTTAGCAGGGCCGTGACTTGCAAAGTATTTCAGGGCTAACTTGGCCAGGGCTTCCGAACGGTCTCGTGTAATTTGTCCGGGTACTCTTTCTTTCAGCAGGGCATACGTTGGCTTACCTTTCTTTGTGATTCCGCTGCATATAAGTCCATCCAACTCTGCTGAAAGCAACAGATGAGAGATCCGGTTGTCGTGGTTGGCAATGGATGCTCTCCCGAATAAGGATACCAGTTCTTCCCGCGTGAGGTGGTTGCCACCTGAAAGGTTAGTCTCGAGAAGGGAAATGCTTTTTGCCAGGACACTTTCGGTAATTTCCAGCGCTTTGTGTCGCGCCAGCAGTGATTTCCTGATCTGCGGAGCAGTCAGTTCCAACATCCAATAAATATCGTCTGCTGAAACCAGGTGCCAGGTGGGTCGCATCAGGTGCGTACGGATGATTTCACCTCGATTGATGGAATCTTCCACAAGGGCATTCGTTGAACCCGGAAGTCTGACCCCGATGGCCCATTTCACCATGGGATAGTCCTGAGCCTGAAGGGCACCCATCCAGCCAACAAGTTCTTTTACGGTCTTTAACCCGGATACGGTTAGAAGTTGCGAAACCTGGCGATAACGTGCTATGTCAGTTTGATTCATCTGAAGACAATGTCATATCCGATTTTACGAAATTCCTGATCCTTCTATGATAGTTCCTTTCGACCAGTTTCCTGCTGTTTGCCGAACCATGTGAAGGAAGAAACACGCCACAGCCTGTTTCAAGCAATTTTCCCCAGCTTTTCACCATCTGCTCAACATCATCGGCATAGGGCGGAAATACCGATCCTCTGAATACCCCAAACATTGCATCACCAACGATGGCAACTTCGTTGTCAACGATCACGCTGACAGAACCTGAAGTATGACCGGGAGTATGCATAATATAGGTATTAATGCCAAACTGCTGTAAATCAAACGTTTCATCCATAGGCAGATCACATGCAGAGGTCTCGAACCGGAACAACGGGGCTAATCGCTTCGCCAATAGCTTTACCAGAAAACGGGTAATCAACGTGGTGCCCATTGGAATTTCCATCTCACCTGTTGCCAGGCAGGATTCTTCATGCTTGTGAGCAATGATCTTTGTCTTGTATTTATCCCTGATCTTACGTGCATTGGCTGTGTGATCATAATGACTGTGGGTTAAAATCAGGTAATCAATATGACGCACATCCAGGAATTCCAGCCTTCTTTCCAGTTTCTTCCACAAACGGACAACAGAGGTATCTACCAAAAAGTTCATCACCCCGTTGCTGAAAAGGTAAACATTGCTTCTGCCCGATATTACCCGGGTTATGGTGTAGCCGTTTCTGGTTTTCCAGGTTTTATAGCTGCGGGTCGAAATCATATCACAGTTTCAATTATCTAAGATAACAGAAAAACAACAGATTTAGCGGGCTTTCATTTTGATCCGGCAATCGAAACGAGGTGAAAAAGAGTTTATATCGCAAGTTGAAAATCAACCATACCAGATATTAATATTCTTCATAAATTTGATATTGAAAAAGTTAAATTTTCACCTGTTGAAAATTGAACCCAATATTGATTTTTTCGCTTTCCTGATACTACTTGGCGTAATCCAGGGCCTGATCCTTTCCTATTTCTTTCTGAACCGAAAAAACAGGATTTACCAGGCCAACATTTTCATCGGATTGCTGATGTTGGCTTTTTCACTAATTTCACTCGACATTTTCCTGTGCTATACTGGCTACATGGCAGATATCGCATGGCTTGACAATTTCAGTGAGAGCTTCACTTTCGCCATCGGGCCTTTGTTCTTTCTTTACGTAGTATCAAGTCTGAAAGGGAAAATTCAGACTCTTCAACTGTTGCATTTACTGCCCTTCTTATTCTATTTTTTTTATAACCTGCTCTACGTCTTTCAGCCCACCGGATTTAAATACACTGAATATGTTCACGCTTACTATCCTGAAATGAATATTGATGTGGTCTATCCCAGGTTCAACACAGATCCGCTTTATCTCAGGAGATACCTGACGGAACTATCCGTTTTGTATCTGCTGGTTTACATTGTTTTTCCCTTTCTTCCCATTGCGCAAGCTTTCAGGAAAGAAAATATTTCACTTTTCATCCGAAGGTATAAAAACCTGAGCTGGTTGCGGAATTTTACTTTGGCACTTTTTGTTCTGCTTATAGTCCTTATTCTGGTGAAGCTTACATTCGGCAGGGATATCGGCGATTTTCTGGTTACCTCCTGTTTAACACTCATCATCTATGGCACCAGTGTAAGTGTGATCAAGTCATCGTTTTTTTTCACCGATCACCTGGGTGATCATTTGAATTCTTCGAAAAAATATGCCAGATCTTCCCTGAACGAGGAAGATAAGGCTGAAATCCTGAAGAAACTCACATCAGGAATGGAAAATGAAAAGTATTACAGAAACAACCTTGTCTCACAAGCCCAGTTATCTAAAAAGCTGTTGATACCAGCTCATCATATCTCGCAGGTAATCAATGAGAAACTGAACCAGTCGTTTTTTGAGTTTATCGCCATGTACCGGATCAGGGAGGCAGAACAGATGCTCTCAAATCCTGATTGCAGCCATTTGACCGTCGAGGACATTGCTGAAGAGGTAGGGTACATATCCAAATCAGCCTTTAATAAAACCTTCAAGAAGATTACCGGTAAAACACCTTCGGAGTACCGTTCCTGATGTGCTCCCTTACAAGCGGACCGTGTTCGCTTATGATTGAATTATCTGATATCCTGCATTATAGCGTAAGTTTGACATGAATTTTAAGTTTAACAAAAAACCTACTATCATGAAAACTATAAATCGCTTATCAGCAGGAACAGCCAGAACTTTAATGACTTTGGCATTTGTTCATTTTCTTGCAGCATTGACCCAGGTCTATTCGCAAGAGACAAAATCAGTGTTTGGTGCCGATGCTGAGATCGGATTTGTCTGGGGTATCGAGTTAAAAACATCTTCCATACAGCATGAACCGGCTACTCAATATGGTATGTTTGCCGGGGCACTGTTCAATCATGCTGTTATGGTCGGTGCAGTCGGGGCCGCAAATGTCACTCATCCAAGGGTCAATTACGGTTATACCGGATTAATGGTTCAGTATACCTGTAAGCCGGCAAACCTTGTACATATGAGTGTCCAGGTAACCCTGGGCAGTGGTTCCGCCAAAGATTACGAAAATGAGAAGTCAAGTATGCTGGACAATTTCGGTAATGTAACTGGTGCAAAGTTCTATTTTGCAGAACCTGGAATCAACGGTGAAATAAACCTGGGTGCCAAAACACGACTGGTCCTGGGTGTCGGATACCGGTATGTGCACGGAATTGACATTAACAGCGAGCATGTTGCCAGAACGCATTTAACGGACAGTGACCTGTCAGGTTTCAACATTACAGCAGGTGTTAAATTTGGCTTGTATTAGTAGTTTAACAAAACCGGTCGCTCCTGTGGAGGACCGGTTTTTTGTTTTCCGCAGCAATGAGATCCGTAATCCCCGATATGGCAAAGATCATAACCCTGGTAATTCCTTTCCATGGTATTTTTTTATCGTGTTTCCTTTTTTTTCGTTCAGAACGAAAACCGGATCCCAACTTTTTCTTAGGACTACTTCTACTTGTGTTATCAATGGTTTCATTGTTTCAACTTTACCAAACAAGGTTTAACAGTACATTGCCGACCAGCATCCATGTTCATCGGCTATGTGAACTGCTGACCTATCCATACCTGTTCCTTTATACGGCAACACTCATCCGTCCCCGGCAAAAAAACAATATCCTCTTCCACCTGGTCTTCACCCTGATTATCACAATTCTTCTGGTATTCATCCACCTGCGGGACTTGCCGCTGAAAACCTTGTTATTCCCGGGCCTGTATGTGATAAACGGATTATACCTGGCAGCTTCATGGTATCTGCTCCGTGAATTATTATTGAATTATCCTGCTGCCTTGCGGCAGTTGCTGACTTCACGATATTCATGGATACTGATACTGCATTTGCTGATGCTGGGGAATCTTATTGCAGGTATGATCATTGATGAGTTTGTAACGGACAGCATGTTTTATTATGCGCAACTACCCAAGGGACTGGTAATTTATTTCACCTATTACAGAATACTGAGTACTTCACTTTCTCCACAATGACATGACAAACGCCGTTGTCACCAATCCCATCAGCACCATGAAGCTCAGATGAAGGGTGTGAAGTTCTGCAATAAAGCCAAGTACAACCGGACCGGTGAGGAAACCTATGTTGGCAGTTGCCGAAATGAACGAAACTCCGTCAGCAGTCCTGATGCCTTTTATGCGGGAGGCCAACCTGTAAACCTCGGGAACGATGATGGAAAATCCCAGCCCGATAATGAAGAATCCGGTAAGGGTGGTTGCCGGAAGTTTCAGCAATACCAGTGCAAAGCCAGCCAGACTGGTGCCAATGGCCATCCGGAGCAACTTCCATGAGCCGAACCTGTGACTCAGCGTATCCCCTGCAAAACGACCCAGGGTCATTCCAACGGAAAACAAGGAATAGCCCAGACCCAGGAATTGGCCCCTCATCACTACAACTTTCTTCAGGTATAAGGCACTCCAGTCGGCAATTGCGCCTTCCGAAACCATCATGATCAGACTGATGGAGGCTATGGCCAGCAAAGGTTTTATTGGAAATTTCCCGTGCTTTTTGTTTTCGAAGTGATCACTGCGGATATGAAAATACTCCTTCCTTAGCCAGAGCTGGAGTGAAATCAGAATGGTTATCAGAATGGAAATATGCAGGACAGGCATTTTCAGCAGACCGGCAATGAAACTTCCCGTGGCAGACCCGATAATTCCTCCCATGCTCCAGAATCCATGGCTGCCGGTCATGATGTTTCTGCCGGCCTGCTTCTCGATGGTCGCCGTGAGCGAGTTGACCGATATGGCAAATACAGAGCTCGAAATTCCAAAACCGTACAGGGCCATGCATAATGTTGTGTAAGTGGGGGCCAGAAACATGCCGTAAACAGCTGTAGAATACAACAGGAAACCAATAAAGGCCTGCCTGCCAACGCCAATTCTGTCCACCATTCGATTGCTTATGGGCAGCATCGATAGTGATCCAAGTGAAGTAAAGAACAGCGCCCCTCCGATCTTTCCTTCGGTTATTTGCAGCTTATCAGCAATAAAGGGGATGTATGTCACCCAGGTGCTGAAGATCAGACTGAAACAGGAATACAGAAATGCAGGGGCAAAAAACTTCCGGTTCTGAAAGAAGATTTTAAACGAAAGCATAGTAGGATCAAATACGCAACAAAGCTAATATCTTTTTGCCTTTATCCGTATTCAATCACCATTTGGCAGCCATTCTATTATTCCTCAGTGCATTTTGTTTCAGTAGATTTACATTGGCTTCCATTGATTCGATATAGATCAGTGCCCAGCTGGTCCAGGTGTTTTCAAACATCAACCTCCCCCATGTTTTTCCGGATGTATTGTCCTCTTCCATCATCAGGATACGGGATGCATGCATTGCCAGTGAATCTCCGTCAGGGCCCTCTTTTAATAACTGAATGAATTGCCTGATATCCGTCTCAAGTTGCATTGCCGGCGATTGCTGGTCACCCTTCAGCAAAACATTTGCTGCGAGAGTCCTCGAATCCATCATCCCTGTTTTTCCCTTCCAATCTTGCAGCTTTTCCCCGGTTATTTCCATTTTTTCATAGAGTAGCTTCTTACAATGCTCCGTGGTAGCCAATAAGCGGTCAGCTGATTCTGCCAATTTTTTTTCATAATCCGTATTTGGTCTCAGCGATGAAGCCCCTGCCATATTTCCGGCAAATGCGGTCATTTTTTTATAGGTATCCGCCAAAACAAAGCTCTGATCAATTCTGACTGTAGAGACATTCAACGATAACAATGCCGAAAATACTGCCAGGTATACCAAAAGATAAAGGACATATACGGTATGGTATATATTGAAGTTCCTGATCTTTGCTGTGAAGTACAGATAAACGGGCAGGAAAACAACAAAAGGGAAAGGAATTGCAACCAGCAGCAGTTTACCGGCCCCGGGCCAGTGCATGATTTTGAAAAGCATACCACCAAAAACTACCAGGCAGGTGACCCAGGTAATGATATACAGGAATCTGTTCCTGTGATCACCTTCAGCCCTGTAATTGTTTACCAGGGCCATAGGTAAAAAAACGAGCAAAAGCATGGACATGCCTGCCACAATAAGGTATCCGGCTCCGGCATAATGATTGATCTTAAAAAGCGTGCCGGTAAATATCAGCAGCAGGGTAACGATGCCCAGGATATATATTTTCTGTTTCATGGTTTTGTCATTAAGGTGGTTATTCTTTCGTTTCCAAAGAATCGGCAATGCATTCTAAAACATCCAGTTCCAGCATGAGAATTGCAGTTTCTGTCATATTCAGCGCATGCAGACTGGTAATAAGACTGGTCTTGTCCTGCTGCTCCTGCCTGACGGGCAGGAAGGCCATCATTCCAGGTAGTCTTTGAGACGGGATAAATGACAGTGACCCGGCATAATCGTTCAGCTCATTTAGGTATTCGGTCAGCGTGGTATCCAGTTCTGACCGGGTTTCGCAGCCGGGCATCAGCAAAGCATGCGTTGATCCCTGGTCAAAGGGTTGATTGTCACCTGAAATATCCCTCATCCGGGTTTTTATCGCTTCAATCCTCTGAACTACTCTGGAAGTACTTTCATGTACCTTCACCATTTTGCCGAACGAAAGAGAATCTCGGTAAGCAGCAAGAAATGATTCATTGGCCTTCTTCTGATAGTCCAGTATGGCCTCATTTTGACGGGCCAGCACGAAAAAGCGGTCATCATAATTTTGCTGTAGATTCAGGCTTATCAAGGAGGAAGGTACCTGGATGGTTACCAGGGCAATGACCACAAAGATAAACCTGGCATTCACACCCTTTTCTTCTTTCCCCTCCAGGTAAAAGTACCAGGGTATAACCACAACAAAGACCAATATCACCAGAAAGTAGCCGATTAACAGGTAATTAGGCCAGTGCATGATCTTCATCCAGAGAAAGAACATGTATAAAAAGGCGGCTATAGCACCTATGGAATAAACCCACTTCTTCCGGTTGTTATCAGCATCCTGAAGTTTTTGCACCAGCAATGCCGGAAGGAACAAAAAGCTGCCTGACAGCATGGCAAGACTGATGATCCAATTGGATCCCGGCCAGTGCTGAATTTTAAATAGTACCCCAAAAATAAAAAGCGTACCTGCTAAGAAAGCGGAAACAAACAAAAACAGGCTTTTCCTGCTTTTTGATTCTTTCCAGAGTACCATCATGGACGAAGGCATGAAAAATGCCACAAGCAGAAATGCACCTGTGACCAGCAATATACCTGCCAGGGGTATGTGCATGATTTTGAACAAAGCGGCAAAACCAAGCAGCACCGTGCCGGCAATGCCTGTGATCTTCATTGTGTTTTTCATTTTTCTGTATTTGGTATCGACTGCATAAAGTGTTTCTTCCTGGATTTTGTTAAGCCCCCGGATGCCAATCTTTTCTTTCACCTTCTGATAGGCTTTCTCAAAAGAAAGACCGGCCTGCATCTCGTATTCAACATCACAACAAATGTGGTCGATCAGTTCGTCACAGAGATGTGAAAAGATAATCTGGTGCCGCCGGACGTCTTTGCTGATCAGGCCGATGTCGGAGATACTCAGTTCATTCATGGCTCAATCCCAGTTTCGGATCGAGGATGAATCCCAGGGTATTGATGAATTCAGCCAGTTCCCTGACTTTTTCCTGAACAACGGAATGTCCCCTGGGCGTCAGGCTGTAGTATATGCGGATCCGGTTGTTGAAATTCTCTGACTCCACCTGCAGTACTCCTTCACGCTCCAGTTTGTGAAGCACCGGGTACAGCGCCCCATAAGTAAGCATGATCTTTCCCCGGGTAATTTCTTCGACCTTGCGTGTGATCTCATAGCCGTACATCCTGCCGTTCTCCTCGAGAAGTTTCAGTACGATGGTCTTCAGCGAACCTTTCAGCAATTCAGATGATATCATGGTTTCATATTATATAATTGTCTTATATATTGCAAATATATAATATAACGAATAACAAATGCAAATATTTTACAAACTTTTTTTATAAACTTTTATGGTATTTGACTTTCGGGGAGATAAGCACACCTACCGGCTGCACGGAAGCTTCATTTCAGTCTGTAAGCAACCCCGAATCCGGCAATGATTTCCTGTATCGATGCTGCTGTGGAATCGGGGAATTTTTGTCTGGAGGAAATATATCCCCCTTCCATAAAAAGGCATAACCACTTAATCACATCATACCTGACGGTAAGACGAAAGTCAATTCCAAAACCACCTCCAAAGTCATTCTGTCCTGACATGCTATCAATAACACGGGTAGTTCCGATGTAACCGATTCTGAATTTGGAATCGATTCTTATTTTTTCAAAAACAGGCATTGAAAGCATAGGGCCTCCTGTTATGGCCATAATTTGCCACCAATCCTCAGTGCCGGATCTATCCACATCATTTTCGCCGTAAAAGATAGCTGCGGTTATCCCGAAGTGCCTTTTAAACAGGTATCCGAAATTGACCCAGCTGGTGGAATATCCCCTTTGGGCAAACTGCGCATTTTCACTGCTCAGTGATTTGCTGCCGAAATCACCTACAGGATAGGCAGGACCGGCACTGATACCGATGTAACCCCGCCTTTCAGACAACTGTGCTGATGTGCTGATAACGCTGAGACATACGATTAAAATAAGCAGACAGGTTTTCATGGTAATGGATCACGCTAGATTATTAATCCGGAAACACGCAAATCTATTTGCCATCCACAGCTTTACCCTTTCTTTTCCCTATGACAATGTCTTTGCTGGAACTTTTGCGGGTAACCAGCATGGGGACTGCCACACCAACAGCCAATGACATCAGGATGAAGAGAACTTTCAGACCATTGCTCACGGTTTCTGACAGAACCTGCGAATAGATATCACCTGCAGGATTGCCCGACAGGTGCAACAGGCCTAAAACCATCTGATAGGCCAGGACACCCGGCACCATGGGTATTACCGCCGGGATGGCAAAAACCAGGGGCGGGGCGTGCTTGTTGTGAGAGGCCGGTATACTCAATATCCCGATCAGCGATGCCCCGCCAAGCGAAGATAAAACGATGCTCGCACCCAGGTGAACCAGGAACAATTTGGTCAATCCGCCCAAAGCAGCCAGAACAAAGATCATAACAAGGGTCCGTTGGGGTACATTGAATAATATGGCAAATCCTATGGCCGCAAGTCCAAACCATATCCCGTTTTCCAGAAATGCAAATCCATCCATGGCTAAAATCTGTAAATGATCATGGACCCCAGCAATCCCAGAGCAATGGCAAAGGCAATCATCAAACCGTTTATCCCACGCACGATCCCGTTCAGTATATTATCATCGATAAGGTCCGAAAAGGAATTGATAAGGGGTACTCCGGGTATCAGAAACAAAACCGAAGCGGTAAAGGCATGCTCCATGGAGGTTCCCACACCGAGCTTCCTGAACAGACCTGAAATCAGAGAAGCAGCAAAAGATGCAAAGAATACACAGAGATAGGGGTTAAAATTCATTTTCACCGCTTCCTGTCGTACAAACAATCCGATAAAAGTTGCCAGAAAAGTAACCGCCATTTCCAGAGCGTCACCGCCGAAAAGCCGGCAAAACGACGCTCCTGCCAGGCTAACCAGCGACAGTACCAGTATCCTCGGGTACCGGGGAAGTGAGGTCAACCGGTTCAGTTCAGCCCGCACCTGCCCGGAAGTCCATTTCTCATCCACTACGCGCCAGCTCATGCGGCTGATCCCTGAAACGACCTTAAAGTTGATTCCATGCGGCGATGTGCGCTTCAGACTGTTATAAAAATATTGTTCGTGCTTATCGGTAATGGCCAGTGTAATAGCCCTGTTGGTGATCAGCATGTCGGCATGATAGCCAAATGCCTCCGAAATGCGGTGCACTGTGTCACGCACCCGTCTTGTGGTAGCACCTGAACTCATCAACAACGATCCGACTTCCAGCAGCAAAGAACCCTTTTCTTTAATTTCCAGGCTTTCTGGTGTATCCATGATCCGGTTTTGTTTCCATAAAAATAAGCAATTGATGGATTAATAGCAAAATTCCGTACTGGTTACCACGCACTTCGTATCGCTGTGCATGGAAATACCTGGATAAACCGGATACCATGAGCCCCCGGTATTGTTGCAGATAACCGACTGATCAATGCGGATGTCGCCCGAATGATCGTTGGTCACAAAGAAGATGGCCGAGCCATGGGCATTTACCTTGTTCTTTTCAATGAGCGTTCCCAGGATTGTCAATGTCATTGTATTCCCGTCGTTATAAATTGCCCCGCCGCTTCCCCCGCCGGGAGTACCGGCCTGTGCCGGATTGGCACCGTTGCCGATGGCGCGGTTATAGGAAAAAAGGCAATTGATGATGGTCCATGAAACGCCGATGCTGCTTATCCCCCCTCCGTTTGATCCGAAATTGCCGTACCCTTCGGCACCTCCAAAGGTGCTGTTGACCAGGTACACCGGCAGGTTATTGAACTGGCTGAAGACCCGTATGGCGGCACCCCCGACATCCGGGCCCAGGCTGTCACAGGTATTGTTGAAGAATCGGCAATTGACCGCTTTGAAACGCCCTCCCCTTACCCAAATGGCTCCTCCGCCGTCGTACTCTTCCTCCCCCCTTGAATTCCCGTCGGCAAAAGTTATGTTCTGCACTGTGAGCCGGGGATGATCCTGGTTCTGACAGTGCGATGTGGTCCAGTGCTGATCCGGATCACAGGTATTCATATACAGTATGCGCGTTTTACCACCACCGCTGAGGGTTATCAGCCCGTTTCCATCAATGACGATATCAGGGATCGCATCGTTGAATACCTTCGCCGGACGGTCGAGCGTGATGGTTACCGGATCGGGGCCGCAATTGAAGGTGATCTTTCCGCCTTGGGCGACAGCCTCAATGAATGCCTGGCAGTTACAGCTTTCCGGTGTTCCATTACCGATGATATGATCGGGACTGGAAACGTCCTCCGGCCCTGCTTCTGAAGGAACCGGATAATTGCCGCCGGGATTGCCGGCAGGCGGCCCGTCCTCAGGATGGGCCAGGGGATTGTGAAACTCCGCAGCAGGAGCAGAACAGTCCTTTTCACAACTCACAAAGACCGCCATCATTGCAAAATATAATAAACAGCCTGTGCGCTGAACAGCAGGGTTTCTGATTTTCCGTTTGTGCATCATGGTGATTGCTGAAATGTTTACTTAACAAACGCACAAACCGTGAACAAATTATTCCTGATCATTTCCCTATTCATGGTTCCCTTTCCGGGACGACCGGCGATATCAATAACCTATCTGCCCGACAACGTTAAGATAGCGCATAAAAACACGACGGTTGATAATAACACTGATACCCTATCCGGATTTTTCAATTGAATCCAATGATCAAATAGCAGCAGCTCACGGGCGTCGTATCACTGGCAGAAATCAAAAGTCCTTCTTACCAAATTTATAGGCCAGACCAAGTTCAATGTTTAACGTACGCGCAGAACCGTCCCCTCCTTCCTGGTATTTAAGATTTGATAAAAAGTAGCCTGCTCCTGCTGACGCGAACCACCGTTTTGAATAATTAAATACCAGCGATCCATTGACATGCATTGCGAAACCCTCACCGTTTAATATAAATTCCTCACCCTCCAGCAAAGTTGTACCTGCATAGCCAATACCGGGTGCGAGATCGAAGCGTATCTTTCTTGAAACAGGAAGTGAAATAACCGGGCTTACCAGCACAGCGGTGACATCCCAGGAGGAAGTATTATCACTGTTGTTTACGCCAAATGAATTGTTGAAGAAAGATAAATTTACCCCTATTATTTTAGTCAAACGGTATCCGGCGTTGATTTTCAGGCCTAATCCCGACATGACCATGCCTGCATAACCCTCGTCAGGCAAATCGGAAGCGAATTCATCCTGGGCAAATGACATTCCCACACATGCTCCGGCACTCCATCGGTGCTCAAACCGGTGTTTGACTGCAGCTTTTTCTTGCTGGAAAGAATAATCCTGCAGGTTGCCCCGATATTTATTCAGATTATCATAGTTATGCTTAATGGGAATCCTGTCTTTTACTGATCCTGCCAAAATTCCAATTCCGGCCCCCAATAAACCAAAGCCCAGTCCTGCAGCCGAAGAAACAGGTATGGTCAGAAAATCCAATCCTCCGGGTATTGAATTGGCAATGACAACACCCCCGACAGTACCGATGGTCAAACCGAAAATTGTTCCCCGGATGATGCTTTTTGACCTGCGGATCTTCAGCATTTCGATGGTGCTGATGTTGTAGGCTCTCAGGACGGTATCCCCTGCTGATCCTGCCAGAATTATTGAAGAATCACCGACTGCAAACAACATCCCTTTGGGAATATCAGGAGTGTTATGCAGTTTGACCCAGACTTCAAATGCTTTCGGTTTTTTATTCCTTGATTCTTGTGCAGTGGCAGAATAAAAACATAACAAACAGAACAGGAGTATGCGAATTCGTCCAATCATTTTTATGGCAGTTAATGCAACGGAAGGTCCAGTACTCAATATTCAGAATGGTTTTAATATCCAATTTACTGCAATTTTAAATAAAAAACAATATCGGTCCCACATGTCCATCGTCCCTTTCTTAATGTTCATTACTTCCTTAAAAAAACATTTTCCATTATCTCCCTTACTGGATATCTTATGCTAATTTTGCTGCCCTATGGAGAATTATCTGAAAGAGCTCAACAGTGCGCAATACGAGGCAGTAGTGAATACTGCGGGACCTGCTCTGGTGATTGCCGGTGCCGGTTCGGGTAAAACCCGTGTGCTTACGTACCGTGTCGCTCATTTGCTCAACCAGGGCGTGAATCCCGGGCAGATTATCTGCCTGACGTTCACCAATAAGGCAGCCCGGGAGATGAAAGAGCGTATTGCCCAGCTGGTAGGAGAAGAACTGGCCAAGCATCTCTGGATGGGTACTTTTCACAGTATTTTCGCACGTATTCTTCGCAACGAATCACAGTTTCTTGGCTATCCTTCGAGCTATACCATTTATGACACCCTCGATTCCAAGAGCCTCCTGAAATCGATCATCCGTGAGTTGAACCTCGATGACCAGCGCTACAAACCCGGTGAGGTGCTGGGTCGTATTTCATGGGCCAAGAACAACCTCATCACCCCGCAGGCCTATAAAAACCATTCCGAGATCAGCACCCATGATAACATTGCCCGCCGGCCTCAGCTGGGTGAGATTTACCAGACTTACTGTATCCGTTGCAAGAAATCGGGTGCCATGGATTTTGACGACCTCCTAATGAATACCAACATACTGTTTCGGGATTTTCCGCAGGTACTTGCCAAATATCAGGAACGTTTCCACTACATGCTGGTGGATGAGTACCAGGATACCAACCACTCGCAATACCTGATCGTGCATAAGCTGGCAGCTTTGCATCACAATGTCTGCGTGGTGGGTGATGATGCGCAGAGCATTTATTCTTTCCGTGGTGCGCGGATCGAAAATATCCTGAACTTTCGCAAAGACTACCCCGACCATCAGTTGTTCAAGCTCGAACAAAACTACCGCTCCACAAGGACTATTGTTGATGCAGCCAACAGCCTGATCGCGAAGAATAACGGTCAGATTAAAAAGAACGTGTGGTCCGAAAATGAAGCCGGTCAAAAGATCCGCGTCGTTAAATGCCTCACCGATATCGAGGAGGGTTTCTTTGTATCGAATAACATCCTCGATTGTTCTCTCACCGAGCAGCAGCTTTACAGCGATTTTGCCATCCTTTACCGTACCAACGCCCAATCGAGGATCTTTGAGGAAGCCCTGCGAAAGCGTAACATTCCTTACCGCGTTTACGGCGGTATTTCTTTTTACCAGCGCAAAGAGATCAAGGACATGCTGGCTTATCTGCGCCTTTCCATTAACCATAGTGATGATGAGGCCCTGAAAAGGATCATCAATTACCCGGCCAGGGGAATCGGCGACGTTACCCTTGAAAAATTGGAAGAATATGCCTCACGTACCGATAAAAGCCTGATGCAGGCTATTGTGGATGCAGGATCAGCGGAAACGGAACTGAACAAGGGTACCCTCACCAAACTCCATAACTTTTATGATATGATTGCCGGTTTTTCCGACAAGGTTAAAGAACTGAATGCTTTTGAAGCGGCACAGCATATCGCCATCACCTCGGGCGTGCGTAAGGATCTATACAGTGGGAACACCCCCGAGGAACGTAGCAGGTATGAAAATCTGGAAGAGTTACTGAACGGTATCAAGGATTTTACCGAGACGGCTATCGATGAAAACCGGGCATCTTCCATGGCGGATTACCTCGAAAATGTGGCACTGATCACTGACCTTGACAATCAAAAGCCGGATGACCGCAATACGGTGACCATCATGACCATGCACTCGGCCAAGGGGTTGGAATTCAATAATGTATACATTGCAGGTGTTGAAGAGGAACTTTTTCCATCGAAAATGTCATTTGAATCACCCGAAGAAATGGAGGAGGAGCGCCGGCTCTTTTATGTGGCTATTACCCGTGCCAGGAAGAGGGTTTTTATCAGTTACGCCCAAACCCGTTACCGCTGGGGTACACCCACCAGTTGCCAACCCAGCCGATTTCTGCGCGATATCGATCCGAAATACATGGATATGCCTGTTGAGCAGCCTTCACGATCCAGAAAACAGCAGGAGGAGGAAGATGATTTCTGGGATGATAAGTATTACCCGGGAAGCAGCGCCGGCAAGACCCCGCTGACTAAGCCCGGCATTCTGGTCCCCAAAAAACCTGCACCGCTATTAAGGCAGCCGGCTGCAGATTTCAAACCCGAAAACCCTGACCTGATCCAGAGCGGTATGCGGGTGGAACATGCTACATTTGGCATCGGCAAGGTCATCCATATTGAAGGAGTTTCTCCAAACCGGAAGGCCACGGTTTTTTTCCAGGAGCTCGGCGAGGAGAAGCAATTGTTGCTCAAATTTGCCAAATTAAGGATGGTGACTGGTGACTGAGCACAACCCGCAACTTACAACATTCTTTACCATAAACTTGACCATAACCTATTTTTCCTTTAGCTTTGTCAAAACTTTTTATATGGAATACGACTACAATACCAGCCGTCCCAAGCTGATCCTCCCTGAATACGGCAGAAACATACAGAAAATGGTGGAATATATCCTTACCATTGAGGACCGCGAAGAGCGAAACCGGCTGGCCCAGGCTGTCATCATCATTATGGGCAACATGAATCCCCATTTGCGTGACATCAATGATTTCAAACACAAATTGTGGGACCACCTGGCCATTATGTCGGACTTCCAGCTCGATATCGAATATCCTTATGAAGTTCCACAACCGGAGGAATTTACCGAGAAGCCACGCCGTGTAAGTTATAACAACAGCGATATCCGTTACCGCCACTACGGCCGGATCGTGGAAAGTCTTATCCAGGAGGCCGTAAAACTTCCCGAAGGTGAAGACAAAGATACTCTTACCAAGCTGATTGCCAATCATATGAAAAAATCCTACCTGAACTGGAACCGTGATTCCGTTACTGACGAAATCATTTTCAGTGATTTGCATGAATTGTCGGGCAAAAGGCTCAGTGTTAAGGAAGGATTAAAACTGAGCGACCAGAAGGACTTCCAGAAAGGGAAGCAGCAACAGCAACAGCAGCGGAAGCGCATGCAAATGCAACAGCAAAGGAAAAAGCAGCAGTAACAAATCCTCTGATTTCATGGCATCCTTCAGGGTCAATGGCGGAAAACCACTAAGAGGCGAGATCGTTCCCCAAGGCGCAAAGAATGAGGCCCTTCAGGTTATCTGCGCAACGCTGCTGACACCTGACAAAGTCACCATCAGCAATATCCCCGATATTCTCGATGTGAATAACCTGATTGATCTGGTCGGTTCCCTGGGTGCTGAAGTCACCCGTATATCGCGGAACTCATGCCGCTTTGCCGCCAGGGATATCAACATCGACTACCTGCTAACGGATGATTTCCGTAAAAGGAGCGCCAGTCTGCGGGGATCGCTGATGATCATGGGGCCCTTGCTGGCCAGGTTCGGCAAGGGGTATATCCCTCGTCCGGGCGGGGATAAGATTGGCCGCCGTCGTATGGATACCCACATCAATGGCCTGGTAAGCCTGGGCGCCAGTTTTGATTACGAATATACACAGGAGTTTTATAAACTGCATGCGGATAAGCTCACCGGATGCAGCATGCTGCTCGAGGAAGCCTCTGTGACGGGAACGGCAAATATCATAATGGCCGCAGTGCTTGCCAGGGGAACTACCACCATTTACCATGCCGCCTGTGAACCTTATGTTCAGCAGCTCTGTCATATGCTGAACCGTATGGGAGCCAGGATAACAGGCATCGGTTCCAACCTCCTCACCGTCGAAGGTGTGGATGCCCTCCATGGCTGCGATCACACCCTGCTGCCCGATATGATTGAAGTAGGTTCTTTCATCGGGCTGGCAGCTATGACACGGTCAGAAATCACCATCAAAAACGTATCCTGGGAGAATCTGGGGATCATTCCGGTTGTCTTCCGGCGAATCGGCATTGAATTTGAGCGTCGTGGCGATGATATCTATGTGCCCGGTAAGGAACATTACCAGGTTGAGACTTTCATCGACGGGTCTATCCTGACCATTGATGATGCCCCGTGGCCCGGGTTCACGCCCGACCTGATCAGCGTGGTATTGGTAGTGGCTACCCAGGCACGCGGCAATGTGCTGATTCACCAGAAAATGTTTGAAAGCAGGCTCTTTTTTGTTGATAAGCTGATTGAAATGGGAGCCCAAGTGATACTTTGTGATCCGCACCGGGCAACTGTCTACGGTCTCGACAATCAAATCAGGCTCAGACCTACCACCATGACCTCACCCGATATCCGCGCCGGGGTTGCATTGCTGATTGCCGCCCTTTCGGCTGACGGCACAAGCACCATCCATAACATCGACCAGATTGACAGGGGTTACGAACGCATCGACAATCGCTTAAGGGCTCTGGGAGCACAAATTGAGCGGATTACATGATAATATGAGATCGTTTTTCTTACTTCTTTTTGTGGCCCTGACAGCAGTCATTACAACTATACCCGCCATCGGGGTATTGCTGGGTAATGATTTCAGCCTGACAATCAATGGCGGAGAGACCCTTGGCCCCATGCTTCTGCAGATTGATCCGTTATCGGCCTGGTTTATGATCATCATCAACATCACCCTCGTCAACGGTGCAATTTATGGGTCGGGTTACATGAACGCCTATGAAAACCGAAGGCAGGATCTTAACCTGCACTGGTTCATGTTTGTGCTGTTTCACATTTCCATGCTCCTGGTATGTATGTTGCGTAATGGTTTTGTATTCCTCATTGTCTGGGAGATCATGACGCTGTCTTCGCTGATGCTGGTGCTTTTCGATCATGACAAGGCAAATACCCTGAAAGCAGGCCTCAATTACCTGGTCCAGATGCACCTCGGGGTTGCTTTTCTGTCAATTGCATTTATCTGGGTCTTTGTCGCTACAGGTTCGGTTGGCTTCAACAGCATCACGATATTCCTGCAAAACAACAAAGCCTATTGGGTAATTGCCCTGTTCTTTCTGGGTTTCGGTATTAAAGCCGGATTCGTTCCTTTGCATACCTGGCTGCCATATGCTCACCCGGCTGCCCCTTCGCATGTATCCGGCGTTATGTCGGGTGTAATTGTCAAAATGGGAATTTATGGTATCCTGAGGATCGCCACCCAAATCAGCCACCACGTCCTCACCATAGGAGTTTTGTTCCTGCTGATCTCTGCCGTTACCACCCTTTATGGTATACTGAACGCCTCTGTGCACCGTGATTTTAAGAAAATGCTCGCATTTTGCACAACTGAAAACATAGGCATTGTGGGTATGGGAATTGGCATGGCCCTTATCGGAAAGGGAATCGAAAAACCTTCGCTCATGGTCCTGGGATATTCTGCTGCTTTGCTGCATACCTTGAACCACTCCCTTTACAAATCCCTGTTGTTTTTCTCAGCAGGCAATGTTTACCTGAAGACACATACCAGGAATATGGAAAATCTGGGAGGACTGATCAGGCATATGCCACATACAGCCTTGATATTTTTGATCGGAGCGCTGGCTATCAGCGGCTTACCCCCCTTAAACGGTTTTATATCGAAATTCCTGATCTATTCCGGTTTCATTGAAACCTTTCAATCGAAGAACACAGGACTAATTGCCCTGATGATTCTTTGCACAACCATTTTATCCATGGCAGGTGGAGTATCCATGCTGACTTTCACCAAAGCCTTCGGCACCATTTTCCTGGGGGTTCCCAGGGCAGACATTCACCGTCAGCCCGGTGAGGTGGCCTTCCTGATGCGTTTGCCCCTCTATTTTATCGTACTACTCATGCTGGCCATCGGTATTCTTCCACAACTGGTCCTGATACCGGTGTATTCCGTCATTGAAAGCTTCGGATCCGTTGTGCCGGCGCATGCTTTACCAACCGCCGGTGAAACGCTCACCCTCGTTGGCAGGTCCTCATTGTTACTGATTGCACTGGTTGCAGTGCTGCTGATGATTAGAAAGGCCATAGGCCGTGACAGAATTTTGAACACCTCGCCTACCTGGGGTTGTGGCTATGTTGCACCCAAGCCTGCCATGCAATATACCGGAAAATCATTTTCCAAAAGCCTGGCCAAGCTTTTCGGCTTCATCACCATGGAAAATAAAAAATACGATGAACTGGAGAAAGCTTCCGTTTTTCCCGCTCCGCGAAGCTATGCCTCCTACTACCTCGAGTTCTTTGAGACCCGGATCATTGAGCCCCTTGTGCGGAGGTTCCTCGGCCTTTTCAACTATTTCACATTCATTCACAACGGCAAGATCCAGTTTTACGTTCTCTACGGATTTTTCTTTGTGCTGCTTCTCATTATATTGTCGTTCATCAACATCATTTGAATATTGTTCATGGGCTTTATTATTTCCATAATAACCATTTTCTTTTTGCTGGCTGTATCGCTGGTTAAATCGGAACATAAGGCTACTCTGGCTGTGCTCGGTACCATCTGCAGCGCTGCAGCTAGCTCCTGGGATGCGATCTGGGTTTTATCAGGAAATATTTACGAGGAAGCCATCAACGGAGGTTTGGTTTTTGGGAATATCACCCTCCGGTCCGACGGCCTTTCTGCCTGGTTCATCCTGCTTACCAATTTTACAGCCATCACAGCCATCCTGTATGGAAAGCAATACCTTAAGCATTACCAGAGCAGCTCTGCCAGCCTGACACTTCATTTTGGAAGTTACCTGCTGAACCATTTTGCACTCACGGGAATTTATTTTATCCAGAACGCCCTGGCTTTCCTGTGCCTTTGGGAGATCATGGCCCTGTCGGTATTTATCATGGTGATATTTGAGCATGGGCGGATGGAAACCCTGAAAGCGGGTATCAATTACCTGATCCAGAGTCATATCAGCATTATTTTCCTGACACTGGGCTTCATCTGGGTTTACACATCCACCGGCTCATTTGAATTTTCCGCTATCCGGGATTATTGTTTCGCTGCCGGCAAAGAACCAAGCCTGCTCCTGTTCCTGGTGTTTTTCATCGGGTTCGCTATCAAAGCAGGTTTTGTGCCCTTCCATACCTGGCTTCCTCATGCTCATCCTGCCGCACCTTCGCATGTTTCCGGCCTGATGTCGGGGGTAATAATAAAATCAGGTATTTATGGCATTCTGAGAATGCTCCTGCTCATGCCCGAGAACCACCTGGTCATCGGTTACCTGATTCTGCTGATCTCTATTGTATCAAGTGTTTATGGTGTTCTGCTGGCAACCATCCAGCATAATATGAAGCGGCTCCTGGCATACCACAGCATTGAAAACATTGGTATCATCGGCATCGGAATAGGCGTTGGCGCCATCGGAAGCGGGTTGCATATGCCCTATCTGGCCCTGGCCGGTTATACAGGCGCCCTGTTGCACTCACTTAACCATTCCCTGTTCAAATCACTCCTGTTCTTCACATCCGGCACAGTATACACAGCTACCCACACACTCAGCATCGACCGACTGGGGGGCCTGATCAGGAGGATGCCGCATACATCGCTCCTTTTTCTGCTCGCTGCTCTCGCCATTTGCGGGCTTCCTCCGTTCAACGGGTTTATATCGGAATTTCTTATCTATTCGGGATTGTTTAACGCAATCGGATCAGGGCAAACATCTTCTGTGGTGGTTCTGGCAGTTGTGGCCCTTGCTCTGACCGGAGGATTGGCATTGATGTGCTTCACCAAAGCCTTTGGCATTATATTTCTTGGAGTAAACCGTACCGGAAAAATAACGCTTATCCACGAAGCAGGACCGGCCATGCTTTTCCCCAAGTACCTGACTGCCTCACTGATTGTTGCTATTGGCTTGTTGCCACAACTCTTTATCGGCATTCTTCAGAATCCGGCAGGTTTATTCACCAGTACCGGCGTTTCACCCGAATATGCCAGCCTGGTTTCACTGATGCAAAAGGTAAGTCTGGCGCTTACCGGACTTGTGCTGCTAATCCTGCTGCTTTACCTCGTCAGAAAAACAGCCATGCGAAGGCGTGATCTTGTTACAGGCCCCACATGGGGCTGTGGTTACAAGAACAGCTCCCCCAGGCTGCAATATACGGCCAGCTCGTTTGTCAGACCATTTGCCGTTCTTGTCAAACCCTGGATAACAATGAGCCGGACCAAGGCGGAGATCCGGACCATAATTCCCCAACCCCTGCATGACGAAACCCATTTCTATGACAAGCTGGAAAATACGCTGGTTGATTGGCCTGTCAGGAACCTGAAAGGTTTTCTCGGAAAATTCAAATTCCTGCAAAACGGAAGTGTTCAGTTCTATGTGCTGTACGGCGTTGTTTTTATCGCAATAAGCATTGCCATCCCGCTGATTATAAATGTCATACAGTATCTCAGTCACTTAATTAAACAATTATAAAAATGCGCGTGTTAAGTTTAGTGCTTATACTGTTAACAAGCTTGTTCTTCACCGGAATAATCATCCGGACCAAGAGCATCTTATCAGGGCGAAAGGGGCCGGGAATCATGCAGCCCATGAAAGATATCCTGAGGTCATTGCGGAAAAGTTCAGTCTTCAGTGAAACCACCAGCCTTATTTTTCAACTGGCCCCCACCGTTTATCTGGCAACTATCCTTATGGCCATTCTTTTCATACCGTTTGGAAATGATAAAGGCGTGATCTCCTTCAACGGTGATTTTGTCTTTTTTGCTTACGTACTGGCCCTGGGCAAGTTTTTTATGATCATTGCCGCACTCGATACAGGCAGCAGTTTTGAAGGCATGGGAGCCAGCCGTGAGGCACTTTATTCCATGCTGGTGGAGCCTGCTTTTTTTATCCTGATGGGATCTTTTGCACTGCTCACCGGCTATACCTCATTTGCAGGCATCTTCGGGGCGCTCCATTTTGGCTCTTACATTTCTTACGGTATTGGCATTCTGGCCTCATTTGTTTTCATCACCATTGCCCTCATTGAAAACAGCCGCTTACCGGTCGATGATCCTAAAACCCACCTGGAACTTACCATGGTCCATGAAGTGATGATCCTGGATAACAGCGGATTCGACCTGGGACTGATTCTCTACGCAACTAACCTTAAGTTTGCCATGTATGGTGCCATTATTGCCAATTTTTTCCTCACTCCGGGCTATGAATGGTATTATTCAATCCCCATCTTCACGGCTGTCCAATTGGTTTTCGCTGTAATCGTAGGAACCATTGAATCTTTCTCGGCCAGGTTCAGGATGAACCACAATCCCCAGTTCATTCTGATGTTCACTTCCATTTCACTGCTCATATTCCTCGGTGTTCTGCTGATGACGGGTAAAATAATCTAAAACCGCTGAAGATGATAAACATTCTATTGATAGCGTTCACCATTAGCCTGATCTACATCGCTATGGCCAACCGGATGCTCACATTTATCCGTATCATTGCCTTCCAGGGATTGTTGCTTTTCGGGGTGGCCTTTGTCGAGCTGATCGAGATCAATGTGGTCAACCTGGTTTTCGTTTTGCTCGAGACCATTGTTATTAAAGCTGTTGCCATCCCGATGTTTTTAAAATACATCCTCGATCGGAACAGGATCACGCGCGAAGCGGAACCCTATGTTTCGAATTTTGTATCGGTTGTATTTGTCACCATGATTATTCTCGGGTCCTTTTTCCTGGCTCATGCCATTCATGACAGCTATGTAAGGAAGATTTTTTTCATTGTGGCGCTGTCCGCCTTATTTACCGGTCTTTACATCATCATTACACGACGGAAGATCCTGACGCATGTCATGGGCTTTCTGGTTATTGAAAATGGTGTTTTCGTGCTGTCAATCGCAGTGGGAAGTGAAATGCCCATGCTGGTAAATACGGGAATCCTGCTTGATATTTTTGTTAGTGTGATCCTGCTGGGTATTTTTGCCGATAAGATCGGAGATGTATTTGAAGAGCAGGATGTGGAACAACTGAGAAATCTAAAAGACTGATTTATACCCTGAGCTATGATTGGAATTTATTTGACAGGTTCGCTCCTCATCAGCCTTGCTTTCTATTTCGTGAGGAAACCTTTATTCAACGTGATACTGGCCTGGATCTTCTGTACACTGCAGGGATCCCTTGCCGTTTATGAATATGATCATCCCGATTTAACGCAGTTGGTATATTTCACACCCGATTCCCTGGCTATAATCTTCCTCGGGGTCATCAGCATTGTATGCATTCCGGTTTTTTATCACAGCTTTGTTTATCTCGGCAAGCATCCTTACAAACCCCGTGAAATGGGAATGTATTACGCCGCTACAGTGATCCTCATAACGTCGATCAGTGCAGCGTATCTGTCGAATCACATGGGCATTACCTGGGTTTTTGTGGAGCTTACCACGCTAAGCGCCTCCGCCCTGATCTATCATCGCCGCAACAAACTTACCCTCGAAGGGACGTGGAAGTATATTTTTATCTGTTCCATCAGCATCACACTTGTTTTTATCGGTGTGCTTTTTGCCACAGTAGCGGTTCAGCAGCAAGGGATTACCGATTTGTTTTACAAAAACCTGTCGCACCATGCCGCCACACTGAATGTATTCTGGATGAAGCTGGCCTTTCTGTTCATCTTCACGGGATTTACCGCCAAAGCAGGATTGGTTCCCATGTATACCGCCGGTATCGATGCAAAGGACAAAGCCCCGTACCCGGCAGCGGCACTTTTGGCGAGCGTACTGATGAATGTCGGGTTCATCGGCATTTTCCGCTTTTATGAAATCACCAGCCACACGACCATCTATGGATGGACCAATAAAATCGTACTCATCTCGGCGATCCTCTCTGTATTTGTTGCCACCGTGTATATGTTGCGGGTCAAAAACATCAAGCGGATGATGGCATACTCCGGTGTCGAACACATGGGTTTAGTCATGCTTGGTATTGCTGCAGGCGGTATTGGTTACTATGCTGCCATACTTCATCTGATCCTGCACTCCTTTGCCAAGCCAGCCCTGTTTTTTCAGTTCGGGCAGATATACAGGACCTATGGCAGCAAGAGCGTTTACGATGTAGGCCATTATTTCAAATACAACATCACCGGGTCGATTGTGCTCCTTTTTGCATACTTTATCGTAACGGCAATGCCTCCTTCCGGGATGTTTGTGAGTGAATTCCTGATCTTCAAATCACTTTTCTCTTCCGGGTACCTTTGGGTACTGATACTGGTGATGATTCTGCTGACTGTAATTATCTGGGCGTTTGGAAAGAACGTCTTTAAAATGCTGTTCATCAAACCTGTGGATTTTGATGACGCGCATGTTGAAACCATTCCCTTTTCGGAATCCCTGAGCCAGTTTGTCTTGCTCGCACTGGTGATCTACGTGGGGCTGAATCCTCCCGAGGCTCTTGTATCGCTGATCAATTCGGCCATCAGCACATTGCCGCGTTAACCATATTGCTAAACTGAACACCATGATGAATGCCATCCCGATAAAAAACAACCAGTCCGTCCGACTCTGTGACATTCCTGTTTTGTCATACGAGGAATTCATGGAGCTCAATACAGGTATTGCCGGTGATGTTTACTGTCATTGTGTGAATTACTTTGGCATGCCGTTGGGTGATGAGCTCAGGCTGTTTTGCTGCATGGCCGATGACAGCTCAGGCAATATCCTGGTTTCTTCTGCATTTATTGGCAAGGACAGCAAAAATAAATATCCTTCATTTACGGCCCGGCAACTCGCTTTTCATGTATTTGAACGCGAGCTGCATGAGAACTTTGGGATCAGGTATACCGACCATCCCTGGCTCAAACCGTTGCGTTACCCTGACAATCGGGCAGATCTGCTTGCAGAAATAAAAAATTACCCGTTTTATCAGATTGAAAGTGAAGAGCTTCACGAAGTAGGTGTTGGACCAATACATGCCGGTATTATTGAGCCTGGGCATTTCAGGTTTATCTGTAATGGGGAACAGATTTTGCATCTTGAAATACAATTGGGATATCAACACCGGGGAGTTGAACAACTCTTCGTGGAAAAGGAAACTGTATTGCAGAAGAACATCCTGGCAGAGCATATCGCCGGCGATACGGTCATCGGTCATACGACGGCCTTTGCCGGCCTGTGGGAAAGTCTTTGTGGCTTCAGCGCGGGTGAGGATATTCTCTTTGCACGCACCATCGCCTCGGAACTGGAACGAATTGCCATTCATACCGGCGACCTGAGTGCCATCTGCACAGACATTGCTTATCAGCTGGGGAGTTCAGTATTTGGCAGGCTGCGCACTCCCGTGATCAATACCTTTCAGCAGTGGTGCGGTAACCGCCTGGCCAAGGGACTGGTCAGAGCGGGCCGGAATCCTTATCCGTTAACAGCCTCTCTCGGAGACGATCTCAACCGGTTGTTTGATGCCTATGAGCCAGATCTGAATGAAATGTATCAGCGCATGAAGACCCTGCCCAGTGTACTGGCAAGGCTGGAAAGAACCGGTACGATCACCCGCGACCAGGTTGAACAGATTGGAGCAGTGGGAACAACGGCGAGGACCTCCGGACTGCTGCGCGATATCCGGTGGACACATCCCTACCTGTATTACGGCCATATCCCTCACCAGCCCATTGTCAAACATCATGGCGATGTTTATTCCAGAACCCAGATCCGCAAACAGGAGATCATCCAATCCATCCGCTATATCCGGAAGCTCGTTGCAGAAATGCCAGCAAAGGAATTCCCTGTTTCAGGATTAAAAACAGCAGCGGCAGATACCTTTGTTTTATCGCTTACAGAGGGCTGGCGTGGTGAAATATGTCATTGCGGAATCACCAATGGTTCAGGAGACCTTGTATATTACAAGATCAAGGACCCTTCGCTGCACAACTGGCTGGCACTGGCGCTGGCTGTACGGAACAACGACATATCAGATTTTCCGATCTGCAACAAGAGCTTTAACCTGAGCTACTGCGGACACGATTTATAATACCGTAATCGAACAGCTTATGAAACTAAAATTCAATACGGGTTCCGTGCTTTCTGAGATGAGAATCCTGCTTCACCAGGGGAAACAATACATTCCGGACGTGACTGTCGTGGAAGTTCCTGGGATTTTCAGGGGAAGACCGGTTATTACTGTTGCAGCAGCAGATAAAACTGCAGACGAAGAAGCGGCAGATATTAAAAGTTTAATCGATCTATGCCCTACGGCGGCCATTTCCGGTAAACCACTTAGCATCGATATGGGCAAATGTGTGTTCTGCGGGGAATGCCATCGGGTTTTCCCTTCAAGAATAAGGTTTACAAAAGACTATAAAATCTCCACCAATACGCGTGAGGGTTTAATAATCCGGGAAGGACAGGATTATCCTATTACCCTGAATCCAGAACTGGTTCGCAAAGAGATCAGGAAACTCTTCGGAAATTCCCTGAAATTGCGTCAGGTATCAGCAGCAGGCGATAACAGCTCTGAATGGGAACTGAATGCAGCCGGGAATGTGAATTTTGACATGGGACGCTTTGGGATCGAATTTGTAGCATCGCCCAGGCATGCCGATGGTATTGTTATAACCGGGCCCATTTCAAGAAATATGGCTGAACCATTGCAGATTTGCTATGATGCAGTTCCGCATCCGAAAATAATTATTCTGGCCGGAACTGATGCCATCAGCGGTGGTATCTTTTCAGGCAGCCGCGCTCTCGACCGGTCTTTTATCAATAAATATACGGTTGACTTATATGTCCCGGGAGATCCGGTTCATCCGCTGACCTTTATCAATGGTGTTCTTAGCCTCATCCGTGGCAAGTAATTCCAGCATCCTGGGGAATGTGGCTTTATAGGCGTGTTCGAGAATTTCTCTTGGCGCATCGATCACAGGCAGAAGTGCCTTTTCAATAATGGCAGTATCAGAGGTGGCAATAACTCCACCCTGGCTGTGCCGCAAAGCCCAATCAGCTGATTTAATCACATGACAATCCCCTGCCAGCCTGTTCTGCTGCATCTTTTCCCGAATAATCCGGGCGTGCTTCTCACTGTGTGAAACGGGGGAATCAAGGTAAATGTCCACGTGCACGGGTTGTTTGCCGACAAGGTACTCCGTCAGCAGGTCCACGCAACCGACAAATGTTTTTTCATCTTTCAACCGCCCGTGCAGCGAACCTGCATCACGCAGGATGCCGTCGGTGCTGATAAAGGTTATTCTGCCAAGGCGGTAATTGAGCAGTGTGAACAGAACATTATAGCCGTCCAATACAAGGCTCCCTTGGGCCAGGTCGGAAACAAGCAGTGACCTGCGTGCCTCCGATCTGTCTTGTGAAGAAATCCCGCGGTACAACACCGTACGCTGGTCTCCACTGAGCCGGTAACGATCACCGACAAGTTTCAGCACCCCGCGTTCGGGAAAATGCCTGTTCAACAGGTAAGCATAATCCCGGCAGGCACTGATAAAATCGTCGCCTGACAATTCATGGTATCTGGCTTCCTCGGGCATATTTACACAATTTAGTGCAAAATGTCGACTAATACCTGGATTTGGTAGAATATTTATGGAATAACCCTAGGCTGGCATCATTGATTTTGCAGATTTCAAAAAAGATTTTTTAGATTTGACGTTTCTAATAACTCCATTATGTCAAATAAGCAAATGAATAAAAGTTACACGAACATCCAGACTTTTTTACTGGTTACGTTACGTATACTGCTGGGGTGGTATTTTCTGTACGAAGGCATTGTAAAAATTGCAAATCCTGATTGGTCATCCTTTGGCTACCTGATGGATTCGCAAGGTGCCTTTGCCGGCATTTTTCACGCGATGGCAGCAAAAACCAATGTTGTTGCCGTTGTCGACATGCTCAACAAGTGGGGATTGACCCTGATCGGCCTTGGTTTAATCCTGGGATTTCTTACTCAGTATGCCTTATTCTTTGGCATGTTGCTTCTGATCATGTATTATTGCTCTCACCCGCCTCTGGCTTCAGTTGCCTATCTGATGCCCCAGGAAGGCAGTTACCTGTGGGTAAATAAGACATTGCTCGAGATTTTAACGATGGCCGTGTTGATGGTTTTCCCCACGGGCCATATAGCCGGATTTGACAGATTTATTACAAAATGGACAAAAAAGTAGGTTGCAGACTATGAAAAACGATAATTCAAAGAAGGATCATACTTCCTCAAAAACGGAAACACAGAAAATAGGCCGCAGGGATATCATTAAAGGACTTGCTGCCGTCCCGGTGCTGGGAGCTTTTTCCTATGCCTGGTCACGTAAAAATAACATTGATCAGACTTTCAGAAAACAGATGCGGGAGGTGGTCAACCTTACTTCCCAACCGGTGGAACTTGCACCATCCGTAAAAGATGGCAAACCCATCCGTATCGGAATCATCGGCTTTGGCATCCGTGGTAAACAGCTCATGCGCGCCGCCGGTTTTCCCGAACCTTCCTGGATAGATGAGCAGATCAAAGCCCATGCTGAGAATAAGCAAAATACCAATTACCAGAGTTATATGGAGCAGGAACAGCTCAATATCGAGGTGAACGGGGTCTGCGACATATTCTCGGTTTATTCAAAAGAAGCTGCCATAGCAGCTTCAAATGTAAACCGTGAAGGAACAGTGGGGAAAATGGGCAAGGAACCCCGGCAATATAAAACCTACCTTGAGCTCCTTGATGCTCCTGATATCGATGCCGTGATCATTGCAACACCTGATCACTGGCATTCTCCCATGGCGATTGAAGCTGCAAAAAGAGGCAAGCATGTATACTGTGAAAAACCCGTAAGCTGGACTGTTCCTGAAACTTATGAATTGGTAAAGGTCGTAAAGGAAAAAGGAGTTGTCTTTCAGCTTGGACATCAGGGCAGGCAGACAGAGAGCTATACAAAGGCCAGGGAAGCTATTGAGAAAGGCATCCTGGGGAAGGTGAATCTCATCGAGGTATGTACCAACCGTAACGATCCTAATGGGGCCTGGGTTTACGACATCCATCCGGATGCCAGTCCTTCCACCATCGACTGGACTCAGTTCCTGGGTCAGGCTCCTTACCATGAATTCAGCCTTGAACGCTTTTTCCGCTGGCGCTGCTGGTGGGATTACAGTACCGGTCTGAATGGTGACCTGCTGACGCATGAGTATGATGCGCTCAATCAGATTATGGGACTTGGCATTCCAGGTTCCGTTGCATCTTCAGGCGGCATCTATTTCTTCAAGGACGGCCGTACGGTTCCTGATGTGTTACAGGTAGTCATGGAATTTCCAAAACACGAACTTTCCTTCCTGTATAGTGCCACGCTGGCCAGTGGACGTTCGCGCGGCAAGGTGATCATGGGACACGATGCCAGCATGGAGATCAGCGACCGGCTGGTGATCAAAGCCGAGGCGGAATCCACACAATACAAGAAAAAGATAGAAGAAGGACTCATTGATCCGAATACGCCTATTTATTCCTTTACACCGGGTAAAAAAGGAGCCGATGGTTTCGCCACGGCTACCGAGCAATATTTTGCGAGCCGTGGATTGCTTTATACCTACCGCAATGGTAAGCGTGTTGACACTACGCATTTGCACATCAAAGAATGGCTGAACTGCATACGGGCAGGTGTGCAGCCAAGCTGCAATATTGACCAAGCCTTCCAGGAAGGCATCAGCGCACACATGTCAACCAAAGCCCTGCTTGAAAACCGCAGGGTGTTCTGGGATGCTGATAAACAGGAGATTGTATAAAAGTCTTGCGGGAAGTATTATTTTTAGTATGAATTTGCCTATCTTAGTGGGACCTAAGTCTCACTGAGCTTAACTTATTTATACTATTTTCTACTATACTTACTTCAAACTTAAAAACTGTATTTATGAATAAAGAGAAGAAATCAGGAATCAGCCGGAGGGAATTCCTGGGTAACACAGCGAAAGCTGCTGCCGTGTTCACCATTGTCCCCAGCAATGTTGTCAGTGGCCTTGGTTACAAAGCACCCAGCGATAAGCTTAACATTGCCTGTGTTGGTATTGGCGGTATGGGCAATTCAAACCTGAATGCCGTAAAAAGCGAGAATATTGTTGCGCTGTGCGATGTTGACTGGGCTTATTCTGCCAATGTATTCAAAGCCTTCCCCAATGCTAAAAAGTACTGGGACTGGCGTGTGATGTTTGATGAAATGAAAGATTCCATTGATGCCGTTATTGTGGCAACCGCTGACCATTCACATGCCATTATTGCTGCTACGGCCATGACGCTGGGCAAGCATGTTTATGTGCAGAAACCGCTTACGCATTCTGTTTACGAATCACGCTTGCTCACCAAACTGGCTGCCAAGTACAAAGTGGCCACCCAGATGGGGAACCAGGGTAGTTCAGGAGAAGGTGTAAGACAGACATGCGAATGGATTTGGGCAGGTGAGATAGGTGATGTAAAGAAAGTTGAAGCATTTACTGATCGCCCGATCTGGCCCCAGGGCCTGAATCGTCCTGCTCAGGGACATTGGGTACCCGAGACCCTGAACTGGGATCTGTTTATCGGACCTGCTCCCATGCGCCCCTATAACTCCATTTATCATCCCTGGAACTGGCGTGGCTGGTGGGACTTCGGAACCGGTGCACTAGGTGATATGGCCTGTCATATACTCCATCCTGTATTTAAAGGCTTGCGACTGCAGTACCCGACAAAAGTACAGGGTAATTCAACTTTGCTTCTGACCGACTGTGCTCCCAATGCCGAGTATGTGAAATTTATTTATCCTGAACGCAAAGGCTTAAAAACTGATAAGATCAAATTCCCCGAGGTGGAGGTAACCTGGTCCGACGGCGGTATTAAACCTATGTTCCCGATAGGCTGGCCTGCCGGTAAGGACATGAATGATGCCGGAGGTGGTGTGCTTTTCCATGGTACAAAAGATACCCTGGTTTGCGGTTGCTATGGTAAAGATCCCTGGTTGCTTTCAGGAAGAAAGCCGGTAACTCCGAAGACCTTGCGAAGGGTGGATGTATCACATGAAATGGATTGGGTTGCTGCCTGCAAACAGACCCCGGAAAACAGGGTTGAGCTCTCCTCCGAATTCAAGGATGCCGGACCTTTTAACGAAATGGTCGTTATGGGCGTTCTGGCTGTCCGCTTACAGGGACTCAACAAGGTGCTCGAATGGGACGGCCCGAACATGCAGTTCACAAATCTTAACGATGAAGAAAAGGTCAGAATCTGCATTGAGGATGCTTTCTCCATTCACGATGGCCACCCCACCTTCAACAAAAAATGGACCGACCCTATGCCAGCCAAGGCTTTCGCAGCAGAACTGATTAAGCACACTTACAGGAACGGTTGGTCATTACCTGCAATGCCTGCATAATGATTAGCAATTATTAACCTCTAAAAACAGTTGTATTATATGAAACGTCTTGCATTATCTTTGCTCCTGGTCTGCTTCTTTATTGCAGGCAGTCAGGTGTTCTATTCCTGTAAATCATCCGGTAAAAAAGCTGATACAATGGCTGTAGTTGATCCGTATAATTCCCTTACTGCCCAGGAACAGGCAGAGGGCTGGATTCTTATGTTCGATGGTAAAACCACCAATGGCTGGAGAGGTTATGATACGACGACCTTCCCCGACTCGGGCTGGGTTGTTGAAGACGGCACCCTGCGCTGCATTGGCTCTGGCATGGGTGAAGCCGGTGGTAAAGGCGGTGATATCATTTATGACCGGAAATTCAAGGATTTCGACCTGAAGCTCGAATGGAAAATAGATACCGGTGGTAACAGCGGCATATTTTACCTGGGACAGGAAATCCCCGGCGAACCCGTTTGGAAGTCTGCTCCTGAAATGCAGGTGCTCGACAACGAGCGCCATCCGGATGCCAGGCTTGGTAAAGATGGTAACCGCATGGCCGGTTCACTGTACGACCTGATACCTGCTGTTCCCCAGAACACAAAACCGGCTGGAGAATGGAACCAGATTGAGATCCTGGTGTACCAGGGTACAGTCGTTCATTTCCAGAACGGTGAAAAAGTACTGGAATACCATATCGGCACTTCCGACTGGGATAAAATGATCAAAACCAGCAAATTCAGTGAATTCCCGGAATTCGGGAAGTATCTCCCGGGTTACATTGCCCTGCAGGATCATGGTAATAATGTATGGTACAGAGGAATCAAGATAAAAAACATGTAAAACTTGCTTGATATTATTGAAAGAGGCAGGTTGAAATGATTGATCTGCCTCTTTTTCTTTCATGGATTTGGATTATCTTTAAATAAAAAAATATGAAAACAAGTCGTAGAGAATTTTTACAGACCTCCTTGCTGGCAGCTGCCGGCATCCCGCTTTTATCCGGTTCATCCTTTGGCCGGGAAGCAATGGCAAAACCACGATTCAAAATATCCCTGGCCGAATGGTCACTGCATAAAGCTCTCTGGGCAAAGGAAATGACCAACCTTGATTTTCCGGTAAAGGCTGCCAAGGAATTCGGCATTCTTGGAGTGGAATACGTAAGCACATTCTTTAAAGATACCACCACGGAATACCTGAATGAATTGCTGAAGATCAGCAAAGACAACAACGTCACCAATGTTCTCATCATGATAGATGCCCAGGGGTCTTTGGGTGATTTGGATCAGGCCACCCGTGACAAGGCCGTTGAAAATCACCACCGTTGGGTGGAAGCTGCAAAATTCCTGGGTTGTCATTCCATCCGTGTGAATGCTGCCGGTAAGGGTACGGAAACTGAAGTAGCAGGAGCCGTTGTTGAATCACTGGGTAAGCTGGCAACCTTTGCTGCCCCGCTCGGTATCAACGTTGTGGTCGAAAACCATGGCGGTTTCTCATCGAATGGGAAATGGCTGGCCGGGATAATGAAGCAGGTCAACATGAAAAATTGCGGAACCCTTCCCGATTTCGGCAATTTCAGGGTCAGCCCGTCGGAAATGTATGACCGCTACCTGGGCGTGCAGGAATTAATGCCTTTTGCCAAAGGTGTCAGTGCCAAATCGCATGATTTTGATGCCGAAGGCAACGAAACGGAAACGGACTATTACCGTATGCTGAAGATCGTCAAAGAATCAGGTTATAAGGGATGGATTGACGTGGAATATGAAGGCTCAAAATTAAGCGAGCCGGAAGGTATTAAGGCTACCAAACTGCTGCTGGAGAAAGCAATTGCAGCTGTAGCCTAACTGATCACGACACCTCCATGTACCAGGTCAAATACATCGATCTCCGGTTAAAAGATTACAAAACCACCTGGGAACTTCAGCAAGATCTTCAAAATCGGCTTATTACAGAAAAGACTGCCGGGATGTCTCCCGGCAGTCCTGCCTGCCTGATCTTTGTGGAACATCCCCATGTATATACCTTGGGGAAAAGCGGAAAAGAAAATAACCTGCTGATAAATGCCCAGTTCCTTTCTTCCATCGGTGCAACTTTTTATAAAACAGACCGTGGGGGTGATATCACTTATCATGGCCCCGGGCAGCTTGTCGGTTACCCAATCTTTGACCTGGACGCCCAGGGTATAGGCGTAAAACAGTATATTGAAAACGTTGAGGAATCCATTATACAAACACTCCGGGAATTTGGTATAGAAACCACACGGCTCCCCGGTGCCACAGGTGTGTGGATCCAATCCGGAAATTCAGCACCGTCAAGGAAGATATGCGCCATTGGTGTTAAAGTAAGCCGCGGAATCACCATGCACGGTTTTGCACTCAACGTATCAACAGACCTGCAGTATTTCAGCTATATCAATCCATGCGGGTTTACCGACAAGGGTGTCACCTCCATGGAAAAGGAACTTGGATTTAAACCAGCCATGGCTGAGGTAAAACAGGTTCTGTTAAAGAAATTCTCAGGGCTCTTTGGGCTGGAACTTCTTTAATCCCTTTGGGGCTGCAACCTTCAGCCGCGCGATCCTTTTCTTTGTCACTACCGGCACCATCACCTGTAAAGCTTCCGGTACCACTTTAATCTTCAACTTTCCTCTGATTGTTTCCGGCTCGCCGTCAAGATGCAGGTTGATCTTGCGTTTGCCCTTACGCTTGAGACTTGCCTTTCTGATCCGCATAACTTCGAGGTAAGGACTCTGGTCGATGTTCTTGAAAAACAGCCTTAATCCGATGTCAAGAGTTGACGTTTTCGGGAAAGGCCGGAGTATGCACAGGTCAAGGTATCCATCGTCGATAACCGCATTTGGGGCGATATAGGCATTACCTCCGTATTGCCCGGAATTCGCAAACGTCACCATAAAAGCGTCAAGTTCCACTTTCTTGTTCTCGGTCTTCAGGATATAGGTCTTGGGAGAATATCCGATATACTGGTGGATGGTTGCCCTTACATAATTGATCATCCCCCTTTTGCTGGTGCTGGCGAATTTCTTACCCACCGAAGCATCAAACCCGGTTCCGCAGGTACAGAAGAAATATCTGCCATTGACCTGCCCCGCGTCGATTAACTGAATATTGTGCTGCCTGATAACTTCCAAAGATGCATAAAGCTGCATCGGGATATGCAAATGCCTGGCCAGTCCGTTTCCTGAACCTGCCGGGATGATTCCAAATTTGCAGGGTGTGTTTACCAGTGCGGATGCCACTTCGTTGACCGTACCATCGCCTCCCACAGCCACAATACTGCTGTAACCTTCAATTATCTTTTGCAGGGCAATCTCATGGGCATGACCCCGGTATTCCGTAAAAATCACCTCATAGAATCCCTCGGGGAAGGATGCAGCTATGGCATCTGAGACGACCTTTTTATGGCGTGTTCCGGCGATCGGATTAATGATAAATATGAGTTTGTGATCAGTAGGCATTTCCGTGACGGGTTGTCAGCAATTTGTATCGAAATATATCAAATTATCTGAACAATAACACCTAAATTTACCCGTTTTCCGATTTCAATGAGCTGCAAACGAAATAATTCCTGTAAAACGCTGATTTTGTTACCGGCCCTGTGCCTGATGAACCTGCTTAACCCGCATTTTTCTTGGGGACAGCCCGGTGGTAAAGCTTATCAGTTCCTGGAAATGACTAATTCTGCCCGGGTTGCAGCCCTCGGCGGCGATGCTGTTGCCATTTCAGACGATGACCCTGATCTGGCCTATCATAACCCTTCCCTGCTTACACGGGAGATGCATCACCACCTTACCCTGAACTATGTGAATTACTTTGCCGGTATAAATTACGGATACGCATCCGCAGCTGCACGTTTGGGCAGAAAGGGCACCATTGCAGGCGGAATCCATTACCTGAACTACGGTAAATTCCAGGGTGCCGATGAAAACGGGATCCTTACAGGCACCTTCAGAGCTGCCGATTATTCCATAAACATCATGTATTCCCGTCCTATTGATTCATTGTGGCAAATTGGTTTCACAACAAAATCAATCTATTCCGACCTGGAAGTGTATAATTCCTCCGCCATAGCATTTGACGCCGGAATAACCTATCATAATCCCCGATCGAGGTTTACGGCAGGTCTTGTATTGCGAAATATGGGATTCCAGGTCGACGCATATTATGCTGAAGGAACCGGAGGATCGCTTCCCTTTAATATTGCTCTTGGCATTTCACAAGGTCTCCAATATGCACCTCTTACGTTTTATATCATGGCTGATCACCTTGAAAAATGGGACCTGACTTACACCACTGACGAGGAAAAGGAAAGCAGCATGGATTCGTTTTCAGGTGAGTCCTCTTCAAAAAGTGATTTCGATATTGCAGTTGACAAGTTTATGCGACATATCATAGTCGGTACCGAGTTCAACCTGGGTAAGAACCTTACCTTACGCGGCGGATACCATTACCGCCGTCGCCAGGAAATGAAGATCGATACCAAGCCTGGCATGGTAGGTTTTTCATGGGGTGTCGGCTTGAAAGTCTCCAGGTTCCGCATAAGCTATGGACACGCTGTCTTTCACCTCGCCGGCGGAACCAACCAGTTCTCTTTCAGCATGAACCTTGATGAATTCAACAAAAAGTTCTGAACCATGAAACAGCCTCAAACCAGTATTATTGCCGTGGATGGCTATTCTTCATGCGGTAAAAGTACGTTTGCCAGGCTGATCGCCCGCGAACTGAATTACACCTATATTGACAGCGGTGCCATGTACCGTGCTGCAGCCTTGTACTTCATCGAAAACAACCTGCTCCTTGACGGTGATCCTGATCATAAAAACCTCCAGCATTCCCTTGAAAGGATCAATATCCGGTTTATCCTTAACCTCCAGACGGGACTGCAGGATACCTGGCTGAACGGTAAAAATGTGGAATCTGCTATCAGGGGTATCGAAGTTTCTGCCATCGTCAGTAAAATAAGTCAGATCAGTGAAGTTCGCCAGAAAATGGTGGGACTGCAAAGGAAGATTGGGGAACAGGGAGGGGTCGTCATGGATGGCCGTGACATCGGAACTGTTGTCTTCCCTGATGCCAGGCTGAAGATCTTCATGACAGCAGATACAAACGTACGTGCCCGGAGACGCTACAAGGAGCTTACTGAAAAGGGACTGGATGTCGAACTCAAAGAAATCATTGAAAATATCCGCATGCGTGATTATGAAGATGAAAACAGAAAAGAAAGCCCGCTCCGGAAGGCTGATGATGCCATATTGCTCGACAACAGCCACATGACTATTGATAAGCAAATGGAATGGTTTCGTGAATTATGGAAAAAAACCTGCCATGAACATTGAAATCGATCCGCATGCCGGATTTTGCTTTGGGGTTACCCGCGTGGTAAACAAAGCGGAGGAAATTATCAGGGAACAAGGACAGCTATATTGTCTGGGAGAGATTGTTCACAACCAGAAAGAGATTGAAAGGCTGGAAAAGATCGGATTGAAAACCATCACTTACGAGGAATACCTCACCCTTTCCAATTGCCGGGTGCTGATCAGGGCACATGGTGAACCTCCTGAAACCTATATGCACGCTAAAAAGAACAATATCGATCTGATCGATGGTACCTGTCCCATTGTACTCCGGCTCCAAAGCAAAATCAAAAATGACTATTTTCAAAACCATGAACAGGGCATACAATTTGTAATTTTCGGAAAGAAGGACCATGCCGAAGTGCGCGGACTGGCAGGACAAACGGATTACCAGACCATCATTGTGGAATCCGAGGATGACCTCCGGAAAATCGACTTTTCCAGGCCGGTTCACCTGTATGCCCAGACAACCATGGGGACTGACAAATACAAGCACCTGCAGGATGTCCTTCTGCAACGTGCCATGGCAGCAGGAACAGGCAATCATTCCCTGAAATGTACAAATTCAATCTGCAACCAGGTTGCAGGCAGGATCCCAAAACTTAAAGAATTCTGCACCCGCCATGATCTTGTGCTCTTTGTCAGCTACCGGCAAAGTTCTAATGGCAAACTGCTTTTTGCACAGTGCAAATCGGTGAATGATAAAACCTATTTTGTATCTGAAACCGTTGATATCCAGCATGAATGGTTTGAGAATACCGTCAACATCGGAATTACCGGTGCCACCTCAACACCCAGATGGCTACTGGAAGAGTTTGCAGCTAAGATCAGGAATAGCAATATGCAGTTCATAGGATAGCTTTAACATCAGATTATTCATTACCTCAAATTCAATGGAAGAAATAAAAAAAATCGGTATTCTGACCTCTGGCGGGGATGCTCCCGGTATGAATGCTGCCATAAGGGCCGTCGTACGTGCCGGTATTCATGAGGGATTCGATGTATTCGGCATCAGGCGCGGATATATGGGCATGATCGAAGGGGATATCATCCCCCTGACTTCACAGCTGGTCAGTGGCATCATCCAGAAAGGCGGAACAATCCTCCAGACAGCACGTTGTAAGGAGTTTATGTCGTATGAAGGCCGAAAAAAGGCCTACGATGAACTGGTAAGGTTCGGTATCCAGGCTGTGATTGTCATTGGCGGTGACGGTTCTTTTACAGGAGCCAGCATCATGACAAAAGAATTTGATATTCCCTTTATCGGGATCCCGGGGACAATCGACAATGATCTGTTCGGCACCGATTATACCATCGGTTATGATACAGCCCTGAATACTGTTGTTGAGGCTGTTGATAAGATCAGGGATACTGCCAGCTCCCACGGCCGGATATTCTTTGTGGAAGTGATGGGCAAAGAAGCCGGATTCGTTGCACTGCGAAGCGGTATTGCCTGCGGTGCGGAGGGAATTCTTGTTCCTGAGGAAAAAGGACAGATGGAGAAACTCAGAAAATACCTTGCCGAACGTGCACGGTCAAAGAAATCAAGTATTATCCTGGTGGCTGAGGGAGACGAGGAAGGCGGCGCAATACCGATTGCCAGAATAATCCGGAACGAGTTTCCTGAACTTGATATCAGGACTACCATCCTGGGACATATTCAGCGGGGCGGCTCACCGTCAGCCTTCGACCGTGTGACCGCCAGCCGCATGGGAGCTGCCGCTATTGATGCACTGCTGGATGATCAGAAAAGTATCATGATCGGGATGGTCAACAATGAAATTGTTCATGTCCCCCTCAGCAAAACCGTTAAACTTCACAAGGATCTCGACTTCGACCTGCTGAAACTGGCGGAGATCCTGATTTGAGACCAATGTGCAAATGTGCAAATGTGCAAATGATCTGGTTTTTCTGTTTGCTCATTGGCTCATTGGCATATTGGTAAATTGGTAAATTTTTAAGTCAATGGAATTCCCCCGCTATATCGACATCCTCCTACCCCTTCCCGTACCAGGCACCTTTACATACATGGTTAGCGAAGAACAGGCAGGGATTGTGAAGCCAGGGGTCAGGGTAACTGTTCCTTTCGGCAAAAAGAAGACCTATACAGCCCTTGTGATGAGTATGCACGATCAGCCGCCGGCTGAACATGAGGCCCGGGAAATCCTTGCTGTGCTCGATCAGGAACCGGTTGTACTCGATACGCAAATCACACTCTGGAATTGGATCAGTGAATACTATATGTGTACTCCCGGTGAGGTTTTTAAAGCAGCGCTTCCGGAAAGCCTCAGACTAAGCAGAAAACTCAGAAAAAAGAAAACAGAAGACCTGCCGTCTGCGACCCTGTCACAGCTCAATCCACCCCAGCAGAGAGCCCTCCTTGAAATAAAAGAAGCTTTTGCCAAATCGGACGTTGCCTTGCTGCATGGTGTGACCTCCAGCGGAAAAACCGAGATTTATATCCATCTGATCCGGGAAACCATCGACCAGGGGAAACAGGTGCTTTACCTGCTACCGGAAATTGCCCTGACTACCCAGATCATTTCCAGGCTTAAGGCAGTATTCGGATCGTCTATTGCCGTTTACCATTCCCGGTCCACGGACACCGATCGCATCAGGACCTGGAACAGACTTCTACAGGCAGGCAGGGAAGATGAAAATGCCTTGCAGATCATCCTGGGTGTACGTTCTTCGGTATTCCTGCCATACAGTAATCCCGGCCTTATCATCATTGATGAGGAACATGAAAACACCTACAAACAGTTCGATCCAGCTCCCCGCTATCATGCCCGCGACACAGCCATTATGCTGGCTCAGCAGCAGGGGGCCAAAGTGTTGCTGGGCACTGCCACACCGTCGGTCGAAACGTATTATAACTGCATGACCGGTAAATACCAGCTCATTAATCTCAACGAACGGTACCTAAATCTTGAACTTCCGGAGATCACCGTTGTCAATACAAGGGAATTGCATCGCCGCAAACAGATGCAGTCGCACTTTTCTCCTGCCTTGCTCGATGCAATAGGAACGGTGCTGAAAAACGGCGAACAGGTCATTCTTTTTCAGAATCGCCGGGGATTTTCGCTTTTCCTGGAATGTGAGCAATGCGGCGAGGTTCCCCGCTGCCGGCATTGCGATGTCAGCCTTACATACCACAAAAAAAGCAACCGCCTCAGATGCCATTACTGCAGTTTTAGCATTCCCGTTCCGGCCTCCTGCCCGGCATGCAATCATAGTAACCTGCAAATGAAAGGTTTTGGCACCGAGAAGATCGAGGAGGAAATTGCTCTGTTCTTTCCCTCCGCAAAGGTTGAACGCATGGATCTTGATGCTGCCCGAAGCCGGAGATCCTATGAAAATATGATAGCCCGTTTCGAAATGAAGGAATCCGATATCCTCGTTGGAACGCAGATGGTATCAAAAGGTCTTGATTTTGATAATGTCAAGCTGGTTGGCATCATGAATGCCGATACAATGCTTAACTATCCCGATTTCAGGGCACATGAGCGAAGCTTCCAGCTAATGGCACAGGTCAGCGGACGGGCTGGTCGCAAAAACAGCCGGGGTTCTGTGATCATTCAGACTTCCGACCATCAGCACCCTGTCATTACCCGAGTGATACAAAATGACTATGTGGCGCTCTACAATGATCAGCTAGAGGAACGAAGAAGATTCACTTATCCCCCTTTCTGCAGACTGGTGGAAATAACGCTGAAGCATAGGAACAGGAATGAACTTGACAAGGCGGCGGGCACTCTGGCAAACCTTCTCCGGCAATCAATCCGGGCAAAAATAATGGGCCCCGAATATCCGCTGATAAGCCGCATTCAGAACCTTTACCTGAAAAGTATGCTGGTGAAGATAGAAAGGGGTAAAAACCTACCTGTTGTTAAACAGCAGATTGTTGACTGTATCCGCGGGCAACTGGTTAACCCTGAATTCCGGTCAGTGCAGTACACCATCGATGTGGATCCCTATTAAAAGGCCCTGTTATGAGAATAATCGCCCTCTCCGATCTCCATGCACGGACATCTGTAATACCCTATCTCGCCGGCCAGCTGCAAAAGGCTCACCAGGTGCTCCTCTGCGGCGATATTACTCACTTCGGCAGGGAAAACGAAATGAGAACCATTGTTCAGCAAATCCACAGCAGCAATTCCCGAATCTTTGCCGTCACCGGCAATTGCGATTATCCTGTCACCGAGAAATACCTGGCCGATGAAGGACTTGCCCTGAATGCCCGGATCAGGGAATATCTTGGCTATCAATGGCTTGGTTTGAGCGGATCGCTACCCTGTCCAGGCAGGACACCCCAGGAATATACTGAAGAGGAATACGAAGCACGCTTGAACAACCTTTGCCCCGATCCTGATAGACCGTTGATCCTGGTCTCTCACCAACCTCCCTATGGCACCCTGAACGATCAGGTATCTCCAGGTTTCCATGTCGGCAGCAGGGCAATCCGACAATTTATCGAATTGAACCGGCCCGTGATCTGCTTTACTGGTCATATACACGAAGGCATAGCCATTGATAGGATAGGTGAAACGGTTATTGTGAATCCGGGGCCCGCTGCCAAGGGGAATTATGCTGTTGCCGATATGGAAGGAAAAGAAATAATAAATGTACAACTGCGCAACCTTTTCTCAGAAGAATTGATCTAAAAGAAGACCCATAACCTGTAACTAAAACTTCTTTTATGAAAAAATCTTTTATCCTGATCCCGGCAGTCTTTATTGCCCTGATAATATACAGCTGTACCAAGGAAAGCGGTGACATTGGTTATACCGATAAGAACGGCGGCTCCGAAAGCATGTATGACGGCCTCTCAGGTGGATTCACCGGGACCGGATCCGATCCAGGTACCAATACAGGTGATTCCACACAAGTGGAGCCGGTTGATCCGGGCCAGATTACCGCAGCTGAGTGGAATGACCTCGTGGAATGGGATTTCTGGATTAACCTGGGCCAAAATGAGGAATTCAACAAAGCCCAGGAAAACTGGGAGTTCTTTCCCCTCAGGAGATATTCCGTTCTGGTGAAGGACAATATTGCCGATCCCCTGATCGACTGTGAGGTTACCATGAAAAACCTGCAGGGGGATGTGCTGTGGAAGACCCGCACCGACAACCAGGGTAAGGCAGAGTTGTGGCTCGACATGAACGGGGGTTCCAGTGGACAGCCAACAATTTCAGTATCATACAAAGGACAGGTGGTTACCCTGGTAGATCCAAAGGTTTACGAAGATGGTATGAATGAAGTCACCATGGCAACAAAAGGTACCGAGGAACTGAAAGCAGACATACTTTTTGTCGTAGATGCCACAGGATCAATGGGAGATGAGATCAATTACCTGAAATCGGAATTGCTTGACGTTATTGAACGGGTTGAAAGTTTGAATTCTCAGCTCACGCTAAGGATCGGATCTGTCTTTTACCGGGATGAAGGAGATGATTATCTCACCCGCGTGTCACCCTTCTCCACGCTCCTCAACCAGACCCTCACTTTTATCGGGAATCAGAATGCATCAGGCGGCGGAGATTATGAGGAGGCTGTACATACTGCACTGAATACAGCTGTCACCCAATTAAGCTGGAGCGATAATGCAAGGGCCAGGCTGCTGTTTTTGGTGCTCGATGCCCCGCCACATCCTACAACATCCGTGGTCAATGACCTGAATGACATTATCAGAACCACTGCCGAAAAGGGTATTAAGATCATTCCCATATCTGCCAGCGGCATTGACAAGGATACCGAGTTCCTTTTCAGGTTCTTTGCAGCGGCCACCAACGGGACCTATGTCTTTATTACCAACGACAGCGGCATTGGTGGTGAACATATTGCGGCAACGGTGGGTGATTATGAGGTGGAACTGCTGAATGATCTGATCGTAAGATTGATCGACAAGAATACCCGGTAAATAGTCCTTTAAAAAGGCTTAGAGCAGGCAGCCTCGATAGCTGCAAAATCATGATGAGCGCAGTTCCAACTGCGCTCATTTGTTAAATAATGTTATTAATATTGATCATTCCATCTTTTTTTTTCTAATTGTTTATACTTTAGTAAATACAATTTACTAACAACTCAAATGAAACCCATTCCACGAAGAAAATTCATCCGGGGTACTGCCATGGCGGGTGGTGCCTTGCTTTTACTTCCCGAGCTGGAAGCCAGTATGTTGCTTGATCCTGATCCTTCCGGCAACTACTTCCTGAAAGAATTCGGGATCGACGAAACCCTATGCCACAAGTTGCTGGCTAAAGCCCTGTCAAGAGGCGGCGATTTCGCCGACCTGTTCTTTGAATTCACCGTTTCAAACTACCTGGGTCTTGAAGATGGTAAAGTCAACCAGTCCTATGGGGACATATCTCTTGGCGTTGGGATCCGAACCGTGAAAGGTGACCAGATCGGCTATGGTTTTACCCAGGAGCTTACTGAGGAATCCATGCTGTCGGCCGCTGCTACTGCTTCCACCCTGTGCGATATGAACGCCACTCCTGTGATTGGTTCCTTCACCGCACCAAAGACAGGAAACTACTACCCTGTTGCTCCTGATTTTAACGGGATACCCGCGAAATCCAAGCTGCCGTTGCTTCAGGCCATTAACCAGAAGTGCTTTGCACTTTCCCCTGAAATAGTAAAAGTGAATGCCGGCTTTTCGAATGCTGTCAAACGCGTAATGGTGGTGACCAGCGATGGCGTTATGGCAGAAGACCTTGTTCCTTCAGGTTTTATTTATGCCTCCGTAGTGGCTGAAAGAAACGGAAAACGTGAACAATCTTTCTGGAACCTGGGAGGACGACGTGATTTTTCATTTTATTCCGATGATGTAATTAACCAGGTGTCCACCAAAGCAGTAAATAGTGCTTTAAAATTATTCGATGCGATTCAGCCACCGGCCGGTGAAGTACCTGTAGTGCTCGGACCCGGGGTAACCGGTATTCTGCTGCATGAGGCCATTGGCCATGGAATGGAAGCCGATTTCAACCGGAAGAACATCTCCACTTACAGCACCATGCTGGGTAAGAAGGTTGCGGAACCTTTCATCACCATTATCGATGATGCAACCAATATGAACCTTGCCGGGAGCATCAACATTGACGACGAAGGAACACCCGGCAAAAAGACCATGATGGTTGAAAATGGCATTCTCACTAGTTACATCCACGATAAGATCTCTGCAAAACATTATGGTGTTGAACCAACCGGCAACGGACGCCGGCAGGACTTCCAGAACTATCCCATGCCGCGCATGCGCAATACTTACATGTTAGGAGGCAGCTCAACTCCCGAGGATGTGATCAAACAGGCCGGTAATGGCATTTATGTTGAAGATGTCAGCAACGGCCAGGTAAAAATCGGAGAAGGTGATTTTGCCTTCTACGTTTCACAGGGCCGATTGATTGAAAACGGCAGGCTCACCTCACCGATCAAGGATGTGAACATCATGGGCAATGGGCCCAAAATGCTTGCCAATATTACTGCGGTGGCCAATGACCTTGAAATGTATTTCGGCGGTGCCGGACAATGCGGTAAGAACGGTCAGGGTGTACCGGTATCTTTCGGATTGCCGACCTGTCTTGTTAAGTCATTAACCGTTGGGGGCACCCAGCAGAAAGGAGGCCAGTCATGAGCTATAAAAAAGATCAGCAGCAGGAATTCCGGGAACTGGCAGGCTGGGTAATCAACCAGACCAAACAAGCCGGAGCGAAAGATTGTAAGGTAAGCATCTCCAAAAGACGCTTTGTTGAGATCAACTACCGCGATCGCAAGCCTGAGGTCATCAAGGAGGCCACCACACAGGGACTTTACCTCGAGGTTTTTATCGATAATAAGTTTGCCGGTAAATCAACACCGGACTTTCGGAAGACAACCCTTTCCGGATTCGTCACCGATTTGATCGATAACGCCAGGATCATGGAAGAAGACCCGTTCCGTACCCTTCCCGATCCGAAATATTATGCCGGAAGGTCTGCCAGCGACTTGCAGCTTGCCGATCCTTCACAGCCGGAACTGACTCCCGAGGCAAGGCATGCCATGGTAAAAACCGTTGAGAATGCCTGTTTGGAGGCTGGAGGAAGCAAGGTAATATCTGTTGAAGCCGGAGAATACGATGAGACTTTTGAAGAATTTGTCATAACCAGCAATGGTTTTGAGGGTTCAAACCGGACAACGGAGTGCTGGTCAGGGGCTTCTATGACGGCACAGGATGAAGGCGACCGCCGTCCCGCCGGCAGTCACTGGGTCGGGTGCAGGTATCGCGGCGATATGCCATCGCTTGAAGAAGTTGGTAAAGAAGCGGCTAAAAGAACCCTGGACCTGATGGGCGGCAAAAAGATCGCAACTGAAACCCTGCCGGTAATTCTGGAAAACCGTGGCGCAGCCAGGGTGTTGAGTGGTCTTTTAAATCCTATGTCGGGCGGGAGCATTCAACAGAAAAGGTCATTTCTCGCCGATAAAAAAGGACAGCAGTTCGGCAGCAAATTACTGACCGTTCAGGATGATCCATTCCTGGTGCGGGGTCTTGGATCCAGGTTATATGACGGTGACGGATTCCCGACCAAAAAACGCGATCTGCTCCTGGAAGGCAAAGTAAACGAATTCCTGATCGACTGGTACTACAGCCGGAAACTGGGCTGGGAACCTACTTCGGGATCGATTACCAACCTGATCATATCCCCGGGTACACGCAGTGTCGAAGAGATTATCAGGGACCTGGGACGTTGCATCCTGATTACGGAATACATCGGTGGAAACTCCAATTCCACAACCGGCGACTTTTCCGTTGGCATAATTGGCAAACTTTTCGACAAAGGCCAGCTGGTTCAGAATGTGGCCGAGATGAATATTGCCGACAATCATCTCAAGTTCTGGAATAAGCTCGTTGAAGTAGCCAATGACCCCTGGATCTACAGTCAGGCAAGGCTTCCCAGCCTGGTGTTTGAAGGTGTTGTGGTTGCGGGAATTTAGTATTAATCCAATAGTACAAAGAGGCTACCCGATCCGGATAGCCTCTTTTTATTGGATATTCTTAATTTTTCTTGTTGATTTGGCATAGCAGGATCGGTCATCTCTCCAAGGTTCTATTTCCCCAAGCTGAAATGCTCTGCCTGCAATTGTTTCTGCAAGGTAAGCAAAGGTTTTTGATTAAGTTTGGCTATACCTAACTCCGGACGATCAAGGGATATAATTAAAAACATGACCACTGCAAAAATGAAGGCGAGTACAACGTTTATCCTGGAACTTCCGTTTCCTGAGATTCCGAACTGATAGCCTAATGTCAGCATGGAAAAGAATCCGACAATAAATAAGATCCAGAGGATTACAGCAGGTATTCGGTACTCTAAAGCCATGGTGACGCGATGATTGTAATTATCTACCAGATCATTTAAAGAGGTGGTAAACAATGAATATACCTCTGAACTTCGATCCTGCGCTGCCAGCGTCTCCGCATAACCCCAGAGTATATCAAGAATCTGCTGGGAACGCGATATTGCCAGGTTGAGCTTTGCTTTATCCTTGCCCATGTTCACACGAAGATCAACATATTCAGCCAGCAGTCTTCTGGTATCAGATCGGATGGGTTCTGCCAGTAATCCCGCCTGCAGGTATGTTCTCCGGATATTTGTAACCTCTTCCAGCAGTAACACTTTACGCTCATTATAACGATTGGCAGAAATCTGAAATACAAAAGCAAGAAAGAAAGCCAGCGTACCAAAAGCAGCAGCTACCACAGTTCCAACCGGTGCATTCTTCAGCTCCCCCGATTTCTTAATATGGTACGTGCCATACCGACGACCGATATAAACGGGAATCAATACTACCAGAAAAGGAACAAGGAAGATCGCCACTACTTCGAAAATCTGCGTGATATTCATAATTGCCAAATTTTAAATCATTCATAATTGATTTAGTCTGTCTTAAGGTAAGAAAGAAACATGAAGGAGACAAGAAATCTTTTGTAAATTATCCCTGTTGACCATAAGGAAAACAAATTATTCATACCTTTATATGTATGAAAACAATCATTACAGGAAGCTTAATTGCAGTTGGATTCTTGCTCACCACAATTTCATCATTTCCCCAGTGTCAGATACTGAACCGTGTTTCTCCTGACGGGTCGATGCAGTATTATATGGAGCCTGTTAATTTTTACTGGACATCTGCAAAATCATTAAAAGGTTGCATCGTGACCGATAGAGAAAGCTACTTCCTGGAATTGCGTCCGTTACCGTTTCCTGAAAGACCGCAGGGAAATAAGCTGAAAGAATCGCTGATCCTTAAATTGTCGAATGGAAGCAACTGCGAGTTGAAACACTACGATACCCGTTATGTGGAGAATGACACCGTTATGGAAATGCTGTACCTCATCAGCAAGGAAGACATGGATTACCTGCTGAATTCTGAGGTAATGGAGGCTACGATCGACATGATGGGCACCGAAGGCATCCGGACTTATCTGTTTAAGCTGCATAAATCGGCACTGAAGGAGCAGCTTGGCTGTTTTTTAAGGGAGGAAGAAAACAAGAAGAGGAAGAAGTAATCAGTTTGACGTATCCTCATCCGACGGTTTGGAAGTGATACCTTTTCTCAGGTTTGGTAAAAGATTGTTAAAAGAGACGGTAAAGGATATGATATTGTACATTTCATTGCCATTATCTCGGGGCATAAATTCATTTACATAGGTGAGCTCCAACTGTATATCATCTGTTACAAGATAACCTCCGCCGATTTCAAACCGGTTCCGATCGAAAAAGTCAATACCTTTGGTTTTTGCATGTGGCTTAAGCAGCAATTCCTCAGTGGTGACAAAATACACAACCCCCTTTCTGAGTACCTGGCTGTTTAGCGGTTTTAAAAATTTTATCATCTGACGGTACCGGTACTTATCCTCAAAAACGCTGTCAGCATTCATGATAAACCTTAATTCTCCGCGCATTCTTGTCAACAACGTGTATCCGGTTTTATGGAAATAATAAGTTCCCTGAAGCGTCCAACGGTATTCGGGCGAAAAATACTGACCGATATCGGGTACATCCTTGTTGTAATAATAAGCCAGCGAAGTGGAGAATTTCCACCGTGGTGAAAAATAATAGTGTGCCCATGCAAAAGCATACCTTTGAATATTGGTAGAAAGAACTTTGGGATTTGATGGTGTATTGCTGAAAGTGCCGCCGAGCATTACCTCTGCAGCCCACTTGTCATTAATCGCCCGTGCAAACTGCAATTCATTGCCCGATTGTGTATAACTGGTGGTCTGGGCCCTGGCACTCCATGAGCCCAGCAAAAGGAACAAAAAAGCTGCCGTCTTTCCCCAATGATCTATTTCCAGCTTGAAATGGTTCATTTTTCCAACGCAGTTTTATAGGCTTCCGATCTGAGCAGATTGGTAAAATAGGCAGCCTCCTTCACCTTTTCATCCCGCATCTCCCAGGTTGCAGCAAAACTGTAAGTCACAGGTACATCCTTGCTCAGGACGAGAGACACCAGGTGGGTGCTGACAATTCCGGGACCTTCTGCCGGAGCTTCCCAAATTCTCTTAAGCTGACTTCCGTGAATGATGATTCCCATGCCCAGTACTTCTCCGCTGATCCCCTGGTTGCCAAGTGAATAAAGGATTTTCATACTGCCTTCCGAAAGTGTATCCGCGGGAATATCATGCAGGTTAACAATCCCGGTCACCAATTCCTCATCACCCTGCAGATCGGTGATCCATATCCTGCTCCGGTAAAACCCGTCGCCTGCATAAATGGAAATCCGGTGTGTAACATTGTAAAGCCGATTACCTGCCGGAACGTTTTTATAATTCAGTTCGAGAATGGCGCGCACCGGACCTTCGGAAATCAACCGGTACGTTCCTTCTTCACAGGGTCCCACCCTGTAAAGCGAGTCGCCGATGCCAATGGCTATGGCTCCTGCACCCAGTGAATTACCTACCTTCAGAATATCCATGCCCCAGTCGGCCATCGTGTGATAATCCCTGCCATTAACCCCTACACTGTCTATAACCATGGCGGAGGTCTTCTTGCCGAAGATGTCGATTCCGTTTCGGGCATCATAATAGTTGCGGAAAGCGATCACATCATTCTCCCAGGCCGGGCCTTCCATCTGGTAGACCGGTGCCGTATACTTCGTATCATTTGTTTTCATTCTGAGATCAGCAGCGACCTCATCAAAAGGACTGGCAACCCTTCCAAACCGGATGTTGGTAAGAACCGGAAAATCCGGCATGTTTTCAACAGGCTCAAAGGTGACTTCTTTCGTTTCTCCGGCTTCAAGATCACAAAGAAAAGCCAGTTCATCCCAGGTTCCGTCTCCGTCGAGATCATCACATTGTGTGGGAAGCCATTCACCATTGGCATCTTTCACCGCTACAAATGAATTTCCAGGGATATCAGGAAGAAATCCGCTTACTTCCGGCCGTGTGACAATTGCTGCCATGTCGATAAGATCAGTGCTTCCGGGATTGCTGACCCTGTAGGTTCCAATCTGCCGGCAGGATGTTAAGAGGATTAATGCAACTAAGAACAAAGCAGATTTGATTGCTAGTGCTTTCATTTTCCTGTTTTTAAATTTGTCATGTTGACTGCTATGTAATGCAACCCGCATTCAGGCCGACCGTTTTGTCATGCCGACCACAGGGAAGTATCTTTAAGTATAAAATACTGTTATCGATCCTCCGCTGTTGTTCAGGATGTCAAAATACTCATTTTTTATAATTCACTGATATCATTTTCGCCTTTGACGTATCCAAAATTTGCCAGTATTCCTCCATCGACAAACAGGATGTGCCCATTGACAAAATCGCTGGCGTTGGATGCCAGAAAAAGAGCGGCATTGGCAACATCCTGCGGCTCACCCCATCTTCCGGCAGGCGTTCGGGTCATTACCAGATCATTGAAAGGGTGACCGTTCTCGCGGATAGGGGCAGTCTGGGAGGTGGCAATGTAACCCGGACCGATACCATTGACTTGTATGTTGTACTTGGCCCACTCGCAGCACATGTTGGCTGTCAGCAGCTTTAGTCCGCCCTTAGCCGAAGCATAGGCCGATACAGTATTCCTGCCATAAATGCTCATCATGGAACACATGTTGATGATTTTGCCCCTGCGGTTGCGGATCATACCGGGCACTACCCTTTTGGAAACAATGAGCGGAGCAACCAGGTCAACCTCCAGTACCTGCCTGAAATCAGCCACGGGCATATCCAGGATCGGAATTCTTTTGATGATGCCGGCATTGTTAACCAGGATGTCTACCGGACCAACATTTTCTTCAATCAGGGTTACGCCCCTGTTCACATCCACCTCGTCGGTAACATCAAACACCAGTGTATAAACACCCAGGCTCTCCCGGGCAAATGCTTTCCGGCATTCTTCCAGTTTTTCCTCTGTACGGTCATTTACACAAACCTTTGCGCCGGCCTTGCCCAGCAAAAGACCTATTGCCAGACCTATCCCATGGGTGCCGCCGGTAATCAGGGCAACCTTTCCCGTAAGATCAAATAATGTTGTCATTTCCATCAGTATTATCTAAGTTCATCAGGTTGCCGGATGTCCATATCTCCGTAATCAAGGTTCTCACCTGTCATTCCCCAGATAAAGGAATAATTGGATGTACCTGCTGCACTGTGGATGCTCCACGAAGGGGAGATCACTGCCTGCTCGTTCTTCATCCAGATATGCCGGGTTTCATCGGGTTCTCCCATGAAATGGCAAACAGCCTGTCCGGCAGGTACTTCAAAATAGAAGTAAGCTTCCATCCTGCGGCTATGGGTATGGGGAGGCATGGTATTCCATACACTGCCCGGGTTGAGCGTAGTCAATCCCATCTGAAGCCCGCAGGTTTCCACCACCGTATTGATGAGAAGCTTGTTGATGGTTCTGTGATTGGAAGCCTCAGGACTTCCCATGACAGCCACCTCGGCTTCCTTCACGGTGACTTTCTTTGTGGGATACGCATGATGGGCCGGAGCGGAATTGAAGTATAACCTGGCAGGGACATCTTTACGCACAGAAGAAAAGGAAACATCCTTTACCCCCTTTCCCATATACAACGCTTCCTTATAATTCAGGCGGTAATTGATCCCGCCGGCCGTTACCTCAGCTTCACCCCCGATGTTGATGATCCCCAATTCACGACGGTCCAGGAAATCCTTCGCCTTCAGGGCATCAAAGGTTTCCAGCTTTAATGGGTTATTGCCAGGCATGGCTCCACCTACGATATAGCGATCATACAGGGTGTAAACGAGACAAATCTCTCCGGATACGAACAATTCCTCAACCAGGAACTCCTTTCTGATCCTGGCTGTATCGTAGTGCCTGGCATCTTCCGGATGATGAGCATATCTTAATTCAACTTTCATGTTTTTATAATTATTGCACCTTTCATTTTTCATTTTTCATTTTTCACGCTCAGCAAGCTCATATAGCTCTGACCCGGCAAGCAGAAATGCTCCCACACCATATACCTCGGTCATCTCCCGCGTCACTGCTTTCGGATCCTCACCAATCGGCTGGATCCAGCCTACCTTCCCGTCGGGCCAAACAGCGTTCACCATGGCATCCCAGCCCCTGATCACGGCAGGCATACATGCATTCCTGTCAAAATAACCGTGATTGATGCCCCAGGCCAGTCCGTAAACAAAAAAACCGGTTGCACTGATCTCGGGATTGGGATAGCTTTCCGGATCGAGCAGACTGGCGTGCCAGTATCCCTGCTCATCCTGAAGGGAAAGTATCTTGCCGGCCATCTCTTTGTATATTTTCTCAAAATACGTCTTCTGCGCATAATCCGAAGGCAACTCCGCCAGAATTATCGGTAAACCTGCAAAAACCCAACCATTGCCACGACCCCAGAATACCTTCTTCCCATTGGCTTCTGTTTTTGTAAAGAATCGGGAATCCCTGAAATACAAGCTGTCTTCTTTGCTGTATAAATAATCCGTCGTGGCTTTGTATTCCTGAGTCATAAAATCGAGGTATTTTTCCTCACCTGTGATATTTGCCATTTTTGACCACACGGTAGGTCCCATGAACAGGGCATCACACCACGACCATCGTTCTGTGGGCCAATGGCTATCCGTAAATATAAACTCCAGGCTACCTGTTGACGGCTCCTGCAGAATCTGATCCAGGTAATCCCGCATGGGTGTCATCATTCCGGGATCCTTGTATTTCCGGTATAGTTCAAGATACATCTGTCCCACACAGTAATCATCGGCATGGTAGCGGCCCCTGGGATCGTCCCGATGGTTGTATGTCCAGTTATTTTTATCGCCCTTTTCCCTTAACCATTGATAATACTTCTCATCACCTGCTATGTCAGCCCACCCTGCCATCCCTGCATAAAGCGCACCATTGGTCCAATCGGCCCCCGTGTGCGTTAACGGAGTTCGAACCTGATAATCGGCTACCTTGCCTAATACAGTCCTGATGGCCTTTTTGTTGAGGTTGTTCCCCGAAGAGGCTTTCGTCTGAGCATTCACAGACGAAAATGGGGTCAATGCCATTACAAGCGATATGATAACAATGTATTTGGTTGATCGCATAGTATGAAATTGTAATTATGGATAATAAATGAGCCGCGACAATTCATTATTCAAAAATAAATGTTTTTACAGATAGTTAGACAATTGGATTAAATTTATACCCAATTCCCGTCACAATAACCCGGTGTCATCCAGGGCAGGTTATGCTGCCTGAAGAATGGGGTCAGCTGCAATGCCATTTCCTTCATTTTTGTTTCGTTCATGGGGGAAAAATTTCTCAGAATTTCAAGATTTGATTTCACAACCGCCATGCTGTCCATGCCTAAAACAATTCCATCCGGTCCCTGCAAAGACAATGCATAAGTTACAAGATCCTCCGGCTTAAGTGTCTGAACAGTCTCACGGGGCCTGATAACCTTCATCAGCATAACACCCATCCCCTTTGATTTGGCAGCTGGTATTGCCAGTTCCTGCCGTTTTTCCGTATTGCCGGCCCAGTGGTTCATAGCAATAAGCATGCTGTCAAAAATCCCCGTCTCAGTCATTGTCTTCAAAGAACCTGCATCAGCATGTCCTGAAAAACCGATGAAACGTGTAACACCCTTTTCCTTCATCCTGGTCAGGATATCAATCAGGTTGCCTTTTTCACTCAGAAGGGATACATCTTCAGCCGACTGCACATCGTGTATTTTCAGTATATCCAGATGATCTGTCTGCAATCGCTTCAGACTGGTTTCGATCTGCCGCATTGCCTCATCGGGATCACGGCTGGTTATTTTGGTTGAAAGAAATACCTCTTCCCGCCGGGTTTTGATTACCTCCCCGATACGTTCCTCACTGATGATACCCAGGTTTTTGTTTTCGTAAAACCAGGCTGTATCCCAATAATACAATCCGTTGTCCAATGCGAAATTCAACAGATCAAATGCATCTTCAGGATCCTTAATATTGCAAAACCGGCTTCCGAGCCCCATGGCTATTCGTGGAATTCTCACACCTGTTTTTCCCAGGACTGCGGTAGGCAATCCTTTGGCATCGAAAACAGGAGAGGGCCGGGTAACCGGAGTAACCGGAGAAGCCAATGCCCGGGGTGCGCCGGCTAGCACCATGCCAGCTGCTCCGATAGTGCCTTTCAAAAAGACCCTGCGTGATACTGCATCCTTCTTCATTTCTTAAAAATATTAATTATAGTTCATTTGCTTTCAGTTACCGTACACGATGTGCTTCGGTGAATTCAATCCGTGTACCATCAACATTCGTCAGATTCAGGATCCACCTCCCGCCCTTTCCTATGACCGGCTTATCCAATACCTCATTAACCCTGCGTTCCTTCAGGGTATAAATGGTCTCCTGCATGTCATCGACCAGGAGACAGGGATGATTGAAATTACGATCACTGGGTGAATAGAATTCTATGTTTTCGATGCAATCACCCATACCCAGATAGAGCATGGTTGGCGCAACACTTCTGTCCTCGGGGTACCTGAGGATCTCCCTGAAGTTAAATATCCCAACATAAAACGGATCGTTATCGGCAATGGTATCGGTAAACAACCCGGCATGATGAATCCGTCCGGATATCCGGGTGTCCGCTAAATACTTTCCTTTCGATTGCAGGTGAAGCCCTGTGTCCTTATATTCCATCAGTTCAACCACAATACCTGAAGGATCAGTAAGCGAAAATACCGCGTTACCAGCACCATCGGTTACCGTTATATCAGGCACTTTTAATCCTTTGTATTCCAAATACTGACGCATCTTTTCTACATTCTCGGTTTCATAGGTTACAGAAACAAGGCGAATCTTTCCCCTTGCCCCCGGGTCTTCCACAAATTCCAGGAATTGCCTGTCATTCACTTTGAATGAAATAACAGTTCCCAATTCGGAAGGATAGGCAAACGCCTCACTGAAACCAAGAAATCTGCCGTAATAATCCCTGGCAACCTGATAATCACTGACCAGAAAAGTCATTTTAGCGATGCCCCAGATAGCGGGACGTTCCATTTCCACCGACTGAGAAAGTGTCCATTGGGGAAATGCTGCGAGTATAATCAGGAATATTCTTTTATTCATCATCACTTATAATTTCGTATAAATGTGGTTTCTTCATCAAAGGTAAGTTTTGTTTTGTGATTGCAACAGCTATGCACGGGTAGGATACAAAAAGAAGGTGTCCCAAAAGCAGTATGATTATCATATTTCGACTGCTCAATATGACAATCAGTTGATAATCAAATGTCAGACTGAGCGAAGTCGAAGTCCTTAATTGCTTTTGAGACAGCCTCCGGCTGGATTTTAGTTCACAAACGTACTGAACCAAGTCATTATCCGGAAATCATTGGTGTTGGAATGCAGTTTGTCCGGATAATACCTCCCGGTAAGGGAAAGAAGACTTTCTCTAATTTAGTTTTTTTAAATTCTCAATTGCTTCCGGTGCATGCTGGTGGACAAATGCCACAATCTTACAGGTACCCATTTCGGAACAATCCCCGCAGGTCTCATACCCTTTTTCCTTAACGCAATTCCTGATTTCGCAGGACTCACAATGCGTAAATTTTACGCCGTCTATCCGGCACCCCGTACAGTTGATCGATTCATAAGGAATCTCCGCGGCATTGAACATTTTCTGCCAGCTGGCAGCAGTGGCTTTTCTCAGTTCATCACTGTTTTCAATGGTTGCAATTCTTGCATCGCAGGTCTCACAGTTGAGACCGCAACAGGATATTAGTTTTTCCATAATGGTGCTGATAATTACTGATTATATTTTAATCAAAGCTGACGACAATAATATAACCATTTTTTTACAAAAAGCAATCTTTATGAAAAGAAAAAATACTCCTGAGCTTATTGATTTAACCGCACATATTTTTCAATATTCAACCTCTCTACACCGGCTTCCTCCACTTTTTCGATACCCTTTTGAGTCAGGGTATCGTTCTTAAGGGTAACAACAAATGAAAAGCTGTTATCCTCCCATTCCCTGGCGCTGCAATACTCCAGGTGCTCTGTATACAGGCTGTCTTCAAGTGTGTATTTACCACCCCCTGCCACAAAAACTGCAGTTGAATCCGTTCCCCTGTTCAGATCATGTTCCAGGAAGGCAAAATGGGTCTCATTGATGATCTTGATGAACGAAATGCCCGTTGTATAATCCGTAACCGTGGTATCGCCGTTCTCAACCAGGGTTCCGGAAATGAGTTTCCAGGTCCCGGTCAGCGGTAAGGAAACTTTCTGTATTTCCTTGTTTTGGGTACTGCAAGAAAACAGCATGGAGCAGATTGCAGTCAGTATGAAGAAATCTTTCATGGGTATTGATTTGTTAAATTTGATGTGCAAAAACCTAACTTTTCTTCCCCGGGATATAAAAGTCTTCGGCCTTCAGGTTACATTTCAAGGCTACAGCTTTGCAATATGAAAGCCTGCCAGCATTGGGCGTCCTGGCATCCGATCCGAAGGCAAATTTCAGGCCCTGTTTTTTTGCCATCAGGATAAACTCTTCGTGGGGGGTGTGTGCCATGTCGTTGATCTCAATGGCAATATTTCTGGCCTTCGCAGCGGAAAGGATCTGCTGCATGCGTTCTTTCGTCCACAGCGTATAGTAATCCCGTGCAATGCATACAGGAAGGAACAGGGGCCAGCCGAAAATGTTGATGGGCTCCCTGTTAAGGATATTCAAACAGTGCTCCATATACTTTACCATAAAAGCATCGGTATCTTCCACATAGGTTTCCAGCTGCCAGATCCGCTGATATTGCCCGTCGCCCAGCGGGATTGTCTGAGGATCCATTAAAATGTAATCAAGTTGTGCAAGCATCTCAGGAGAGAAATTTTTATCCCAGCCGGTTATCATAGGTTGCATACCCACATATACCGGGTATTTCCTGAGCTTATCGATGTACTTCTTCAGATCGTCATCATTCTTAATGGCCCATTCGGCAGGATGTTCCACGATCCCGAACTTAACATTCCGTTCTTCGGCAAGTTTCATAACTTGCTCTATCGGGAACTGACTGGTTAAATGAACATGCAAATCCATTAGCTGGTAATCATTTTCTTTGTTGCTGAAGCTTGCGAACAACGGTGCTGTTGCCACCATACCGGCAGCTACTCCTGCATTCCTCAAAAACGTACGTCTTTTCATGATTTTGTCTGGTTTATGTTGATGCGTCAGTATTTTGGTATATAAAGATACTATTATTCATGAGAAAACCACCCAGTAGGCGGGCAAATGATGACGCGGATCACATGCATAGAATGCGCAGTATACAATTGCATCAGTGTGATAATAATTTGACCCGATCAGGTGTCCCAGGCTATCGTACGGAAATCCTTTGACCGGGTGATCGTTCTCCTTCAGGGCTGTTGACAAATCGGCGGGAGTGCCTGCGTATTCGCAGGTGTCTTCTTCCTCACATGCTGCAGGAAATGCCTTAAAAGACATAGGGTATGAACATCCGGGTGCGGGTCATATAATCCCGGTACTGATCTCCGAAAAAGGCCACACATTCCCTCTCATCATAACGGGCAGTAATAAAAAGAAAGAAGGTCGCCAGAAGGGAAACGGGTAAAGCCGCAAAAGAGGCATGCTTAAAGAATATGCCCCAGGTAAGGTAAAGCAGAGAAGCGTACAAGGGATGACGGATATATTGAAAGATACCCGTATCGATTAATTGTGTGGTCCTTTCAAATTGATAAAGACCTTTTTCATCCCTGTATTTACTGGCCTTTCCTGCCCTTTTCATTTTGAGAACACCTGCAATTACAAAATATGCCGCCAGCACCAGCAGAATCCATGAGATGATCTGCAAAATGCCGAGTGGATTCACGAACCAGTACCTGTAATGGAGGACGAATAGCCAAAGAATGCACTCCCAGCTCAGGAAACGGTAATACCCGTGACTGCGGAAATTGAACAGGGAGCGCCACGAAATGATCACTACCGGGATGCTCAACAAAATAAAGATGATCAACTTTTCCACTGAAGTATTTGTTTGGTTTTAATGAATCCCGATTTAACCAGAGAAGACCGGCAACCTGTAATAAGGCAGGGTAACCGTTGGTTCAAAACCCAGTTTCTGTGCCAGCAAGTATGAGGCTGAGTTTTCCATCCGGCAGGACCACACCGGTTCATAATTATTTTCGAGACAATAATCGATCAGGGCTGAGCAGGTGAACCCTGCATATCCTTTGCCCCGAAACTCTGCTGACGTTTCAATGCCCAATTCCAGTTGTTTTTCTGAAATATATGCTGAATAGGCCGTAGATACGGGCTTCCCCCCAATAACTATGCTAAAACCAGCCCCATTTCTGCAGAAATCATCCGCATTATTCCAGAAATGTTTTGGAACCACGGCTCCCTGCATGGCGTTAAATATTTCCCGGTCGGTTCTTACAATATTGCCATCACAACGCCCGAGCCTTCGCCTGAAAACAAAATATTTATCGGTGTTAAACCTGAAATTCACCCGCGTGTTTTCCACTATGTTTGCTGATGCATTATCATCTGTCTGATCCTGGTATTTCACCAATTTTTTCCCCAGAAGTTCCGAAAGCAGGTTGTTCCAGCTTTCGGGATAAGTCTGCATCCATTCCACCCTGCTACGCAGTCCGCCTGTATTCAGCAAGTAGTCCAGCAGATGCCTGTTAAAATCAGTATGCGTTGTTTCTCCGAAAAGCAGTGACATGCCATAGGGATGCACAATATAGAATGAAGCCGGACTTTCAGGCAGATCAGCATAAACATGGCCGGCAACCTTGTTATCCAAAACCGCTCGTGCAAATAAATGATTGACCTTCACTGCGCGGAGAGGTTCAATGACATGCCGGTAATTCTGTTTGTCAAGTAAAATCATACCTTGTCTGAATTACATGAACCTTGCATGCAAAAATGATTTAACTTATTTTCTACAATGTCCAAGTTTATGTAAATTTATAAAAGATGCCCAACATTATGAAATCGATTCTTCGTGCCAATTCCGTTTATGTCATTGTCACCATCCTATGCATTGGCTGCGGTATTTTTCTGATCATCCGCAATAACAGGGATTTTACGGTTCATATTTTCCTGATTTCATTACTGGTATTTTTGCTGGTGTGGTTCCTTCTGGTCCGGGTCCGCCACATCTATCCGGAAAGCGCAGCAAAAGAAAAATATTCCGAAGATATCCTGAACCAATATTTTACCTACAGCAATGACATGTTGTGTATTGCTGACCAAAGTGGCTATTTCAGGATGCTTAATCCGGAATGGGAAAAGACGCTGGGCTTTACCAAGGAGGAACTTATGAAAAAGCCCTACATCAGCTTTGTGCATCCGGATGATGTGGAGCCTACCATCCGGGCAGCCAATAACTTATCGGAACAATCCAATGTACATGGATTCATAAACCGTTATCGTTGTAAAGACGGCTCCTACAAATGGCTTGAATGGCATTCGTACCCGAAAGACGACCTGATTTTTGCAGCGGTAAGGGACATCAGCGAACACAGAAGTATTGAAGAAGAACTGGCCAGAAATGAAAACAGGCTAAACAGCATCGTGAGCATCATGCAATATCCCACCGGCAGTATCAAGGAACTCCTGGACTTTGCGCTGGAAGAAGCAATCAAATTAACACAAAGCAAAATCGGGTATATATACCATTACAACGAAGAACGTCGGCAGTTTACGCTCAACTCCTGGTCAAAAGATGTTATGGATGAATGCAGTGTCCAGAATCCGCAAACCACATACATGCTTGAAGAAACCGGACTCTGGGGCGAAGCCGTGCGGCAAAGGATCCCGGTTCTTGTCAATGATTACGCAGGTGAGAATCCTTATAAAAAAGGCTATCCCGAAGGACATTCGGTTCTGAATAACTTCCTGGCAATTCCGATCTTCAGCGGGGACAAGGTTGTTGCCACCATCGGTGTGGCCAACAAGCAAGCTGACTATAACAATACTGATATTCTTCAGCTTAAATTGCTTATGGAAGCCACCTGGAAGGTCATCGAGGCCAAAAAGGCCACTGACGAACTGAGAACCTCGGAACAGATGTTATCAGACATTTATAACCTGAGTCCTTATATGGTAGGCATTGCCAGGCAATCCGACGGCAACATTCTTACGGCCAATCCTGCCACCACCCGTGTTACAGGATATACACCTGAGGAATACCTGAACCGTTCCGCCTTTGAATTGAACTGGTGGGCAGATGAGGAGGACCTTAAAAAGATGTTACTTACCTTACAGGAGAAGGGAGAAATAATCAACCAGGAAATTAAATTCCGGTTAAAAAGCGGTGAGATCATCACCACATTGTCTTCGGCAAAGCACATATTCTATAACAATGAACCGTGTCTGATATTTGTAATTAGTGATATCTCGGAGCTTAAAAAAGCTCAAAAACTTATAGCCGATGAACGCAATATATTGCGTGCTGTGGTGGACAATATCCCTGACATTGTGTATGTCAAGGATTCGGAATGCCGTTTTGTAATTACCAACCAGGCCCATTCCAGAATCCTCGGCAAATCAGTCGAAGATCTTATTGGCCATTCCGACAAAGAGTTACATCCGAATGAACTTGCACAGGAGTTTCTTCAGGATGAACAAATGATTCTGCAAACCGGTATTCCGATCATTAACAAAGAAGAGACGATCTATGATTCTGCCGGCAACAAGGTGATTATACAAACCACAAAGTTACCCCTGCGTGATTCGACCGGATCGATATACGGAATTGTTGGTTCCGGCCATATTATTACGGAACAGAAAAAAGCAGAGGAAGAAATCCGCCAGCTGAACAGGGCTTTGGAAAAGAAGGTAGAGGAACGCACAGCAAAACTACACCAGGCCTATAAGGAACTTGAATCATTTTCCTACAGCATCTCACACGATCTGCGTTCTCCGTTGCGGCATGTGGATGGATTTGTCAGACTGATGATCGCAAACATCAATGCTCCGAACGAGGCTGTAAGAGACTATTCAGAAAAATTGCTGACCGTTTTGAAAAGGATGGCCACGATGATTGATGATTTGCTGGCCTTCTCCCGGTTAGGACGCAAGGAACTTGTTTTGAGGGATATTAACCTGGACTCCCTCATCCGGGAAATTATTGATCAGTTAAAGCCGGATACAGGAATCCGGGACATTTCCTGGATAATCCATCCTCTTCCCCCGGTACGGGGAGATTACAGCTTATTGCGGCTGGCCTTTGAAAACCTGTTGTCCAATGCTATCAAATATACATCAGGCAAAAGCAAAGCCAAAATTGAAATCGGGACCCATACAGGCGTCGACAGTCAGGAAGAGATCTTCATCAAAGACAATGGGGCCGGATTTGATATGGCTTATGCAGGTAAACTGTTTGGCGTTTTTCAACGGCTTCATTCCTCGCAGGAGTTTGAAGGCACCGGTATTGGCCTTGCCAACGTGAAGCAGATCATTACCAAACACAACGGGAGCATTCGTGCAGAAGGAATCCCCAACGAAGGTGCCACTTTTTACATCACTCTTCCAGCCTGGCAAGAAGGCAAAGTATAATATATCTCATTCCTGCATTGAAAATATTACAGTATTTTAACAGGCAAATTCATCATTGAAATCAGTCACATGAACCAACTTATTGAATGCGTCCCGAATTTCAGCGAGGGACGTGATATGCAGGTGATCGGGCAGATTACCGCCGAAATCGCTAAGGTTGAAGGGGTGAAACTGCTGGATGTTGATCCAGGCAAAGCCACCAACCGTACCGTGGTTACTTTCGTGGGCCCCCCGGAATCTGTCTGCGAGGCAGCCTTCAGGGCTGTAAAGAAGGCATCGGAACTCATTGATATGAGCAGGCACAAAGGGGCTCATCCACGTTTCGGGGCTACCGATGTGTGTCCCCTGGTTCCCGTGTCGGGCATCACCATGCCGGAAGTTGCTGAATACGCACGTGCGCTTGCCAAACGAATCGGGGAGGAATTGCATATACCGGTTTATTGTTATGAATTTGCAGCCCTGGAGGAAAAGCGGCGAAATCTGGCTAACTGCAGGCAGGGAGAGTATGAAGGGCTGGCTAAAAAAATGACAGCTACAGGATGGAAACCTGATTTCGGACCTTCCGCCTGGGACAGCCGGGTAGCGTTTACCGGGGCTACTGCCGTGGGAGCCCGCAATTTTCTGATCGCATACAATGTGAACCTGAACACAACTTCAACCCGCAGAGCCAATGCTGTGGCTTATGATATCAGAGAGAAGGGCCGGATCAAACGTGAAGGAGATCCTGTAACCGGGAAGATCGTCAGGGATGACGCCGGTGAACCGGTGTATGAACCGGGATTGCTCAGGGCGGTGAAGGCCATTGGCTGGTATATCGAAGAATATGGCATCGCCCAGATCTCCATCAACCTCACTGACCTCTCTGTATCACCCCTGCATTTAGTTTTTGATACGGCCTGTGAACGTGCCGCTGCCAGGGGACTTCGTGTTACCGGTTCAGAGCTGGTAGGGGTGGTGCCGTTAAGTTCAATGCTCGAAGCCGGCAGGTATTTCCTGCACAAGCAAAATCGCTCGACAGGAATACCAGAAAAAGAAATCATCAAAATTGCCGTGAAATCCCTTGGCCTGGATGACCTCGCTCCTTTTGATCCCGACAGGAAGATCATCGAATACCTGTTGGCAGACAAATCAGTCAAAATGCTTACTGACATGAGTCTTTCCGATTTTGCGGGTGAAACAGCTTCTGAATCACCTGCACCGGGAGGCGGTTCCATATCAGCCTGCGTGGGTGCGCTGGGCGTATCACTGGGAACCATGGTGGCCAATCTGTCTTCGCACAAAGCCGGCTGGGACAGCCGGTGGAAAGAATTCTCCGATCAGGCCGAGTGGGGCATGGCCATCCAGAAAGAGTTACTGCACCTCATAGATGAGGACACCCGGGCTTTTAACCGTGTTATGGATGCCCTGGCATTACCAAAAGGCTCGGATGAGGAAAAGGTGAACCGGAGGAAGGCCATTGAAGCGGCCACACGGTATGCCACGGAGATTCCCCTTAAAGTGATGAAACGAGCCGGTGATGCATTTCCGCTGATCCGGTCCATGGCCGAGACCGGCAACCCCAACTCGGTTTCCGATGCCGGAGTTGGAGCCCTTTGCATTCGAAGCGCCGTGATGGGAGCCTTCCTCAACGTGAAGATCAATGCAGCGGGCCTGGAGGACAAAGAATTTGCAGGCAAGGTGCTCGCAGAGGGAAGGGAAATTGAGGCTGCAGCTATAAAACAGGAGGAGGAGATCCTACAGATAATCAACAGCAAAATCGGGTGATTGGATATCCGTGTCCCCTGCTATTTCTCCCACTCTTTCACTTCCACAGCCGCACCCACACTCATAACCTCTTCCCTCTTTTCCAAACAGCCACCGCTCCCATCCCTCCCTGGTTGTAAATTATCTCACGGTAATCCGAACATGGAAAGGCAACGAAGTCTGCCAGCATGCCGGCTCTCAGTATGCCCCTGTCATTCATTCCCAGCGTTGCAGCTGCCCTGCAGGTCAGGGCCGCCAGGGTTTCAGTCATGGTAAGCCTTTCATGCGCTCCCAGTATGCATGCCTGCATCAGCAAACTACCCATTGGTGCTGAACCCGGATTCCAGTCCGATGCTATAACCAGGGCAGCTCCTGCATCAAGCAGCTTGCGGGCAGGGGCAAAGTTAACACCCAAACCCAGTGAGGCACCGGGCAGTACTACTGCCATTACATCGCTTCCCGCTAAAATACGGATATCATTGTCTGAACTCGCTTCGAGATGATCGGCGCTTCGGGCGCCAATTTCAACCGCCAGCAAGGCTCCGCCCGGTTTAAACTGGTCGGCATGCACTACCACTTCGAAACCCAGTTCTTTTGCTGAAGACAGGTAATGAACTGCATCCTGCCGGTCGAATGCTCCCTCATCCACATAGATATCAACACGGCTGGTAAGTTTCTCTGCTTTTATCAGGGGCAAAAGCCCGCTGGTGATATAATCCAGGTATTCACCGGCAGACCCTTCAAAGTCCCTTGGTTTGATGTGGGCCGCCAGGCAGGTAGGAACAAGATCCGCCGGTGTGATCCCATTTGCATTTTGGATAGCCTTAAGCATCTTCCGCTCTGCATCAACATCCAATCCATAGCCGCTTTTAACTTCAATGGTGGTTGTGCCCTGCTGCAACATCCTGCTGGCTCGCCAGGCGGTTAACCTGGCCAGTTCAACCAGGCTTGCTTCGCGCGTTTTGGCCACTGTGCTCCAGATGCCTCCGCCATACTGCGCTATTTCGAGGTAGGTTTTGCCCGACAGCCGCATGGCGTAGTCGCCGGCCCGTGAACCAGCCCAGCAGATGTGGGTATGAACATCAACCATACCGGGAATAAGCGTGAGTTCTTCATCAACCGGTTCCACAGCAGAGGTCAGACTCTTCAGTTCCCTGAATGGTCCCACAGCTTCGATCACATCACCATTGACCAGAATGCCGGCATGATCAATGATTTCGAGACGGTCGTCGGTGAGCGGACCTTTCAGTGGCAGGCTGTCCATGGTCACAATCTGGGCAAAGGGACCTATTAGTCTGATTTTGTTCATTTTGTTTCTTATTTAATATCCTGCCACGACCCCGCTCAGCAGGACACACCCGTCATCCTGAGCACAGTCGAAGGATGTTTCATAATGTAAATCTTTTCATGTTATCCAACGCCTCTTTATACCCTGCATCAGCATGCCTGTATATCCCCATGGCAGGATCGTTGTAAAGCACCCGTTTCAGGCAGTTTGCGGCTCGCTTGCTGCCGTCGGCCACAACCACCATGCCGGCATGTTGTGAATATCCTATGCCAACACCACCACCGTGGTGGAAGGACACCCAGGTGGCTCCGCCACTTGTGTTGGCCATCAGGTTCAGCAAAGGCCAGTCGGATATGGCATCGCTCCCGTCCTTCATACCTTCGGTTTCGCGGTAAGGTGAGGCCACTGACCCGCAGTCGAGGTGGTCGCGGCCAATGACGATCGGAGCTTTCACCTTCCCTGATTTTACCAGGTCATTGAAGATCAATCCCGCCTTCTCCCTTTCACCCATGCCCAGCCAGCAGATCCTGGCCGGCAGGCCCTGGCAGGAGATCTTTTTCTCCGCCTCCCTGAGCCACCTGATCAGGTGTGTGTTTTCAGGAAAGGCTTCGATCAGTGCATCATCTGTGATGAGGATGTCCTCGGGATCACCCGACAGGGCAACCCAGCGGAAAGGACCCTTGCCTTCACAGAAAAGCGGTCGGATAAACTCCGGTACAAATCCCTGGTAGTCAAAAGCATTTTTCTCCCCTCCCTGGCGCGCAAATTCCCTGAGGTTATTACCATAATCAAATACCACACTCCCACGCTTCTTCATTTCGAGCATCAATCCAACATGCCGGGCCATGCTGTGTAGCGACTTCTGCCGGTATGCCACAGGGTCATCCTTTCGCAATACAAGCGCTTCCTTCAGTGAGATACCAGCCGGCACATAGCCATTGAGCGGATCATGGGCCGATGTCTGATCGGTTAAGACATCAGGAACCAATCCGTCCTTTGAAAGCATTTCCAGGACATCGCCAATGTTACCTACCAGGCCAACCGACAAGGCTTTACCATTTTCCCCTGCCCCCTGGATCAGGTTTTTAGCCTCTTCATAAGAAGTGGTCATTTTATCTATGTACTTTGTATGCAGACGTTTTTTTATTCGTTCCGGATCAACGTCAACGCCCAGGAAGATATAGCCGGCCATAGTAGCTGCCAGAGGCTGAGCCCCGCCCATGCCTCCCAACCCACCCGAAACCAGCAGCTTTCCTGCTGTTTTCCCGTTGAAATACTTGTTACCGCACTCGGCAAAGGTTTCATAGGTGCCCTGAAGTATACCCTGCGAGCCAATATAAATCCAACTCCCGGCAGTCATCTGGCCATACATGATCAGGCCGCGCTCCCTGAGTTTTTCAAAATTGTCCCAGTTGGCCCATGCCGGAACCAGGTTGCTGTTTGCAATCAATACACGCGGTGCCTCGGGATGGGAACGGATGAGGCCCACGGGCTTACCCGACTGTATTAACAGACTCTGATCCTGACCCAGGGTGAGTAAGCAACGGATAATCTCCTTCAGGGCTTCGGGATTGCGTGCAGCCTGACCTGTCCCCCCATAAACGATAAGCTCAGCAGGGTTTTCCGCTACTTCGGCACTGAGGTTATTCAGCAGCATACGAAGCGGTGCCTCGGTTTGCCAGCTGCGGGCATGTAAAACTGGTCCCACAGGTGACTGGTAATGAGGATGCCGGGCGTATTTTTCAATAAATTCCGAAAAGTTCATGATTTTCGTTTTTAAAATCCAGTTGCAGGTCAGATGACATGGTTTCCGTTAAATCGTTCAGTTCGTTGTTCCTGACCATCGCTATGGCTGATTGGATATAATCACCCAGATAAACATCCCGGTCGATGTGCGGGATTACACGTCGAACATGGGCATGACAGGAATCAACCAGAGGCCCTGATTTTAAGGGCTTTCGAAAATCGAAACCCTGTGATGCGCAGAAAAGCTCAATACCCTGAATTTTTTCAAGATTCTCTGCTATTTGCAGGGCTTTCCGGGCACTTATGGATCCCATGCTCACATGGTCCTCCTGTCCCAGAGAAGTAGGAATACTGTCCGCACTGGCCGGGTAGCAAAGCGATTTGTTCTCACTGACCAGGGCAGCCGTAGTATATTGGGGAATCATGAATCCGGAATTCAGACCGGTTTCCTTCATTAAAAGCTTGGGCAAACCTTCAATAGTATCCATAAGAGAAAGATAAATACGCCGGTCGGCAATGTTTCCAAGCTCTGCGACTGCCAGGCCAGCATAGTCAAGAGGCAGGGCCAGTGGCTGACCATGAAAGTTACCTCCGCTCAACGCTTTATCCTTGCTGAAAACTATCGGATTGTCGGTCACCGAGTTCAGCTCGATCGTCAGGAGTTGCTTCAGGTGCAGGAAGGCATTCCGGGAAGCTCCGTGCACCTGGGGTATGCACCGCAGTGAATAAGGATCCTGTACCCGGTGACAATTGCGATGTGATTCCACAATCTCTGAATCTCTGGTAAGTTCGCGCATTCGCTTTGCAACATAACACGTGCCTTCATAAGGTCTGAGCTCATGAAGGGAAGCATCAAAGGCCTTGACAGATCCCAGCATGGCCTCCAGGTTCATGGCCGCGATGATATCGGCATGATCGAGACAATGCTGGAACCTTTCCAGAAATTTTACGGCATGGGCAGCTATGAACTGCGTACCGTTGATCAGCGCCAGTCCTTCTTTGGGACCGGGCTCAAGTGCGCTCAAACCACAAAGTGAAAATAGTTTTGCTGTTGGAATTGTTTCCCCTTTGTAATGAACTGTCCCATACCCGATAAGGGGAAGAAATAGGTGGGCCAGCGGCGCCAGGTCTCCGGAAGCACCTACCGATCCCTGAGAAGGAACGCATGGAATAGCATCGTTCTCAATGTGCCAGCATATCCTGTTCAGGGTTTCCATCGATATTCCGGAATAGCCCATGGCCAGTGAATGTACTTTGAGAATCAGCATTAGCCTGCTGATCTCTTTGGGAATGCAATCGCCCACCCCGACGGCGTGACTGAGCAACAGGTTGTGCTGCAGTTTGCGCGTATCCTCATCCGATATCAGGGTGGTGCATAAAGGCCCGAAACCTGTGTTGATACCGTAAACCGTTTTCCTCTCCGCAACAATGCTCTCCACATCGGTACGGTTTTTCCGGATCCTGGCGGCAGCCTCCCCGACAATCTCTCCCGTGATCTTTCCGTTACAGATATCCAGGGCAATGCCGGGAGTCAGTCTGTTAATGCCGTAGCAAAATTTGCTCATATACTGTTTAAGTAAATTTAGCATAAAGTTATCAGAACCTATAGAAACACACACTGCCAAATATCATATTCCGACATGGCTAAAAATCACTAACTTTCCGACTGGTTTCGTGTTACTTTATCATTATTTTACTTATCAATATACTTTTTATGGCTACTAAGAATGTTATTATCATTGGTGCTGCAGGACGAGATTTTCACAATTTCAACACATGTTTCAGGGACAATCCCGATTTCAGGGTAGTCGCCTTCACAGCTGCACAGATACCGGATATTGCGGGACGTAAGTACCCGGCTGAACTTGCCGGCAAACTTTACCCTAAAGGAATTCCCATCTATGCAGAAACGGATCTCGAGAAGCTGATTCGGGAACTGCAGGTTGATGAGTGTGTATTTTCATACAGCGATATACCCTATACTCGCGTAATGCACCTTGGAGCCCGGGTGAATGCCGCTGGCGCCGATTTTAAGATGCTGGGAGCGGGACAGAATATGCTGAAAAGCAAAAAGCCTGTTGTAGCCATTGGCGCTGTTCGTACCGGGTGCGGAAAATCGCAAACCTCCAGAAGGGTCATTGAGATCCTGATGAAGATGGGATTGAAAGTAGTGGCGGTGCGGCATCCCATGCCTTACGGGAATATTGCCGAACAGAAAGTTCAGCGCTATGCCACCCTCGACGACCTGGTAAAACACAAATGCACCATCGAGGAAATGGAAGAATATGAGCCCCATGTTGCCCGCGGAAATGTGATTTATGCAGGGGTCGACTACCAGGATATCCTTACTGCCGCCGAGAATGACCCGGACGGCTGCGATGTTATCCTTTGGGATGGCGGTAATAACGATTTCCCCTTTTACAGACCCGACCTGACAATCACCGTTACAGATCCGCACCGGGCAGGTCATGAGCTTTCCTACTATCCCGGTGAGGTTACCTTGCGGCTTGCCGATGTGGTGGTGATCAACAAGATTGACACTTCATCCCCTGAGAATATCCAGACTGTCCGCGAAAACATCACCTTTGCGAACCCGAACGCCCTGGTAATTGATGCCGCCTCACCCATCATGCTGGATAACCCCGGAATTATCCGTGGAAAAGCCTGCCTGGCTATTGAAGACGGACCGACCCTCACCCATGGTGAGATGAAAATTGGTGCAGGAACCGTAGCTGCCATGAAATGGGGTGCCAGTCAGCTGGTTGACCCAAGGCCCTACGCCGTAGGCAAGATCAAAGAGACTTTTAATACCTATCCCGAAATTGGAACCCTCCTCCCCGCCATGGGATACGGGAAACAACAGATTGCGGACCTTGAAAAGACCATCAACGACACACCTTGTGATGTTGTGGTTATCGGCACCCCCATTGATCTGAACCGAATTGTGAAGATCAGCAAACCAACCGTGCGGGTAACCTATGAACTGCAGGAAATTGGCTCCCCTAACCTGCAAATGGTACTGGAAGAATTTGTGAAAAAAGTGATGAAGTGATGAGTTGAAGAGGCAATTAGATGATTAGGCGGTAAGATAAAAGAATCATACAGGCGGTTTATGATCGAACCCGGCAGCCATCAAAAAGAAAAGCTCACCATCGACATTGTAAAAGCAAATGTTTATGCTGTCATGATGATCCTGCCTGTTATTTTGCTTTACGGATTGCCTTATTTAATTGTGTGGCACGATAAATTCAGTATTTCGCACCTCAGAAACTTCATGGCCAGTGTCGGCATTGGGATCATTGGAAGTATTTTCCTGTATATTTCAGTTCTTATTGTCGGAATAGTCATTCATGAACTGATACATGGACTGACCTGGGCATTGTTTGCAAAAAATGGCTTTAAGTCGATCAGTTTTGGTATCATGCGGCAGTTCCTGACACCCTACTGCCATTGCAGGGAACCTTTGCAGATCTGGCAGTATATGACAGGTGCTGTAACACCGGCGATCATCCTTGGCTTAGTTCCGGCAATTTTTTCAATTATAAACGGCAGTTTTGCGCTCCTGCTGTTTGGGATAATTTTTACAGTGGCTGCCGGAGGCGACCTGATGATCATATACCTGTTGCGGAAGGAGAAAAAGAATGATCTTGTACAGGATCATCCGACCGAAGCGGGGTGCTATGTGTACAGAAAAGTGAACAGTGAACAGTGAAATACTAAAAGGAATAGTTATGGAATATAATGATCTGATACGCACACGTGAAAGCATACGGGATTACGATCCCGAAAGGCCTGTTTCATCTGATACGCTTGAAAAAATTCTGGAAGCCGGACGAATTGCCCCTTCTGCCTGCAATTACCAGCCCTGGGAATTCCTTGTAATTCATTCTCCCGAAATGCTGGAAAAGGTGAGGGCCTGCTATCACCGCCAATGGTTCAAAGACGCTCCACACCTGCTGGTGGTGCTTGGATTAAAGGACAAGGCCTGGGTCCGCAGTTACGATAGGTACAACTCCATCGAGACTGACCTTGCCATTGTGATGACACACCTGATACTGGCAGCTGAAAATGAGGGTGTGGGAACCTGCTGGATTGAGGCCTACGACCCGGCCATTCTTGCAAAAGCCCTGGGCCTGAAAGAAAACCAGGTGGTATTTGGGATTACCCCGCTGGGTTATCCCCGGGAGGGCTTTGTTAAAAAAGGGAATAAAATCAGGAAAAAACTGGAAGAGATTGTCAGATACCTGTAATGTCGGGCGGTTACCACACAATCCTTTCCGGCTCCACCAGGTATCCTTCCTTCCTTAAAAGGGCCAGAACCCCTTCGCTGCCGGGCAGGTGGCCTGATCCTATGGCGATAAACGTGGACTGGCGGGCAATCAGGGGTATTATCCTTTCAGCCATCCTGTAGTTTCTTGCCCTTATCAACTCATCATCAAGCAAGGTTCCCGATTCCTCATGCTGCATGAGGATGAATATGCTGTCCAGGTCAGCTTTTCTGTAACAACGTATTAATTTGTCAAATTCTTCCTGCTGCTCGCCGAGATTTTCAAAGAATTCCACAACATAATTGTCCGGGATCTTGTCCATCATGGCAACCTGCTCTTCAACGGTTTCGATCCCTATGACCTTTTTTTCATTATCAACAGCTTTTTGATACAGCAACTCATCCACCGTGGCCTCCATGTGCTGCATGCCATTTTGCCCGAAGCATATGGCTATCAGAGCCACCGGCTTAACTTTGTCAAACATTGCAAGATCATATCCCGAACATGATTTGACGGCACTCCTGACCAATTCATACTCCTCTGATGAAAACCTGTCGTGCAGTGTCTGACCCTCGGGTAATAAAAATAGTGCGGCTGCCTTCATCATGTTGGACAGGCTCAGATCTATTTCACCTGCAAAGGCCTGGCACCGGTTCAGTCTGATATAAACAGAATCACGCCATTCAAATACCCGCTGGTCTTTGAGGTGTATGGTCCCGTACAGGTAGGATGGTGATGCCATCCCATTCCCTGAAATTTTCCAGAGAAGAGACTGTGAGATAACCTTCATGGGGAATATCAGCCACATCATCGCAGCAACAAGCACGATTAGTTTTTTTACCACCGGAAAAAAAGTCTTATGCTGTTCCATAAATGTCAGGTTTACAGTTCAAGGGCCACTACCTTCATTACCGTTTTGTCTCCGGTCTTGTATTCACCAAGCGGATCAAACTGCCAATCCCATGTAGTCGAATTATCAGCCTGGGGTAACATACAGCTGATCACGCCGGTGCGTAACGTCTCCACATCCTTCTCCATGTCGAAACTGACTTCAATTGTATCGGTGATCAGGCATGATTTACCGCGTTCAAGCAAATGTAGATGGTGCTGCTGCAACATACCGTTGATGTGATCAATCTGTTCCGGGGTGTAAGGGACATACAGTTTAAGGTAATCCGTGATTAACACCCCGACCTGGCTGAGTATATTCAAAGAAATGGAATAATCAGGTAAAACGGCAGGCTGAAAGACCTGGTTACAGAGTTGTTCCGCAGGAACCATCCGGCCGGTCCTTTTATAAGTCCTGACCGAAAGATAAGTCTTTACAACAGATCCTCCGGTAATATCTTCGGAAATTGCGCTGACATTTCTGTACTTCCTCAAACGGTGCAATACCTGAGGAGGGTGCAGAAGGTCGTAAAGCTGCACCTGCTCTGCTGTTCCGGCAAGTTCATCCAAAGGCAGATCAAGCAGCCAGCCGCTTCCGTAAACGGCCAGATTTCTGATTCTCTTGCCGGCTACCGCCTTCAGGATAAAGCGTCGTGTGTTCTGCAAATGTTCCTCCCATGCCCCGCTTACGCGGATATAACGATCGATGATGCCCTGGCTGTCGGACCGGATTCCCATTTTTCGAAGTATGTATGCAGGAACCTTCATGACTTCAAGCCCTTTCTGCATTTCTCATACTCCCAAGTTCACGGATCATCTCCGTCCTCGTATGATCGATCAATTGCTGAAGATCCAGCTTACAGACTATATCTGCCGGTATTTCATTGAGCACGCGCACCGTGAATACCTGGCTGACCCGGAACCAGAAACCCTTTTTGGGTAATGCACTACTGGCACCATCGAGCACAATGGGTACAATGGGTACTCCTGTATCCTTGGCCAAAATAAAGGCGCCTTCTTTAAATTCCTGTATCTCGCCATTTCTTGTACGGGTTCCTTCAGGGAACATAAATATGGAAACACCCTGTGATAATGATTTTTTGCAGGCTTCAGACATTTGCACCACACTTTGCTTGTCGCCCCTTCGAACCACGATATGATCATTCATCCAGATAACCCAACCAATAAACGGAAATCTTGCAAGCTCAATCTTGGATACCCACCTGAAGTTGGTCCTGAGCTGCAGCAGCAAAGCAATGTCGATAATACTCTGGTGGTTTGATACAAGAATATATTGGCTGTTCCTCTTGATCCTGTCCCTGTTTTCAACACGGATACGCCATCCCGGGTTAATGGTCAAATACACGTGTGTCCAAAGGGTGGTGAAGTAATGAGCGATTCTCTTTTTGCGGTCAAATGGAAAAAGCAGTATCCAAACCACAATATAAAGCAGGAAGAACGGCAGGATCGTAAAAACAATAAAAGCCCAAATGTAGAGGGAAACAAAGAAGGACTTTAATTTGGTCTGCATAACAAGCAAGTGAGAAACTTAACTGTTAACAAAAATAACAGCAAAAACCGGACAAGGTGAAATATTTTCATAAATTCGGTCGAAAAATTCAAAATCCGCTGATGAAACCCTTCAAGTCAGGAACCATTATGGCAGCATGGCTGCTGAGGATAATGCTGATATGGTTCATTTACAGAAACCAGTTTAAAACCTTTACCAGCTTTGATCTTGAAACTTTCAGTTTTTATATCAGTTCGGCCTATTTGCTGTTTGCCATTTTACTGCTGGTCGGAGGCTTTATGAAAAAATCCACGCTCACTGTTCTTTCAGGCCTGGCATTTTTTATTCTTCCCATAGTTCAGCTTATCAGGGCATTCCCCGAGGATTTGGCCAGCGGACTGCTGGCTTACCTGATCCCTCTGGCTGTCGGGTTTTACTTTTTCACAGGCGGGAACAACAATTAACCATGATCAATCAACAGGGTTTTTTTGTATATTTGGTTTTGGCATATTCTTTGCGATTTGAGATTTAATAAGGTTACGCAGAAATGAACCGGAAACTAGTCTTTTTTGCCATCTTCTCCTTGGTATTTGGATGTTTGCATGCACAATCCACACCCCCTCCACCGATACCACACGATACGATATTCAAGCTTAACGGATCTCTGATCCCGGTTGATGTAACTACAGTGACGCCAACCTATATCAGTTTTGTTTTTCCTGGAAAATCCGAAGAATTTACCATCGAACGCAAGGAAGTTCACAAGATCATTTATAAGACCGGGAAGGTGGACGTATTAAACCAGGCCGCCTTTACGCTGATTGATGATAGCAGCTGGGAAGCAGTCTGGATAACGGAAGATAAAAAAGAGATCGGCGATTTGTATGTGTTGGGTGAAATTGAGGCCCGGTCCCCTTCCAGTGCCCGCAGTCCGGCCGCCGCAAAAAAAGGAGCCATCATTAAATTAAAGAAGAAAGCAGCCAATTTGAAAGGGACGCTCATTCTTGTTACCAAGAAACAAACAACCGGGGGCTACGGTGAATACCCCGGCTATTATATCAAAGGTATTGCGTATGGCCCCGAGCCACCGGAAGAAGGCCTTGTTCCCGGAAGCAAGGGTGCATCTGTAAAAGATGCCGGCATGTGATCTTAACCGCATTACGTAAAGAACGAGAATACCAGTTTTTCAAAATCTTCCTGGCCAGTGTTTCTGTCTAATTTGTAATCCTTTAGCCTGCTCCGGATATTATGCTCCTGATGTGGTGTGTTTACCAGACCGGCCGCAAGCTTGTCCAGCGTGCCTTCAGGAAATCTGTCGGATGTTAACCTGCACCCTGTGATTATTCCTTTGTGAGTGGACAGAACAATATTTATAACGGTATCCGGCGATTTGCATTCATAGTGGTATTCATAATCAGGAGACCAGCCGAAAATCCATTCCCATGAACCATACTTTTCCTCAGCCAGCTTTTGAATGGCCAACCGTTCCGGCTTCCCCAGGCTGTAGATCTCCCCGCTGAAACGCAACCGGATTTCCTGCATAAAAAGCTCACAGAAAACCTGAATATCAGGAGCAGGACTCATGCAACCGGCAAGGTTCATGACACTGCTTCGGTTTGACTGGACAGCACGGTCGATATACCTGCCTCCACCCGGTTTAATGGTTTCACGCAGTGTATCCAGATCGGCATGATAGAGCAGCGTTCCATGATGGAGGATCCTGTTCCTGTAGATATGTTCAGCATTCCCCGAGATTTTTTTTCCCTGAACCAGGATCTCATGTTTGGGACCCTGAACGGCTTCAATTCCCTGTTTATTCAGGAATCCGGTAACAGGCGCCAGGTGGGTATTAAAATCAATCAGTTTCCCGGGTTCGCCATTCCTGATAAACGTAAAATTGATGTTGCCCTGATCATGGTATACCGTACCTCCGCCTGTCAGCCTCCTTGCAATTGCAATGTTATGAGCCCGGACATAAGCATAATTGATCTCAGCCAGCGTGTTTTGATGTTTGCCTACAACAACCACCGGATCACTGCGCCAAAGCATGAACACTTCCTCATCCGTATTGCTGAGCAGGTATTCCTCGGCAGCCAGATTGAAGTAGGGATGATTATCGGATGAATGGATGAACAACATACCATAAAGGTAAGCGTCTTCATCAAATCCAACAAGCGCTACCTTATCTTTTACAGGGAAACAAAGGAAATCAGTTTTTTTTGTAACTTAACAAGGTCAACAAATCGCAATTACCATGGATAAATTAGTTGAACGTTTTATTCGTTATGCAAAAATCAACACCCGGTCAGATGAAAATTCAAAAACATGCCCTTCCACGCCGGGTCAGCTCGAATTTGCCCAACTACTTGCGGCAGAGCTGAAAGAAATTGGTTTACATGAAATTGACCTCGATGAAAATGGCTACCTGATGGCTACCTTACCGGCAAATTGCAACAAGGAAGTCCCTGTATTAGGCTTTCTGGCCCACCTGGATACCTCTCCTGATTTTAAATCGGATAATGTGCAGCCCAGGATCCAGGAGCATCTGGGGAAGAACCTCGTGCTGAACAAGGATGAAGGCATTGTTCTTTCGCCCCTTGAATTTCCCGTGATCAACAATTATATCGGGCAGCAGCTCATAACCACTGATGGGACAACCCTGCTGGGGGCCGATGACAAAGCAGGGATCGCAGAAATTGTCACAGCCATGAACTACCTGCTCATGCATCCGGAAATTAAACACGGTCCTGTGAGAATTGCATTTACACCGGATGAGGAAATCGGCAGGGGAGCTGACAAATTCGATGTCAGAAAGTTCGGCGCACAATATGCCTATACCATTGATGGCGGTGCAATTGGAGAAATTGAATATGAAAACTTCAATGCTGCGAAAGCCAGGGTATCCATCCAGGGTTTGAACGTCCATCCGGGTTCTGCAAAGAACAAGATGAAAAATTCCATGCTGATTGCCATGGAGCTTAACAGCATGCTCCCTTCCTCTGAGGTCCCTGAACATACAGATGCATATGAAGGGTTTTTTCACCTGACCGATATAAGCGGTGCTGTTGAAAACACCACAGTAAATTACCTGATCCGTGACCATGATGTGAAAAGCTTCAACAAAAAGAAGGACCTGCTGATCAAGATCGTGGATCACCTGAACATTAAATATGGGCCACGCACCGTGAAACTCATCATGGTTGACCAATACTACAACATGAAGGAAAAGATAGAACCGGTATTTGAGATCATCGTACAAGCCCGTAAAGCTATCCAGTCCAGGGGCATTACCCCGCGAATAGTGCCTATACGGGGCGGAACCGACGGATCAAGGCTTTCATTTATGGGATTGCCCTGTCCGAACCTTTTTACCGGCGGACACAATTTCCACAGCCGCTATGAATTCATTCCCATCAAGTCGATGGAGAAAGCCGTGGAAGTGATTGTTAAAATTGTTGAGTTGAATGCTTCGTGAGGAATAAATGAGATCAATTATCATTTTCCTGGCGATTGCCAGTGTGAGCACCGTATCAGTCCAAGGTCAGATATCCCGGCCTTCCGGGCCAACCAACCAGCATGAGCAGTTGGCACTAGACATATTCCGGGAACTGGTGGAGATAAATACCACCATTAACTATGGCAGCACAAAAGCTGCCGAGGCGATGGCTGACAGGCTCCGAACTGCAGGTTTCCCTGAGGGTGATATAAGGATTGTAGGACCACATCCGCAGCACATGAACCTTGTTGTTCGTTACCACGGCAAAGGGACAATGCCCCCCATCCTGTTCATAGGTCACCTGGATGTTGTTGAAGCCCTGCCGCAGGATTGGTCTTTCGATCCTTTCAGATTCCATGAAACCGACGGATATTTTTACGGCAGGGGGACCACCGACATGAAGTGCGAAGATGCAGATCTGATGGCAAATCTTATCCGGCTTAAAAAGGAGGGATTTATACCGAACCGCGATATCATTGTCGCCCTTACGGAAAATGAAGAAGGTGGTGATGCCAATGGCATTGCCTGGTTGCTAAATAACCAGCGTTATCTCATCGATGCTGAATACTGTATAAATCCCGACGGAGGAGGCGGAGATAGTAAGAATGGCAAGGAAATCACCCTTGGAATTCAAACCAGTGAGAAAATCTACCTGGACTATACCCTCGAAGTACAGAACAAAGGAGGCCATAGCGCTGTTCCGGTCAGGGAGAATGCCATTTACCGGCTCGCCGGAGCACTTACACGCCTTTCGGTTTACGACTTCCCTATTGCACTCAATGAAACCACACAGCTTTTTTTTGAACGGAGTTCTTCCAGGGAAACGGGACAGATTAAAGAAGACATGCTGGCAATAGCCAAAACACCTGTCGATTTAGCTGCTGCAGAAAGGCTTGCAATGGCTTCACCGGTTTATAATTCCCAGATGCGTACTACTTGTGTTGCCACCATGCTGCGCGGTGGACATGCCGAGAATGCCCTTCCACAGACTGCCAGTGCAAATATCAATTGCAGGATGCTTCCCGACGACAATCAGGACAATGTGATAAATACCCTGAGGAGTGTTGTGGCAGATTCACTCGTTACCATAACGTGTAAATACGCTTCCATACAGGGCCCTCGTTCTCCGCTGCGAAAAGATGTCCTGGAAGTTGTCGACCGGCTTGCTGCTGCTATGTGGCCAGGTGTTGTGGTTACACCCTGCATGTCTTCCGGCGCTTCCGACGGAAGAATTCTGCGGGCGGCAGGTATACCGGTATACGGCGTTTCGGGCATGTTTGCCGACATGGATGATATCCGTGCGCACGGGAAAGATGAACGCATAGGCGCGGAGGAGTTTTTTAACGGGGTCACTTTCATGTACAAGTTGATGAAAGCACTGACCTCTAACCAATAGCTAGGATTGTAATAAAACTGATGCTGTATATCCGTATGCAAACCTTGCTCACACTGGTGGCCCTTTTAAATTCGCTTACCTTGCAGGCAAACGGTTATAAGGTCGATACAGTGATCATGGCTTCCCTTATTCTGAATGAACCCAGGGAAATCCTGGTGTATGAGCCAGACGGACTTAAAATGACGGATTCGGTAACTATCATCTACCTGCTCGATGGTGAGTTTTCGGGATACCGGTACGACAGGATCGCTCAGGGTCAATCCGGGAAACCGGTCATTGGAGTCGGAATCGTAAATACAAACAGGAACAGGGATCTGCTTCCGGCCAAAGCGCCGGATAAATTTCTGAATTTCATCGATAAAGAGCTGATCCCCGCAGTTGAGAAAAACTATCTTTTGTCTCAGAGGATCTTGTTTGGTCATTCTTTTGCCGGCGGATTCACCCTGTATTCCATGATTCATAAACCCGGGTTGTTCCACAGATACATCGCTTCGAGCCCGACACCGATCATGGGAATGGTGGAACCTTCCATTTACCTGGAATTGGACAGCAAGCTGCCAAAGGAGACTGAACTCTACTTCAGCTCTGGTTCAAAGGACATGAAACAGGTAAAAAAATGGTGTGAGATCCTGAACACCAACCTGAAAACCTTGACATTTAAACATATTCATTGGGAAAGTGAGATAAATGCAGGAGAGAACCACCAGACCAATGATCTGGCATCCCTGACAAAAGGCCTGGGCAGGTTATGAATATTTAAAAACAGCGGGAAATGAAAATGATCTTAATCTAAGCATGCCTGATCTTCATCGGGACAATTGTTTTTGCTCAGAAAACGGATTACACTTCAGCATTCAATAAACTGTTTTACAGTGCTTCAATAATCCGACTGCTGAATACATAAAAGAAAGATGTGTGCTTGGTGTATATCATCCCCATAACAGATTAAAGGGATCCTGCCTTTCCTTTACTGATCAATGAAGTCCGGCACATGGTAGATAGTATAAAGAAACAGGATTACTTGAACTTTTTCTCAATTTCCTCTACTCCCAGGATCACAACTACCGGCTTTCCCGAGGGTGAATATCCGGGGCTTTCGCAAGCGAAGAGATTGTCGATCAATTCCTGAATTACCGGTTGTGAAAGTGTTTCCCCATAATTGATCGCCCCGGCTATGGCCATTGACCGGGCGATTCTGTCGCGTACGGAGACTTTTATATCTCCCTCTGTGCTTTTATAATTCTCGAGGAAGACCTCCAGCAGTTCCCTGGGGCTTTCCTTATGGTTGTCTGCGGGGTAACCTGCAATGACCACAGTATTGCTTCCGAAATCGCGTATGTCCATGCCAATGGTATGGAGGTCATCGATGATTTCACGCAGTATCAGATAATCGGCCTGGTCGAGTTCGATGGTTTCGGGGAACAGGATATGTTGTGCAACAGGATAATTCATGGCAAAGGAACGGATGTAGTGTTCATACAGTATCCTTTCATGTGCCCTTCTCTGATCAATCATCATCAGTCCCGATTTTACCGGAGTGAGAATGTAACGGTTCTTCAGCTGTACAAATGAATCCGGCTGTCTGTTATGTTCAATGGATAACGACTGCTGCTCCGGAAGCTCCGATGATATGAGGGCACTTTTTATCGGAATTCCCTCATTGGAATAAAGTTTCTCCCAGTGTTCAAGATTTTCATTTTCCCTGTGCCTTTGCTTTCCGGGCGATCGGTATTCTTCATCAAAGGGATTGTAATTGCGGTTATAGGAGATTTGCGGGACAGGAACCTGATTCTCCGGCCGGATCACCGGAATTTCAATAGCATGTTCCACATCGAAATCGATTGAAGGCACCAGGTTGAACTTTCCCAGTGCTTCGCGTGTGGCTGCAACCAGTATCTGAAAGATGGCCAGCTCATTCTCGAATTTGATCTCAGTTTTTGTAGGATGAATATTAATGTCAATTGTATCCGGGTCCGCTTCCAGATAAATAAAGTAAGACGGGATGGTATCCGGAGGCAGAATCTTTTCATAAGCCGAAAGAACCGCCCTGTGAAAATAGGGGTGCTTCATGAACCGGTTATTGACAAAGAAAAACTGCTCTCCCGGGGTCCTTCTGGCATATTCCGGTTTCCCGATGAATCCGCTGATGCGTACAATGCTTGTCTCAGTATCGATAGTGGTAAGGTTCGCGTTAATGGCCTTGCCAAACAAATGAACAATCCGCTGTTTCAGGTTGGTCCTGGGAAGGTTGTAAACCTCAGCATCATTGTGCTCCAGTATGAACTCAACTTCCGGATTGGCCAGCGCGATCCGCTGGAATTCATAAATGATGTGTTTTAACTCGGCATTGTTGGTCTTCAGGAATTTACGCCGTGCCGGTACGTTGAAAAACAGGTTTTTAATGGTGAAGCTGGTGCCCGCTGCACAATTGACCGGTTCCTGAGATTCAACCACTGATCCGGCAATGATCACTTCAGTTCCAAGATCGCTTTCCGGTTTGCGTGTACGCACCTCAACCTGTGCAACCGATGCAACAGAGGCCAGGGCTTCTCCCCGGAATCCCAGCGTACGTATGGCAAACAAATCTCCGGCCTCACGGATCTTAGAAGTCGCATGCCGTTCGAAGCTCAGCCTGGCATCTGTATCCGACATACCACATCCGTTATCAACAACCTGGATAAAGGTTTTTCCGCCATCCCTGGTGATAACACGGACCATGGTACTTCCCGCATCGATTGAATTTTCAACAAGCTCTTTCACAACGGAGGCTGGACGTTGAATGACCTCACCGGCGGCAATCTGGTTGGCAACGGAATCAGGAAGCAAGTGGATGATATCAGGCATGTTAGCAGGTCCTCAGAATGGTTTAATCAGGTTTTCAAAGGTAAGGATATTCATATATTTATGACAGCCTGAATTTATTAAACTGGCATATATTTTGCTGAAATCATTTTGCTTATATTAACGTATTAATTTATTAGGTTATGAAGAAGTCCATATTGTTGATATTGATGACGCTGATGGTACTGTGTGCCTATTCACAGGAAGAAAATTCCGTGGATAGCAAAACTACCAAAAAACTCACCAAGGCCCAGAAGAATGAGCAAAGAAAAGCCGAGGAAAAGAAAACAGCCAGCATGGTTGACTGGATGGTTCAAAACAGGCAATTTGTGCTGGAAGCCAATTACCTGAGTAATCAGACCGGAGAAAGGATCATTGTCAACAGCAATCTTAATTTCATTGTCATTGATTCCACCAATATTACCATTCAGTTGGCCTCTACGACAGGTATTGGAGGTGCCAACGGCATGGGAGGGGTTACAGCTGACGGCAAGATATCCGTGTTTGAAGTTAAAAAGACAGGCAGGAACAAAGACAATTACAGCATCCGTGTGATGGCTATGACCGTTATCGGGTCATACGATATTTTCTTCAGTATTTCACCCAGTTCATATGCTGATGCCAGTATTAGCGGAACCACCAGCGGCAAGTTGAATTATCACGGCCAGATTGTACCCAAGCAAGTTTCCAGGGTGTTCAAAGGGATGGCACTTTAGGCCCTCGTCATGATCAGCTTGCCGTGGTGAATTCCTTTCAGGGTGATGATCTTATCGGCCAGCAGGGTCAATTCGGAAGCTTTTCCTTTAACGGCAATCGTTTCCAGGCAGGTTTCATGGCTCAGATGAACATGTTGCGTGGATAAAATCAGGTGATGGTGCTCATGCTGCACCTCATTGATTTCATTGTCAATGTTGCGTTTATGGTGATCGTACACAATGACTATGGCACCTGCGACCTGGTTGTCGCAATGCCACTTTTGTTCCACTGCATATTTCTCAATCAGGTTGCGAATAGCCTGGGAACGATTCGGAAAATTATTGGCTGATACATAGCTATCCAGCTGCTGCATGGTTTCCTTATCCAGTGAAACCCCAAATCGCACTACACTCATAATGTATAATTTAATAATACCACCCGTAAAGGCTAAGCCCAAAGATCAGGCGGATATATACCTTGCGTAACAAGCCTCCTGAGACTGTTCATCACCATTTCACGATCTTCGCGGTAAGTAACCCCAAACCATTTCTCCCCTGTATGCAATACTTTCACCCTGGCTGCTTTTGAATGTATCAATTCATTCATGGCAAAGGGAATATAAAATTCCGCATCATTTCTGCCGGAGTTCTCCCGGAGAAATGTGAGGAACTGTTTGTGGAGATGACCGAATATGGAAGGATTGAAGCCAATAAGATTCATGGAAACCGGTTCCTTCCCGGTAAGAATTACCTGGCCGGTCCCTTCCGTTTCACCGGTTATATAGTTTTCAACCCGGCATATTTTTTTGTGCTCGGCAATACTGGAAAGGTAACCCTGATTATCGACCCTGCAGACTCCTCTGGACACTGAGCCGGATTCTGACAGTGTATTGTCGAGCTGATAATTAACCAGACAGTATTCCTCAATACCCTCCTGTTGTTCCCGCGAAAGAAAATCATGGATAATGCCGTATGAAGCTGAGCCATAAAAGTCATCGGCATTGATAACAGCAAAGGGAGTGGTAATGGCCCCGTCGGCCATCATAACGGCATGCCCTGTTCCCCAAGGCTTGATACGGGAGGAAGGTAATTTAAAGCCTGCAGGCAGATTATCGAGTTCCTGGAAAACAAAGCTGATATCGGCCTTTTTCAAAGCACGTTTCAGAATTATTTCCCTGAAATCATCAACAAATTCACGTCTGACCACCATGACGACTTTTCCAAAGCCGGCCCTGATGGCATCATAAATGGAATATTCCAAAATGGTCTCACCGGATGGGCCAAAGCGGTCAACTTGTTTCAGGCTTCCATAACGGCTACCCATGCCGGCAGCAAGAATCAGTAAAGAAGGTTGCATCAAAAACTATGACTGAGTTAATTCCTTAATACGTTTTCTCAATTCCTCAACTTCATGCTGCAACTCTTCCTCACGCCGGGCAGATTGTTCCTGCGTGGCACGCAGTTCTTCCATATTCTGACGCATTTCCTCCTCCTGCGAAGACATCTCCTCGGCCTGCTGCTGCGACTGTTCAAGCAACAAGGCCGTCTGTATCTGCGCCTTACTCGATGAAATTGTTGCGGCTATGCTTTCACCGATCCGCTCAATGAATTCGATAACATGCGCAGGATACTCGTTGAATGAGGCGATCTCGACCAATCCGTAAATTACATCATTATAGATCAGCGGGACTATGAGCAGGGCACGCGGATTATCCTCTCCAAGGCCGGAGGTGATTTTCATGTAATCGTTGGGAATCTCTGTCAGGTAAATCCTTTCCTTTTCCTGGTAACAACGGCCTACCAGGCCCTCGCCGATCTCGATGTGCTTTGTAATGAACTTGCGGCGATCAAAGGCATAACTGGCCTTCATTTCTATAAATAAATGGTCCTTGTCATTATCATTGATGACATAAATGCCTCCCTGGTTTGAACTGGTATACTTCACTAGGTTGCTGATTATGTTATAAGCCAGTTCATCCAATTCATCCGTGTTCTTGCGCAAAATATCACTGAACTTGGCAACTCCCTGGGCTGCCCAGTTCCGTTGTTCGTCCTCCTGTTTCCTGCGGTCTTCATCCTCTGCAGCCTTCTTCAATTCATTCCGCATGTCCAGGAGCGAATGGCCCAGAACATCCTCCTCACTCAATGGTGTGAAATGTGTGCTGAAATTACCCTTGCCAATTTCAAGCGAGAAATTAAAGATATTGGTTAGCCCCTGTACCAGTTTGTTAAGTGCCTGTGACATCTGTCCAACTTCATCACTGCCCTCTTTCAGCTTATCCTTGGGTAGAACGCCCTTGCCCATGGAAAGCAGAATATTCTTCGTATGATTGATCGGAATAGCAAGTGAATTGATGGTAAATATACCGATTACAATGGCACCCAAAACCAGGATCAAACCCATGATAAAGATCCAGCTCTGGAAACGGTCAAAAGTGGCTATCATTTGCTGTTGACCTTGTTCAACCACAGCGGCCTGTTTTTGCTTCAAAACATCAATCTGATTCAGGATCCGCTGGGTAATCATAATAACTTCGCCACCTTCTTCTGTCATGGGCGTGACCTCAAACAGAATGAACGGATCATCATAACTTTCAAACGTGCTGAGCTTTTCCATAATGTATTTGTGCTTAGGGAAAAGTGAATCGACAATGATTGAATCTATGTGCAGTAAGTTGGTGCGGAAGCTCGTACTGTCCCATAAAAGGCTGAGCTGCTTCAGGGTATCCATCACAGCTTTATAATCCTTTTCGTGCAGTTCTTTCAGTTTAATTTTATCAGGGGTATCCGAAATCTTGTCAATATTGACCCAGGACTTGACCAGCATACGCGAATCGCTGATCCTGGTATATAAATCAGCGATGAACGTCTGCGAAGGTGTATAAATGCTGGTGATTTTGTTGCTGATATTTCGGCTTTTTTCAAGTGCAATACTGGTAATCCAGGCGTTGATGATAACAGCAATGGTTATGATACCAAATCCCAATCCGATTTTGGCGGCTATTTTAAGTCTCATGATAACTACTGGTTAATAACTTGAAAATACTGAAAACTAAATTAATAAAAATTTACAGTAATATAATCTACTATTCTTACTACATTTTTGCAAAAAGGTTTGCTTATTTCTGAAAATACTTCCTCACAGCCTCACTTAATTTTTCAAGTGCATGATGAAGGACCAGCCTGGGACAGCCAATGTTAATCCGTTGGAATCCCTCACCTTCCTTACCAAACTGAGGTCCGTCGTTCAGACCCAGACCGGCCTCATGTATCATGAACGATCTCAATGCATCCGGCGACATGCCCAGTCTGCGGCAATCAAGCCAGATGAGATAGGTAGCTTCAGGTGGTATAAGGCTGATCAGCGGTATATGTTTGGAAAGATATTCTCGTAAGAACTTCAGATTGCCAGCGAGGTAGTCCATCAGTTGACCGAGCCAGTCGGCCCCGTCGTTATAGGCTGCTACTGCAGCAACAAACCCGAAGATGTTCCCTGAACCTACATGTACATGATCCAATATCTTTTCATATTGCTGCCGCAATCCTGCATCGGGGATGACCAGGTATGCCGTGGATAAACCGGCGAGGTTAAAGGTTTTACTGGGTGACATGCAGGTTATGGTTGTCCGTGCAATTTCTTCGGAAAGGCAGGCTGTCGGGGTGTGCCTGAACCCGGCATAAATCAGGTCGGAATGAATTTCATCCGAAACCAATATGATCTTGTTTCTGACACAAATATCGCCAATACGTTGCAGAACCTCCGGCGTCCAGACATTTCCTGTGGGGTTATGCGGACTGCAAAGGATAAGCATCCTCGTTCTGCTGTCAATTCTTGATTCAAGATCAGCGAAATCCATGGAATAACGCCCGTTCTCATACCGCAATGGATTCGTTACCAGCTGCCTTCCATGATTTTCAACTGCCGAGAAGAATGGAAAATAAACAGGAGGCTGGACAATGATGCTGTCTCCCGGCTGTGTAAAGGCCATGACCAGTAGATTCAAAGCAGGGACAACACCCGGGGAAAAGGAGATCCATTCCGGCTTTATTTCCCAATGATGACGCTGCCTGTTCCAGTTCACAACGGATGAATAAAAGGCAGGGGGGACAACGGAATATCCCAGGATTTCATGCTCCAGCCGTTTCTGCAAAGCACTGATAATGAAATCCGGGGTCTTGAAGTCCATGTCTGCTACCCACAGGGGCATGATCTTACTGTTGTGAAATACTTTCTCCCTGAGGTCGTATTTAATGCTTCCCGTGCCTTCGCGGCTGATGATCTCATCAAAATTATAATGCATAGCCCTTGATTTGACACTCCGAAAATAGGTATTTTTGCAGAAAATCCCGTGCCGGTGATTCCCGTAAAACCTAAGAAAAGCCTCGGTCAGCACTTCCTCACCGATAAAAACATCGCCCGAAAAATTGTGGACAGCCTCACCTGGCAGCATTATAACAAGGTTCTGGAGATAGGCCCGGGTATGGGAGTCCTCACCGAAGTACTGCTTGCTTTGCCCGATAAAGAAATGCGATTCGTTGAAATTGACCGTGATTCAATAGCATACCTGAACAACCGTTTCCCTGACATGGCTGAAAAAATCATGCAGGCCGATATCCTTGACGTGCCGCTGAAGAATTTCTACCAGGAACCTTTTGCGATAATCGGTAACTTCCCCTATAACATCTCGAGTCAACTTTTTTTCAGGATATTGGAATCAAGAGACCTTGTGACCGAAACTGTATGCATGATCCAGAAAGAAGTGGCCGTTAGAATTGCCTCTCCGCCAGGATCAAAGGACTATGGCATACTCAGTGTTCTCCTCCAGGCTTATTACAACATTGAATACCTGTTTACAGTACCTCCGCAGGTCTTTAATCCTCCTCCCAGGGTAAACTCTGCTGTTATCCGGTTACAGCGCAACCATGTTCAAAACCTCCCCTGCAGGGAGGAACTTTTTGTCAAGGTGGTCAAGACCGCGTTCAACCAACGCCGGAAGATCCTGCGCAATTCGCTCAAGAGCCTGGTAATTATTTCAGAAACCGGTGATGATATCTGGCAAAAACGGCCTGAACAGCTGGGGGTCGAGGACTTTGTCAGATTGACCCGCTGGATTGAAAATAACTCCTAAGATGCTTAAGACTCCAGTTTGACCCGACAGGCAATCCAACCGGTCTTGCGATTTTCCTGACCATGGGGAGGCTGATGTATGAAATCGTTTGATTATCAGAACATGTTTGCAAACGTTTTATTTTATTATAACTTTACTTCAGTGGGCTTTTCTTACAACAAAGTATGGAAATTCTTTTCAGGTTATCTGAAGATACAGTCTATTCATTAATAATGGTTATCATGAAAAAACTGATTTGTTCAGTTGTGTTGCTTCTGGCACTGATGAACGCTTTCAGCCAGACAACAGAAGCTGAAAAACAACTAAAAACACACCAGGCTGATTCTGTTTCAGGGTGGAAAAAAGGCGGGGTCATCAATATTAACTTTTCTCAGGCCTCTCTGACGAACTGGGCTGCAGGAGGTCAAAGTTCAATAGCTTTCGGTGGATTGCTGAGTCTTTATGCCAATAACAAGACAAAAAATGGTCTGTGGGAGAATTACCTCGATTTGGGCTACGGTACAATGCGACAAGGCAAAGATGCCGCCTGGCAGAAAACGGATGACAGGATAGAACTCACCTCAAAATACGGATTAAAAGCGACTGAAAAGTTGTACTATGCAGCTCTGGTGAATTTAAGAACGCAAATGACAGATGGTTACAATTATCCGGATACTGACAGTAAGATTTCAGCCTTTTTGGCACCCGGTTACTTCCTGGGCGCCCTTGGTATGGATTACCAGCACAGCGGGAATTTCACGGCATTCCTTGCTCCTCTTGCCTTGAAAACAACAATTGTGCAAGACGACTCCCTGGCTGCCAAAGGAGAATTCGGCGTTGACCCGGGTGAGCACATCAGAAATGAATTCGGAGGATATCTTCGCGTGTTCCTCAAAAAGGACCTTATGGAGAACACTGCAATCCAGACCAAACTGGAACTTTTCTCCAATTACCTGGACAATCCGGAGTGCATTGATGTGAACTGGGAAGTCCTGCTGGCTATGAAAGTGAACAAATTCATTTCTGCAACGCTTTCTACCCTTCTGATCTATGACGATGATACAGACATTGGCATCGACAGCAATAATGACGGTATTGTTGATGAATACGGTCCCAGAACCCAGTTCAAGGAGGTCCTTGCCATTGGTTTATCCATGAATTTCTAAACCATAAAACCATATCCATGAAAATTGTACAGGAATTCAAACAGTTCGCCATGAAAGGCAATGTTGTCGACATGGCTGTAGGTATCATCATTGGGGCTGCTTTTGGCAAAATTGTCAGCTCCCTGGTAAATGACGTACTTATGCCTCCCTTGGGACTGCTCATCGGTGGCGTTGATTTTACCGATCTTAAGATCACGTTGAAAGGTGCTGCCGTTGACCAGGCAGGAAATGCAATCAGTGCGGTGACATTGAATTACGGTTCTTTTATCCAGACCGCCTTTGATTTTATGATTGTTGCTTTCGCCATCTTCCTGATGATTAAGGCCATGAATAACATGAAGAAAAAGGAAGAAGCTGCACCGGCAGTTCCCCCTGAACCCTCCAAAGAAGAAAAGTTGCTGACAGAGATCCGTGACCTGCTGAAAAAATAATTCCACCGTAAATCCCGTATTAAATGCGGGATTTTCACTTTTAGTCATTCCTCATCGCCCCGGTTGCCATGGTCATTGATTTTACCAGGTTCATCGAAAAAAAATACTCCGTACACAATTATTTCCTATTATTGTGTAAGAAAACAAAGAGGATCATAAGTCTTATGGAAAATACGATACATTGCCCGATATTAGAGGATTGTACGATTTACCTCAACAACACCTGCCATAACGAAATGGTCGGACTGACCTACAGAAGGCTTTATTGTTTGCAGGTCAACAAAAAATACAAGATGTGCAAAAGATACCATGCTTTTCAGAAGCTCGGGAAACCTGCACCGCGTTATATTTTACCAAATTCGGTTGTCAGCATCGAAGAAATCGCCGGTTCCGGCGGATCAAACTAATCCTTCCTAAACGTCACCTTCCATCCTCCTGCTCACCAGCATGTAAAAGTCGTTGTCAAGGGGCAGATAACCCTGGTCGTAACAGAAAAAATAAACAGTACCTGTTCTGGTGGTATACAGGTTGGTAACGAAACCAAAATCAAAGCCTTTTTTGACCAGTCGGGACTTGTGTAACCTTATCTTGCCTTCCGGATTCAGACAGGCCATGATATTCCGGTTCTTCTTCAGTATGCCGTTTACCTTTCTCACATACTGGTTTCCTGCAACGCTCTTCAGTTTGTTGTTGTATGCATTTCTGCAGGCATCTGAACAAAACTTTTTGTCCGCACGTCCATGCAGAACTTCATCGCATTCAAGGCATCTCTTTTCCATAACTTATTAAATTGACATTCTAGTATTTAATCATTTGTACTTGGGTGCAAACGCTTACATCCGATTACAAATGACAATAAACAATTATTAACCGAATAAACTGTGCGGGTGTAAGTTACTTTGAATCGTCAATTCGAACAACAAAATCAAGAAGTTTTTTAACCTTTTAAAGCAAACGATCATGAATACATTACGCAACAAGGTTCAGCTGATTGGCAACCTGGGCCAGAATCCGGAGATCCGGACATTCGACAACGGAAAATCAGTAGCCCGCTTTTCATTGGCCACAACGGACTCATACCGTGATGCCAGTGGCAAAAAGATCACCGAAACCCAGTGGCATAACCTGGTAGCCTGGGGCAATCTGGCCAAACTGGTGGAAAAATACCTGATCAAGGGCAGCGAAGTTGCCGTGGAAGGTAAACTTACCCACCGCACTTATGATGACAAGGAAGGTAAAAAATGCTTTTTTACCGAGGTCGTCATGACTGAAATGGTCATGCTTCGCGGAAAAGGAACTGCAGAAGAATAACGATCCCCGAATTGCATCCGGAATCAGCCGGCTGAAGCCGGCCTTCCGGATGCATTTCTTTTGGAAAGGCACACTAAATTGGCCATTTTGGTGTAACTTGGCATCAGTGAAATTCGAACGTCGTGATGACAAAATCTGAAAACAACCCTGATTGCCCTTTTTGTCATGCCTCCATACAGAATTCGGTTTTTTACACACGGGGTAACTATATGGCAATTTACAATATTGCCCCTGTCCTTCCGGGACACTCGCTGGTTATTCCACAGAAGCACCTGACCGGCATCCTCGAGCTGAACGATCAGGAAATGTTTGAGTTTTTCGACACGGCCAGAACAACGGTCCGTATCCTGATGAAAGCATTCCATACCGATTCCTTCGACTGGTCCATCCAGGAAAAGCCGGAAGCAGGACAGACCATTGAACACCTTCACCTTCATATTGTTCCAAGACTGAAGGGAGACCTGAAGCATCCCGGCGCGTGGTATCCCTTAATACAGCACAACGATCATGCAATAATCGATAGTTTCTACAGGCCACGGCTCAGCATGGAGGTCATGACATCCATTATCAGGGAATTGAAAAAAGCAGCCCTGGGCCTGGTATAGACAATTATTATTAAAAAATTGACATTCTGCCAAATAAGTTCTAACTTTTGCAGTTGATCTCAAAGGGTTTGTTGTTATTTAGCCTAATAATGTAAACCATACTACCATGAAACTATTTACTGTCGCTGCCTGGATCTCTGGTGTACTTGCCGTTGTAATTATGATTCTGGGTTTAATCGCCCTCATTACCGGAAGCAATTTGTTTGGTATAAGGCACGAAGCCAACTATTACATTACAGCCAACAGTCTTTTGTTGCTGGCCATCCTTTGTGTTCTTGCACGGCAAGGCTGTGAAAAGGCAAAATAGCGGGCAACTTTACTGTTGGTTTCCGGCTATCAACATTTATTCTCTTGCTATTAACTATTGGCTTTTAACTTCCCTGCGGGAGGTACCGGATCATATCCGTGTGTACCCCAAGGGTTACATCTGAGTATTCTCCAGATCGCGAGAAGACTTCCCCGGAAAATTCCGTGAACCTTCAGCGCTTCGATGGCATATTCCGAACAGGTAGGCACATGGCGACAACTGTTGGGCAACAGGGGGGAAATGGAATACCTGTAGAACTTGATGGGAAGTATCATTAATCCAATTATCCAACGGTGGATATGCTGCAGAATTTTTATCTCGCTGCTCATGAACCCGGGTACTCTACAAAATTGCGCTCAGTTTCATACAGAATTACCCGGATGTCGTAGACCCTGTCGATTTTTTCCCTGAGAATATTCCAGATAGCAACTGCGATATTTTCTGCGGAAGGAATGATGTTGACAAAGTCCTTCACATCGAGATTCAGGTTTTTATGGTCATAGCGCTTTATCACATGTTCATCAACAATTTCCTTAAGCGCTTTCATGTCAAAAACGTATCCCGTCTCCTGATTTACATCACCGGTCAGTTTTACCACCAGGTCATAATTGTGGCCGTGGTAATTGGGAAGACTGCACAAACCAAATACCTCTTCGTTCTTTTGGTTATCCCATTTGGGATTGAAGATCCTGTGAGCAGCATTGAAATTCGATTTTCGGCAGACTGTTACTTTCATGTCTCGGAGTTTAATTATCCACAAAGTTATCCAATGGCTTAATCCTTTTTGCAAAAAGTTCCGCGGCATTGGCTATTTGCTCGGAACGGCCCATAATATAAACAATATCGCCTCTTTCAAAAAGTGTTTCCGGGTCTGGGTTGTCAATCAACACCTTTTTCCGAAGCAAGGCGACAAGGGTCACTCCGAATGTCCTGCGGAACTGCATCTCCACAAGACTTTTACCAATCACCGGAGCATGGTCATCCACCTGCACTGCCGTGATCTCGATATTGGCCTGGTCCTTTAATACCGACAGATCGGTTTTGGTTTCCTTTTCCAGGAAAATGCCGTAATTGTCATCTCTGATCCTGCCGATCACTGCGTTGATCTCCTTGCGGGGAATGAGCAATTTCGACAACACCCTGTCGAATAACTCGATGGAAGTCTCGAACTCTTCCGGAATTACCTTGTTGGCCCCTGTGTTATAAAGCTCTTCAATGTCTTCCACTTTCCTGGTCCTTACAATGATATAGGCATGAGGATTCATATTCCTTACTTTTTCAATGACGGCCATGGCAATGACCATGTTGCCGATCGAAATAACAACGATATCGGCCTGATCTGTGTGTGCTTTCTGCAAAATGGGTTCATTTATCGCATCCCCGTATATCACATTCTCTCCCTTCAGCTGCCGTTTCCTTACAGAATCGGGATCGAAAACGATGGAAATGTAGGGCAGGTCCATGTTCTTGGCCATTACTGAGAGATTAAGCGCCCTGGAATCCTTTCCAATAAATACCAGGTGATTCCTGAACTCGGGGATGTCGATCTGGGGCAGCGGAAAAATACCGTCCACAAGCTTTTTGGGCATGGGCAACCTCAGCAAAAGATTGGCAATTGGTCGCGACACCTGTATTAACAATGGAGTAAGCGACATGGAGATCACTGCAACGGCAATAAAAAGCTGGTAGTGGAAGTCGGTAATAATTTTAAAGCCAACACCCAGCTTGGCCAGAATAAAGGAGAATTCTCCTACCTGGCTCAGGGCGATTCCCACCATAATAACCCCTCTGAATGTATGTCCCAGTAAGAATGCAGTTACCCCTGCAAGCAGCGCTTTGAAGAAAATCAGCATCAGGGCGCTGAGTAAAACAAGCCAGAGATTGTCCAGCACAAAATTCAGATCGAGCAGGATCCCGATGGAAACAAAGAAGAAGCTGGCAAAAGTGTCCTTGAACGGGATAATGTTTCCGAATGCATTGTGGCTGTAACCCGATTCAGAAATCATCAGTCCTGCCAGGAATGCTCCGATGGCCAAGGACATACCCAGCTCTGAAGTGAGCAGTGCAACGGAAAGACAGATCAGTAAGGTGCTCATCAGGAACAACTCCTGGTTTTTTGTCATGGCGACCGCTCGCAGAAACCGGGGCATCAGCCACTTGTTGCCTGCATATATCATTCCAATGATAAACCCTGCTTTAAGCAAGAGAATGACCAACTGTTGCCACCCTAATGTTGTTTGGCCTCCAATTACAGGAGTTAACAGCAAAAGCGGAACCAGCAGAAGGTCCTGGAAGATCAGGATGCCCAGTACGGTGCGCCCGTAATTGGAAGTAAGTTCCGAACGCTCCTGCAGGATTTTGAGCACCACGGCCGTACTGCTTAGGGCGGACAAAAAACCGATGAACAACGCTCCTTTCCAGTCAATCTTATAACCTCTGGCAATTAACAGTATGACCCCTACCGTGAACAGCAGCTGGAGAAAACCTCCCAGAAATACAATCTTCCTGATTTTCAGTAAATGGTTCAGCGAAAACTCAATACCGATGGTAAACATAAGCATGACCACCCCTATTTCTGCCATTAACTCAATTTCATCAGGTGAATGAATAACACCCAGAAGAAAAGGGCCGACAATAACCCCGGTCAGCAGATAGCCCAGGATGGTGGGCACCCTTATCTTGGTGAATAAAAAGTTCACCAGTGTGGACAGGGCAAAAATAATGACGATATTCTTCAGTACAGCTAAAGCCATGAACAGGTATTATTCATCTGTTTAAAGATAAGAAGCCTGGAAATAGCATGCAATATTTTGCACTAAAAACAACCTTCGCCCCGTGGGGGCATTCAATTCATATCTTCGGCAGTATTCAGGTTTGCAAACATGCCATTGCTGTAAAAACCGAGAGCCACTCCTATTTCCACCAAATTGTGCCTGGATGCCCTGATGAATTGCTGAAGGCTATACTGCTGCCTTTCGACGAACTGCTCCAACAAGGGAATAGCACTTCGGTTATACAAACAGCAGAGCGGTTCAATGCGATCCAGGTCATGAACCGGTACAACCACATCGAAATTTTGGGTGCAGGAAAGCAGGTGGCGGAACAATCCGGGATGTATAGCCGGCATGTCGCAGGATAATACCGCTATCCAATCATCCGTTGATCGCTTAAGACAGGTGTATATGCCTGACAAGGGAGCTTTTACTGCCAGTTCATCTGGCCAGATCTCACAACCCGTAAAAAGATAATCCTGTTTGTTTGAACTAATAATTACACGACTGCAGACATGCTGCAGGATAGTAACTGCATGTTGGATCAGCGGTTTACCGTGAAATTCCATCAGCGCCTTATCCTGACCCATACGCCTGCTCTGGCCTCCTGCCAGCACTATCCCGGTAATATCCTGGCGGATCATTCGTGTGAACCGATCTCATGAAGCATGCGGAGCGAATGTTCAATAGTCTTCAGTATCTCATCGGCATACTCACCGACGGCCTTAGGACTTCCCGGCAAAGCATAGACCAGCGTTTTGCCGATAATGCCGGCTACACTGCGGCTCACCAGTGCATTGGGGAATTGCATGCCATATTTGACCCGTATCATTTCCATAATTCCCGGAATTTCCTTATTGAGCATCGGCCGGATAACATCTGGTGTTATATCCCTGGGACCAATCCCTGTTCCGCCGGTGGTAAACACTATATCCGACTGCTCAAGGGTATAACTTTCCAGCAGGAGCTTCAATGAAGCAGGTTCGTCAGGAATAACAGCGTATTGGATCGCGGTGACCCTGCCAGTCTTTGAAAAATACTCCTCTGTCAGTTGTCCGAGCAAGGGACCGCTTTTGTCTTCATATTCCCCGCTACTGACCCTGTCGCTCAGGGTTATAATCCTCACCTGAAGCACCTTGGGCCTGTATTCAAGCACATCATTGGTCTTCAGCCGTCCTCCCCGGACAACCCTGCAAAAAATTCCTTCCCTGGGCATCACACAATTGCCGGTTTCCTTGAAAACAGCACATTTTTCTCCATGGCACTTTTTGCCTATCTGAGTGACCTCCAGCTCAATTTCATCCGAGATCAGCCGGTCGAGCGGATGCATCTTATATAGCGGGAAACCTTGTGTGGTAATGTTCTCGGCAAATTCCCCGGGATGCAATTTCCTGCCAGTTGCCTGCTGCATCTTCTCAATGCTCTCTGTACCCAGCAGGCTCACCTGCCGGTGCCATTTCCCGGCGTGGGCATCCCCTTCGATCCCCATCTGGCCAAGTTTGATGCTATTAACCGGTCTTTTGATCGTTCCCTTCTTGTCAGATATATTCACTGATATTACGCTCAACCGTTCCATATTATAACTGTATACTGGTTTTAACCTTACCGGTCAGCCTGACCTGTCCGATCTCCATTTGTTTATCCGCTGCCTTGCACATGTCGTAAACTGTTAACAAAGCAACACTTACAGCAGTAAGTGCTTCCATTTCAACACCGGTTTTGCCCGTGCAATGCACTTCGCTGATCACTGAAATTCCCTTGTGATCAATCTTAGCCGAGACCATTACTTTTTCAAGCACAATGTTATGACTTAAGGGAATTAACTCCGCTGTCCTTTTGGCAGCCTGAACACCTGCGATCTCAGCTACGGTGAGCACATCTCCCTTTTTCAGAGAGTTTTGCCTGATCAGTTCAAGCGTTTCCTCCGACAAACTGATAATTCCTGATGCCGTTGCCATACGGTGCTGAACTTCCTTCTGACCGACATCCACCATTCGGGCACGTCCTTCGCTATCGGTATGTGTCAGCTTTTTCATGTGCTTTATTTTATTTCTTTATCCGCCGATATTATAAAATCTGCCTGTTGAATTGATGCACCCTTCACTGGGTTTGGCATGCAAGGCGCTGATCAGGGCATTCTCTGCCCCCATTTGCCTTACATCGAACTCCTGGTCATCAAAAAGGCATGGCTTCACCATTCCATTGGCCGTTAATCTGAGCCGGTTACAAATTGAGCAGTTGCCGCCCGTGCCTCCTTCGACAACGGAAAACGCGCCGGATTCCAGGTTCATCTGGCGAATGAACCGAACCTGAAACCCTTCTCTTACGGCATATTCCTTTACCATCCCTGCATCCTGCTCATCAGAGGACCTGAAAACCACGCAGTTGATTTTCACTGGTTCCAGTCCGGCAACACGTGCAGCCTGGATTCCTTCAAGGACTCGTGTGATATCACCGCCTCTGGTTATCATGCTGTACTTTTCCGGATCAAGGGTATCCAGACTGATGTTCACCCGATTTAATCCGGCCGCCCGGAGCGATCTTGCATTCTCCTTCAGTAAATATCCGTTGGTGGTCAAAGCCAGGTCGAGAATACCCGGAACTTTTGCGATCATTGCGACAAGCCCGGCAAGGTCTTTTCTCACCAGGGGCTCTCCGCCGGTAAGCCTGATCTTATTGATCCCAAGACGCACGGCCGCTTTCACCACATCAGTAATTTCCTCAAAAGTAAGCATGTCCTCATGACGCATCAGGTGGATGCCCTCCTCCGGCATGCAATACCGGCAACGCAGGTTGCAACGGTCAGTCACTGAGATTCTCAGGTAGTTGATATGCCTGTTAAAGCGGTCGTACATGCACCATTTCTCCCGCTTTAATTTCACCGACACCCGCCGGTATCTCCATGATGCCCATGGCTACGGTATAGGCATGGATGTGTGCCGAACCATGGTATTCCAAGGGTATAACCGTACCCTTTTCCGTAAACGCAACCGGAACAAAGAGAAGTGTGTCCTTCTTTTTCCGGCTATAGGCTTTTTCAAGGGGCAATAGTAGTATCAGGGGCCTGCCTGTGCATCCCATCAGGCGATTGATCATTGGTTTCACCAATACTTCAAACTGAACAAACGAGGAAACCGGATTTCCCGGCAGACCTGCGACATAGCAGCTGCCCTTTTTACCAAACAACAAGCGTTTCCCGGGTCTGACGTGCATACCGTGAAAAAGGATATCCACATGAAGTTTGCCGAGCACTTCAGGAACATAATCGTAATCCCCGACTGACACGCCTCCCGAGATCAAAATCACCTCATATTTTACCAGTGCTTCAGCCATCAGTTTGAATAATTCAGCGCCATCATCCCTTACAATACCCAGGTAATCAGCCGAAAGTCCCATTTGTGAAACCTGTGCTGACAACTGGTATCCGTTGCTGTCCCTGATTTTCCCTGCTTCCGGCACCCGGCCTGGATCTGTCAGCTCATTTCCGGTGGAAATTACGCAAATTGCAGGCTTCCGGTATACCAATGGTGCCGTACATCCCACGGAAGCGAGCATGGCCAGGTGTGCAGCCAGCAACCGTGTGCCCCTTGTAAGTACAATATCTCCGGTTCTGACATCCTCACCCTGATGACAAATATTGGCATTTGCACTGGCCTTTATCCGACGAACCTTCCCGGATGGGGTTATTTCAGCATGCTCCTTCATAAGAATAAAATCAGCACCTTCGGGAATCATGGCGCCGGTCATGATCCGGGCGCATTGGCGCGGCCCGATTATTCCCATCGGCTTCTTCCCCGCAGGGATTTCCTCTGTAATATCGAGTTCATCAGCCAGATCGGCTTTCCTGCAGGCAAATCCGTCCATGGC
>DIAS01000138.1:0-1714 GCA_002415855.1 Bacteroidales bacterium UBA5072
TTTGCCCGGGGAATTTCTTTGAAGGGCCCCTGTGGAGCGATCCGGAAACGGGCCTGTTTGTGCAGTATCTGCGTGCCGGTAAGGTACCAGGCGCCAAATCCATTGCCGATGTAAAAGCATACTACGAAAAGCAGGTTCCTGCTGGCCGGGGCTGCCGGGTGGAGGATGTAATGAAGGCCATCCTGTATGTAATTGAACAGGAATACGAGACGGGACAGGCAGTTCCGGTAACAGGTGGACAGGAGATGCTGAGGTAGTTGAATGTTGCAGGCCTGCCTGCATGGAGGTTTAGATAATAAGTCAACAATAGGATATGAAGACAAAAGCAGTGAGAATATACGGCAAGGATGATCTGAGACTGGAGGAATTTGAGTTGCCCGTGATCAATGATGACGAAATACTGGCCCATGTGATATGCGATAGTCTTTGCATGTCATCATACAAAGCTGCCAGGCAGGGTGCAGAGCATAAGAGAATTCCTGACGATGTTCACCTGTATCCCACCATCATTGGCCATGAGTTCAGCGGCGAGATTGTGGAAGTCGGGCGCAAGTGGTCAGAAAAATTCCACCCCGGCATGAAATTCTCCATCCAACCTGCCATCAATTACCCTTCAGGTCCGGTAGGCATACTGAGTGCTCCCGGTTATTCGTACCGTTACACGGGTGGAGATGCCACCTACATCATTATCCCCAATGAAGTTATGGAGCTTAACTGCCTGTTGCCCTATACCGGTAAAGGCTTTTATCCAGGCGCACTGGCAGAGCCCTTATCCTGTGTCATCGGTGCCATGCATGCCAATTATCATATCCGTCCCGGTTCCTACGTGCACCAGATGGAGATTGTTGAAGGAGGGAATATGGCGTTGCTGGCCGGTGTAGGCCCGATGGGACTGGCAGCCATTAATTACGTGATCAACAGGAAAGACAGGAAGCCCGGATTGCTTGTCGTAACCGACATTGATCAGTCGCGGCTCGACAGGGCAGCCCTGTTATTCTCTCCGGATGATGCTGCAGGAAAAGGAATAAGTTTGCATTACCTGAATACCAGGAATCATGAGGATCCCGTGAAAAAAATGTTGCGTGTTACAGGAGGACAAGGCTTTAACGATGTTTTCGTCTTCGCCCCTGTACCTTCGGTTATTGAACAGGCTGATGCCATACTGGCCTTTGATGGTTGTCTGAATTTTTTTGCCGGTCCTGGTAACCCGGATTTCACGGCAAACCTGAATTTCTACAACGTGCATTACAATTATACCCACATTGTAGGGACCAGCGGCGGAAACAATGAAGATATGGAGGAGGCATTGACCCTGATGTCGGAGGGACTGGATCCGGCCGGGTTGATCACCCATATCGGGGGACTTGATGCCGTGATTGATACAACAAAGCATCTGCCGGATATCCCGGGCGGTAAGAAACTAATGTATACCGGAATATCATTACCCCTTACTGCCATTACCGATTTTAAAACCCTGGGTGAAAAAGATCCGCTTTTCAGGAATCTCTACCAGATTGTCAGGAAAACAAAAGGCCTCTGGAATCCAGAGGCCGAGGAGTATTTATTAAAAAATGCCGGCAAAATATAAATTTTCCGGCAGTTTTTATACCACTCCTCAGGGGTCTGCGACTCCCTGAAGTGTAGTATGAATTATTCAGGGTTTTGCAAAAATTGCAGGGTCCATTGGCTGGTTCACCTCTACCTTGTTGATTTT
>DIAS01000138.1:1942-11984 GCA_002415855.1 Bacteroidales bacterium UBA5072
GCAGGGTCCATTGGCTGGTTCCCCTCTACCTTGTTGATTTTGGAAACCAGGAAGAATTGCCCGCCATAATTCGTTTCAACACCATGAGGGAGGGCAAGGCCACTTTCAGTTTTCTGATAATCGGAATAATTTGTCTCGATGTTCATCTCCTGTCCCATCATTTCAGCTTTTTGGGAGGAACGGATCAGGTAATAGGTTTCAGGATCGAAATAATAAATGGTTTCCGAACTGCCGGGGCCGACGACCTTCAGTTTGAAGGCGTTTACGGTGCCAATCGTTTCCTGGCCCAGCAATTCAATTGTATATCCTTTTGATGCATAATCCAGTGCGAACAATCCTCCGACGTAGATCTGGTCCTTGCTGGCCAGGTACTGGTTTTCCTGCATGGTTTCAGCGCTGTAATTTCCTGACATGGGATTGATCTGCCACCCGGTACTGTCAGTTACACACATGACCACCTGAGTGCCCATAACATCGATTTCCTGCTTCTGACCTTTACCATTTATCTGGGATATTTTCACGGTACCCTGGCTGCCCATGACATCCAGTGTGCCTTCCATGTAAACAGAGGAGATCTGGTTGATCTGTTCTTTACCGCCAATAGCCGTCAGGTATTTCGCGATAATTTCATCGGCCGTTTGAGCTGATGCAAAAGCTGCACCTAAAAGTGCGATTGCTGATAGGGTGAGAATCCTTTTATTTTTCATTTGCTATTATTTAAAATATAGTGTAAAAATTTGCGGATGAAATTATAAAAAAAATCAATATATAGGAAATTTGTTGATTTTTACCGTTCAACCTGCCACCGCCCTGCGGATAATTTCTATCGCTTTATCAATGGCTTTTTGAAGATTTTGAGGACTTTTGCCGCCGGCTGTGGCAAAGAACGGCTGTCCACCACCGCCTCCGTCAAATTCTTTAGCCGCCGCCTTCACGATTTCACCGGCATGCAGTTTCTTATCCCTGATGAGTGTTTCCGGAATCATCACTGCCAGATGTGGCTTCTCACCAAAATTGGCCCCGATGATGACGATCAGATCCGGTTGCTCACTCCTGAATCCCAGTGCCACATCCTTGATCAGTCCGGCGTCAGTTCTGGAACCATCTGCCAGGTGAGAAACCAGGCTATAGTCCCCAATCCTTGTGATTTTTTGGAGCAATTCCTCCCTGTAATGCTGTGCCGACTCCCTGCTGTATCTTTCAACCAGTTTCTGGAGTGCTGACTTTTCCTCAAGCAGGCTGGTGATGGCCTTTGGTAAATCCTGCGGATTGTTTAGCAATTGTTCTGCCGACTTCATTTTCTTTTCCAGGTTTCGGTACCAGGATTCTGCCTTTTCACCCGTAATTGCCTCGATACGTCGAATGCCTGCCGCAATGGAACCTTCGGATACAATTTTAAAGAGACCGATCTGGCTGGTGGATTCCACGTGTGTTCCCCCGCAAAGTTCAACCGAATCACCAAACTGAATTACCCTTACGGTTTCACCGTATTTTTCACCAAAAAGCGCCATGGCGCCCATTTTCCTGGCGTTTTCCATGGTCGTTTCACGCAATTCATGAAGATTGAGTCCCTCCCGGATTTTTTGATTGACCAGGATCTCAACAGCTGTAATTTCCTCATCTGTCATTTTCTGAAAATGAGAAAAGTCGAACCTCAGATAATCGGCATTCACAAGAGAGCCCTTCTGTTCTGCATGCTTTCCAATAATTTCGTGCAGGGCATTGTGCAACAGGTGTGTTGCAGTATGGTTATTAGCAGTGTCCCTGCGTGATCTTCCATCCACCACGGCCTCGAAATCCATCGTTGTATCCGTGGGAAGCTTCTCCGCCACATGGATTACCAGGCCATGCTCTTTAAAAGTATTGAGTATCCTGATCTTTGTGGTGCCGTCATCAAGGTAGCCGGTATCACCCACCTGCCCGCCGCTTTCGGCATAAAATGGAGTCCTGTCAAAAACGAGGTGGTAATACTGCCTGTCCTTTGACCTGACCCGGCGAAACCGGCATATCTTAACCTCTGCCTGCAGGTGGTCATATCCGATAAATTCACTTTGCATCACATCAGAGCGGAGAATAATCCAGTCGGCCGACTCTACCTGGGCCGCCGCCTTGGATCGATTACGCTGCTCGGCCATTTCCTGATCAAATTCAATGCGGTTCACGGACAACCCGTTTTCTTTCAAGATCAGTTCCGTAAGATCGAGTGGAAAACCATAGGTATCATATAGCTCAAAGGCAATTTTCCCGCTGAGCTCCTGCTTCTTCAAATTCTTCAGATTTAATATACTTTCTTTCAACCGTTTATCTCCCGTTTCCAGGGTATGGAGAAAAGATTGTTCTTCCTCGAAGATGACCTTCTCAATCAGCTGCCATTGTGATTTCAGCTCAGGAAATGCTTCTCCCATGGAGGCGAGCAGTGCCGGCAGCAGTTTATAAAGCAGAGGCTTCTCCTGCTCCAGGAAAGTATAGTTATATCGGACAGCCCTGCGCAATATGCGTCGGATCACATACCCTGCCTTGGCGTTCGAGGGAAGCTGTCCGTCAGCGATTGCAAAGGCAATTGCACGCAGATGATCTGCAACCACCCGCATGGCAATATCTGGCTGCTCTGATTTTCCGTAATCGACCCGGGTCAAAGCTGCAATTTCCTGAATTACCGGCTGAAAAATATCCGTATCATAATTGGAAGTCTTGTTCTGCAATACCATGCAAAGACGTTCAAATCCCATACCAGTGTCGACATGCTTGCGGGGCAGCATAACAAGTTCACCGTTAGCCTTCCTGTTATACTGAATAAAGACCAGATTCCATATCTCAATAACCCTTGGATCGCCTTTGTTTACGAGTTCACTCCCGTCCTTTGCCTTACGTTCATTATCATTTCGCAGATCCACATGGATCTCAGAGCAGGGACCACAGGGGCCTGAATCGCCCATTTCCCAGAAGTTGTCTTTTTTATTTCCCAATAATATACGGTCCTCATCAATACATGATTTCCAATAACCATATGCCTCCAGGTCTCTTTCCAACTTTTCCGGTTTATCGCCTTCAAATATGGTAACATATATCCTGTCCTTTTGTATGCTCATTTCTCCTGTAAGAAATTCCCAGGCCCACGCAATGGCTTCTTTCTTGAAATAATCACCGAATGACCAGTTGCCAAGCATTTCAAACATGGTGTGGTGGTAACCGTCATGTCCCACTTCTTCGAGGTCATTGTGTTTTCCTGAAACCCGTAAACATTTTTGTGTATTGGCGATACGTTTGAATTTAACCGGAGAGTTATCCAGGAAAATGTCCTTAAACTGGTTCATGCCGGCATTTGTAAACATAAGTGTGGGGTCGTCCTTTATGACCATAGGTGCCGATGGTACTACCTCATGTCCCTTATCCCGGAAAAAATCAAGAAATTTTTGACGAACAATTGCAGAATTCATGTAAAACCTGATAAAAAATTGATGAAATTAGTGTTTTTGAATTAACAAATCTTTGCTAAAATGATTTGTAAAATTAATTTTTTTCCCATAGATTTGGCGATTACGTACTTAATTAATAATTAATTAGTTGCATTTGCTTGATTTTTAGAAAGAAGAAATACCATTTTAATCCTGTTTCGTTGCGCTATGAAGAGATCATAACCGACAGGAAACGACGCCTTCGGAATTTCTTTTCGTACCTCGTTGTTATTCTTGCAGTTACATTAATTTCAGGTTACCTTCTGAATCATGTATTTGGTTCACGCGAAACACGTTTGCTTGAAAGCCAGGTAAAAGTGCTGAACAGGCAGATGCTCGTTCTTTTGAACAAAGGAAGGAATTACAGTGCTTCGTTGAGGAATGACATCTTTAAAAAGGACAATCACTACCGGACGATCCTGCAGATTGACACCCTGGATTACTCATTCAGGCTTGCTGGTTCAGGAGGATCTGCGGCAGCCGATGGTCTTTCACTTCAAAGTAATATAACCAACCAGCTTGATAATCTGATCAGGAAACTTAACCAGCAATTGCAAATCCAGACAGGTTCGTTTGAAGCAATATACAGGAAGGCACAGGATTATGCAGGATATAATTCGCACCTTCCGGCTATTCAACCGGTTTCACAGAATGACCTGATCATGATCAGTTCGAATTTTGGCATCCGTTCGGATCCTTTTCTTTTTATGGCACAGGTTCATTGCGGTCTCGATTTTGTTACTCCCGTCGGATGCGATGTTTATGCAACCGGTGACGGGATTGTAACTTTTATTAACTATTCTCGTACAGGTTATGGAAACGAAGTAGTTATTGACCATGAATACGGGTTTGGATCACGGTATGCGCACCTCCATGATATCAAGGTAAAGGCAGGTGAGGTAGTTAAACGGGGTCAGGTGATCGGCAGCGTGGGTCAAACGGGAAGGGCAACCGGGCCACACTTGCATTACGAAGTACTTTACCAGCATAAGCCTGTAAATCCGGCAATCTATTTCGATTCCGGGTTGACCCGTGAGGAATACGCACAGATCATAAACAAAGCTAGCAACGAAATAAATTGACTACTGTAATTTTTTTCACAAATGGGCAAGATAAAATACAAATTCAATCCTGATTCGCTGAGCTATTACAAGGTTGAATCTTCTTTCAGGCAGAAAGCGTTGAAGGGACTGGCCTATTTCTTTGTCTTCCTGGTAAATGCATCCATTGGTTACATGCTGTATTCCATTGCATTTGACTCACCCAAGGAAAAAGGCCTGAAAAGGCAGATCAGCGAGCTGAGCCTGAATATTGAGCTGTTTAACAAACAACTTGACAATATCGAATCTGTATTGACAGATATGCAACAACGCGATGACAATATATACCGGACAATCTTTGAAGCCGAGCCTCTCAATTATTCTGTCCGGGAAGCCGGATTTGGCGGATCAAACCGGTACAAAGAGCTGGAAAAGATCGAAAACTCCAAAATGGTCATCAATACTGCCAAACGACTTGACATTATAACCAAGAAAGTAGTGATCCAGTCAAAATCATACGACGAACTTCTGAAAATGGCTGTAAACAAGGAAAAAATGCTGGCTTCCATTCCGGCTATCCAGCCCATTGCCAACAAAGATCTGACCCGAACGGCTTCGGGCTGGGGATACAGGATTCATCCCATTTATAAAATTAAAAAGTTCCATTACGGCATCGATTTTACGGCATCTACCGGTACTGAGATCTATGTAACCGGAGATGGTACGATCGAACAGCTGGAATCATCACACCGGGGCTATGGGAATTCCATCATCGTTAATCATGGCTTTGGCATCAAAACTTTATATGGTCACCTCGACAGGATCGCAGTCAGGCAGGGTCAGAAAGTAAAACGAGGAGATGTCATTGGTTTTGTTGGTAATTCAGGACTTTCCACTGCACCTCACCTGCATTATGAAGTACTTCGCGGTGGTGAAAAGGTAAATCCTATAAACTACTTCTTTAACGACCTGACGGCCGATGAGTATGACCGCATGATAGAACTGTCCATGCGTCCTGGACAATCATTTGATTGACAACTGCTCAGCAGTCTTTGTGACTATAACAATCACAACAATCACAACAATCACAACAATCATTACCAGTATTTTTATTTCTCCCACATAAACTATTGGTTCAACCCGATTATTTTTCTATCTTAGGATGTCTATTATAATCTGTGAATATGCCCTATAAAGAAAAAAAGGTTGAGAAATTGTACTATTCCATCGGTGAGGTTGCTGAGATGTTCGATGTAAATGCCTCCCTCATTCGCTTCTGGGAAAAGGAGTTTGATATCATCAAACCCAAGAAAAACAAAAAAGGCAACCGTTTCTTTACACAGCAGGATATTGATAATATCCGGCTGATTTACCACCTGGTAAAAGAAAAGGGACTTACCCTGAGCGGCGCCAGAAAAAAGATAAAAGACAACAAGGAAGATACCAACAGCAACTACGAGATCGTTAAAGCCCTGACCAACATCAAGGCCATGCTCCTTGAGATAAAGGAGTCTCTTTAGCAGCCATGTTACGGCGATAACAGTAATAATATGAAACTCCGGGAGATTATAGCGGCTTTTGAATCAGAGGCACCTCCTGCCTATCAGGAAGGTTACGACAACTCCGGTTTGGTGACCGGAGATTCAGGGATGGAGATTTCCTCGGCGCTGTTGTGCCTTGATGTTACTGAAGAGATTATACGCGAAGCCCTGCATGTCGGGGCCAATCTGATCGTTTCACATCACCCTGTCATCTTTCAGCCCCTGAAAAGGATCACCGGAGACAGTCAGCCGGAACGAATAATCCTGTCGGCCATCACAGCCGGGATCGCGCTTTACAGTATGCACACCAACCTCGACAATGTCTTCGTTGGTGTGAACCGGAAAATCTGTCAGAAACTTGGTTTGCACAACCTGAAGATCCTGTCTCCTCTGCAGGCCGGTTTGAAAAAACTGGTGACCTATGTGCCTGCTGCCAACGCCGATGAGATTCGCATGGCATTGTTTGATGCCGGTGCAGGAAACATCGGGAACTATGATTGCTGCAGCTTCAGTACCGGAGGTAAGGGGAGTTTCCGTGCCGGAGAAGGAACAAATCCCTACAAAGGTGAAATTGGCCAGTTGCATTTTGAGGATGAGATCAGGATTGAGACTGTCTTCCCTGCCGCCCTTAAATCGCGCATTATTAAAGCCCTCCTGGAAACCCATCCCTACGAAGAGGTCGCCTATGATATATTTCCTTTGGATAATGTTTTTGAAAAGGCCGGATCGGGAATGATCGGCGAACTGGATGAGCCTGTTGATGCCGGAATATTCCTGAACCGGATCAAGACTGTTTTTCAATGCAAAATACTCAGGCATTCCGGGCTGCTCGCGGGACATGTGAGAAGAATCGCTGTCTGCGGCGGCAGCGGCTCCTTTCTCATCCAAAAAGCAATTTCTGCAGGTGCCGATGTTTTTATCACTGCCGATGTCAAATACCACCAGTTTTTTGACGCAGATCATAAGCTTTTATTGGTTGACATCGGACATTATGAAAGTGAACAATTCACAATTGAAATATTTTATGAAATACTTCAAAAAAAATTACCTAATTTTGCAGTCCATTTTTCAAGCATTAATACCAGTCCCATTTATTATTTATAAGCATGGCAGAAGTAAAAAAACAAAGCACCGAAGTTGCAGAACTGACCATTGAAGAAAAGCTCAGGGCATTGTACAAGTTACAGGTCATCAACTCCGAAATTGATAAAATAAGAACTTTGCGCGGTGAATTACCTCTCGAAGTGCAGGATCTGGAAGATGAGATTGCAGGTCTTGAAACCCGCATCGAAAAGTTGCAGGAAGAGATCAAGAGTATCGAATCTGCGACCGGGAGCAAAAAGAACGATATTGTAAACTCAAAGGGACTGATCAAGAAGTACGAAGAGCAGCAGAACAACGTAAGAAACAACCGGGAATTCGATTCACTTTCCAAAGAAATTGAATACCAAACGCTGGAAATCGAATTGAGCGAAAAGCGGATCAAGGAGTTTAGCGTGCAGGCAAAAGAAAAAGTGGAATATATTGAGGAATCGAGAAAGAACCTGGATGAACGGAAAAATGATCTTTTGCTTAAAAAATCCGAACTGGAGGATATCACTTCCGATACCCAGAAGGAAGAGGAACAGCTCCTCAAAAACAGGCAGGAATATGAGCAGATTATCGAGGAGCGGCTGCTCACCGCCTATAAGAAAATCAGGAAGAATGCCCGCAACGGACTTGCCGTAGTTTCTGTTGAACGTGACGCCTGTGGAGGTTGTTTTAACCAGATACCCCCGCAGCGGCAGCTTGATATCCGTTCACGAAAAAAGATTATCGTCTGTGAATACTGTGGCCGTATCCTGGTTGATCTGGACCTCGTGGAAGAAGAAAAGTAACCTTCAAAATATGCTGATCAGTTGTACCGTTTATATGTGCGGTTACAATTCAATAGCTTTTCTCTTTTTATAATCTGAATTTACTATCTTTGCTTTAACCTAATAACAGGATATGGTTAAATGGTTAATATCCACGGTTATTGCAATAGTTTTCCTAATTCCTGTCCATTCACAGCAATGGAAACTGAAAAGGATTGAAGGTATATTAGGCATTGGTACAACCAATGTTTATGGTGATCTTGGCGGAGCCCCGAATGCTTCAGACCTGCTTTTCATCAAGGATATCACGTTCCGCTCAACCCGGCCTTCGGTTTATGCCGGTGTCAGGTATCGTGTAAAACCAAACACCTCCCTGAAAGCATCATTCACATACGGGTACAGCAAAACAAGTGATTTTGAAGGCTCACGCAATGAAGATCGAGGTTTTACCTCGGTTACTCAGCTGTTTGAAATTGCCGGAAACTATGAGTACTACTTCCTGCCTGAAAATCGCCGATTGCGGTCTGCCGCCATGTTTAACCGCAGAGGCATGATCAATGACTTCTCATCTTTCGGGGCATATGTATTTGCAGGGCTTGGTGCCACCATGTACAAACCACATCTGGAATTTGATGAACCCCGGGCCGGTGACGAATACAAGGACAACTTCGGCATTACAGCTTCACTTCCGCTCGGTGCCGGCTTTAAATATATCATCAGCGATAAGTGGATCTTCGGTTATGAAATTGGTTACCGCCTGACCCTGTCAGATTTTCTCGAAGGATTCGTTTCGCCCTTTTCTAACATGACCGACAGCTACTGGATTTCCACATTCAACCTTAGTTACCGCATCCCGACTTCCAGAAGGGGACTACCTATCTTCCTGGATAAACAATGGAGAAAAGCCAAGTTTTAACCAGGTAACTTCCTCTCTTTATGTATTTTTCAGTTTTTTTAAGATTATTTATGATTTTAAGCGCTAAAATTCTATTACTTTGCGTTTATTTCCTAAATGCCTGATTGCTGATGTTGCCACGCCAGTTGTTAATTACCGTGATACTCTTTGTATCGGGTACTTTCCCGGTTATTGCCCAACGCAATGCCAACATCGGCTTATTTGCCGGCACAGCTTATTACATGGGGGATATTAATCCAAACCGGCACTTTTATCGCCCTTCATTGTCTATAGGTGCCCTCTACCGCTATAATCTGAATACACGCTACGCAATCCGCGGAAATGCTTACTATGTGCATCTTTCCGGTAATGACCTGGACTTTCCTGAGATTCAGCATCCTGACCGTCCTTTTAGTCCTGCCCGGTTCAACACCTCATTGGTAGACCTCAACGTACAGGTGGAGTACAATTTCCTGCCATTTACACCCAATGTGGGACAATGGGCCTACACACCCTACCTGGCTACCGGATTTGCCGGTGGTCTTATTCTCAGTTCCGATGCAGGTGCCAGCAACTTTGTCAGCTTTCCGTTCAGTGCCGGCGTGAAAATTAATATTACATCGAGGCTCAGCGCAGGTGCCGAATGGTCATTCCGGAAAACCTTCAGCGATTATATCGACGGTCTTGATAATCCTTCGGGCACCGCCTCTCTTTTGCACAATAATGACTGGTATTCTTTCCTGGGTGTTTTTATTACCTTTAAGTTTTTTAATTTTGCGGCAAGTTGTCCGGCCTATAAGTAATGAAATGAATATTGCCCTGAAAGAACAAATAAACAAGGATAGACTCCCGAAACATATTGCCATCATCATGGATGGTAACGGCAGGTGGGCAGAAAAGCGTGGTAATCAGCGGATTTTTGGACATAAGAATGCTGTTGCTGCCGTCAGGGACACGGTTGAAGCCTCGGCCGAACTGGGGATTGGTTATCTTACCCTGTATGCCTTTTCAACCGAAAACTGGCGGCGACCCAAGACGGAAATCGATGCCCTTATGACGTTGCTGGTTTCTACCATCCATGCCGAGACCAAGACATTGCTTGAAAACAACATCAACTTGCATGCCATTGGCAATATCGACAGTCTCCCGCGTGGAGTTCAGGACCAGCTTTACCAGGCTATTTCCCTTACCGGGAAAAACACCGGGCTCAGCCTCATCCTTGCTTTAAGTTACGGATCACGCTGGGAAATTGTCA
>DIAS01000154.1:0-1009 GCA_002415855.1 Bacteroidales bacterium UBA5072
AGAATCCGGATCAGTTCGCAGACGCCTTCGCCCGTGCCTGGTTTAAGCTGACTCACCGTGATATGGGCCCGCGGGCACGTTACCTGGGTCCTGAAGTACCCGCAGAAGAACTGATCTGGCAAGATCCGATACCTGCCGTGGATCATACGCTGGTTGATGAGAAAGACATTGCAGCTTTAAAAGCCAAGGTATTAAATTCCGGACTTACAGTGCCTCAGTTGGTATCCACCGCGTGGGCTTCTGCCTCTACTTTCCGTGGATCGGACAAACGTGGTGGAGCAAACGGTGCGCGCATTCGACTTGCTCCACAAAAGGACTGGGTTGTCAACAACCCTGCTCAGCTGGCAAAAGTTCTGAAAACACTGGAAGGTATTCAAAGAGAATTCAACAGTGCCCGATCAGACAAGAAAAAGGTTTCTCTCGCCGACCTTATTGTATTAGCCGGTTGTGCCGCGGTTGAGAAAGCTGCAAAAGAGGCGGGTCATCCTGCTACGGTACCTTTCTCACCGGGCCGTATGGATGCTTCACAAGCACAAACCGACGTGGATTCTTTCGCAGTGCTGGAGCCGGCAGCCGATGGTTTCCGCAACTATTTAAAAGCAAAATACTCCATACCAGCTGAAGAGCTATTGGTAGACAAAGCTCAATTGCTGATGCTGACTGCTCCGGAAATGACAGTACTTATCGGAGGTATGCGTGTGCTGAACACGAACTTTGACGGTTCCAGACATGGCGTTTTCACAACTCGTCCGGAAGTCCTGACCAATGATTTCTTTGTTAACCTACTCGATATGAGTACTGTGTGGAAGCCGGTCTCTGAATTAAAAGAGACCTTTGAAGGATGTGATAGAATTTCCGGGAAGCTAAAATGGACAGGAACGCGGGTAGATCTTATCTTTGGATCTGACTCAGAGCTTAGGGCCATTGCCGAAGTTTACGGGAGTGCAGATGCTCAGGAAAAATTTGTCAGGGATTTTATTGCTGCATGGAACAAAGTAATGAACCTTGA
>DIAS01000154.1:1255-2868 GCA_002415855.1 Bacteroidales bacterium UBA5072
AAGTAATGAACCTTGACCGTTTTGATCTGACCTGATCTTTTCCAGAATCCGGAATTTAAACAGTAGAAAACCGGTATTAAAAACTCATGCACATGCTGTTCAGCTGAGAAATCATGTAATTCTGATTTTTATACATGTCATAAAAACCATTAATATAAGATTCCACTTGTTTTTTAGCGCCTTTTGAAAGATATTCAAAATCGTGTATGGTACCCAGCATTTGTTCCTTCAATCCGCCAAATTCCTCCAGGATGGGTTTCAATTCTTCGTCTCTTAAACAAAGACCCTGATAATATCTATCCGTAACGCTTTTAATGGGGAGTTCTTCATAAGGTGCTGAATAATAAGTATTAACCAAACCAGAGTAATCAAAATCATACGCTACAGGTATCCCTTTACCAGTAAGTCCTTTAGAGGATATCAATATTTTAATATTGTGCTGGCACTGTACAGACCAGTCTGTATTGCCTATCATAAAATTAAACAGGGCGACACGTGTCATATCTGCGGCGTTCATATCTTTCGGCGTAAATTTCTGACTATTGATGATTACGGCATCATTTCGTTCAGCCAGCATAGTTTCATTTTCAATCAGTATTCCATAGGCTGTAAAGGAGTTTTCCGGTTTATCATGATCGATGTAATTTATTGTGGCAAGCCTGGTCTTGTAACTATAGCTTGCAACCAGGTTAAACAGCCTGTATGCCAGGTATTCCTTCAGCAGGTATTCCTCAAATTTGGGTGTCAGGTTGCAGTGCGTAACAAGCTTCAGGGTCTTGCCGGCCAACGGCTTTATTTCATCATCTCTATTTTTAAATTTCAACATGATGGGGGGAAAAGAACAAAATGAACAGCGAAAATTTCCACGAGCCTTGATTTTAATGGGTTGTGAAACAGAAACCGTATCATTCACTTTTACCGTAAGTGATGCATCAAAATATTCCTGATTCAGCTTGCTTTTAACGAGCGCCTTTATATCAAAAGAAAGTGTCATTTGCAGTGGCTCCTCCGATGCAAAAAAATCGAAACCATTAACGGGTGAAGGGTCACCCATGGGTTGAACGGATATCCTATCCTGCATACCGACTGGTTCCTGACTGTATGAACCGGTGCAGATCATGCAGATCACAAAGACCAGCGGTAAATAATATGTTAATCTCATGGCCTGGGTTATTTAACGGTTACACACATTGGGTCATTCATCATCAATTTCATTTTCAGAATCATCAAAAATACCATTACCCTTACCGGTAAAATATATCCTGATCTGGGCCTGCTTTTTAATGTAATCCACCTTCCCGATCTCAAAACGTACTATGCTGAGCTCGGTCAGTTCCCTTAATTCCTGAATAAGCAATTGATGCTTGCTTGGCTTTAAGAGTTCGGTGTTACCATAAGTGATTGTCCGGTGATCTTGCCTGTTGCTGAAGAGTACCTTTTCCATAATGAATGTCAGAACTACAACGATTACATTGGCGAATATGATCCAGTGCAGGCACCGGCTCATCTGCAGCAAGGCATTGATCACAGATATGCCAACAACCATAAAGAGATAGGCCATTTCTTTGATCGGAACGTTGAGAGTCCTGAACCTGATGATGGCAAAAATGGCA
>DIAS01000051.1:0-3979 GCA_002415855.1 Bacteroidales bacterium UBA5072
ACTACAACTGATTTTGAAGGCATGGTTACAGTCAGAACTCCATCTTTGTAAAGAAATCCGGTAAATGCAGCAGGCTTCACTTTTTCTATTTCTTCAAATGTATTCATTGCATTCATTGCATCAGATGTGAGCACCTCCCCTGTAACTTTTTTATATGTCTCTCCTACCACAGGACACGTTATTACAATCGATTTGTTAGGATTAAGGTTTGCAAACGAGATGTGAATCCTGTTTTCCTTGTCAGCTGAAGCAGATGCCGAGATGGATGGGATCTTTCTGTCACCATTTATATAATCCTCACACCTAAGGTCTGTTTTAAGAAGCCTTGCTTCCTGGTGTACTCTGAACATTCTGAAAACATGGTACGTCGGGGTGAGTACCATTTTATCATCCTTTGTAAGGATGACAGATTGCAGTACATTGACCATCTGCGCCACATTAGCCACTTTGACCCTGTCGGCATGCTGGTTGAAAATATTAAGATGGATTGCTGCGGTGATTGCATCTCTTAGAGTATTCTGCTGGTATAGAAATCCCGGGTTTGTTCCGGGTTCGACATCGAACCAGTTTCCCCATTCATCTACCACAAGCCCTTTTGTTTTCCCGGGATCATAGCGATCCATAATAGCTGAATGACCTTTGATGATCTGGTCCATCTGAAGATTTGCACTCATAGTCTGAAACCATTGTCGCTCATCAAAGTCTGTTGAGGAACCTTTATTGTCCCAGCCATCAACAAGAGAATAATAATGTATCGATAATCCCTGGAATCGGCCTCGCGTATCCGGGTCTTTCATCAGGGTTTCGGTCCAGGCAAAATTAAAATCGTAAGGTCCGCATGCCACACGGTAGAGTCTGTTCTCTCCGTAGTTATTAAGATATGTTGAAAACTGACGCATAACGTTTGCATAGAATTCATCAGTCATGTTGCCACCACAGCCCCAGTTCTCATTGCCTATTGCAAAATATTTTACTTTCCATGGCTTTTCCCTTCCGTTTTCCTTGCGAAGCCTTGTCATAGGACTATCTGAATCGGAAGTAAGATATTCTACCCATTCCGCCATTTCCCTTACTGTTCCTGAACCTACATTCCCATTTATGTAAGCATCGCAGCCAAGAAGTTCAGTGAGCTTCATAAATTCATGAGTGCCAAATGAATTGTCTTCAGTAACTCCGCCCCAGTGTATATTAACTATTGAAGCTCTCTTTTCCTGGGGACCTATACCATCCCTCCAGTGATAGGTGTCAGCAAAACATCCTCCGGGCCACCTTAAATTTGGAATTTTCATTTCACGCAAGGCAAAAAGAACATCATTCCTTATGCCATTTGTATTTGGGATCTTTGAGTTTAATCCGACCCATAGACCTTCGTAGATACATCTGCCAAGATGTTCTGAAAAGTGGCCATAGATATCTTTGCTTATAACCGTGCCAGGATTATTGGCAACAACAACCAGCTGATTTACAGCGACCAAATTTTCTTTTTGGGCAGAGGCAAAAAAAGATGCCTGAAAAAGAAAAGGAGCAATAAGAAGTAATGATTTTCGCATGGATTTAAAATTATAAGTTTTGATTTATGAATTGCCATTATGTTACTTCGTGATAACCTCGGGGGTCCTCAGTGGTAAGAATTTTTAATCCCAAAAGGGCACAAAGGATTTCACAAAAGACCACAAAGCCCTATCGAAGTTCATTTTCAATAAAAGATCCCAGCTTTTTATATTTGAGATATAATTCATCATACATCATAGCTCTTACCGGATCAGGTTTGTATTCTCTTTCAAATCCGCTTCCCATTGCATTCTGTGCAGCCGGAAAATCTCTGTGAATCCCTGCCATGACCGATGCGGCCATAGCTGAACCCAGCGCACATGTCTGATCAGAGCTTGCAACCTTAATAGGCATATTCAATATATCTGCAACTATCTGCATCACAAAAGGATTCTTCTTTGCGACCCCTCCTATGGCAATCACACCATCAATTCTGACACCCTCTGAAACGAACCGGTCGTTTATCATCCTTGAACCAAAAGCAGTAGCTTCTACAAGCGATTTAAAAATCCGTGGTGCATCGGAACCCAACGATAATCCGGTTAATGCCCCTTTCAACTCCTGGTTGGCAAATGGTGTTCGTCTTCCATTTAGCCAGTCGATGGCTACAATAGTTGTTTCATTGTCAGTTATGGATCCGGCCTGACTGCTGAGCTCAGAAATTATCCTGTCGGCAGTTTCATTCCGGATCTTTTCTTTTGTCAGATCATCAAGCCAGCTAAAATCAGAAATAATTTCGTTTACCGGCCATGAAAGAATTCTGCCGAACCAGGCATAAACGTCACCAAAAGCTGACTGTCCGGCCTCAAGGCCAAGCATGCCAGGTAATATTGATCCGTCCACCTGTCCGCAAATTCCTGCAATAAGTTTATCGCCAACCTCATTTTGGGGAGCGACTATCATATCGCAGGTGGATGTTCCCATTACCTTTATCAACTGGTACGGTTTTATTTCACCGCCAACAGCTCCAAGATGGGCATCGAAAGCGCCGGCACCTATCTTTACACCGGCTGGAAGCCCCAGCTTTCCTGCCCACTCTTCTGAAATAATGCCTGCACATACATCACATGTATATGTATCCCTGTATAGTCTTGCTCTCAATCCGGCAAGCACAGGATCGAGAAGTACAAGGAACCTTTCTTCAGGAAGTCCGTTAAAATCAGAATGCCACATAGCTTTATGGCCCGCTGCACAGCGGCTTCTCTTTAACAACAAAGGGTCGGTATTTCCAGTAAGCAGCGCAGGTATCCAGTCGCAATGCTCAACCCACGAAAATGCATTTTCCCTTACTTTCTCATTTTCCCGCATTATATGCAGGATCTTTGCCCAGAACCACTCCGAGGAATATACTCCTCCCTCAAATTTTGTATAATCAATGCCTCCCCATGATCGTGCAAGTTCATTAATCTCGGCAGCTTCTTTTACCGAAGTATGATCTTTCCATAAAACAAACATCGCATCGGGATCATCCTCAAATCCCGGCTTCATGGAGAGAGGTACTCCCTCTTTATCTACAGCAACCGGTGTAGATCCTGTGGTATCTACTGTCAGCCCTGCAATGTTTCTTATTACCTCCGGATTCAATCCTTTCACAGCTTCCCTGACGGAATGCTCCATTCCTTCAATATAATCGAGGGGATGCTGACGAAATCGGTTAGCTGAAGGATCGCAATACAATCCTTTTTTCCACCTTGGATATTCAAAAACTGAAGTCCCGACTATTTCTCCGCTACCCGTATCAACAACTACAGAGCGCACAGAATCGGTACCATAGTCGAGTCCTATTACATATTTGCCTTCCATATTCTGAATTTTAGTTTACTTCTTTTTCTCCTGTCCATAATAAGCATTCTTCCCATGTTTCCGAAGGAAATGTTTATCAAGAAGATCCTGCCCAATAGGTATATTGTGACGCAGCAGTACGGTATAAAATGCTATTCGTGCGATCTCTTCCAATGCAATTGCGTTATAAACAGCCTCTTCAGCGTCGAGGCCCCAGCAGAAAGGTCCATGACAGTTTACAAGTGCTGATGGGACAGCCAGCGGATCTGAAATGCCAAGTCTTTCCAATATCACTTTGCCTGTATTTATTTCATAGTCATTCTTGATCTCATCATCTGTGAGTTTCCGCGTACATGGAACCTCTCCGTAATAATGGTCAGCATGAGTAGTCCCGAATGGCGGAATATCTTTCCCTGCCTGTGCCCAGGCGGTTGCATATGTGGAATGAGTATGGACAACCCCTCCAATAGACGGATATCTATTATAAAGGCAGAGATGTGTAGGTGCATCGGTGGATGGCTTGAATTTCCCCTCAACGACTTTTCCATCACCATCAATAACTACCATATCGTCGGCTTTCATTGATGAGTATCCAATCCCTGACGGTTTGATCACTATCAATCCGCTATCATTGTCCCGTTCACTT
>DIAS01000051.1:4272-4403 GCA_002415855.1 Bacteroidales bacterium UBA5072
CATTACCCCATGTATGAATTACAAGACCATGTTTAACAAGGTCGATGTTTGCTTTGAAAACATTCTTCTTTAATTTTTCCAGCATAACTTCTTTCCTTTAAAATCTGAGAACTCCAAACTGCACAGACTCC
>DIAS01000089.1:0-42260 GCA_002415855.1 Bacteroidales bacterium UBA5072
CAATCACTTAATTGCCAGAGAAAAGGTATTGCAGCCTGGTGGCTCTGGGCCAGTCTGGCCGGATGGAACAAACCAGTGATTGCCATACCGGTAACCGGCATCACTGTGACCGGGGAAGGTGAAAACTCAGCAATTACAACAAAAAGCGGAACCTTACAGTTAGTTGTTTCGGTCATCCCGGCTGATGCTTCCGACAAAAGCGTCACCTGGACCATTGTTAACGGAACCGGACAGGCAAACATCAATTCATCCGGACTTGTTACTGCCGTGGGAAATGGTTCAGTAACAGCTACTGCCACCGCTAACGACGGGTCCGGTATTTCCGGGTCAATGGTCATCAATATTACCAACCAGGAGATCCCTGACGGGTTGACCTCAGCAGGTAGCTTAAAACCACCGGTCATCACGGTGATCCATTCGGAATTAAGAATCAGTTTTCATGAATTCAGCCTGCACCGGTCTATACAATTGTACAATCTCCACGGTGAACTGTTATTCAGGCAGCCTGCTGCAGCTGATGACCAGCTGGCACTGGATATATCCTCTCTGTCTGCCGGCTTCTATATTCTGGTAATATCCGATGACAATGATCAAAGTGTATTTAAAGTTACGAAACCCTGAACCGGATTTCATTTTTCATCATCAATTAATGGTTGTTGGACAACTGAAACATGCTGTTTATTGAAAATAAAGCTTTTAACGAATACAGATACAGTTTTTTTTATATTTTTATGGTTGGATAAAATCCTTAATAATAACCAGATGACAATTGACAAGACCCTGATTGAAAGAAAGGTAGTTGAGTATATTGGTAAAAACACCCACATAGATCTGCAGATGTTGACACCTCAGACATTGCTCTTTAAGGAAGGTATCTTTGACTCAATGGCTTTTGTCCTCCTGATCGATTTTATTGAAGAAACGTTTGGAATCAAACCTGGCGACGAAGACCTGGTTGAGGAAAATTTTGAGTCAATAGACTCGATCACCAGGTATATCGGAAAGAAAACCGAAATAGATGTCACTTAGTTGGTTTATCGCGATTTACCAAAACCAACATGTGTGGAATAGCCGGAGTATTTAATCGTTCCGGGCCAGTTGAAGATGCAGCCCGGTTATTAAGCAGGATGCTTTCCAGGATACAATACCGCGGACCTGATGAAAGCGGTATCTACCTCAATACATGCCTGGCCCTGGGTAGTGTAAGGCTTAGTATTATAGACCTGAAAACAGGACAACAGCCTTTATCTTCAAGCGACGGGAATTTCTGGATTGCTTACAACGGTGAAATATTTAATTATCTGGAACTGAAGGAGGAGTTGATTCAAAAAGGATTTACCTTCAGGACGGGGAGCGACACAGAGGTTTTGCTGAATTCCTACCTGGCATATGGTACCGAGTGTCTGAACAGGCTGAACGGTCAGTTTGCATTTGCCATATGGGATAAAGTAAAAGAAGAGTTGTTTATTGCCAGGGACCGTATGGGCATACGGCCGCTATTTTATACCTGGACTGACAATACCCTTGTTTTCGGTTCTGAAATAAAAACACTATTCGAGCATCCCGCTGTAAAAGCCGAGGTTGATCCGGTATCGCTTTCACAAGTGTTCACATTATGGACCACGATAACACCAAGAACCATCTTTAAAAAAGTTTTTGAACTGCCCCCTGGTCATTTCATGAAAGTAACACGGAAAAAAACGCTGATACAGTCTTTCTGGTCACTGCGTTTTCCGGCTGAACCGGAATCTCTTTTCAAAGGATCATTCCATGATGCTCAGGAAGAACTGGAAAGGCTTTTAACTAATTCAGTCAGGTTAAGACTCAGGGCAGATGTGCCTGTTGCTGCATATTTGAGTGGCGGCCTTGATTCAAGCGCCACAACGGCACTGATCAAAAGGGTTGAACCTGCAACCCTACAGACCTTCTCCATTGGTTTTGAAGACGGTGAATTTGATGAAACCCCCTATCAGCAAGAAGTTTCAGAATACCTCGGTACGCGTCATTATGCCTATACATGCACCCGTGAGGACATCGGCAAATACTTCCCTGAGGTCGTGTGGCATTCCGAGATTCCGGTTTTGCGCACCGCTCCCGTACCCATGTTCTGCCTGGCAAAAAAAGTAAGGGAAAACAACATCAAGGTTGTTATTACAGGGGAAGGCGCCGATGAGATGCTGGCCGGATATGATATTTTCAAGGAGGGGATCATCAGAGAGTTTTGGTCGCGACAGCCCGATTCGAAGATCAGGCCATTGCTGCTGAACAAATTATATCCTTACCTGGCTCAGTTTCAGGGCCGGAACAAATCCATGCTGAGGTTATTCTTTGGCTATAAACTGAATGAAACAGCGTCACCTTACTATTCACATTTCCTGCGTTGGCATAATACTTCTGCACTTTTGAATTTTCTTTCACCCGAAATAAGGTCAACTCTCGATGGATATGAGTACCAGGACGATCTGACATCCTGGCTTCCGGACAATTTTGACAGTTATAGCAGGCTCAGCAAAGCGCAGTGGCTGGAAGTTTTTCTCTTTATGTCGGGTTATCTCTTATCTTCACAGGGTGACCGCATGGCTATGGCCAACTCGGTTGAAGGCCGGTATCCCTTTCTCGATTACAGGGTAGTTGAATTTGCAGCCTCTCTCCCCCCCCAGTTTAAAATGCATGGTCTGAATGAGAAATATATCCTGAAGAGCATGATGCATGGACATCTTCCTCCGAGTGTCCTGAAACGCCCCAAGCAGGCATACAGGGCACCTGTGGCAGGCGGTTTCTTTTCTGATTCAGGGCAGAACTATGTGCAAGATCTGCTCGGTGAAAAAGACATACTCCGGACAGGCATCTTCACTTACCCCGCCATTCAAAGACTGCTTGAAAAGACCCGGACGAGCAGCCTGGTTACTGAAGTGGAAAATATGGCCCTGTCAGGTGTCATTTCCACGCAATTACTGGTTCATCAGTATATTCTCAGGGATAGCCACCGGCCGGCCCTGTCTGAATTGAGACAATGCCGCATATTTGTTGAGGATAACCCTGTTTTTAATTGATCATTTAAGAAAAAACCTATGAATGAACATATGAAAAGGCCATTTAACAAAGACATTCTGGTCATAACCGACCTGGAAACGGAATGCAACCAGATCATCAGCATGCTCAGACACAATGTTACTGAAAGATTGCACCGGTTCGGTGCTGTCGTGGGTATTTCCGGCGGCATCGATTCGTCACTGACCCTAGCATTAGCTACCCGTGCATTCGGACCGGAACGGGTTCTTGGCATTATGCTCCCGGAAAAGGATTCCAGCAACGAAAGTGCAATATTGGCCCAAAAACTAGCGGATAAATTTGGTATTCAGGCTATTACTGAAAATATTACCGGGGCGCTGGAGGGTTTTGGATGCTATAGTAGGCGAGATGAGGCTGTCAAGAGGGTTTTTCCTGAATATGATCCCGCTACGTATAAAATGAAAATTGGTGTGAAGAGTTCCGGGCTTTATACAAATCTGCCTCCGCTTTTTTCCCTGACCATCGTTGACAGTAAAGGCAATGAATCCTCAAGACGTCTCCCGGCAGCTGAATTTAAGCAGATTGAAGCATCTTCGAATTTTAAACAGCGATGCCGGATGTCCATGTTGTATTATCATGCTGAACGACTTCATTATGCGGTAATAGGAACTCCCAATAAGCATGAAGTGGAACAGGGCTTTTTTGTCAAATATGGCGATGGCGGAGCCGATGTAATGCCCATAGGACATTTGTACAAGGACCAGGTTTACCAGTTGGCCCGTTACCTGGATGTTCCACAGGAAATAATTGACAGGACACCCACAACTGACACCTATACAGCCGAACAAACACAGGAAGAATTTTTCTACCAGATGCCTTTCCGGCAGATGGACCTGTTGTGGTACGCTTTTGAAAAAGGATATGAACCGGATGAGGTTGCACCGGTCATGGAGCTGACACCGGAGCAGGTAAAGAGTGTTTTTGTCAACTTTGAGAGAAAGCAGCGTACCACTGAGTATTTACGACTGGCACCGATCAGGGAATAAACTTATTGGCATTTCTTCCGGTAACAATTTACGCACTTTATGCGTAGATCATTGATAAGTATTCAGCCCGAAGTCTGAACCCTATTAGCTTTTTACATGAACGCGTTCAACTACCTCTTCGAAAACACCTCTCTCCTGGAGAAAAACTTTATCCTTGGCCCCGGAGAGACTATCTCCCTGCGTGAACTATACACCCGAAGCCTGAAACTTGCAGACTATTTGTCGGCAAACTATGGACAGAATCAGAATATCCTCCTCCTGGCTCCGAATTCCATATTCTTTGTTGTCGCCTATCTGGCGATCATCAAATCAGGTAATGTTGTTGTTCCGTTGAACCCGGAGATTGAGCAAGGAAACCTCGATTTTATCAAGGATAAGTGCCTGTCAAAGCTGACCTTCACAACCACGCACCTCGCCAAAAGAATTGATTTTACGAATGATCGCATCTTTGATGAAGAAATGGTGCGCAGGATTATCAGCGATAATTCAACAAGCATAATTATGACCGATGTTATGCCATCCGGTCAGCTTGCTGAAATCATTTTTACTTCAGGTTCAACAGGTGAACCCAAAGGAGTGATGATCAGCCACGGGAACCTGATAGCCAATACCGGGTCAATCATTGAATACCTGGGCCTGCGACAGGAGGACACCATGCTCGTTGTGCTGCCTTTTTATTATTGCTACGGGTTGTCACTGTTGCATACACATCTCCGGGTGGGTGGAAGTATTGTTCTGAACAACATGTTCATCATGCTGGGTGGTGTTATAAACGACCTCAAGCGCTTCAAATGCACGGGATTTGCAGGTGTTCCCAGTCATTTCCAGATACTCCTTAGAAAATCCGATTCTTTCAGATCAACCCGCTTCCCTGATCTTAGATATGTTACGCAGGCCGGTGGCAAACTCCATAACGCATTCATCAGTGAATTCATAAATGCTTTTCCGGATATCCGTTTTTTTGTAATGTACGGACAAACCGAGGCCACCGCAAGACTCTCCTGGCTTCCTCCTGAAAGATTGCCGGAGAAAATAGGTTCATGTGGAAAAGCCATCCCGGGAGTAGAACTTAAGGTGGCAGATGAACATGGCAACCCGGTAAAACCAGGCGAGACCGGCGAAATCCTGGCGAGGGGCGAAAACATCATGCAAGGTTATTATAAAGATCCGGAATTAACGGGACTGACTTTGAAGAAGGGATGGCTTTATACAGGCGATCTTGCTACGGTTGATGATGAAGGTTTTATTTATCTTACCGCCCGAAAAAAGGAGATCTTTAAAATTGGCGGACGTCGCGTGAGTCCAAAAGAGATCGAAGAGGTGATCATGCTTATGCCACAGGTGATAGATTGTACCATTGATGCAGTATTTGATGAAATCCTTGGTGAATCAATGAAAGCCACGGTGGTGATCCGGGATACTGCTGCTGTGACTGTTGACACTATTAAATCATGGTGTGCAGCAAGGCTTGCCCTGTATAAAGTACCACAGATCATTGAGTTAAAAGACAGAATAAGCATTTCAGCTACCGGTAAAACCCTTCGCAAATAGGATGATCGCATCCCCAACTTCCCTATTTATGCGAGTTTAATAGTCTGTGAGATGCCAGTCGCTTATATTTGCAAATATCTGACATACAAAACGTTTAGATTGATTCTAATCAGATAAATCTGCAATTTTTGTCACTGGTCACAGCAACTTTGCCATTCAACATTCAAATTAACCAGTTGATCAAATAGGCTCATGCTCCAGGCAGGTATTATGTCCCAAAGACCTATATTTGCAAGTATAACCCCAAAGCCCCAACCAGATGAAATCCAGAATCAACCGCCCGGATTCTCTTTTATTTGTCAGCTATTCATCCTTTGTTTTTTTGGTTTTCATCCTATTAGCTTCTGCCTGTGTCACACAGCGCGACGTTGAGTACCTGCAGGATGACAGCACGACCATCAAAGAATTTCAGGAAGCAAAAATCGAGGATTACAGACTAAAGCCCAACGATGAACTTTATATACAGATCAACAGTCTGGATGATCCCACTGCCAGCATTTTTTCCGTGGCAAATTCCGTACAGTATATGAATATAGCCACAATTCAGCCCTACGGGGCTTCCTTGATGGCATATACCGTTGATAAGGAAGGCTACCTCCTTCTGCCTGTGATCGGGAGAATTGAAGTGCAGGATAAGACCACAACACAGGTCAGTGAAGCAATTACAAAGGCTTTAGCCAACATATTAAGTCAACCGGTGGTTTCGGTGAAACTGGTGAACCGTTATGTTTCCGTATTGGGAGAAGTGCTGCACCCGGGACATTTTGCCTATTCACAGGATAAACTGACCATTTATGATGCCATCGGGTTCGCCGGCGATATTACCGATTACGGTAACCGAAAGGATGTTATTCTTACAAGGAATGAAAACGGGAAGAATATTCGCATCCCTGTCAATCTGTCCACATCGGATGTTCTGGCATCCGATTACTATTACATTCGGCCCAATGATATTATTTATGTTAAACCCTTGCCGAAGAAATTCTGGAATATGCGGCAATTCCCTTATGCAGTTGTAATTTCTACCATTACCACTGCCATATTGTTGTGGTCAGTTATTGATCAGCAGTAACCAATACAGGCTTATAATGCATGAATATGACACCTAACCGACTCATAGCCAATCAGGATGATAGCGATCTTAAGCAATTCATTCAGCTGATTACCAGAAACTACAAAATGTTCGTGGTCTGCGTTGTTGTTGCCATGGTTCTGGCGTTTGTGGCAATCCGGTTCATGGAATCCAGGTACAAGATATCTTCCTCACTTTTGATCAAGGAAGATACACAAAAGCCAACCGGGAATATGAATGATTTCCTTAACAGCAGTTTATTTGGTGTCAACAAGAATTTTCAAAATGAACTCTGGGTGTTGAAGTCTTCGCCTGTTTTGGAACAAACCATTAAGAATCTGGATCTTACAACAGGCTATTACCTGAAGACAGGATTGAAACAGCAAGACGCATATGGTCAGGCGCCATTCCATATCCTGGTTTTGCAGAACCATGTCCAGCCTGTGAATGTAAGGTTTAAAATATCCATCCAGGACAACAGTCATTTTGAGATCAGGGCCAGAGGAAAGAAGGTAAAATTTAAGGACCTCAATACCGGCGAGGTCAATAATGTGCAGAAGAAATGGAAATATCAGGAATACGGTGAATCAGGAAAGTTGATCGAGACTGAGGATCTTGCTTTCATCGTTCAACTTGACTCAACAAGGGATTATGCTTATTCTGAGGATTTCTCCTATAGTTTTATGTTCAATGATGTTGCTTCGCTTTCGGATGTGCTTAGAAAGCAGCTGGGATTCAAAGTAATCGACAAACTGGCAACGGTAATTGAGATTGTTTTTAAGTCTCCCTCCGTGAAAAAGGGTAAAGATATCGTTAACGAAATCATGGATGTATATTCGCAGCAAAACCTGGAAAGAAAGAATCACGCTGCCGGTATTGCCATCAATTATATTGAAAAGCAGCTTGGCGAAATTTCTGATTCATTGAGCCTGACAGAGGATGATCTGCAGCGTTTCCGCTCATCGAACCAGTTGTTGAATGTGACTGAACAGGCCACAGGAATCACTACACAATACATGGATCTGCAGAACCAGATGGCTGAATTGACAACCCGCAAAAGATATTATGACTATGTGTCTGATTATTTGAATAATAACGACGATTTCTCCAACATGACAGTGCCTGCTTCCATGGGTATCCCTGATCAGCTGCTGAATGACCTGATGTCGGAATTAATAACTGCCCAGGCACAGCGATCAAACCTCATCCAGAATAACCAGGAGCTTAATCCGCTTGTACAAAAACTGACCATTCAAATCGAGAATACCAAAAAAACCATTATTGAAAACATTGCTGCTGTAAGAAAGACAACCGAAATCTCAATCGATGAGATGAACAAGCGTATCCGCAAGGTTGAGTCCGCCATCAGCCGTCTGCCTGTGACTCAGCGGCAACTCGGAGGCATTGAGCGCAAGTACAGGTTAAATGATGCCATTTACAACTACCTGCTCGAAAAACGTGCCGAAGCAAAAATCACCCAGGCATCCAACATGCCCGACAACATCATCATAGAACCGGCCAAGATGGTTGGGACACGTCCTGTTTCGCCCAATGTACAAATGGTATACCTGATTGCCCTCCTTATCGGACTGGCCTTACCTTTTGGATTCCTGATGATGAAGAATGCCATAGACAATAAGATTGAGTCACAGGAAACCATTGAACGGCTTACCAGTATTCCGGTAATGGGCAAAATCATGCACAATAACAGGAAATCCAGCCAGGTGATATTTGAATACCCGCGATCAGTCATTGCCGAGTCGTTCAGAGCCCTGAGAACCAACCTTGAATATCAGTACAAGGGCTTGCATAACAAGGTTATTCTGGTCACGTCCTGCATTGAAGGCGAAGGTAAGTCATTCAGCGCCCTTAACCTGGCAATGAGTTATGCGCAGCTTGGCAAACGTACCCTGCTCTTGGATTTTGACCTGCGTAAACCGACCGACTATTTTAGCGTAACATCGGATTCACAAATTGGCCTTAGCACTTATTACCTCAATGGGACCAGTCACGACGAACTCGTACGCAGCTCACCTTACGAAAAGCTCGATTACATACAAACAGGCCCTCTCCCTCCCAATCCCATGGAGTTGATGGCAATGAACAAAACAGAATTCCTCATTAACCATTTCAAGACCATATACGAATGCATCATCATTGATACGTCACCCCTGGCGCAGGTCAGTGATGCTTACCTCCTGATGGATTATGCCGACATTAAAATTGTTGTGGCCCGTTACAATTACAGTCTGCGGAAGGTATTCTCGTTGATCATGAAAGACCTGAAACAGAAAAAAATGAACAATGTATGCGTCGTGCTGAATGATAACAAGATTTACAGTGATCAGTACGGATATGGTTACGGTTATAACAAGAAAAAGAAATAGTGCGTGATAGGCCTTCCGGGATATGCAGCAAGAAACAAGAAATACAATCCATCCAGCCAAAAACGAAACTTCGTTTACGGACAGACATTTGCTGAAACAATTGAATTGGTATGCACTGTATACAAGACCCCGGCATGAAAAGAAAATCTACGCCAAGCTGAAACAGGAAAATATTGAGGCTTTTTTGCCCCTTCAAACCACCATCAGACAATGGAGTGACCGGAAGAAGAAGGTATCCGAACCACTCTTCAGTTGCTATGTTTTTGTTTTTATCTCCACCAAGGATTATTACCGCATACTGAATCTGAACGGTGTTGTACGTTTCGTCACCTTTGAAGGCAAAGCCGTGGCAATTCCGGAGAAGCAGATCAAGATTATCAGAATGCTGCTTGAACAGGATATTGAAATCGAAGATACAAAAGAGCCTATTGCGAAAGGCTCAAGAGTCGAAATCAAGATCGGACCTTTAAGCGGTATTTCTGGAGAGCTGTTGGAAAGTGCAGGTAAAAGACGAGTAATTATCAGGATTGAGGAAATCAACAAAACGCTGCTGGTGAATGTGCCTTTGAATTATCTCAGATTAATCGACCAGGATAATCCAAAGATTTAAATAGGATTTTTTACAAATAAAACCAATCTGATCGATGAATTCAGATGTAGCTGCCCTTGCTGTTAGTCTCTTATTGTGACTTGCAGGGCGAAGCATTGAGCAATCAAGAGAAAAAAGAAATTCATAAGCGGTTATTGTAACCCCATCATTCTGGTTATCTGACAAACTGACCAGACTTTTAATTAATAAAATTTTTATATTATGCTCGCTTTCATTAAACGATTTGTTGAAAACCGCCTGGATCAATATAAGACAAACTACATTAAGCAAATGGTCACACTGGTAGGCTCAGGTCATGTATTCGAAAGATCTACTTATGTCAGGCTGGCTGACGGTTCTGACAGGCAGGATATCGTAATTGGTGATCATGCGATGATTTCGGGAAAATTGATTTCTGAAAACCATGGCAAGATTTTGCTGGGTACCTATACATTTTTAAGAGAGAATAGCACCATTGGTTCTGTAAAATCGGTCACAATAGGAGACTACACATCCATAGCAGACTACGTAGTAATTATGGATAACAACAACCATCCGATCAATCCGGAAGACAGGCTCATTAAAAGCGGATCCAAAAAGGGATCAGACTACCGGAAATGGCGGCATTCAGAAGCAGAATCCATCGTGATAGGTCGTAATGTCTGGATAGGTTCATTTGCAAGAGTTTGTAAGGGTGTAAATATCGGAGACAATTCAATTATTGCTGCAAATGCTGTTGTCACTAAGGATGTCCCCCCTAATTCAATTGCGGCCGGAAATCCGGCAAGAATTGTGAAAACAGATATTGATAAAACCCCAAGAGTTTTCATTTAAGCGGAATATCAACCTCTTCATGGAAAAGAAAGCCGGAACATCCGTTATTTCTGATAGTGCAAAACAAACTGCCTCCATCATGGCCGGGAAGATCATTGCGCTATTGGCGACTTTTACCATGCCTTTGTTTTTAACAAGGTTCCTGACAAAATATGAATACGGAATTTTTTCTCAGTTTTATCTTGTGGTAAATTTCTGCACGGTGATTTTCAGTCTCGGCATACATTCCAACCTTTATTTTTTCTATCCAAATGCAAGTGAAAAGGAACGACGATCATTGATCCTCCAAACCTTGATACTTCTGCTGATTTTTACCTTGTTTGCCATTGGTCTGGTTAATATACCTCTTCTTAATACGTTTTTAATCGGCAAAGGAGACCTTCTTAATTACATCCCCTATATCAGCCTGGGAATTTTGTTTTTGTTGCCTATCTATATAATAGAGCCTCTGTATGTGGCAAAAATAGACAACGTAACAAGTGTTCTATATCCTCCTGCCGTGGTGCTGTTCAGGTTAGCTTTTGTTATAGGTTTTGCTGTATGCCTGCACAACCTGAATGCTGTATTTTTAGGGATCATTGTCGCAGGTTTTGTCGCCTTTGCCTTTGTCATGTTTTATTCCCTGAAAGGAATTGAACTTAAAAGTATAAGAAGCCTGATTAATCTCGAGCTTGTCAAAAAACAGCTGAAATATAGTCTGCCATTCGGACTGACCCTGGTCTTAAACACACTGGCGCTGCAATTCGATAAAATTATATGCATTTCCTTTTTAGTGCCGGCTGCTTACGCAACATATTCTGTGGCATTTTACGGGATCCCTGGTGTTGAACAGGTTTACCAGTCTCTTTCGCAGGTTTACCTGATAAAGATGGCATCCAAGTTTCATGAAAACAAGATAGCTGATATTTCAGAAATTTATAAAACGCTTGTCACAAAAACGTATTCCTTTTCAATACCTGCCATTCTACTTGTATCACTGTATGCAAAGAGAATAATTGTACTCTTCTTTACAAACAAATACATCGATGCAGTTCCCTTATTCAGGACGTACATACTATCTTTTCTTGTATTTATGCTCGGTGCAGGACTTATCCTCAGGGCAACCGATAAAACAGCATTATCATTAAAAGTATATTTGCTTAGCAGCTTGTTTACTTTACCGCTGACTTACTTCCTGATTAAACATTTTGGAATTTGGGGAGGTATGACCAGTGCCATGGTAAGTATCATTTTACCAAAGGTTTGGCAGATCCGCTATGAAATGAGATTAATCCATACAAATTTCTTTTCTTACTTTCCCTGGAAGAAGTTTCTGATCATTGCTCTTATCTCGGTTATTACGATCATTCCCTTTATTTTTATTGAATATTTTTTTGAATATGGAAACATCATTATGTTGCTCCTTGCTGCCATATACCTGCTTTCTGTATCAGCGCTCGAAATAAAATACGGGGTCTTTATCTTTGACAGCATCGCAATTAATGCCAAGATTAAGGATTTAACGTCTAAATTTATATCCATTCCGGCAAGTCGGTTTACCAAAAGATGATAATGAAACTTCAGAGGATTTGTCTTTATCTGTTCTTCTTTTCCCTGAATTTTGAAGTTTGGGATCCTTTTCAAACCAATGGCTTTTTCTCAATAGCCAGGTTAACAGGAATTCTCTATTTCCTGGTTTCAATACCGCAGATCCTAAGCTATAAAACAGATGACAGTGTCAAGCCGATCATTAAGTCGATCTTGTTATACTTTGGACTTCTTCTGATCATAAACGCCTTTCATACGGAATCAATCGGTGAGTATTTTTTTGATTTCACCATCTTCCAAAACATCGTTCTTTTCTGGATCCTTATCAACCACGAGAATACTCAGCCCAAGGTTTTAGAAGGGGGTATGCTGTCTTTTGCTTTTGGGTCAGTTGCTCTGGCCTTGCTTTATTACAACGGCATTGGGATCGAATATACCAACGGCAGGGTTTCTGTTTTTGGGGACAATCAGAATATTATCGGATTGCGTATGTGCATTTCCATCACCATTCTTATTCTGGCTGTCGTTCAAAATGCACTTCGTTTGCCGAAAGCCCGCTTTTTATTGTTGTTGCCAATTCCGGTAATGATCAGTCTTATGATAGGAACGGGATCGCGTCATGCACTTCTGGCTTTTATGATTGTTTTTATAGCTGGGCTTGTATTGTTAAAAACCAATAAATCAGGGTGGAAAATACTGGCGTTCGTTGTTGGTATTGTTTCCATCATCTTTATTTTTCTGTATACCTTGCAAAACGAAGTATTACGAACACGTTTGCTTGAAAGTGTTCAGGAAGGCAATCTGTCAAACCGTGATGTAATCTGGAAAAATATAATTCCCATTATTAAGAGTCATCCGATTCTGGGAATCGGACAGTCCGGTTATGCGCAATACTGTCAGCTTACATTTGGTGCCTATACAAGCCCGCACAATGTTATTCTGGAAATACTTTGTTTTACCGGATTTACAGGACTGATTATATACTTCTATTTCTTCTATCTCAATTTCAACAGAAGCTGGCAAACATACAGGAAAGAAGGTATCCTGCTTCCCACCTTGTTAATGCTAATCGCCTTTACCATGCTGCTGATCAGTCATATTCTGGAAGTTAAAATCGGTTGGGCAATTTTCGCTTATGCTTCCAGCAGTGGCTTTCTGGAGAAAAGTGAGACCCAGGATGAAGATCAACAAATGGAACAGATTTCAGGTTAAGATGAGAATTCTTTGTGTTATTGACAGCCTGTGTTTCGGGGGGGCACAACGGCAACTTGTAGAATTGGCATTTTCCTTCAAAGCAAAGGGACATGCGGTTTCATTCCTTACTTACCATCATATACCATTTTTTAATTCAATGGTTGAAGAGGAAGGAATCCCAATAATGTGCATTCATGAACCAAACTATATCAAACGTCTTTTTAAAATGAGGCGGTTCATCAGGATGGGAAAATTTGACGCAATACTTTCATTTCTGGAAGCTGCAAATTTTATCTGTGAATTTGCAGGTATTCCAAACCGAAAATGGAAACTGGTGGCAGGTGAGCGAAGTGCAAATCCGGCAATTCTAAAATCACTAAAATTGAAGATATATCGATGGTTTCATTTTTATGCCGATTATATAGTTGCTAATTCAAAAGCTAATCTGGACCTCGTTCGCACCGTGAATCCGTTGCTTCCGGAATCAAAATGCCGAATCATTTATAACACTGTGGATTTCAGGCGATTTTCTCCAGCAGTCAGTTTTGATTTCCGACGCAATGGCAGAACATCCCTGGTAATAGCCGCGAGAATCCAATATGAAAAAAACATACATGGCTTGATTGAAGCACTCTCGCTGCTAAAAAAGGAAGAACTCGAAAAAATAAAAATTGACTGGTATGGTGAATACGATACACACAACAATACAAACCGGCTTTTAATAGATTCTCAGGCAAAAATAATGACAAAGGGACTTGAAAGTACCATTACCTTTCATGCAGCCACTCACGATATTATCAGGATCATACAGGAATCAGATGCTGTAGGACTTTTCAGTTTCTATGAAGGGTTTCCCAACATTATTTGTGAAGCAATGGCTTGTGAGAAACCGGTGGTCTGCACCCGGGTTTCTGATATGTCATATTTTCTATCTCAAAATCCTGAATTGTTGTGTGATCCAACTGATCCTGTTTCCATCAGGGATGCACTCAGCTACCTGATAAGTCTGGATAGTACTCAACTACAAAGGATCGGAACGGAAAACAGAAACATAGCCATGGAGAGATTCAACAGGGAAAAAATTGTCTCGAGCTACTTAAATTTACTGGGTGCAGAATGATCAGGTTACTCGGCTGTAGAGCACATCTTCGTATGTAATTAATGCAGAAAGAAAATTACAAGCTTGTTGAAGCCTGATGAAGAAACTGTAAAGCAGGATCTGGTGAATATCGTCCGGTACCGGGAAAACGGCAATTGGCAGTGCTGTAGTTGCCTCCGAAGTTACTGAAATCCCAAAGATTCCGGCAGTTGAAACCCAGTCACCTTGCGGAATCTGCATTCCGCCGGAAAACATAAAAAACTCCGGGAGACTATCGTGAACTGAACAATTATACAATTGACAAAGTCTCCGAATAGTACAGATATTTTAAGGTAAAGGCCTTGAATACAATCACTTATATACTGGCTTACCTGTTATTTACCGATTTTATATACTTTCCCATCCATAAACTTTATAAGGTAAGATGAAAATCCTTTATTTCGCGGAGTATAATTTTGGGGGAGGTCCAAAGGCCAATGTAAATCTTGCTGTCTCATCCTCAAAATATGCAGAGGTTGCTTTTTTGGGAATTGATCACAACTACCCCATTCATAAAACAGTCAGCTTTCTGAAGCCCAAAGCCCGAAAGTCCATTAGCCTCAGGTATTTCATAGACTTCTGGAACGCATTGAATCAATTCAATCCAGATATTGTCCATGCCACAGGCATGTATACGGGTTTATTGGCTTTGTTTGGCAGATCGCTAAGGAGAAGAAAATATAAGGTAGTCATGACCCTGCACCATACATCCGTCAGGTTTCGGTATAACTTCCTGGCAAAAAAGATGGTGCATTTTTTAAACAAGGTCGATATGATACATTATCTGACGGATTATCAAAGAAGAATCTACATGAATTCAGGATTGAATCCTCCGATGTACAGGATCATTCCAAATATAAGCTATTCACAGACATATTCACAGGAGGAAAAGGAGGCATTAAGAGCTGACCTGCTGGCTGCCTCCTCGGCAAAATGGCTCGTGGTATATATTGGCCGGCTGGCGGAAGACAAACAACTGAATGTTTTTATTGACACGATCAGGATAATTAACCACAAGGGCTTCAATGTCGGCGGAATTATTGTCGGTTCAGGTGAACAATCTTACGAGTATAGACTAAAGTCCTTGGCTGCTGAGTTGAATATCGCTTCAAAAATAGTGTTTACAGGTTTCTCCGATCGACCCGAGCTATATATCATGGCTTGCGATTTTTGCCTGTTTCCCACGCAACATGCTGAAGCGCTCCCCTTGTTTATTCTCGAATCGTTTTCCCAGAACAAAACAATGGTAGTCTCGAATCATCCCTCGATCAGCAACCTGGTATGTGATCATTCAGATTCACTGATTGCTGAAATTCATACAGCTGAGCTATATGCCAGCAAGTGCATCGAAATACTTGAAAACCACCAATTGTGGAAAGAGCTTGAAACCGGCGCAAAGCATACTTATCAATATTATGCTCCGGAGAAAGCCATTCAGGAATTCAACAATATGTACCTCGAATTAGCCAGAGAATGATATTTTTAATTTCTTTCCTGATCCTTCTCCTGACGGTGTTTGTTTATATTTTACTCGATTTCACCGGGCCGGCCAGGATACCACTGAAACAGGTAACAGTGCTCGGAATGTCCTGTTCAAGAGCCAGAGACCTTATGGTACAGGAATATGATAACAAGGGGAACTTGTGGGCAACACGCGGCATGATCCTCTATAAATTACCCAAGGGGGCTAATGAATTTGAACGCATTGCCCGTGTGCCAACTGGATTTTCTTATTTATGGCTGAATAACTTTTCAATATTCCGCAGATTTACAGTTAAACCTGAATGCATCGAGGTAACAATTTCTGAAGACGGAAATATTTGCGCTTTCGCAGCAGGATATATGCTATACGGTGATTCGAACAATAGAAAGTTGAATTTCAGTATGAAACTGCCCCATTACGGACTGGGAGTGGGACGTGGCATGCTCAGTAACAGCCTGCTCAAGATCAATGATAAGCAGGTCTTCTTTAGTGAGTATTTTCGTAATGAGGAAAGAACCAGGGTGCATGTTTACAGCAGCAATGATTTTGGTAAAACCTGGGAAATTGCTTACGAATTTAAACCCGGCGTTATCCGGCACATTCATGCGCTTCACAAAGATCCCCACACCGGTAATACCTGGATATGTACGGGTGACAACGATTATGAATGTATGATCGGACAATCTGATAATAATTATCATACGATTGAGTTCATCGGAGTTGGTAGTCAGGTATGGCGTACATGTCACCTGGTCTTTACCGAAGACTCCATTTATTGGGGTACCGATACCGGCTCGGAAGACATTTCGGGCATTTACAGATTGGACAAAAAGGATCGCAGGTTAACCAAACTCCTTAAAGTCGACGGGGCCGTATTTTTCGGTACACGTCTCGAAAAGGGAACCATTTTACTGAGCACGGACCGGGAAGGTTTTCCAAATGAAAAGGATGACAGGATAAGGTTGTACGTCATTACCGGAAATGAGCAGATAACTGAACTGGAATTTGGCACCTGGAAGCATAAAAAAACAGGTTTCAGGTTCAATTTTGCCAAATTGCGGTTTCAACGCAATCAGGGAAGTGATTTCCTGGCCATCAGCGTTCTTAATCAGAAAGAGGTCCCGGATGGGGATCTGATCCTTATTTCAGAAGATGAACTTAACAGGATAGCACCAAACAATGAATGACAAAATCAAGATTGGTTTAATCATTGACTCCGGAGATTTGCCTTTATGGACTTATCGGGTAATCAAAAAGATTTCCTGCGATGAATCTGCCGAAATAAAACTCATTATTTATAATGAAGGTGGAATTAACGGCAGCAGGAAAGCTGATTACTCCTTCTTCTATAACCTGCACCTGAAACTGGATCAGTTAATTTTACGAAACAGGACCGATTTCAATAAAAGTACTGATGTTTCCAAACTCCTTCAGGGTATGGAAAAGATATCACTGAATCAGGATCATTTCCCTTTGTCACAAGAGTTTCGTAACAAATCACGGGAGATCTCGCGTTCAAATCTGGACGTTATTTTGAACCTCAGTTCTGAGCTCTTCCATGAATCAGGCTTGAAAATATCCAAATTTGGAATTTGGCAATTTCTGGTAGGCAATAGAATTGCATCGTGTGATGATCGAATTGGTTACTGGGAATTCATGACGATGAAACCTGCAGCTGAGGCTGTATTGTTAAGTTCAAATAATCATTCGGGAAAGGAAGTCGTAATTCATCGAAGTTGGTTCCCATTGAATTATAATTCCATAACAATAAACTCAGATCATGCCCATGAGTTGTTTGTGATCACAGTTATGCGCCTAATCAGGGATCTTCAATGCAGGGGGAGTGAATATTTTAACTCCCTGATCCTAAGATACGAAGAAGCCAAAGAAAGATCTAACAGCAGGATAAATCCTCCTCCGTCAAACCTGAAAGCACTTGTCAATATCTTTGTTGTTTTGTTTAGGTTTATACGCTATAAGATTGAGTTTACCATCCGATGGAGATGGTTTTTGCTGTACAGGTTCAATAAAAACCAGTTTCCGGATGCTACCAGTAGTTTTATGACGCTGTTTCCCCCAAAGGACAGGTTTTGGGCTGATCCGTTCGTGATCTGCAGGGAAAATACAATCAACATCTTTATTGAGGAAGTAATATATGGGAGCAAAGGGCACATAACATTGCTGCAGCTGGAAAAGGACGGAAAGTTCTTGCAATCTCAAAGAATTCTGGAAAGACCCTATCATTTATCTTATCCTTTTGTCTTTGAATATAATAATGTCTATTACATGATCCCTGAAACCTGCGAAAACAAAACCATCGAAATTTACAGGTGTGACGAATTCCCAATAAAATGGAGTTTTGTAATGACTCTGCAGAAAGATGTCAAGGCCAGGGACACAACTGTTTTTTTTCATAAGGACAAATGGTGGTTATTCACTGCAATTAACGAATCCGACAGTTTTGAGGACTATGTTGAGTTGCATCTTTATTATTCTGATAATTTACTTTCGTCTGATTGGGTTTCACACCCTGGAAATCCTGTGGTTACAGATATTGCAACTGCCCGTCCGGCTGGTAAAATCTTTGCCGAAAATGGTAAATTGTACCGTCCTTCACAGGATTGCTCAATAAGATATGGCAGAGCACTGAATCTGAATCAGATTACTATTTTGAGCGAAACTTCCTATGGAGAAACACTGCTTTATAAAACAGAAGCAACCTGGTTATCCGGACTTAAGGGAACGCATACTTACAATTTTGACGGAAGTTTTTCAATAATTGATGCCTATAAGTACTGAAAACGTACTATCTTGCATATGAGCTTTAGCATTCTTTAACTTCAATCCTGTGGATAATGGTGTTCAAAGCTATTTGGGAAATATTAGCAAACCTGCTGTATAAGACAATCTTTGTTTTACTTTCCGGCGAACTTAGAATAAAATTTCTAAGATTGTATGGCATTAAGATAGGACAAGGGTGCGAAATATATGCAACAGACTTTTCAACAGAACCCTATCTGATAGAAATCGGGGATCATGTTGCCATTGCAGCAGGCACGGTTTTTATAACACATGATGGATCAGTGAGGATTATGCGGGAAAACTTTCCTGAAATTGATGTATTTGGAAAGATTAAAATTGGAAATAACACCTTTATTGGAGCAAATTGTCTGATTCTTCCAAATACAAGTATCGGTGCTAATTGCATAATTGGTGCCGGTTCTGTCGTCCGGGGAATTATTCCGGACAACTGTGTTGCATTTGGCAATCCGGCAAAAGTGGTCATGAGGACAAGTATGATCAAATCCATATTCCTTAACCATAAAAATTGCCTTAAAACAAAACACTTAAATAAGAAAAGGAAAATAAAAATCATTCAGGATCATTTTAACAATCATTGCCAGGAAAGGTAATTGTTATATCATTGGTGAGGGATAAAACATAATAAAACAATCAGATTTTAGTTTTATATTAACTATTATCGAGAATAGGTTTGTTTTGAGGGAACTGTTATAATATTATCCATGAAAGGCAAGGCACGCAATATTCCATCCTTAAACCTGAATCTTATGAAAGTATTCTTAATACTCCTGTTAACGAATCTGATACCAGGCTGCAACCGTATTGATGATGTGCTCCCCATTGTTGATGATCCTGATGACCCTCCTCCTGTAACAGCAACTAGCCATGCATTTTATGTTGCAACTGACGGAAATGACATAAATCCCGGAACTTATGAGAAACCCTGGGCAAGCTGGCAAAAGGCTTTCACGTTGGCAAAAGCAGGTGATACGATTTACATAAGAGGTGGGGTCTACTATCCTGATAGTCAGGATGAAAACGGGGTTTATGTTTACAGGAAAAGCGGGACATACGCCAAACGGATCTGTATTTTCAATTACCCTGGGGAAGTTCCGATACTCGATTGCAGTAAAATTTCCCTCAGTACAGGCACCACAGGTATCTACATGATCCGCTGCAATTATATTCATTTAAAAGGATTGTCCGTAAGAGGCGCCAGACAACCCAACCAGAACTCAAATTCCAACGGGATCAGTATTGAAAATTCGACCGGTATTACATTTGAGAATTGTGCATCATACGCTAACGGTGGTTCGGGTTACCAGGCATTTGAATCAGATTCCATTTTTTTTATTAACTGTGATGCCTATGATAATTTCGACAAGCTCACAGCAGGTTACTCAGGTGGCCAGGCCGATGGTTTTGTAGTATGCTATTTCTCATCAGCCGCATATACCTATTTCAGGGGTTGCCGCTCATGGTACAATTCAGATGACGGTTTTGACTGCTGGGAAAACGAAGGAATTGTTGTATTTGACAGCTGCTGGGCCTTTAATAATGGCAGAGGTGACGGAGATGGCGGCGGTTTTAAGTTCGGAAGAACAATAAAACAAGCCCTCAGCGTGCCCCAAAGAGTTGTTACAAACTGTCTGGCTTTTAACAACAGGTTTATTGGTTTTAACCAGAACAATGGTAATATCCGCATGACATTTTATAACAATATTGCTTATGACAACGATGATCTGGGTTTTGAATTAAGTCAATACAGTAATCCCATAACAGCAAGAAACAACATCAGCTATAAAAATGGAAAAGCAGTATCGCTTTCACAATACGTCACGCATGATCATAACAGTTGGGATGCATCACCTTCCGTATCCTTATCGGATGCTGACTTTGCAAGTACTGATTCAGTCGGTGTATCTGCACCCAGGCAATCTGACGGGAGCCTGCCTGTTACCAGTTATTTGCGATTAGCTACCGGAAGCGATCTGATCAATTCAGGGACTAACGTTGGACTGCCGTTTTTAGGTACTGCTCCTGATATGGGCCCCTTTGAAAAGCAATAGTACCCACAGGTTGATCGTGAGAATTATATCCATAGTTTATCCTTTTTTTTCCACGGTGCCATTAATCATCTAAATCCGTTATTTTGCCCTTTCAGCAGTCCTGTTTATCAAATACCAAGCAGGTACAAATTGCCATTTGCCAGAATATGCATAAGCTTGTAAATCTTTATTCAGGTCTACAAAGATTAATCATTTGCTTTGCGCTGGAATTATTCTGTAACTAGCAGGGCGAAGCATTGCACTTCTCCAAAACAGTAGTAAATTATATGAAGGTTGATGAGTTTATTGAACTTTACCGCAATGGCGGACTTACAATCAACAGAATCGGAGAAAACCATTTCAACCGTCAGGGCTTAATAAATTACTCTTTCCCAAATCTGGAAAGGATCCCTGTTGATCATAACCTGATATATGCATTAAGATGGAAGTACCTGATTTCTGTCGTACTTACCGAACTGCCACGAAAGAACTCCTATGAATTTATTCTTAAAACCAACGATTACAGTATTGAAAGGTTTGCAAAAAAAATAAGAAACCGTATCCGTAAAAGCCTCCAGAATTGTACTTTTAAAAGGCCCTCCCTGGAAGATTTACTCACTTTCGGAATTGCCATAAATCAGCAAACTCTTGAACGGCAGCATAAAAAAGACACCATGCTGACTGATGGCAAACGCTGGAAATGCTACATTACATCCTTTTATAATCATGAAAATGTACACATATTAGGCGCTTATTATGCGAACAGGATGGTCGGCTATATCATAGCAACAGAACTCGAGGACAAATGTATTATCAATCACGCCTTTATTGACAGGGTAGATTCGGAAATTACTGATCCCATGAACGGTTTACTGTATTCCCTGGTCAACCGGTTTATCGAAACAAATGGCTCAGTGAATATATCCTATGGCTTGGATTCTATTATGGAATTGCCTGAACTGAACAGGTTTAAAAACAATATGCTTTTTGATAAGGTACCGGTGTCGCGGGTATATGTGGTAAATCCATTCCTGTTACCATTTATGAGATTGCTGATTTTTTACAACATCCACCTCCTGAAAAGGAAAAGTATCCGGAGTCCGATGATTAGAAAAATGATCCGCATCTATCAGGGGCATCGGTTGTATTACAGAGTATGATATTATTCGCTTCAGCACATTTTCCACCAGAACCGGTAACTGCGGCTAACCTGTGCCATGACCTGGCAACGGTCATGTCAGCGAAATGGCAGGTTACAGTCATTACACCCAGACCATCCCGCCCATTTGGTTTTACCTTCAAGGACGGCCCGAAAAACAATGGAAGGTTCGAACATCAGGTGCTGGATTCATATACTTGTCCGAAGTCAACTCTGTTAGGCCGTATGCGGGAAAGTTATAGTTTTGGCAAACATGTTGTTCAATACATCAGTAAAAACCACAACCGGGTCAAATGCATTTATGTTCTTGCCTGGCCACTTCTGGCACAATTCTTAATTGTCAGAGCTGCCAGGAAATATGCAATTCCCTCAGTGACTCATATCATGGACATTTATCCGGAATCACTTATCAGCAGGTTATCCATACTGAAACGGATAAGTTACAGTTTACTCCTGCCGTTGGATAAATTCATACTTCAGAATTCCTCCAGGGTGATAACAATATCCTCGGGTATGAAGGCTATGCTGGTAAAAAGCCGTATGCTGAATGATCAAAACGTTGAAATAATTCCCAACTGGCAAAATGATCAGGGATTTATTGATTATTACCAGTCGGGACATACAGGTCACCATAATTCTCCATTTACATTTATGTTTCTGGGCAGTCTGAGTGCGGCAGCGGCTATAGAAGTGATAATTTCAGCTTATACCTTGTGCGGATTGAAAGAAGCCCGTCTTGTCATAGCAGGAAATGGATCTGAAAAGGAAAGGCTGATTGCTATGGCTAAAACATGCAAGAATCAATCCATTGAGTTCTGGGAAGCCCCGCTCAACAATGTGCCGGAAATTCAGGACCAGGCTGATGTATTGATTCTGAGTCTCAGGAAGAATACCTCCCATTATGCCATGCCCTCTAAACTTCCAGCCTATATGTTCTCAAAGAAGCCTGTAATTGCCTGTGCAGAAGGAGAGAGTGATATTGCTCAGGCAATTCTGCAGGCAAACTGTGGCTGGGTTGTGCCACCGGAGGATAAGGAGTCTTTGGCCCAGATTATGACGGAGTGCATTTCCGTTGCCAAGCAGGAGCTTCAAACACTGGGCGAAAACGGATTTGTTTATGCGATGGAAAATTACGCCAGGGACAAGAATCTCAATAAGTTGATTGCCCTGATAAAACAGGCTGCCGAAGTTTGAAATTACAGGCACTCCATGGTGAAGAACAGTTTTGATTTTATTGTTTCCCTGATTGGTCTGATCCTGCTTTTTCCCTTATTCATGATCCTAAGTATGCTAATCATTTTCAATGATCATGGCCCGGTTTTCTTTAAACAGACCAGGGTTGGAAAGGGAGGTAAGAACTTTATCCTGTATAAATTTCGTTCCATGAAGGTGGTTGATACCGGTAGTGAGGCGACATTCGAACCAGGCAATACCGGGCGGGTCACCGCCATTGGAAGATTACTCAGAAGGACCAAGCTGGATGAACTGCCGCAATTGTTTAATGTTTTAAAAGGCGATATGTCATTCGTAGGGCCCCGGCCCGAAATCAGAACCTGGGTGGATGTTTATCCTGAAGAATGGAACCAGATTCTGACTGTTAAACCGGGCATTACCGACAATGCTTCATTGGAGTTCAGCAATGAGGAATCCATACTTGCCGGATCAGATAATCCTGAACAGACCTATCGGGAGATAATCCTTCCAAGAAAACTCGAACTCTATAAGCAATATATTATTCAACATTCATTCCCGGGCGATCTTAAACTTATGCTGATGACAGTAATCCTGGTTTTAAAAAAGGGTCGCTAAAATCATGAATATTCCTTTTTCAAAAGTCCCGCTTGCAGGTAATGAACAGGCATATATCAACGAGGTATTGGCCAGCGGCTGGCTCACCACCTCCTCTAAAGCAATGAATTTTGAAAAGCAGTTTGCACAATTTGTAGGAGCCCGATTTGCCTGTGCTGTAAATTCATGCACATCCGCATTGCATCTTGCAGTCGAAGCTATCGGGATCAGTAAGGATGACAAGGTGCTGGTTCCATCATTGACATTCACAGCTTCGGCCGAAGTATTGCGATACATTGGTGCCCATCCTGTTTTTACAGATGTGGAATATGATACCAGACTAATCTCGCCGGAGATCCTTAAAAATGCAATATTCAGAAATCCGCATGTCCGTGCGATCATCCTGGTGCATTATGGGGGACTGGCACCTGTAATGACAACACCTGAAAGAGAAGGGATACTGGATATTTGCAGATTCAGAGGAATCCGTGTAATTGAGGATGCGGCTCATGCATTTCCAACGAAATATGATAATCAATACATAGGTTCCTTCGGAGATGCCACCTGCTTCAGCTTTTACGCGAACAAGACGATCACCACCGGTGAAGGCGGAATGCTGGTAACCAATGATGAAGAGATTTACAACAGGGTTAAAATCATGCGACTGCACGGTATTAACCGTGACATCTGGTCAAGGTTCACGGACAAAAGCTCTTCCTGGGAATATGATGTGGTAGCACCGGGCTTCAAATACAACATGCCGGATATCAACGCTGCCGTAGGCCTTGCCCAGTTGGAAAAAGCCTCCTATTTCAGGTCTGAAAGACAACGATGTGCTGAGTTTTATCTGAGGGAGCTGGGGGATATACCCTGTTTGGATCTTCCTGTCTTCAATGGTTCGATGGAAGATCATTCCTGGCATCTTTTTCCCTTGGTGCTAAAGCCAGAGTCTCCTGTAACCCGAAATGACTTCATCAGCCAGATGGCGAACAAGGGCGTCGGAACTTCGGTTCATTATAAGCCGCTGCACAGGATGACCTATTATAAAGAGACGTATTCCCTGGATGAGCATGCCTTTCCCAATACCGAAAAAATCTGGAAGGGGACAGTTTCGATCCCTATTTATCCTGGTTTGGATCAACAGGAATTAACCTATATCTGCCAAACAATCAAAGAAATTCTTTGTGGGCCGGCTGACGTCAAATACACTTGAAAGAATTTAGCCGCCGGTACACTTTCCCCTTTAAAAACAACCTACCCCAAAATCATTACGCTATGATAGAGAAACACCCAGAATTGATGGAATTGTTGCGAAGAAAAGCAAGGTGGTTTTACCAGCATCATTCAATTCCCAAATGGATGGTGTTCGTCATGGACAACACTGCAGTATTCATTTGTTTCCTGATTGCTTATCTGCTACGCTTCAACTTTGTAGTAGAAGATTTCTACATCCCTTTGGCCCTCCTTCACGCGACCGTCACTGTATTGGTATATGCCTTGTTCTCCCTGATATTCCATTGCTATTCCGGGTTACTTCGTCATACCACCGACATTGATCTGCAGAATGTATTTATTGCAACCACCTTTTCCTTTACGACACTTTTCTTTTTGTCTCTTATCAGCAGGTGGATCGGGTTTAGTAACATCCTTATTCTGCCATTGTCAATCATCATGATCCATTATGTATTGACTACTGTGATATTCTTCTTTATGAGACTCAGCATCAGAATCAGTTTTTATCTTATTTCAGCTTCCTATACCAAGAAAAAGAAAGTTCTGATCCTGGGTGCCGGTGCAATGGGAATTGTCGTCAAGAGAGTAATAATGAGTAATGTGGCAAACGGATACCAGGTATGTGGATTTCTGGACAGCAATAAGAAACTTCAGGGAAAAAAAATAAATGGTATACCGGTGCATAGTCCGGATATCCTGGGGCCGGAATTCATCGACAAGCATAATATAGAGACTTTGATTATTGCCATTAAGGAAATATCAGCGGGAGAAAAAAGCCGGATCATACGCCTGGCTCTGGATATGGGTATTGAGATACTGGAAACGCCTTCGGTAGATACCTGGTTAAATGGAAAGCTTCAGATGCGCCAGATCCAAAAAGTAAAGATAAAAGACCTTTTGGGGCGGGATCCGATCAAGTTAAACCTGAAAAGAATCGGTATAGGGTTGACGGGAAAGACCATCCTGGTAACCGGTGCAGCAGGTTCAATAGGTTCAGAAATTGTTCGTCAGCTAATGCGTTTCAATATCAAAGAATTGGTGCTGGTTGATCAGGCTGAGACTCCCATGTTTCATCTTGAAAATGAACTGCAGAGCAGGACAGGTGCATTCAGCGTACGTACAGTGCTGGCTGACGTTACCAACAAAGCTAAAATGGAAAGGATCTTTCAGAAATACAATCCCGAAATCGTATTTCATGCCGCAGCCTATAAGCACGTTCCGCTTATGGAAGAAAATCCGCACGAGGCGCTCAGGGTGAATGTGGGGGGAACCAGGATCATAACTGATTTTTCGGCCAAATACCATGTGAAGAAATTTGTGATGATCTCCACCGACAAAGCAGTGAATCCGACAAATGTTATGGGTGCTTCCAAGCGGCTTTGCGAAATGGTTGTTCAAATGAAATCCAGGGAAGAAGGTAACCTGACCCAGTTTGTCATCACCAGATTTGGAAATGTACTAGGTTCTAATGGTTCGGTCATACCCCTGTTTGGAAAACAAATTGAGGAGGGAGGACCGATAACCGTCACGCATCCTAATGTTGAACGTTACTTCATGACAATACCAGAAGCGTGTGAATTGGTACTTGAAGCAGGATTCATGGGAAAAGGGGGCGAGATCTTCGTTTTCGATATGGGCAAACCCGTCAAGATTGTCGACCTGGCCCGGCAGATGATCAGGCTTTCCGGACTGGTTCCGGATAAGGATATAAGAATAGTCTATACCGGGCTCAGGCCTGGTGAAAAGTTATTTGAGGAATTGCTGACAGATAACGAAAATACACTTCCCACCTATCACCCGAAGATAAAAATTGCCCGTGTGGAAAATTATATCCGTGATGACCTGTCGAGAAGCTTAGATATCCTGCTGTATAATTTATACAGTTTGTCAAAAAGGCAGGTGGTAGATTTCTGCAAAGAAATGGTACCTGAGTTTTGCAGCAGCAATAGCAAATACAATATAGCGCCAGGCATCGTCAAACCGGCAGATATTGACCAGAAAACAACAGAAGATATTGAAATCGGACCTTCATGAAAGTAAAGATCTTGTGTTTGTTAAAAGTTTAACCAGTAAACCATGATAAAAATGAAGAATAACGATCCCTGCAATTTTCTTGCATCTCCTCTCAGCGATGCCAGCGAAAAAGAATCGCTTTATGCCCGTTTAAGGGACAAAGCACAGGTTATATTTTATACCATTTATGCCCGGTTGAAGTATAACTACTTAAGAAGAAACGCACTGACTGAATCACAGGATCCGCAAAGTGAGCCACTGAACCTGCAACCGGGAGAATGGGTAGAAATCAAGTCAATGCGTGAGATATCAGCAACGCTCGATGAACGGGGAAGGCACAAAGGATTGTACTTCATGCCTGAAATGGAAAAATTTTGCGGAAAAAAATTCAAGATCTTTAAAAAGGTAGAGGTTATAAAACTGGAATCAACGGGGGAACTTAGAAAATTAAAAAGTCCCACCATCTTTCTCGATGGCGTTTTCTGTGATGGTGAGCACCAGGGCGGATGCCACCGGTCCTGTTTTCACTTCTGGCGTGAAGAATGGCTCAGGAAAGATACCTATCAATCACCCAGTGCATGAGGTATATCAGTGGGGTCAGCAAAACAGCAAGCGAGACTTTGTATATATACTGGAGCATACCCACCTGGAATACCTGGTCTAATGACCAATTGCCCAACCAGTAAAACGCCACAAAAAGAATTAGAAAACTGTCAATCAACTGCGATATGATGGTGGATCCGGTAGCTCTCAGCCAAAGAAGCCGGTGGCCGGTCAGCTTTTTAAAATATTGAAATGTATAGGCATCAATAAGCTGGCTCACCAGGAATGCGGTAAGAGACCCTAATATGATGTTGACTCCCTGTCTGAAGACCGCAGTGTACGCATAATTGATATCAAAACTACCGCCAGCCGATCCTATCCTGTTATTCTCAAGCCAGAAATCAGCCGGAGGCAACTTGTTTGCCGTTATCAGAAAGACAGATGAATAGGCGATTAACACAGCCGTAATAAAACTTACCTTCCTGACCCCTGCACGACCGAAATACTCATTCAGTATATCGGAAGTGATAAAAACCAGTGGCCAGATTACCACTCCTATGCTCATGTTCAGGGGCAGAAATTCATACGAATGACCGGATCCCCTGGCAAAGATTCCCTCCAGTACCTTTCCCAAGCTGAATATTTTGACACCAGAGAGTTCAGCCAGCAAAGCATTTCCAATAAAGAAGGCTGAAAGCAGTAAGTACAGGTTGAATTTTTTGTCTTTCATTGCACGCTAAGTTGATAATTAATCCTTAAAACTACAACTCGCCAACTGCAGGGTAATGTTAGTCGCTACATTTCTGCAGAAAATATCGATCTTTTTTGGTATTTTAGTCATTAAAATAATAACTACTTTTAATTTTAACAGTATAATATATCCAAAAAAGTGGTTTATGGACGTACTTTTTAGAAAAGAAAAAATTATTCAGAATACTGTTCTGGCTTCAATTGTGTCACTGGCTTTTATAGTTTTCGCATTTTTCATTGAGCTGGTGAGCATTGAGGAAGCAGATATATCTCTGGTTGGAATAGCCTGGTTGCTAAAACATAACCCCGTATTTTGGATTATTATTACTGCTGGCGCAATCTTCCCTTTTGTTGTTTTCTGGCTGACACGGCAATTCACCAGGCATCTGAGCGAAAAGCAGGACATTATTGATGTGGAACAAAGCCGCATACTGCAAGTAAATGCTTTTGCAAAACAGCTCATTCACGGTGACATGGCTGTGGATTTCAAGATCTCGGGAGAAAATGATACATTGGGGGAATCCCTGCTGAAACTAAGGGATACACTGAAGACAAACAGGGAGATGGATCAGAAATTACGGCAGGAGGAAGAGCAGCGCAATTGGATAGCCGAGGGATCCGCTCATTTCAGTGAGGTTTTGAGAAATCATATGCACAATCCGGAATTACTTGCCTATACTGTGATCAGAGATCTCACAAAGTATATCAATGCGATTCAGGGTGGTTTCTATCTTTTGGATGATTCTGATCCAAATAATAAATTCTTCAATCTTACGGCTTTTTTCGCTTATGACAGGCGGAAATTTACCGACCAGCAGATCAAATGGGGAGATGGTCTGATTGGTACCTGCGCCCTTGAACAAAAGATAATTCACCTGAAAAATATACCCGATTCGTATATTACCGTTACATCGGGTTTGGGCGAGGCCAATCCCGACAGCCTGCTGATTGTTCCCATGCAATATGAAAATCAGGTTTACGGAGTGCTGGAGTTTGCTTCATTGGGCAAATTTGAATCGAATCACATTGCACTGGTGGAGAAGACAGCTGAAAGCGTAGCGTCAACCATGTCAGCGGTTAAAACCAACCTTCGCACGGCTAAATTGCTCGAGGAATCCAAGGCGCAAACACAGGCACTTACCTCCCACGAAGAGGAGATGAGGCAAAATATGGAGGAATTGCAGGCAACACAGGAAGAAGCAACGAGGCAATCGCAGAGATTCCTGCTTCTGGAAGAAACAATTAACAAAAATCTTATCCGGGCAGAATTCGATACGGACGGGAAACTGATCAATGCAAACAGCCTGTTCTACAGCAGATTCGAATACAGCAGCGAAATGAACCTTGAGGGTAAATCCATTTCAGAACTCGTCAGCGAGGAGGACCGCGACTGGTTCAAAGATATCTGGAAGACAGTCCTTCAGGAGAACAAACCATACAAGGGTTATATCAAGCATGTTACCCGAACAGGTAAGGACCTGTGGACTCTTGCCACCTTAAGCACCTCAAGAATCGATGATTCAGGTCTTGAGAAAATTATGTACCTGGCAGTTGATTCTTCCCATGAGAAAGGCCTGATCCAAAAGAATGAACTTATTATCGAATCACTGAATGTTGCCGGAATTCGCTTTGAGCTGGATATCATCGGAAATATGCTGGATTGTAATCATAACTTTATTCAGCTTTTCAAATTGTCACAAAAGGACATCAAGTCCATGGTGATTTTCGATATTATCAGTCCCATTGAATCAGAATCCTTTAACAAGCGCTGGGAGACAATAATCAAGGGAGAAGGTCATAAAGGAATTATCCGGGGCAAAACATCCGGCGGAGAGGAAGTATGGTTAACCGGTGCGTTTAACCCGGTATTTAATATGGCGCATGAAATTGAGACCATTGTATTCGTTGGCCATGATATTACACATGAAAAAGTGCTGGAGGCTGAAGTGAAGGTGCATACCGAGACCCTAAGAAAGCAAGAAAAGCAGCTCAGGGAAGCAGAAAAGGAACTCGTCAGTAAAATCCGGGATACCAGGAATGAATTGCTGAATCAGTTTAAAGAGACAGAAAGAATTAAAAACATCAATGAGAAAATACTGGAAGATTCTCCTGATGCGATCGTCACAGTCAGCCATGACAACCGCATTGTTTTTTTCAACAAAGCAGCAGAACTCCTATGGAAAACAGAACGCGCCCAGGTGTTACATGAAGATGTAAGTGTGTTATTTCCGGAAAGCCTGACCGATAAAGACGAATTATTGGGGAGCTTTACGCGCCCGGGTGATCATAAGCTCACAGGACAACGCAGAAAGAGCACTGTTATTGATAAAAAGGGTCACATGCTCATTGTAAGTATACTATTGACCAAAGCTAGAGTTGATAATGAGAATGCATATACAGCATTTATTCAGCTTGACGATTAAGGCTGTTATTTTTAAAGCGCAAATAAATACTGGCAGGCAATGATCTTAGGAAGAAGAAAAAAAGAGATTTCAAGCCTTATGCAAAGAATTGCCGATCTGGAAGCCTCAAATGAAAGGCTTTCGGCAGCACTAAGCATTGCCGCCACAGAGGCTGACTCTTTTCTCAACCTGAAAGTTCTTGCCAAGCTGACTGACCTTACCGGTACCGGAATCTGGATCAAGCATCCTGAAAATGACGTCATCTGGTTGTCAGCAGTTGCCCGTGAAATCCTCGGATTTAAGGATAGTACAAGTATCACTGCAGAAATTCTCAGGATGTCAATTCTTCCCGAAGACAGGCCGGTCTATGAAAAAGCCATGCATGAAGCTCGTCCGGGCTACAATCCTGTGGAACTTGAACTCAAAATTGCCAGGTCTGAGGGAGACGTCAGGGAATTCAGAACAATTACCATGCTGATCACATCCATGAGTGATGAGGATAAGAGCAGTCCTGATGAACTAACCTTAATGGGCACGATCAGGGACATAACAAAGCTTGAGAAAACGCGGAGGGAGCTGACCAGAGCAAAAGAAAAAGCTGAAGAATCGGAAAGATATAAGAACATTCTGCTCACCAATATTTCTCATGAAATCAGAACCCCAATGAATTCGATCATTGGTTTCAGTGAACTTCTGAATATTGGCAATCTTCCGTATGAGAAAAGGCTTGAATACGTAGGCATCATCAAGAATCAAGGAATTTCTTTGCTCAGAATGATCGATGATGTTGTTGAACTGACAAAGATGGAGTCAGGAAAAATAACAATCCGAAAATCACCTTGCAATATAGATCTCCTGCTTAATGAGTTACTTATAGTCTTTAACCAGTACAAGGCAACCCAGAACAAAGAGCATCTGGAAATCCGGGTGAATTATCCCCCCCAAAGGGGCATTATCCTGTATACCGACCCAGGACGCTTGCAACAGCTGATATCCAATTTACTCAACAATTCCATAAAGTATACTGAAAAAGGTTATATCGAAATAGGATATAAACCCTCCAGTGACCAGCGGATCGAGTTCTATGTCAAAGATACCGGTATTGGTCTTTCCCGTGATCTGCAGAAAAGAATATTTGGACGAATACCCGAAGAGGAATCTTTTCCGGGAAAGTCAGAAGACTCAGGTCTGGGACTTACCATTTCCAAAAATCTGATAAGACTACTTGGCGGCAAGATATGGGTTGAATCAGATTTAGGTCAGGGTTCTACCTTCTTCTTCACGGTACCTTTTGAAGAAATTCCAGAATCGTATCACCAGATGGCTCCCGAAGAGGAGTTTGTGATACCTTCCTATACCTGGAAGGATAAAGTCATCCTGATAGTAGAAGATGATGAAGTAAATTATAAATTTCTGGAAGCGGTATTGCAGGACACTTCTGCGACTATCCTTCATGCCAGCAATGGCATTCAGGCAGTAGAACTTTGTAAATCGATCAGTAAAATCGATCTGATACTCATGGATATCAGAATGCCGGAGATGGACGGGTTACAGGCTACCCGGATGATCAGGGAGTTCAACCGCAAAGTTCCTGTAATTGCACAGACTGCCTATGTTCTGGAAGATGAGGATAATAAATGTCTGGAGGCAGGCTGTAATGATCAGATAACTAAGCCCATAGAAATCAGAGAATTTTTTGAGAAGGCGGATAAGTTTTTGAAGGAGGAGTAATCGTAGCCGCTTGGTTGCGTTTAGTAATGAAGCACAGGGTACCACAAGATGAACAGGATTATTAAAGCTGATTTGTATCGTTATGATGGATTGGCCGGAATTAAAGGTCTTTTCACCGGACTTGCAATTCCCGGCTTCAGATACATGTTTTTATTGCGAAAGGCATCCCGGTTACCCAAGTACTCAATCAGAGGGTTGATATACAGGCTTTTTATCAGAAGATACCGGTTTAAATATGGCTATCAGATTCCTGTATCTGCACAAATCGGGGAAGGTTTCTATATCGGACATTTTGGGACAATTGTTGTAAATCCCAATGCTGTTATAGGAAAGAACTGTAATGTGGCACATAATGTTACAATCGGGCAGGCAAACAGGGGTAAATTAAAAGGATACCCTACCCTAGGAAACCAAGTTTGGGTTGGAACAGGTTCAGTGATCGTCGGAAACATTACAATCGGCTCAAACGTATTGATAGCGCCAAACTCTTTTGTGAATTTTGATGTTCCCGATAACTCTCTGGTTATTGGAAATCCGGCAAAGATCATAGTCAAGGATAATCCAATTGAAGGGTACATCAATTATGTATCAGAATAACCCTTTCCCGTAATTTACAAGCGTTGTATCTTTCTCAATTCTTCTCAATCCAGTCTATTATCTTCTTTGAATAAGGTGACTCTTTAGGAGGAACCATATCCACCAGTTTCCCGCTCTCGTCAATCATGTACTTCTGAAAATTCCAGCTCACTTCGGAATCCATTACACCATTTAGCGCTTTGGTTGTAAGCCACTGGTAAAGCGGATCGATATTTTCTCCCTTTACCGAGATTTTTGACATCATGGGAAAGGTAACGCCATAATTTGCCTGACAGAAATTCTTAATCTCCTCGTTGGTACCGGGTTCCTGTTCCTTGAAGTTGTTAGCAGGAAATCCGATAATTACAAAATTCCGGTTTCCATATTTTATATAAAGTTTCTCAAGATCAGCATATTGTGGTGTAAATCCGCACTTTGAGGCGGTGTTCACAACGAGTACCTTTTTCCCTTTTAAGGCTGATAAATTAAAACCATTACCATCGATATCCTTAACCGTGAAATCGTAAAACGATTTGGCTTGCTGAGCCCTGACAGGGAAAGTCTGTAAGATAGCTGTTATTAAAAGTGAAAATATCAAAAATCTTTTCATGGTTGTTTTTGTTTAATCAAGATAACACAATTGTTGAATAAAATGTTCAGGTTTATGTGGTAAAAATCAGGTAACTTTAGCATAAAGTTAATCATGTCCTGCAAAAAATGATAGTTCTTGAAAACTGAATATACACTGCATAAAAATATCAGAATATCAGGACGGGTTCAGGGTGTGGGATTTCGTTACACAGCCAGAAGCATGGCATCGTCCTTAGGGATATCAGGTTTTATTAGGAATCTGCCAAATGGCGATGTGTACATTGAAGCTGAAGGGAATAATGAACAGCTTGAGGATTACATCCGCTGGTGCCGTCAGGGTCCGTCCCGGGCAATTATAAGGTTTATTGATGTTTATGATGGCGAAGTCGTGGGTTTTACTGACTTCGCAGTCAAGTCATGAGTATTCTGAATTCAGCACCTCGTATTTTTACCAGTAATTCAGCGGCTACTCATATTTCCCCCAGTACCTCATCCGGCACCCAACCCTTGTTTCCGTCGCCAATCCTGATCTCCTTCCAGTTCAAAACACTATCAACCAACACTACTTTTGTCCCTTCGTGGAGTACGAAGATATTGGTACTTTGTTCATCAGGAGAGCTCTTAGCATTCACAGAAGTAACCATGATAATAGCTGATTCGCTTTGCAGCAATCTTTTTGTGCGGCCTTTCATGGCAAGCATGCTTAAACCTGTAAGTACACCAACCAGGACCCCGGTGATAAACACCATCCTCCTGATTCCGTCATGATTGACCAAGGCATATGCCAGAAACAGGGCCAGGGTAAGGACGAAAAGGATTAATGCCAGATATGCCCATTGATCCGGTGAAAAGAGATCCATCACACTATTTGCCCAACGGCTGATGAAAAAATCAGGTATATTGTCGATCTTGTCAATTATACGGGCATTGGCAAGAAGAAGGTTTTGCCGGATATCCTCATCGCCTGGTTTTAACAGCAATGCCTTTTCATAATTAAGTATGGCGTTCGAAAGATTTTCAAGCTTATAAAAGGCATTCCCAAGATTATAGTAAAGTTCGGCTGATTCATAACCCATCTCGATTACCCTGGTGTAATATTTTACAGCCAGGTCGTATTCCCGGTTTAAATAATGTTCGTTTCCCTCGGAAACAAGGCTGTCAGGTATAACCTTCAACCCTTCGGAACCCGCAGCCCTTGCAGTACCTGACAATTGCCACGCGAAGGCTATGATTGTAATCAATGACAGGTACAATCTTAAATGTCTTATTCCTATTAATTTAGCATTTCTTAGTAAAGCTTGCATATCCTTAGCTTTTATTTCAGTTTTTGCTGAAGCCTGGAAATTGCATCAAGGGCTTCCAGGTAAAGTTCATCCATAACCAGATCACCGGTACCTTTAGCATACCTGGCCATCTCACAGGCATCGGTGACACTGAATAGCTGATCCGTTAATTCCTCATTCACACCCCTTTCGTGCAAAGTTGATTTTGCAAATTCCTTGGATAACTGGGCTACAGGTATTCCTAGTTTATCTCCCAGATACCCCCAGATAGCACCTAATAACTCTTCATAAAAAGCAGCATCATTTCCTTGTTTCATCAATCCGGCACTTTTTTTAAGCCTTTTTCTGGCATATTTATCAGCTTTACGAAGTCTTAAACCGGCAATATCAGCCTTCTGTAACTTCAACCGGTTCCTGATCCAGAGAATCAAGATGAAAATTATAAGCGCCACCACATAAAGCATGGCATAGATCGGAGATTGCATGATAAATGTATCAATTCTGCGCAGGTGGAACGTCTTGGTCTTGATAAAACGGATATCCTGATTCAGCATTTTGACATCTTCCTTGGCTATACCGGGAATAACAGCCATTAATGTGTCACCCTGACCTTTCACGACATCAATCTGGTACGTCTGTGTCTTTAATGTTTTGTACTGCCGGCTTTCGGGATTAAAGTAGGAGAACTCAGCAGGCGGAAGCGTATAATTTCCGGCTATTCTAGGTACAATAAGGTATTCAAACGTTTTACTTCCTGAGAGCGGATTATCGAGGTGCGTATTAATTACCGGATCATACTTCTCCATATCATATGGCACCTTAACTTCGATATCACTGATCAGCTTAAGATTGCCCTTCCCGCTCAGGGTAATTTTCAGGGTAAGCGGTTCATTTGTCGCTGTGTTTGACTTATTGATGGTTGAACTAAGCCTGAAATCCCCCACAGCACCTTTGAAAGAAGGTGGTGCATTGGGGGGTAAAGGCTTGACGGATATTTTCACAGCTTTGCTTTTCAGTGTGACGGGTATTTCCTGTACCTCCGGAATAGTAAAATCATCAAAGAAAGAGTCGGCAATCTTGCGTCGTACTTCCCGCCTGAGGGTAACATCCAGTTCAAACGGCTGAATGGTCAGTTCTCCCGTTTTTTGGGGAATGATTACCACCTTTCTGATCACGCCGGTACCATAAATATCACCGTTCACCGCTTCGCGCTGAAGATTTCGCAAAGGGGGAACATCGACAGGTTCTGTGAAAAAACCGATGAAGTCAGGTCCTTTAAAACTCTGATCAATTCCGAAAAGATTAACCCTGGTATAGATCTTAATTGTTGCCATGATCTGTTCACCAATAAAGACCTCTTTCCTATCGAGCAGGAGAGAGACAAAAAGATCCTCATCCCTGAGATTATCGGCTTCTTTTGAAGTGCCCTGAGACGGTATGTTCTGATTTTGCGATGCCGCCGGATCTTTTCCTTTAATTACCTCAACAGTAACCGCATTTGAATGAAAGGTCTTGTTTTTGATTTTGGCTGTAGCCGGTGGTATGGTAAATTTGCCTTCTTTTACTGCCCTGAAAAAATAGGTATACTGCCAGGTTGAAGTGGTTGTCAATTTGCCGTTCTCGGCATAAACGCTTTGGCTGTGCCCCTGGCTCGGACCACCAAGTATATCGAAATCACGGATCTCAGGAACATTAATCTCCCCAAGTTCCTGATCTGATGTATAGGTAAGGTTAAACTGTTCTCCTATACGCAGTATATTTGGTGATGCCGAAGCCGTAAATTGTACATCCTGGGCTGACAGGAAGCAGGAATATAATAGCAGAAAGATACCCGTAAATGTACGCATAATTATCTATCCTAAAAGTTGTTACCAATTCTTTTCCAGGGGAGCAGAACGGAGGTGTTCTTTTTGTTCCTGGACCTTCTTCATTACATTTTTTTCTTCATTTTCCAGCGCCTGTAAAATTCTCTCCGCGTCATCAGGCGATATTTGTCCCCGCATATCCTGCTGTTTCGTAGCCTGCTGCGAGTCCTTTTGCTGCTGCATTTCATTATTTTGATCTTTGTTCTGTCCTTTATCCTTTTGATCCTTGTTTTGGTCTTCCTTGTTCTGTTGATCTTTGTTCTTCTGATCCTGCTTGTCCTGTTGCTGCTTCTGTTCGTTCAGCATTTTCATGGCCAGCTGGAGATTGTGTTTTGCATCCAGATCTTCAGGCCTGTTTCTTAATGCCTGTTTGTAAGCATCAACACTTTCGCTGTATTTGCGGTTCTCATAAAGGGCATTACCCAGGTTATAATAATATCGGTTCAGGTTCTGCCGGTCATTTCCCTTCTCTGCCAGTGAAGCATATTTCGTGGCAGCGGCATCATATTGTTTCTGCATGTACAAAGCGTTGCCAAGATTAAAGTCCGCCCTGAACGATTGGGCATCCTTCTCCAGGGCTTTTCTGTACTCTATCTCAGCCTGCTGGTATTTGCCGTTCTCAAACTCGCTGTTGCCCTTGCGGATGAACTTACGGTCAGCCTGGGCATTTACCTGAAACGCACAGAAAGCAAGCAAAATAACAATACATAGTCTCATAATTACTCACTTTTTTTATGAAACAGGAATATATTCTTCATCCATTTGTTTTTTCTTTCCAATATAAGGATCTCAAGGACCAAAGCTGCAAAGGCCAGCCATATCAGAACAGGAAACTGTTCCACGAATTCGGTGAAAACCTTGTATTCAACTTCTCCCTTATTCATGCCTTTTAACTGTACTAGCATATTGTTCATTCCAAGGTTTGGTGTATTGGCCCTGTAATATTTTCCACCACCTTCGGAGGCAATGTCCATGAGCATACCTTCATTTAACTTGGTCACGACAAAGTTACCCTCCTGGTCTCTCTGGTAGTCCCTGTTATCAGTGCCCTTTATTACCGGTATTCGTGCTCCCTGATTCATTCCCATGCCCACGGTGAAAATTCTTATGCCCTTTTCAGTGGCTTTTTTAATGGCTTCAGCTACCCCACCCTCATGGTTCTCACCGTCACTGATAATAACAATGGCTTTGCCTGCCTGGGCTTGAGGACTAAACGATTTTACTGCCAGTTCTATCGCAGAACCAATGTTGGTACCCTGTTTGGAAATCATTTGGGTGTTTATTCCGGCCAGAAACATCTTTGCAGATAGATAGTCGTTTGTTATTGGGATCTGTGTATAGGCTTCTCCTGCAAAAACTATCAATCCAATCCGGTCATTTTCTAGCCGGTCCAACAACCGGGTCAGTTCCTGTTTGGCCCTCTCCAGCCTGTTTGGCTTAATATCCTCAGCCATCATGCTGTTGGAAACATCCAGTGCTATGATAATTTCAATTCCCTCACGCTTGACTTCGGTAAGCTTTGAACCGAACTGAGGTCCTGCAAGGGCAAGAATTATCAATACCATTGCCACAACCAGGAGTATGAATTTCAGACTTATTCTGATTTGTGAAAAGTCAGGCATAAGTGCCGTTACCAGTTCCGGGCTGCCAAACAGGCGGATATTCCTTTTTCGCCTGTAATAATATAGCAGGTAAATCCCAACTAGTAGCGGCAGAATTATCAGGATCAGTAAATACTCCTTATGTTCAAATCTAAACATGGCTGTCCCGGTTGTAATTAAGTTATTATCCGCAATACTGTGTAACGGATGAGGATCTCCAGCATCAACAGTATGAGTGCTCCGAAGCCGAAGATTCTGAATTCCTCGTACTTCCTTGAATATTGTTTTACATTGATCTTTGACTTTTCAAGTTGATCAATTTCAGCATAAATCTCCCTGAGCTTCTGATTGTTCGTTGCTCTGAAATATTTACCATTGGTCATGGATGATATCTCTTTGAGAATATCCTCATCAATCTCTACCGGCAAGTGCTGATAAAAAACATCACCAAATGCATTAATTACCGGGTATGGAGCGGTTCCCCGGGTTCCAACGCCAATAGTATAAACCCTGATACCAAAGGTTCTGGCAATTTCTGCTGCGGTCAGTGGATCTACGGAACCAGCATTGTTTACACCATCGGTGACAAGAATGACAACACGGCTTTTAGCACCGCTGTCCTTCAATCTCTTTACAGCATTGGCCAATCCGAGACCAATCGCAGTGGACTGGTTTTCAATTATACCTACGTTGACCTCGTGAAGGAGATTTGTCAGAACGGCATGATCCGTGGTGAGCGGACACTGTGTGAAGCTTTCACCGCCAAATAGTACAATGCCCATTCTGTCATTAGGCCTGCCTGCAATAAAGGATGCCGCCACATCCTTGGAGGCCTCAATCCGGTTTGGAGAGAAATCTCCGGCCAGCATGCTGCCTGAAATGTCCATCGTAAGCATAATATCAATCCCTTCTACCGATTCGTTCTGCCAGCGGTTGGTAGATTGCGGCCTGGCCAAAACAAGGATCAGAAGTGCAAGGGTCATCATTCTGAGCACAAAAGGAACATGACGCAGATAAACCCGGACGCCTCTCCTGGTTTGTTTGAAAGGCTTGATATCCGGTATTTGCAGATTAGCCTGAACCTGGTTATGCCGGTAAATATACCATGCGATTGCCGGTATTAGCGGCAAAAGCAGGTACAGATAATTGGGATGTAAAAACTCGATATCAGGCATTTCCAGTCAGCATATTATGATGATTCAATGTTTTTCGGGGATCAGCATCCGGTATCCCGGCATCGGCATGCTGGGAAGTGCTGCGAACAAACTCAGCCGCCAAATCAACCTGGGCAGCATTTTCATTTTCTTCAGGGATAACTTTGGCAAACTTAACCAAATCAGCCAGTTTGAGAATTCCCGAAAGCATACTATGGTCTGCAGTTTTGCATACCGGTGATTTCAGGGCAATCAGTATTTCATCCGTAGTTTGTTCAAGCGCCATAATGTTGTACCGTCCTTCAATATACCTCCGCAATGTTTCCGAAACCTGTATATGATAATGCTTTACTTTACCATGCAACCATGGCTTCTCATCTTTGAGTCTTTCCAATTCGCGTAATGCAACAATTTCAGGTAATTCTGCTGGAATTTCCTTTGCAGTAGCTTCCCCCTGTCCCCGTTTTCTTCTGATTTTACGTACCACGTAAAACATGAGGGCAACCAGGGCCACAAACAATATAATAAACGGGTAGTATCGCCTGGCATAATACAAAACCTCCTTCATGCTCAGGGGGGCTTTCATATTGGATTTAATACCATGCAGCGTGGAATCCGTTTTGACTGAAAGAATCTCGAAATGCAAGGCAGAGGTATGTAGTGTATCCGTTGAAAGACCTTGGTGTGTAACAAAATCAAGAGAAGGGATCACGAAGAAACCCGTATCAAAAACTGTTAAAACGAGTGTGCGGCCAAAGGCTATCCTGCTTTTTGATATATAGGTTGTGTCGGAATATGAATCGCTGATAATCTCAACTTTACGGCTGATTGTATCTTTAAGAGCCGGAAAATCAATCTTCAGATCAGGAGGTTTTACAACGGAAAGGAACAGGGTAAGCTGATCACCGATTAAGGCCCGGTTGGTATCCAGTTCTGCCCTGACCGTAACTTCCTGGGCATAAGCCAGGGTTGAAACGGAAACTAATAAAACCGCCACAACCCACCCTGTATTCCTTTTTAAATGCAGCACGTTCAGCATGTGCGATTTTTCATTCAGGTACATTATTTAGCGCGTTTGTTGAACAATCTCATGAGTGGTTTGACATAATCTTCATGAGAGGCAATGGCTACAAAATCAACACCCGATTTTTTAAGGATGTCAATTGTTTCCTCCTGCCTTTTTCTGTACATCTCGTGATAAGCGTGACGGACATAATTGCTCGAAGTATCTATCCAGGCAATCTCACCGGTCTCAGCATCTTTGACTTTCATCAGCCCTAATCCTGCCAGCTCGGTTTCGCGTTTGTCATATATCCAAAGACCTACGAGATCATGTTTCTTCGCAGCTATCTTTAAAGCATCCTCGTAATTCTGATCCATGAAATCGGTAATCAGAAAGGTGATGCTTCGCTTTTTTATTGCATTCACCAGATACCGGAGCGGAACTGTGAGATTGGTCAAACGACTAGCTGGTTTAAAATTAATTAATTCTCTGATTATCTTAAGGATATGCTGCCTGCCCTTTTTGGGAGGAATGAATTTTTCAATGCGGTCAGAAAACATGATCACCCCGACTTTATCATTGTTTTGGATCGCGGAGAATGAAAGTACAGCTGCAATATCAGTAATCAGGCCGGCTTTTAACCTGCTTTGTGTCCCGAATTCGCCGGAGCCGCTGATATCAATAAGCAGCATCACAGTCAGTTCTCTTTCTTCTTCAAATACCTTTATGAAAGGATGATTGAACCGGGCAGTCACATTCCAGTCGACACTTCTGAAATCATCACCGTACTGGTACTCTCTGACCTCGCTGAAGGCCATGCCTCTGCCCTTAAAGGCTGAGTGGTACTCACCTGCAAAAATATGCCGTGACAGCCCTTTGGTTTTAATCTCAATCTTCCTGACCCTCTTCAGTAATTCAGTGGTATCCATAACACCCGTACAATACTAGTCCTTGCGGAAATTAACTGTGAAATACCATTCTTCCTCCACCAGCGACACAGAATAGTCTTCACCCTTATCTGTGAATGTCCAAGAATTTGTGCCGCTTTTTTTATACTTTGAATTCAACATCCCGATCATATCATTCAGGTTCGAGTAGTCCGACATCCAGCGGACATAAGTGCACTTGTCCATGTCCGACATAAAAAAAAGTACGGTCTGCTCGCTGATCTTATCAACATACTTCAGATAATTATAAGTGTGGTTGACTGCATTTTTATCGAGCCTGAACTGCGGATTCTCAGTTTTCATTTGCTGGGCAATCTCACTGGAGGTAAGTCCGATAAAGTTCTGACCGTGCGCTTTGTAAAAAAGGAGTGTCAGCAACCCAAGAATAAATATGTTTCTGGTGCACTTCTTCATGGTTATGGAACCTCAATATTGTTGAGAATATCGGTGATAATATCTTCAGAGGTTATGTTTTCTGCTTCAGCTTCATAGGTAAGTCCTATCCTGTGACGCATTACATCATGACAGACTGCTCTGACATCTTCGGGAATCACAAAACCTCGGTGTTTGATAAAAGCATAGGCTTTGGAAGCCTTGGCCAGATTAATGCTAGCCCTGGGTGAAGCCCCGTAATTAATCATGTTTTTGTAATTGGCCAGGTGGTAATCAGCCGGAAACCTGGTAGCAAAGACAATATCCAGGATATACTGTTCTATCTTTTCGTCCATATAAACCTCCTTCACTGTATCCCTCGAACGGAGAATGTCATCAGTGGTGAGAATCCTGTCAGTAACCGGAAATTCCTTGGCCAGGTTCTCACGCATGATCAGCCGTTCTTCATCTTTGGCCGGATAAGAAATCACCAGTTTCAGCATGAAACGATCAACCTGGGCCTCTGGAAGCGGATAGGTCCCTTCCTGTTCAATTGGATTTTGTGT
>DIAS01000089.1:42498-52437 GCA_002415855.1 Bacteroidales bacterium UBA5072
CTTCCTGTTCAATTGGATTTTGTGTGGCCAGAACCATGAAGGGCTTTGGTAACTCAAATGACTGCGCCCCGATCGTGACCTGTTTCTCCTGCATCGCTTCAAGCAGGGCGCTCTGTACTTTTGCTGGAGATCTGTTGATTTCGTCAGCCAGGATGAAATTCGAGAATACAGGACCCTTTTTAACATGGAATTCTTCCTTCTTCGGGCTGTATATCATGGTTCCGATAAGGTCAGCAGGCAGCAGGTCGGGTGTAAACTGAATCCGGCTGAAGCCTGCGTTCACAGTTTTCGCCAATGTATTAATAGCCAATGTTTTAGCAAGGCCAGGAACACCTTCCAGTAAAACATGTCCATCAGAAAGCAGGCCAATAAGCAGGCCATCAATCAAATGCTTCTGTCCGATTATTACTTTCCTGATTTCCTGGTTAATTCTTTCAATGAAAGCGCTTTCACGCTCGATCTTCTCATTTAATTCTCTGATTTGGATAGAAATATCCGCCATAATGTATACACATTTGAATTAATAAAATATGCCTATTTCTTTGCTTGTACCAACATCGAATTTCATGCCACAAAAACAAGGTATCGGCATTCGGCTGAACTCATGATACAGTCTTATTCCTTGTGCCTTCCTTTCTTTACGGCGATTTGAAACTGATTCTGTATTCATCAATGCCAAGCGAAAGTAGCAATTTTTGTTCCATACCCTCTCTCATAGCAGGGTTAAAGATTGTTAATATGCTGAATATCTTGGTATATCTTTGTGTTAAAAATTGTTAAATGGAATTCTGCCCTGCACATCCTCGCTAACTATAATATTGTAATTTTGATGTTTGCATGAGTATAATCAATTAAGGCATGGAACGTTACTTCATTGAGTTGTCCTTTAAGGGTACCAGCTATCATGGTTGGCAGTTGCAGCCGAATGCTACCTCGGTGCAGGCAATTCTGGATGCAGCATTAAGGGTACTCACACATGAAGATATTAAAACAACCGGGGCTGGCCGGACTGATACAGGCGTACATGCAAGGTATTATGTTGCACATTTCGATACTGAAACCCTGATACTTAAGGATAAAGCTATTTTCATTTATAAACTGAATGCATTGCTGCCACGTGATATCGCCATTCAAAATATATATAAGGTGGTGCCCGGTGCACATGCACGTTTCAGTGCTCAATCGAGAACCTATGAATATACTATCAGTCTGGTAAAAGATCCTTTTGACATAGGATTCTCCTGGTATCATGCAACTTCAGTCGACATGGCTGCCATGAATGAATCAGCCGCGCTGTTAAAAAGTTACACCGATTTCACAAGTTTCAGCAAACTTCACAGCAATGCAAAAACCAATATTTGTCATGTTGAAGATGCATATTGGATGCGCCATGGGGACAAGCTGATTTTTGTAATTCGGGCAGACCGTTTTCTGAGAAATATGGTGAGGGCCCTGGTTGGCACCCTGGTAGATGTGGGAAGAGGAAAGATCAGTCAGGACGATTTTATTGGAATTCTGGAGGGCAGGAACCGGAAACTGGCTGGATTCTCGGCACCTGCCGAGGGCCTGTCGCTTATTGCAATTCAGTACCCCGGGAATATCGGTCTGTAATTTGCTGAACATTTTCAACATTTGTATTCAATAAGATTTTATAGGAACAATTTCCATTCATTACCGTATATAATACCATGATAAAAATCATCCGGAAATGAAAAAAATACTAACGACGCTACTTGCCATGTGTATGGTTTCAACAGCCTATATGCAGACGACCATACCCAAAGCACAGACATTATTCATTTACAATTTTTCCAGGCTTATTGAATGGCCTGCCAATTACAGAACGGGAAATTTTATCATCGGCATCCTGGGTACAAGTGATGTAGCAACTGAGCTTGAAGCGTATACCAAAGGTAAAAAGGTAGGTACCCAGAACATCGAAATCATCAGATATAAAACTCCCTCAGAGATCCAGAATTGCCACATTCTTTTCATTCCTTTTGCCAGAACCAAGCAAGTGCTTGAGGTTATTGCTGCCATGAGCGGAAAAAGTACGCTGATCATTACAGAAAAGAGCGGAGCACTGGATGACGGTGCTGCTATTAATTTCGTTATCATGCAGGACAAACTGAAATTTGAACTGAAGGCTGAAAATGCCAACAAGTATGGGATCAAGTTCAGTGCCAAGTTGCAGGAGATGTCAACTTCCATGTAATCACCCTAACCTGACTAATCAGTATTCCAGATTTCCCAGGATTTCTCAGCCTGCAAATGCAACATTTGCAGTCCATTGATCACCTTGGCTCCTTTTTCTCTGCCTTTGGCCAGAAAGAGGGTCTCCAGGGGATTGTAAATCAGATCGAATAGCACATGTTCAGGCGTCAGGACTTCGTAAGGCAGGTCCGGACAGGAGCCTGTATCCGGAAACATCCCGACAGGACTAGTATTCACAATAACCTGCGTTGCTCCGACAAATTGGGGAGTCAGGTCAGCATAAGCTAACTGATCAGCCCCCTTAGGCCTTCTTGAAACAAAAGTAACGCCAAATCCAAGCCTTTTAAGAACATGCGCTGCGGCTTTGGAGGCACCCCCGGTCCCCAGGATTAATGCACTCAGATTATTTTCAGTCAAAAAGGGCTTGATAGAGATTTCAAAGCCATAAACGTCAGTATTATAGCCCTTCAGGCTTATTTGGTCACCCTGCCGGTACACTTTCACGGTATTTACAGCTCCTATTGTCCGGGTATCCTCATCCAGTTCATTGAGATATGGAATGATCCGTTCCTTGTAGGGAATGGTGACATTTAAACCCTCAAGTTCTTTATGATTTTTTACCAACGTGGGGAACATCCCGATATGCTCAAGCGGGAAATTATCATACCGGCAATTCTGAATTCCTTCACGCACAAACTTATCCGTGAAGTATTTCATCGAAAAGGAGTGTGAAAGCGGGTAACCGATCAGTCCATAGCATCTCATCACCGAATGAACAATAATCAGTTAGTCCAATTGGTGGTATTTCTCCGAATCTGGCTTAAGCTCTACAAGTTCCGACGGAAGAAAATCAAAAAACGTATCACCTCTCAAACCAAGCCTGAGGCATTCAAGGGGAATAACATCGTTAGAGGCTATATTTCCGAGGTTGACATTAGGCCCCAGGAGTTTAATAAACCAGGCCTGCTGCTTACCCGTAGGGGCTTCCCAGAGGATTGCCGTAGAATCCAGCTCTTTGTTGATCAGATTAATCAGACCGGTGTTGGCGCTGCCATCACTGTGGTATATGCCTGTTGTCCCACTTTCCCGTGCTTCAGCTATTACTTTCCAGGCGCCGGCATCAAGTTCTGTTTTCATCATTTTCACCCAAACTTCATCCGGTATCTCAACTCCCTTTTGTTTTGACCCCACCTCGGATAAAACAGTAAAATGTTTCGAAAGCTTGCTGATGTATTCCAGTTTCTGTGAATGATGCATATACATGGAACCATCAGATACCTCTACAGTTGTTAATTTAAGCTTTTTGGCAAGTTCCAGGTACTCTTCAAACATATTCCGGATAACAAATGCTTCAAACAAGGTACCTCCAAAATATACCCTGATATCTGCCTTATGATACAGTTCAATTTTCAGTTCAACATTACTGCATACCACGGAAGTTCCAAACCCGAGTTTGATCAAGTCAGTATGTTTTGCGTTGTTTTCCAGGAAGTTCTCAGCTTCACGGGTACTTAATCCCTTATCCATCATCATGGTAATACCGTTATTCCTGGGCTTACCCGGTCTTTCAGGTAAATGTGGAAGAATAATGCTCATAAAGTGTCAGATTTTTTCCTTGGGTTATTTATGGCTGGTCCTGCTGATTAAAATGTTCAACAAGATTCTTAAAATCACGATAGTGTCTCATTTTGGGAAACCTGCTGAACATATCCCTGTGTTCGGGAAAGTTAAGGTCCAGGCCCTTCTTAAAATAAAGCAGTCCTTTGGTTAAGTCGCCCTGATAGGTATAATAAGCTGCAAGCCGGTAATTAACTGTTGGATTATCATCATTGTATTCACAAAACTGCAATAATTTACGGATGGCCTCATCATACCTTTTCTTTTTAAATAAAGCCTGTGCGCAAGCCATCCAAGCTTCAAAATCAAGAGGATTAAGCTTTGAAGCCCTGGAATATGCCAGAATTGCCTGATCAATTTTATGCAGGCCCGTATAGGCCTCCCCGAGCATGTACAAGTAATCCGAGTTTTCGGGCTGAATTATGGATGCTTTTTTCAGGGAGTAGATACTTAATCGGTACTTTCTTTGCCTGAAATAGACCATACCCAAACCGTACCAGGCATCTGAACAATCGATGGACACGCTGAGCGCTTTCCCGAAAATATCGAGGGCCTTCTTGTGATTGCCCATTTCATCCAGGCAATGCCCAAGTTCGCACAAAGCCCTGGTATTCTTAGCATCATGTAACAGCAGGTCATTATAAACCTGTGTGGCGCCGTGAAAATTGTTGTTCAGGATCAACAGGTCGGCTTTATTAAAATAGGCTGAATGGTAATCGGGGTTGATGGCTATGGCCAGATCAAAAGCCTCACAGGCATTGCCAATATCATTCAGGCCCGTATATAGCAATCCCAGATTATTCCACACATGCTCTGCAAAAGGATCCAAATCGAGGTACCTTCTGTAATAATAAATGCTTTTTTCCGGACAATCAAGCTTGTCATAGCTCAGTGCCAGATCATACAATACAAGGATATTGTCCTCATTGTGATGATAAGCTCTCTCCAGATATTCAACAGCCTCACGTGTCAGTCCGTTTTGCATACAGGACTGGGCAATGCTATAAGCCAGTTCCTCCATGTTTTCAGAACAAAGCTCGCAGGCCCTTTCAAAATCCAATCTGGCCTCAGAATGCCTGCCGGTTAAATTCAAGGCGACTCCACGAGCCAGGAAGAACTCATAGTTTAAAGACTCCGAATCACAAATACCTTTAATAATGCGCAGGGCTTTGGCAGGTTTACCAGTTTCAATCAACAGCTGTGCGAATTTCAATTTCATGGATGATGCATAAGGATGTTGCTTAATAGCCAGGTTAACTGCACTTATTGCATCCTTATAATTGCATTGCTCGATGAAAAAGTCGATCAAACACTCATATTCACTCAGATCGAAGAAACTGCTGCCCTGGCGTATGAGCATCTCCTGGTAACGCTTTAGCACGTCCAGGGTTTCATCCTCCTCGTGGTAATGATCCATATCTCCAAACATCGCCGGAATAGTGTGCAGCTAATTTAATAAAAAAGAAATATCTTCATCCAGATAATTTGACAAAAGGATTTATTAATTAAGCAGGTGCCGTGATACGGCAATGCGGTTTACCTCCTCCTGTGCTTCAGCATTCAACGCTTGCAGCTCCTGTAACAGGCGGCTGTCTTTCTCAATGTACTTTCTGACAGAGTCAATGATCATATCGAGTTCTTCCAAGGTTTGCTGACAGATTTTCAGATTGCGGGGCACCGATTCATTTTGTTTGATTCTCAGCATTCCTTCCAAAAATAATCCATATCTGTCGGCATATCTGACCAGATAGCGTGAAGTCATTGATCCATAACGTGATTGAAGAACCTTCCACAGCGAATGGTCCCTGGCGTATGTTGCCGAATTCCACATAAAATCAGCAGCTGTAGCCATTCTGATCAAATCAATTTCCGAGTGCGGGGAGAAATTGATAAGGAACATTGTTGTATCAAGTTTTGAGAAGTGCTCACGGATATCAGCATTGGTGAAGGGTTCAAATATATTGAACAGCCTGACTTTTCCCGGATACCAGGGATCATTACCCGCATAATGTCCCCAGTGGGTGTAAATCTGCATGGAATTGTCCATGAAAACAGGTCTGGAACCGCTGAAAGCTATATACCGGTCAATATCCGCGTCATCTGTATTCATACTGAAATACGAGCAACCGGCATAAAAATTCCGGGTTTCCTTTCCCTTTCGGTCGGTGTCATGTTCAAAGCCGCAATAATCCAACAGCTGGTTGTGAAATATTCGATATCCGGAGCAATCCTCTGGAAATATGCAAGTCAGCGTTGAATCAGCAGGTTTTGCGAAATCAGGGAATTCTGCAAAAGAAAATATTCCGACGAACCGATCAGAATCAAAGGACAGATCTTCACGAAAGGCTCCATTGACCTTATAGCGGACAAGCTCCTCAACTAACCGGTTTTGCTGCAAATCACCTTCGTGTTTGCTTTTTGTAAAGACGCAATAGCGATCAGGAAAATCAGGGTAATCAACGATACGGGCATTGTGAAAGACAGGCTGCTTCTTTTCAATCATCTGCAAAACAGTAAGCGCTGCGTACAATATGCCGGTACTGTTGTTTCCGCCCAGAAATACCAGGTTTGGCATATTGGCCGGTGCATGTATGAAGTATCCCTGCGGATGGCCCTGAATGGCTTTCGTGGGTAAGGATTCCCTATATTCCTCGAACAATCCTGTTGATCCCATATTGAATACAAGTCTTGCCTGACTGATCTGAAGGTGATCTGAATCAAAAACAATCTGTTTGTCAGGAATATGAAGTGCATCCTGCAACAGCCCGGCAGCCTTGAGTATCAATGCATCAGCCTGTGCCGGTATTACAATAAGAGGTAATTTTTCAGGATCCATGCCCTGGACCCTGAAAACAACCGATTCCATTTTCTGATACTTTTTCGGCGTTGGAACAATGGCCTCATAGGGCAACAAGGTTGTATCCGTATAATCAACCATCCGTTCAGCCACAGAGAAATTACGATCGGAATAGGAGAAGTTCACACTGTCTATCCACATGGTACCTTTGGCCTTCAATCCGATGACCAATTTGACATAATGGGCCTCCGTTGGAATATCACCATCGGGAAAAGGGAAATGAGCTGTTTTTCCGATTAACCTGCCCCATCCAAAATTGTCAATCCGGGAGTAGTTGGCAAAGGAGAGTGATTTAAAGGAATTGTCTACATATTGATCTGCCTGGGGAAAACGCATCTGTGAGCTGACCGGGTTCTTGTTCCTGTCAAAATAAAGAAGACGCACATCGACTGCGTCATACATGCTGATTCCCAGTCTTGTCCTTACCGGACGAATGTCCTCGAGTTTTACAAAGAGCGACAAGATATAATTGCCCGGTATGACCTTGATAAAATCACTCATGATGCCATCTCCCTGTTCATCAGTTTCATAAGCATTATCTCTGATGATTTTTACGGCCCTGTAGCCCGACCAGGCCTCATCAGGATGATACAACGTTTCGGAACGCGTATCAACCCAGCGGACATGCTGACCCACCTGCTGCCAACCGTCAATTACAAAGGAAGACGTTGAATTGTCAAGTACGAAAGTTCTTCCGGTTTCAAAGGAATGATTACGGACCAGGTTGCCCTTTTCAAACCGTTGTAACCTTGCGCGGTAAGGAATAGTCAAGGGTGCTTCGGTTGACCATGTATACCGCTGGTCTTCAATATTACTATTCCTTTTACATCCTCCGGTAAACAGGCTGGTAAACAATGTCAGCAGTATAAAAAGCCGCATTATCATATCATGTTAAGGGTAGATTTCGTGTTTAGCAGCAATCAGCGTATTCTTCAGCAATGATACGATCGTCATCAGGCCTACTCCTCCCGGAACAGGTGTAATATAACTGCATTTCGGAGCCACCTCATCGAATCTGACGTCACCCAGTAACTTCCATCCCGATTTTGTCACATCTGATTTAACACGTGTGATGCCAACATCGATGACAACGGCTCCTTCTTTAACCATTCCGGCGGTGACAAATCCTGGCTTACCGAGGGCGGCGATCACAATATCACTGGCTCTTACAACATCATCCAGATTTCGGGTACGGCTGTGGCACAGGGTAACAGTAGCATCCCCCGGGTCTGCCTTTTGCGAAAGAAGGATGCTAATAGGTTTGCCGACAATGTTACTGCGTCCAACAACAACGCAGCTTTTTCCTGATGTCTGTATGCCATATCTTTTAATCAGCTCCATAATACCGGCAGGAGTGGCTGAAATAAATGCCGGAAGACCCAGTACCATTCTCCCAAGGTTCACCGGGTGAAACCCATCAACATCCTTTCGAGGGTCAATGGCTTCAATAACCTTTTGCTCAGAAATATGATCAGGTAAAGGGAGCTGAACAATAAAACCATCTATATCTTCATTTCTATTCAGTTCATGCACGGTGTTCAGCAGGGTGCTTTCATCAATATCGGATTCATACCTGATCAGGGTAGATTTAAAACCAACTTCCTCACAGGCTTTTACTTTACCTGCCACGTAGGTTTCACTGGCACCATCATGTCCAACCAAAACTGCCGCCAGGTGAGGCGTTTTGCAACCCCTGTCTTTCAATTGCTGAACTTCACGGGCTATTTCCACTTTGATCTCGGCAGAGATCTTTTTTCCATCAATGAGTTGCATGCCGGTATGGTTTAGGTTATTTTCCCCGCATGGCCGGCATATTGCCCATCATGCGCATGGGATTCTTATTGGTGGTTATCATTTTCATGAGTTTACGGGTTTCATCGAACTGCTTGATCAAACGGTTGACCTCCTGAATGCTCGTTCCGCTTCCATCCGCTATTCGTTTCCGGCGTGTCCCGTTAAGAACCTCAGGATTTTCCCTTTCCACGGGCGTCATGGAGAAAATGATGGCTTCAATTCCTTTAAAGGCATTATCGTCCATGTCAAGGTTTTTCAAAGCCTTTCCTACACCGGGAATCATACTGGCCAATTCCTTGATGTTTCCCATTTTCTTGATCTGCTGGACCTGGTTCAGAAAATCGCTGAAGGTAAACTGGTTCTTGGCAATCTTCTTCTGGATCTTCCGTGCTTCCTCCACATCAAATTGTTCCTGGGCCTTCTCAACCAGCGTAACAATGTCTCCCATACCCAATATACGGTCCGCCATACGTTCGGGATGAAACAGCTCGATCGACTCGAGCTTTTCCCCGGCACTTACGAACTTTATGGGTTTATCCACCACCGAACGAATGGACAATGCAGCCCCTCCCCTGGTATCGCCATCAAGTTTTGTGAGAACAACCCCGTCAAAGTTCAACCTTTCATTAAATTCTTTGGCTGTATTAACTGCATCCTGCCCCGTCATGGCATCCACCACAAACAGTATCTCCTGCGGAAGAATATTCTTCTTGATTGATTCGATCTCATTCATCATCTCCGCATCAATAGCCAGTCGTCCTGCTGTATCTACAATTACAAGATCATAACCAAGGCGTTTTGCTTCCTTAATACCTGACTGGGCAATTTTTACCGGATCACGGTTCCCGTCTTCCGTATACAGGGGAACCCCTATCTGCTGACCGAGGATCTTCAACTGTTCAATGGCTGCCGGACGGTATACGTCACCTGCAATCAACATGGGGTTTTTGCCTCTTTTCTGCTTCAAATGGCTGGCCAGCTTGGCAGAAAAGGTGGTTTTACCGGATCCCTGCAAACCTGCAATTAGAATCACTGCCGGATTCCCTTTTAGATTGATATCAACATGCGCACCCCCCATTAAGTCAGTGAGTTCGTCATGCACGATCTTGACCATCATCTGGCCAGGTTTTACAGAAGTCAGGATTTTTTGTCCAAGGGCCTGCTGTTTAACATTATCGGTAAATGATTTGGCAATTTTGTAGTTGACATCTGCATCAAGAAGCGCGCGGCGGATTTCTTTAAGCGTTTCTGCCACATTAATTTCGGTAATCCTGCCTTCGCCTTTTAATATCTTAAAGGACCTTTCAAGTCTGTCGGATAAATTATCAAACATCTATTTTATTATTAGTTACTGTCACTTCCTTCTTCAATCTTCCTTCTTCAATCATCCTTCTTCAATCTTCCTTCTTCAATCTTCCTTCTTCAATCTTCCTTCTTCAATCTTCCTTCTTCAATCA
>DIAS01000081.1:0-9478 GCA_002415855.1 Bacteroidales bacterium UBA5072
CAGGTGCATTCCTGGAAATGAAACCATATTACCGGCAACCTGGGCTTTGTTTCCAGGGCCCTCACGATCTGTCCGACGCCGCTGGCTTCCAATCCCAGCAGGGCTGCCATCGTGGTGCAGAATTTCAGGAAATCCTTGCGGGACATACCTCCCGCTTTCACTTCTTCATAAAATGTTTTTCGCTGTTTCTCCATAAAGATTTCTATTAGAGATTACATAGATAAATAAATATATGCAATTTTGTCGATATATCAAACAAAAAAGCTTTGGTATTTTACCGCACCTGACACCAGTTTTGTTTTGAAGATATGGGGCTAAATTCTTATCTTAGTTACTGAAAGAATAAGCCTCCCACATGTGCAGAATTGCCTTGCTGATCCTGTTATTGCTCGCCTCCTGCAATGTCATCAAGAAAGCCTCATACAGGAGCGAGGAATCCCATAATGCCCTGTACAAGCAGAAAGCCCTTATGGTGTATGCCGAGAAAAACAACAGGGTGTTCCTTACCAACCCTACCCGTACACGGTGCTACTTCCTGCAGGGGAAACGATACCTTGACAAATGGGAACCCGGCGATACCATGATGATTGATGAGAACCTGGATGATTTTTACAATTTGAAATTTGCCAGAGTGTGTTTTTAAAGTGCAACAAGAAATTTTCTGCAGCATTCTTCCACAGAATTATCTTTTTTCCACAAAAAAGAATTCTGCCGATGGAAAAAGAAAGATAGTTTTTAGGATGCTTTTGTTTTCAGTGTCCCAAATTTGCAAACGGTTATCATATAAAACTGCGGTAAGATTTCCTGAATCAAGGAATTCTACTCCTTTGACTTCCCCGGTTTCCGGTGGATTGTCATAATCAATGTGCAAATCATAGTTTCTTGTGTTGAATGCCACCAAATGTTTTGTACTAAGCGCCCACAAAAATCGGTTATCAGGGGTAAGAACCAATCCCTTGTAACGATAGCCAATGGCAGCAATGGTATCCCTTGTACCAACTTCTGTATTGATCATGGTTACATCGTTCGAAGATAATTCAAGACAATAAATTTGTTTCTCATCGCTGCTTATCTCCTGAGAATACATATGGGGATTCAGCATAAGATTGGTATGTGATTGAAATGCTGAAATAGTAGCGGCACCTACAAGTGGACTGACAGGAAGCGTGAATGCGCCTAAAACAGTCAGGGCTGTTTTTGAATTTCTTATTTCCTGACGACCAATAACGCCTGCTTTTTCTAACCGGTGTGTTAATGGGTTAATGATGCCATAGGTATATCCTGAAGTTGTAACCAGCACACGATTAATGCTTTCAAGATAAACAGCACTTGTAATAATACGACGGATATAGTCATATTTATCAAATAGCTCGTTCACGTCTACTTCAACAATCGAATCCAGTTGATCAGATACAAAAGTGACTTTTTGAGCACCAATGGAGTAATACCCGGCAGGTTCCTTCACAGGAGCAAATAAATATGCTGCCGTGATTAAAGCCTTTTTAACGCCTATATTATTGCCATATACTTCAAATATTTCCTGTTGCGATTTATCAGGAGATGTGTATATAACGAATTTATTGTTCTGTAAATATGGATTGGATAACAAAAAACCGGAATACCCCAGCTTCTTTGAATCAGTAATTTCACCAGTTTCAAATTCGATAAAATATACTTCAGAAGCTCTTAGTTTATCATTTTCCCTTTCTTTTTCCCCAGGATCAAATACATATAACCACCTTTCGTCTATTGATTTTGACATATACATCTCAATAAAATTGCCTTTAATCTGTTTTTCCCAGGCAGGAAGTTCAACTTCATTTAAAATCTCGCCGATTGAATTGATCACTGTAACCTGATGATGCTTTGGTCTTAAACCATCCAACTTAAGTTGCTCGAAATAAGGAAGAAAGGTAAAGTTTCTGTTGTATATACCACTTTCAAATTCATTCACACCTAAAACAGCAATCCGTGAAAAGTCCTTTTTATATACTATTTGTTGAATCCAGCACCATTTGAAAATATTGAATTCAACTTCACCTGTTGATGTGCTTATCATTGTTAGATGAGCCATTTCAGCATCATTCCGTGTACCTCCCTGCTGTGGATGACCAGTTGATAAAACAAGTAATCTGCTTTTATCCTCAGAAAAAACCATTCTTGCTGCCGCCCAGCCCAGTTGTATATTTCGGATGAGCTTATTACTCTTCACATCAATAATATCAATACTACTTGCTTTGCGAAGCCGGCCCCATCCTCTTTCTAAAGTATAATCCAACGGCCATCCATCATGAAGAACAAAAAGTAATTTTCCCTGTGGCCCTAACATAGCCCTTGTAGGATTCTTGTCAATCATAATCCTGTCAGAAAGCTCCATCTTGTTAATGTCAATTGGATAAATACAGGGCGGGTCAGAATTTACCACAAAAATCCTGGAACTTGACTGAGCAAGTACCGGAAAAGGATAGGAGAAAAAGAGCAACAGGAAGACCAACCAACCATTCAATGGAAGTAAACCACAATTATGTTTCATAATGAGCGGCACGTGATATACATGAAGTATCTGGTTAATACTGAAGTATCAAGAAATAAATTTAATTTATTGGGCAATAAATTGCAAATTATTTTGATCCATTAAAATTTTTCGCTCATGTCGAATTAAAACAACTCAGAACCAGAAGATACATCTCTAATTTTAATATTTTTGAAGGTGAATCTTGAAATATACATATGAAAAAGCTATGGATATTAATCTTGCTGATCCTTGGAGCATCTGTCACCATCATCGCACAATCTGAAATTCTCATTCCTGTAAGTACGCAAAACTCAGATCTGATCTTTAAAGCAGGTGATGACAACCGGCTTTACCAGGCCTATTTTGGTCAGAAACTGTTACAAACCCCTGAGAGCGATGCATTCCCACGGCCTGACCATATAGCTTATATAACATCGGGAACCGATGACCTGTTCGAGCCTGCAATCCGCATTACCCACAATGACGGCAATCCCTCGCTCGAGCTGAACTATGTCAGTCACGAGACGGAAAAACAAGGTGATAACGTTACCATCACCCACATCCGGTTAAAAGATCCACAGTACCCGGTTGTGGTGATCCTTCACTTCAAAGCCTACTACCTGGAGAATGTCATTGAACAGCAGGTCGAAATAATCCACCAGGAAAAACAGCCGGTCATGCTTTACAATTATGCCTCTTTCATGATGCATTTTGACGCCTCCGCCTATTGGCTTACACAGTTTCACGGCGACTGGGCCGAGGAGATGAAGATGCAGGAAAGTGAACTCACCAGTGGAATTAAGATTATTGATTCCAAACTCGGAACGCGTGCCCACATGTACCAAACCCCGGTTTTTATGCTTTCGCTCAACGAACGATCCGATGAGAATCATGGTGAGCTGATTGCCGGAACCCTGGGATGGTCAGGCAATTTCCGGTTTCTTTTTGAAATAGATGAAAATAACTCCTTACGCGTAATTTCCGGCATAAATCCTTATGCTTCTGAGTATTCGCTGGAACCTGGTAGGTCGTTCATCACCCCGTCCTTTGTTTTCACTTATTCAAACCAGGGAAAAGGACTGGCCAGCCGAAACCTGCATAAATGGGCGGTGAAATACGGGGTCATGGACGGCGGGCAACCCCGGTATACGCTGCTGAATAACTGGGAAACCACCTACTTCAATTTCAACGAGGAAAAGCTTATTGCATTGCTGGATGACACCAAAAAAATGGGCCTTGACCTTTTCCTGCTCGATGATGGCTGGTTTGCCAATAAATATCCTCGTGACAACGACCGTGCCGGGTTGGGCGACTGGCAGGAAAACAAGGCCAAGTTGCCGAACGGTCTGGGTGTACTCACCCGTGAAGCAGAAAACCGAAATGTCAAATTCGGGATCTGGATCGAGCCTGAAATGGTGAATCCCAAAAGTGAATTGTACGAAAAGCATCCTGACTGGATTTTAAAGCTTCCCAACCGTCCCGAGCACTATTACAGGAACCAGCTGGTCCTCGATCTGACTAATCCGCAGGTTCAGGATTTTGTCTTTAATGTGGCCGATGGGCTGATGACCCATTATCCGGATATTGCATTTTTTAAATGGGACTGCAACAGGATGATGACCAATGCTTATTCACCCTACCTGAAAAATAAACAGTCTCATCTGTACATTGATTACGTGAATGGTTTATACAAGGTACTCGACAGGTTCAGGCAGAAGTACCCGCATGTGCCCATGATGCTTTGTTCAGGTGGCGGCGGAAGGGTCGATTACGGTGCACTCCGCTATTTTACTGAATTCTGGGCCAGTGATAATACCGATCCGCTGGAGCGGGTATATATCCAGTGGGGATATTCCTACTTCTTCCCCGCCCTGTCTGTCTGCAACCACATCACCTCCTGGGGTAAACAATCCATTAAATTCAGAACTGATGTTGCAATGATGGGTAAGATGGGATTTGACATCCAGGTGAATGAACTCAGCGACAAGGAACTGACTTTCTGCCAGGACGCAGTAAAAAACTACAAACGGCTGAGTGATGTGATCTGGCGGGGCGATCTGTACAGGTTAATATCTCCTTACGCGGAGGACAGGGCTGTGCTCATGTACGTGAACGGCGGCAAAGACAAGGCTTTACTCTTCTCCTATACACTGAATCCGAGGTTTGGTGAAAGCTTCAATGTTGTCAGGCTGCAGGGCCTCGATCCGGTTAAAACTTATGCTGTTCAGGAGATCAACCAATTTCCGGGCATCCGCAATATATTGTCCGGAAAGAGCCTCTATACGGGTGATTACCTGATGAATGTCGGGCTGACCGTATCTTCGTCCCTTCCTTTGACCAGCACAGTAATTGAGATCACTGCCGAATAAGGGCAAAATGCAGGAAGGGATAGCTTGTGGGTTTTCCCTACCGGTGTTTTTTAAAATAGTAAAAAACCGGGATGCCGGAAATTACAGTGAGCAACGCGATGGTAGACTCCACCGGCCTTTCAAAATAAGATAACAACAGGATTGTTACGCCAAAGAACAGGTAGATCCAAAGGTACAAGGGATACCCGCGAAGGAGGAGCCTGGATTGCCGGGTTCGTCTCAGCTTAAATACTGAGGCTACAGCCAGGACAGGGAAAATGCCAAGTGAGAATCCCATGTAAGTCAGGATCTGGTCAAAAGTACCTGATATGACCATGACAATGGCGATCGCTGCCTGCAGGATGATTGCCCCCGAGGGAATCCGGAAACGCGGATGCAATCGTGAGACAAATCTGAAAAAGTAGCCATCGGCTGCCATGGCATAGTAAACCCTTGGGCCAAGGATAATAAAGGCACTGAGCGAGGAGAACAGGGCAAATGCGATGAGCAGGGAAAAAGCAGTCTCCAGCGAGGGGCCGAACAGGTTGCGGACTGCCAGCCCGCCAATCGAAATAACGCCCTGCATTTCAACAGGAGCAATGCCATAGGTATAAACCAAATTCAGCAATATATAAAGGATCCATACGATACCGGTGCCCAGGAGCAGCGAACGCGGAATATTCCGTTGCGGATCCCGTATCTCTGAACCAACGTAAGTGGAAGCATTCCAGCCGCTATAGGCAAACATGATCCACATTAAAGAAAGTCCCATTATTTTCAGCGTACCGAAATTCCAGACCACAGGTGTTCCCTGCGCAAAATGACCGAAGTTGCCCTTGCCGAGCAACAGACCGGCAAATACCAGAACAACAATTAAGCTGACCTTCAACATTGTAAGAACATTCTGCACCCTCGATCCGAATTTCAACCCGCGGAGATGCACCAGGGTGAATACCAGGATTACCAGAACAGCCAGGATCTTTCTGTCAACGGGGATCCCCGGGAAAGCACGGTATAAATACTCGCTGAAGCCAATGGAGGAAGCGGCGATGGGTGCGGAGAAACCTACCAGGAATGAAACCCAGCCGCTCATAAATCCAACCACAGGATGAAATAAATGCGCAAGGAAGGCATACTCACCTCCCGCCCGTGGCATCGAAGCTCCCAATTCGGCGTAGGCCAGCGCGCCGCACAGCGCTATGATCCCCCCGGCAGCCCACAGGATGATCAGAAATACCGGATTCTTTAACCCGCTCATCAGGAGTCCGGAGGTTGTGAATATTCCCGCACCGATCATGTTTGCCACTACAAGGTTTGATGCAGGGAACAAACCGATCCCGTGCACACCTTTCTTCAGGGAATGACGCATGATCAGCGGCTGACGGTTTTGTAACTGACTGACATTCCGGAGCCACGGTCATCCAGCGTAGTTTTGTAATTGGGGAGCCGGCTGACATATTCAAAATATTCCCTTCCCCCGTACATGCCAACATTATGTGCAGTAAAACAACCTCCTGCAACTAGCTTCGGGTCTAACGCCTTAAAGTAATTAATGTACCAGTTTTTATCGGCATCGCTGAATACGAAATCGATCGGGCCGCTCAGCTTGGGAACCAGTTCATGGGCATCTGCCAGCCTGGCATCAACATACTGAGCCACACCGGCTTTTTCAAAATTGGCCAGGGCCTCCTTATACCGGTGTTCATCAATTTCAATGGTGATCAGTTTACCACCGGTTTTGCTGAGGGCCCAGGCTATCCAGATACCGGAATGTCCCGTGGAAGTACCGATCTCAACAGCATTTTTGTAATTGTTCTTTACAATGATATCGTACAGCAACTGGCCATCCGACCTTGGCACGTTCATGTCGTGCCATCCATAGGCCTTGCTGTCCAGAAACTCCCTGACCTTTTTATCCAGGTCACCGCCACCCTGGCTATCCTGTGTGTAAACCTTATCGTGCGTGCAGCCTGTAGCCAGTGTGGTCAGCAGAAGTGCAATAAAATTCAGCCGGTTAATAGTCTTCATAACATCGCATGGATTAAGATTGATTCATGAATAAACAGATTCCACAATTAAAATTAAGTCAAATTTTTCAGGGCTGGTCACATCTGCTCTAAAAACAAAGCTTCGTTGTCGATAGTATAAACACTTGTCGGCATGTTTTATGGAATGACTTGCTTTCTCATAAAAAAAATTACTTTTGTCTTCAAGTACCTGAAGATTTCTAATCCTCTTCTATGACTAGTAATGCAGATACCACAAAACCATCGGTGAACCTGAACAATTTGATCCTGCACCTTCATCCGCGCAGGATAAAGGCGCCAACATTACGGTTTACTGTTACTTTTGGCCTTGGCGGAATGGCAGCACTGCTTGTGGTCATCCAGGTATTCACTGGACTGTTGTTGAAATTTCATTATGAACCCTCACCTGATAATGCCTATAATTCCATCCTGAACCTTCAGCAAGGTCTTTTGTTCGGTCAGCTGGCCCGAAACCTCCACCACTGGAGTGCTGTCCTGCTGTTGTGGACAACCTTCCTTCACATGTTACGGGTGCTCTTTACAGGGGCATACCGCAAACCCAGGCATATGAACTGGTTTTTCGGGATCGTTTTGCTGATGCTTGTGATCCTGTCAAATTTCACGGGTTATCTGCTACCCTGGGATCAGCTTTCATACTGGGCAGTAACGATCAGTACCAGTTTATTGGATTATATCCCCTTCATCGGAAGCAGTATCAGGGAGTCTCTCCTGGGTGGGAAAGAAGTAGACGCAGCGTCGCTCACCAACTTCTTTAACCTGCACACCGGCGTTATACCAGTTTTAATGGTCGTGCTGATGGGTTATCATTTCTGGCGTATCCGCAAGGCGGGCGGAGTAATTGTGGCTGATAAAGACAAGGACGAACCTATGATAGATACCTATCCTCATTTGGTTGCCCGTGAGTTGGTGGTTGCCCTGGTGTTGATTGCAATTTTGTTTCTGCTGGGCAGTTTGTTTGACGCCCCGTTGCGTGAAAGGGCCAATCCGGCAATCAGTCCCAATCCGGCCAAAGCGCCGTGGTATTTCATGGGATTGCAGGAACTGCTGATACATTTTCATCCCTTTTTTGCCGTTGTCATTTTCCCGGTAATCCTGCTGCTGGCAGGTTTCTGGCTTCCCTATATAAAACTCACCGACAACAATCAGGGTATCTGGTTTTTATCGGAAAACGGGAAAAGAGCAGGGATTTATGCTTTCCTTGCCGGCCTTGTCATGACAATCCTGTTCATTTTGGTCAGTGATGTTTTACCTGATCCTGAAATGCTGCTGCCTTTCATACCATCACTTATTACAACTGGCTTTATTCCATTTCTGGTTGCTGCCGGTGGCATTTTCCTTTTTTTGAAGTACCTGCATGGCAAGTTCTCTTTGAACCGGTCGGAATACATCCAGTGTGTTATAATTATTCTGGTTGTCTCGTACACAGTATTATCCTTTACCGGAATCCTGTTCAGGGGCGAAGGTATGAAACTGATGTGGCCATGGCAGTTGTAGTGTTCATATTTTATAGCTAAATGATGACCCCAGCATTGTCCGATAAAAAAGCAAAAGATACAAGCGGAAGAAGGGATTTTCTGCGGAAGGCCTGGCCGGTTGTCGGATTGGTTGCCGCAGCCGAGTTCCTGCTTTTTACAATCAACATGTTGCGGCCTGGCAAAGAACTCAGCAAAAGCAATCCCATTTCCACCCTGAAGATTATCGGTAATGTTGAGGACTTTCAGGTTAATTCGGTAACGACCGACAGGGTTAACAAGCTTTTTCTGGTCCGCCAGCAGGATGGAGGATTTCTTGCACTATCCCTGATCTGTTCACATCTGGGATGTTCTGTTGCCTGGGATGAACCGAATACCCGGTTTATTTGCCCTTGCCATTCCTCGGCGTTCGACAAATTCGGGAATGTGGTCAATTCTCCGGCTGCCCGTGCCCTTGACTATTTCCCTGTCACCATCGAAGCCGGTAAGGTAAAGGTTGATATCAGCCGGAAAATGAAACGTAAAAAGTTCGATAAAAGCCAGGTTACTTATGCCCTATAACTCAGGCACTAATAACATGAAGCATTGGAAGATAACAGGCTTCATTGCAACGCTGATTATTGTGTTGGCTTTCCCGGTATACTTGACCCGTATGGCTGTTGAAAAGGCTGGAGGATCGGTTCACACCGGGCCCCAGTTCGTGGGCCGGGCATCCTGTATCGAATGTCACAAAAAGGAGGATGATCTGTGGTTGGGCTCCCATCACGATCTGGCCATGGATGTTGCTACCGATAGAACCGTATTGGGTAATTTCAATAACATTGAATTTAAACACAATGGGCTGACGCACCGTATGTTTCGTAAGGACGGTAAGTTCTACATCCACACCATGGGACCCGGAGGGGAATTCAAAGATTTTCAGATCACCCATACTTTTGGATATACACCGCTGCAGCAATACCTCGTGCCCTTTGAAGGCGGCAAGATGCAATGTCTCCCCATAGCCTGGGACACCGATAAAAAGAAATGGTTCCACCTGGGGGATACCGTTTACCAGGGGCAGGACATCAAGCCCGACAATTGGCTTTACTGGAC
>DIAS01000081.1:9741-27411 GCA_002415855.1 Bacteroidales bacterium UBA5072
AACCAGGCACAGAACTGGAATGGCATGTGTGCCGACTGTCACTCCACAAACCTGAGGAAAAACTTTGACCCTGCAACAAATACTTTCAAGACCACCTGGTCGGAAATAGACGTAAGTTGTGAGGCCTGTCACGGACCGGCCTCCGGACATATTGAATGGGCAAATCTTCCGGAAGGTTCCAGACCTGCTGACGTGAATACGGGCCTTGTGGTAAGAACCAGGGAACTCGATAACCGCGAACTGCTGAATGTATGTGCACGATGCCATACCCGGCGGTCCATCATGGGTGATTATACGGATGACAATGAAGACATGCTGAATTACATGATCCCGCAGTTGATCACGCAGCCCTTTTATCATGCCGACGGACAGATACTCGATGAAGACTATGAGTATGGATCTTTCACGCAAAGCAAAATGTATGAAAAGGCTATCAAATGCAGTGATTGTCATGATGTGCATTCTGTGAGAACCCTGAAAGAGGACAACCAGTTATGTCTCAAATGCCACCGGCCTGATATATATGATACACCGAGCCATCATTTTCATAAAATGGAAAATGAAAACGCAGCAGTTCACCTGATTAACAAAGGAAAACCCGAATACAAACAGGGAACTGGCGCCCAGTGTGTAAACTGCCACATGGTGGGCCGGTTTTATATGGGGAATGATTATCGCAGGGATCACAGCTTCAGGATCCCGCGACCTGATTTGACGTTGGGCATTGGCACTCCCAACGCCTGCAATGATTGTCATTCGGATAAAACGGCTTCCTGGTCTCAAAACTATATTGAAAAATGGTATGGGACAAAGAAACGCCCGCATTATGGTGAAACCTTTGCCTCGGCAAACCAGGGAGATCCGGGAGCTGTTTCCAATTTGGTCATGTATGCCGGAAATGAATTGGTACCCTTGATGGTACGGGCTACATCGGTAAGCTTACTGGGCAATTATAATGATAGTATAAGCAATAAGGCTGTTGAAAAGGCTCTTAGTGACCCGGCCTCTCTTGTGCGTCATTCTGCTGTCACGAGCTATCACCCCGTTGATGCCGGATCATTTGAAAAAATGATGCTTCCCCTCCTGAACGATCCGGTCAGGGGGATACGTACCGAAGCAGCCATCCGGCTATCACAGGTCCCTGAAAACATGTTGAGCGCCCCGGCCAGAAAGGCGATGAAAGCTGCCCTCAAAGAATATGAGGAGATTAACCTTTACGTTTCTGATTTTGCAGGCGGGAAATACAACCTGGGGATCATGTACGCCAATGCGGGTGATCTTGACAAGGCCGCAAGATCATACGAGGAGGCTCTGGAAATTGACGGGTTGTTCAACAGGGCGAAGGTAAACCTGGCAACGGTGTATAACCAGCAAGGTAAAAATAAGGAAGCTGAAAAACTGCTGCGCGAGGTATTGGTTGAAAATCCGGAGATTGAAGACATTAACTATTCGCTGGCCTTGTTGCTGGCTGAAATGGGAAAGATTGAAGAAAGCAGGAAATACTTCCTGAAAGCAGTGGCTCTGATGCCCGAAAACCCGAGGATACTTTACAATCTGGCCTTGCTTGAAAACACGCAGGGCAATTACAGGGAGGCTGAGAAATATATTCTGAACGCCCTGAATAGGGAACCTGGCAATTATGACTTTTTGTTGGCTGCCACCACATTTTATCTGGAACGTGGACAAGCTGCCAAAGCTGCTGTTTATGCGAAGCAAATCATGGAAAAATATCCCGATAATCCGGTTGGCAAGCAACTGCTGGATGCAGCATCGAAGTGATCGGCAGGCATTGTGAGTGTCCGTTTACGAACAGTCCCTGTACAGAACCGGACAAAACCGGAAATCAATATTCAGTTAATTTGGCTGTATCTATCTAATTTATATTTCCTTACATCACATGGCATGAATGTTGAGCCATAACCCGCGACTAGTCGTCTCAAAAGTATCATTTGCATGTTCGGCAGTTTTTTCAAAGTTGCGATCAGGGTATTTATCAGGGACCGTGTACTCACGCTGATCAATATCTTTGGGTTGGCTATTGGCCTTGCCTTTAGCCTTATTATTTTTTTATATGCCCACAATGAGATCAGTTACGACCGCTTTCATAAAAATGCCGACCGGATTTACAGGATTGGTGTCCGGGGCAAAATAGCCGACAATGTTTTCAACCACGCCGTGACCCCGGCTCCTTTGGCCGGAACTGTTGTACGAGAGATCCCTGAAATCGATAACGCAGTCCGCATTGGACATTTCGGCGCCTGGCTGGTTCGTTACGGGAGTGCCAAATATAACGAAGACAACATCATTTTTGCTGATTCCAACTTTTTTCAATTCTTTACATTTCCACTGCTGAAAGGTTCTCCTGAGGAGGTACTCCGCAAGCCGTATTCAATCGTATTGAGCAGGCAGGCCGTTTTGCGGTATTTCGGTGATGAGGACCCAATCGGTAAGCAATTGCGGATTGAAAATGACTCCACTTATTACGAAGTAACCGGAATCATGGAAGATGTACCGGAAAATTCACACATGCATTTTGACATGGTAGGGGCGCTCAAGACCTACGATAAAAGACTGAATTACCAGTGGGTGGCCAGTTTTCTTTATACCTACATCCTTGTCAGGGAGGATGCACCGGTGGAAAAAATTCATCCGCAGCTCGAAAATATCGTCAGGAATTATGTACTGCCAAGTTACCAGAAAATGCTGGGCCTAAAAGCTGCAGAAACTGATTCCGGCAAGGATTATTACGCCTTTGTCCTGCAACCCCTGACCGACATTCACCTGAAATCAGATTTTACTGCTGAATTTGAGCCGGTGGGTAAGATCCTGTATATATACCTTTTTGCGGCCCTGGCCGTCATCATCCTCATTCTGTCGTGCCTCAACTTCATCAGCCTGGTCACTGCACATTCTATCTTTCGTGCCAAGGAAGTCGGTATCCGCAAGATTGCCGGATCAGACAAGTCAATCCTGGTACGTCAGTTCTTGCTGGAATCCTCCTTAATGGCCTTCTTTGCCATGGCCATTGCGCTCTTTTTCACGGAACTTGTTCTGCCCGCTTTCAGCAGGTATCTGGGTTTGCACCTGAGCCTGGATCAGTTGCTGAACACATCGGGGCTCTTACTCATGCTGGGGCTGATCCTCATCATCGGTTTATTATCCGGACTATACCCCGCCTGGCGGCTTTCAGGAATCGATCCGGCAATTGTCATGCGCGACAATGCCCAGGGCAGACTTCGCAAAAGCTTTATCCGGAACAGTCTGGTATTATTTCAGCTGTTCATCGCAGTTGGCGTTGTTGTTATGACACTTGTAATTTTCAGTCAGTTCCGTTACCTGATCAGCAAGGATCGCGGCTATGATACCCAAAACCTTTTGGTTATCAGACGGTCTGACGGACTGGCCAGCAAACTGGAAGCATTCAAAGAACAGATCAGCAATTACCCCGGAATAATTGCAGTAACCAATTCCACCAGCATACCTGGCGGCAACTTCGGGCGGAATCCCTATTATCTCGAAGGGACACCCGTTACCAGGAATTTCTCGATCCCTAATCTCCTGGTAAGTTTTGGATTCGATTCCACCTTCCGATTTACGATTGCCGAAGGCAGATTCTTTAACCGGTCAGTTCATGCAGATTCCGCGGCCTGTGTCATTAACGAAACAGCTGTTAAACTGATGGGAATCAAAGATCCGATCGGTAAAACCATTATCCAGCTTACCGGAAAGCCCTTAAAAAGATCTGAATTCCACATCATTGGTGTTGTTAAGGATTTTCATTTTGAAACGCTCGATAATCCCATCCGCCCACTGATCATTATGCTGATGCCTGGTAACCTCGAAGGTTACCTGACGGTAAGGCTGACAGGTGAAAACCAGGAAAAAACGCTTGATTATCTGAGAACGGTATGGGAAAGTTATACAACCGCCTATCCCTTTGTTCATTACTTTATCGACGAGGACAGACGATCCAAGTATTTACCGGTACAGGAAACCGGCAGGGTATTTATACTGCTTTCTCTCATTGCAGTCCTGATCTCGAGCATGGGTTTATTTGCGCTTGTTTCGCACAATTATTTCCGGCGAAAACGTGATATTGGTCTGCAAAAAGCCATGGGTGCAAGCAGCCGGGGAATAATCCTTCAAAAGATATCGGAGGTCATCCGGATGATCCTCATTTCATCTGTTGCCGCATGGATCGGCGCATGCCTCCTCCTGAATTCATGGCTGAAGGACTATGCTTTTCATGTACGGTTGAATTTCCTTTACTTTCTGCTGGCCACTGCAATCATTCTCACAGTTTCCCTGGGAACGGTCTATTATCACATCTGGCTATCTTCGCGCACCAATCCCGGTGAGGTTCTGAAATATGAATGATCAGTAAAGGTCAAAGATCGGCTGAATAGTAACACCCATATCCGCCGGTTCACCATAATATGGCCATGTAGTTACTAGGATATCTGCACCGGATAAAGCGAAATCCTGCACATTATTCAGAACGATATCCCCGGCAGCTGCCAGCAAGGTTTTGGGATTTGTCTTGCTGATCTCCTTCCTGAGATGCTTTATATCTGCCGGCGAGAATTTATCAAGCTGTATTACATCAATGCCCGTGGCAGCAACCTTCAGGGCATCTTCCGGTGAATTCACTTCAACGGTGATCCGCTTACCGCCTGTATGAATGCGCTGTTCCCTGATCCTTTTCTCAAGATGATCCAGGCCTCCCAGGAAGTTATAATGATTCCTGTAAATCAGTACTGATTCCGAAAGTCCAAACCTGTGAATAGTTGCTCCCCCAGCTTTAACTGCCTTTATGGCGATTTTCCGGGTATAGGGAATGATTTTCCGGGTGGTGGCCAAAACGATATCAGGATTTGCATGGCGTGCCTTTTCGACAAGCAGGCGTGTACGTGTGGCAATGCCTGATGCATAGCGGAGAAGGTTCTCAATAGTGCGGGAAATGGCAAAAAGGTTACCCGATAATCCCTCCCCTTCCATGAACTTGACACCCTTCTCGAGATATTCACCACTCGGTGTAAATAATGTCGGCTGAATATCGGTCTTTCTGAAGATCTTCATGACCTCCTCGGTGCAGCAAACTACGGCTGATTCACGTGTGGAGATCTGGATTTTGGCTGGCTTGTTTTCCAGGCGTAGGAGTGATGTTGTCAAATCAAAAAACGGGACATCCTCGGTCATCAGTTGATCGATTTCCTGATCGGTGAAGTATAACATAAGCAGGCAATTTAATGGTTACAGATATTTGGCCCAGTAGTATTGTCGCGGCTCAGCATCAAAAAAACCCAGACTGTTGTATAGGTGTTTGGCATTGTGATTGTCGTCACGTACCTCCAGGGTAACCTTGGAACAGCCTATTTCCGTTGCCTTCTCGATGACTTTTTCAAGCAGCCGGCGACCGACACCGCAATTGCGCCACGACCCGGTAACTATTACATCATGAACATTGATGTAAGGTTTTACCGTGAAGGTTGCAAAATTGATAAAACAGTTCGCAAGACCGGCAAATTGATTTCCTGCACGGGCCAGTAATACCAGTTTCGAAGGATGGTTCTTTAATCCTTCCACCAGCTTTGCTTTCTGATCTTCGGTGTAAGGTATTCCATCACCCATCTTATCACAGATGTATTCATTCATCAGGTTCACCAGTGCTTCACAGTGATCCTGGTTGGAGAAATCACAGGGTATAATTTCCAGGGTGTCGTTTGTCTTCATGATCTTCTAATCATTTCCCTCCGAAAATATTAAAAATATGTGAATTTACCCCCAAATAAATATCTTTGTCACCGTTATAAAAACACAGGACTGTAAATGGACAGGATACGGAATTTTTGCATCATTGCTCATATTGACCACGGAAAGAGTACCCTGGCTGACCGGCTAATTCAGATTACCCATACCCTCGCTGACAGGGATTTTCAGGACCAGGTACTCGACAATATGGACCTGGAAAGGGAAAGGGGTATCACCATCAAGAGCCACGCCATACAGATGGAGTATGAATTTGAGGGCAACAACTATATCCTGAATCTGATTGATACGCCGGGGCATGTAGATTTTTCCTATGAAGTATCAAGGGCCATAGCAGCCTGTGAGGGTGCTCTCCTGGTAGTCGACGCCACACAGGGCATACAGGCACAGACCATTTCGAACCTTTACCAGGCAGTGGACCACGGGTTGGAGATCATTCCAGTGCTTAACAAAATGGATATGCCCAGCGCCATGCCCGAGGAGGTAAAGGATCAGATCGTGGACCTGATTGGGTGCAGACGTGAGGAAATCATCGAGGTAAGTGCCAAGACCGGGATGGGTGTTGAGCAGATCATCGAGCGAATAATACGGCAAATTCCCCGGCCCAAAGGTGATCCTGAGGCTCCGTTGCAGGCGCTTATCTTTGACTCCGTCTTCAATTCATTCCGGGGGATATTCGCCTATTTCAAGATCATGAATGGAACCATAAAAACCGGTGATCATGTGAAATTCGTGAATATGGGTAAAGATTACGACGCTGATGAGATTGGGGTACTGAAATTAAAATTTGAGGCACGGCCTTCCCTGAGCGCCGGTAATGTGGGTTATATCATATCCGGTATCAAGTCAGCGCGCGAGGTAAAGGTGGGTGATACCATCACGCACTATGACAGACCCTGTGACAAAGCCATCGAGGGCTTTGTGGAAGTGAAACCAATGGTTTTTGCCGGAATATACCCGATCGATGCGGATGATTATGAAGAATTACGGGCGTCACTGGAAAAACTTCAGCTCAATGACGCTTCATTGTCCTTTGTCCCCGAATCCTCTGCAGCCCTTGGTTTTGGATTCCGGTGTGGATTCCTGGGACTGTTGCACATGGAGATTGTACAGGAACGGCTCGACCGGGAATTCGATATGGATGTGATCAATACGGTACCAAATGTGTCCTATCGTGTTACAACCGGTAAAGGCGACTGCTTCGATGTGCACAATCCTTCGGGATTACCCGATCCGACCTATATTGACTTTATTGAAGAACCTTACATTGATGCGGAGATCATCTGCCAGTCCGATTTTGTGGGACCGGTCATGAAACTTTGCATCGACAAACGAGGCGTTCTGAAGAACCAGGTGTATCTGACCACCAATCGCATCGAACTTTCTTTTGAAATGCCGCTCGCAGAAATAGTCTTTGATTTCTATGACAAACTGAAGAGTATCTCCAAAGGATATGCTTCGTTCGATTATCATTATACGGATTACAAACCTGCCAATCTCGTCAGGCTCGATATTCTGCTGAACGGAGACCTTGTTGACGCGCTGTCATCCCTGATTCATCGTGATAATGCCTATGCTTTCGGGCGAAGGATCTGTGAAAAACTTAAGGAGCTGATTCCGCGACAGCAGTTCGAAATTGCCATTCAGGCTGCCATTGGGGCCAAGATTATTGCCCGTGAAACTGTCAAAGCCGTGCGCAAGGATGTTACCGCCAAATGTTACGGTGGTGATATAACGCGGAAGAGAAAGCTTTTGGAGAAACAAAAGAAAGGAAAAAAACGGATGCGCCAGATCGGGAATGTGGAAGTGCCTCAATCAGCCTTTCTGGCTGTGCTCAAGCTCGATTGAGAAATTGTTACCTGGCTGATATTAATCCTACTGCAATTGCACTAACCGGTAAGGTGTAATTCGGGACGCTGACATACTCAAGCTTACCTTCAGCTAACTCATATTCAACCGCCATGGGGGCAACAAATTTCATGGACTGCTCAATTGCCAGATTCATGTTCTCAAGTCTTTCAGCTGCGACGGCCAGATCATAAGCTTCGGCCTCTTCATTAGCCATGGAAGGCTGGTAACACAATGATGCTTCAACTGACTGGTTCAGATCTTCAAGCCTCTCTTCTGCAGCCTGCAATTCATAGGCTGCTATATCTTCGGCTACTTCAGGAGCAGTGAATTTAACTGCATTTTCAACGGCATTGTTGAGTGCTTCGAGCCTGTCAATAGCAGCCTGAGTCTCAAAATCGAATGCAGTACTGTTCGAAGCTGAGTCCTTGCCTTCACCTGCATGAGCAGGGATTTCGGCGGACATAAAAAAGACTGCCAGAGCAAGGAAGCTCATTTTTGCAGTTTGGCTTATGTTTACTTGTGTTTTCATGGTTGTTTATTTTATGTTGTTTATTGTTCAATGGTTTAAACAACAATGCACATGATTCGTGCCAAACTACACAAGTGCCTGTTTATCTGTTTGTTAAATACTTTTTAGGATGTTTTAGTCCTGTAATAATTCGATACAAACTGTGTACGAAACCGGACGCATCTGTCAACAAATTCCTTCCGCTCCGCATGACCTGCGAGTCACCCGCAGAGCAGTCGAAGGGTCAATCATGCTGAGGTTGGTCGAAGACTATTCATTAAGATTTTTGCACCCGTATCGAAAGCTCTTTCAACTGCTCATCGGCAATCTCACTGGGACAATCTGCCATCACATCCCTCGCCGCATTGTTCTTCGGGAATGCAATTACATCCCGGATCGAATCTTCTCCGGCAAAGAGCGATACCAGGCGGTCAAATCCAAATGCAATGCCCCCATGGGGAGGGGCGCCGTAACGGAATGCACTCATCAGAAAACCAAACTGTCGTTCTGCTTCCTCGTCGGTAAATCCCAGTGTTTTAAACATTTTCTTTTGCAGTTGCTCCTCGTGAATACGGATGGAGCCTCCGCCAACTTCAACGCCGTTGATCACACAATCATAGGCATTGGCCCTGATGCGTGCCGGATCAGTGTCGAGGTATCCGATATCTGCCGCTTTTGGTGAAGTGAAGGGATGATGCATGGCATAAAACCGGTCTGTTGCCCCATCCCATTCGAGTAATGGAAAATCAACAACCCACAGGGGCCTGAATACGCCCTTGCTGCGAAGGCCCAGTCGGTTGCCCATTTCCAGCCGCAATTCGCTCAATGCCTTTTGTGTGGGAATCCTGTCACCCGCCAGGATCAGGATCAGGTCCCCAGGTACTGCTCCTGCCGTTGCTGCCATTTCCAACATATCTTCAGCAGTATAAAACTTATCCATGGAGGATTTCACGGTACCGTCGGTACCGAGCCTGATATAAATCAATCCTTTTGCCCCGACCTGTGGCTTTTTAACGAACTCTGTCAGTTCATCCAGCTGTTTCCGGCTGTACTCCGAACATCCGGGTGCCACAATCGCACCAATGTAAGCTGCAGAATCCAGTACTGAAAATCCTCTGCCTTTGGCTTTCCCAGTCATTTCAACAAATTCCATCCCGAAACGCAGATCAGGTTTGTCATTCCCATATTTTTCCAGCACCTCGGCGTACGTTAGCCTGGGGAAGGGCTCATTGAATGCAATTCCTTTGATGGATTGGAAAAGATGCCTGACCAGACCCTCGAACATGGCCAGTATATCCTCCTGGTGTACAAATGACATCTCACAATCGATCTGGGTGAACTCAGGCTGCCGGTCAGCCCTGAGGTCCTCATCGCGGAAACATTTTACGATCTGCATATACCTGTCGTAACCGGCTACCATGAGCAATTGCTTGAAAGTCTGAGGAGACTGCGGGAGAGCATAAAACTGTCCGGGGTTCACCCGTGATGGTACGACGAAGTCCCTGGCCCCTTCGGGAGTGCTCTTGATCAGCACAGGGGTTTCAACCTCAATGAATCTTTGACTGTTAAGATAAGAACGTGTTTCATAAGCCATCTGGTGCCGGAGGAGTAAATTATTTTTCAACGGATTCCTGCGCAGATCGAGATACCGGTATTTCATACGCAGTTCATCACCTCCGTCCGATTCGTCCTCAATGGTAAAAGGCGGAGTTAAAGAAGTATTCAGGATGTTTAACCGTGATACCAGGATCTCGATATCTCCGGTCGGCATTTTTGGATTTTTATTGCTTCGTTCGGTCACCCTGCCTTCGGCGGTGATCACGAATTCTCTGCCTAGCCTGCGGGCTTCGTTACACAGTAAAGCATCGGTATCCATGTTAAATACCAGTTGGGTCACGCCATACCGGTCACGCAGGTCAATGAAGGTCATTCCTCCCAGATCTCGCGAACGCTGGATCCAGCCACAAAGTGTTACATTTTTTTCCTGGTCGGCCAGCCTTAATTCTCCGCAGGTATGTGTTCTGTACATAGTATTTATCCTTTAATGTAGTTGCGAAAATAGGAATTTAATCACAATATTTGTCTATGGAACTATATACAGATGAGTATTTCATGAAAGAAGCGCTCAAAGAAGCGCAACGTGCATTTGAGAAAGATGAGGTACCTGTGGGCGCCGTCATTGTCTGGAAGAATCGTATCATCGGCCGGGCGCACAACCTCACGGAAACCCTCATCGATCCTACGGCCCATGCCGAGATGCAGGCATTCACGGCTGCCACCAATACAATTGGCGGTAAGTATCTCGATGAGTGCGTGCTGTATGTCACACTCGAACCTTGTGTGATGTGTGCCGGCGCAGCCTTCTGGACCCAGCTGGGTAAGATTGTTTACGGAGCCAGTGATGAAAAAAGGGGATTTACACTTGTCCGGGGCAATTTGCTTCACCCTAAAACCGTTATACAAGGGGGTATCATGAAAGAAGAATGCAGCCGGCTGATGAAATCTTTCTTTGTGGACAAAAGATGACCCCCGGCTGCGGTTGATAATGTTAAACCAATTGAACTGAAAATGAAAAAGTGTATCATCATTATGCTGATTGCCCTGGTGACACCACTGGTCATGCAGGCACAGGTCGGCATTGGCCTGGGTATTAAGGGAGGTGCCAATTTTTCCAACCAGGCGGTGCAGGATGTCAGCACCAGTTCCATTACCGATTTTCATGTTGGAGGATATCTTAACCTTAATCTGACTAAAAAATTCGGTATTACACCTGAAGTGCTTTTTTCAGCCAACGGAAGCAAATGGGATGATGTGACTGTGGAGACCGATTATATATCCGTGCCCGTTATGCTCCGGTACATGCCGGTCTCAGTGCTCAGCCTGCAGGCAGGCCCGCAGGTAAGCTTCCTGACCAAAGCTGAATCCGGCGAAGAAGGGGACATCATGGATCAGGTCAAGAAAAATGATTTTGGACTCGCTTTCGGAGCTGGTTTGCACCTCCCGCTGGGAATCAATGCCGGCCTGAGATATGTCCTTGGTTTCACGAACATTTCCGAAGTGAGCGGACAGGAGATAAAAAACCGTACTTTTCAGGTATATGTGGGATGGACCTTTCTCGGAAGTAAATAAATGACTTTGGCACTTAGCCAATAAAATCTTACCTTTGGTCGCTGTAATCCTGTTAACATGATCCTGGATATCAAAAGAACCATTCTGCGCAAAAACCTGAGCAGTTTCATCTCCCTGATCATCCTGACACTGGTGATTATCGCCCTGCTTTTTATTCCCATCCGCAACATCTTCAATGGAATTGAAAACAGCCTGCTGGCCATATTTTGCGGAATTGCATACGTGATATACAGTATTTACAATTCCTTCAGGAATTACCACTACATCTATTTCAACAATGAATCGGATAAACTCGTGTTGCGGTATTTTTCCCCCAATATTTTCACTTCGAAAAAGAATTCCATCGAAATACCTAAAAAAGATTTTGCCGGATACCTGATCAACTCATTTTTCATGCGGTACCGCGAAAGTATTATTCTTTTAAGGCGGACAGGAATGGGTATTGCCAAATACCCGCCTGTGTCCATCACAGCTCTTGACGCGCATGAGCGCGATATGTTACTGCATGCCCTGGACGAAGTGAAGAGGATGAATGAGAAGTAAGGCGGGAAAGTTGTTAGTTGTTAGTTATTAGTTGATAATTGTTTGTTGATAATTGTTAGCTGAGCGTTATAAGTTATTGTTTGAATGACGGATCATGAATTCGGAAATCCTTCGTTACAAAATTGGCATCGGGTTAATTCCTAAAATCGGACCAGTGCTTACCAAACGGTTGATTGCCTATTGCGGCAGCGCCGAAGGTGTATTCAGGGAAAGACGTGCACGGCTGGCCAAAATCCCGGGGATCGGTGAAAAGCTGGTGAGTCACATTGTCAGCCATAAAAACCTGTCCGCTGCCGATAGTGAGATTGAATTCATTAAAAAGCACCAAATAACTGCCTTGTTTTACCTGGATGATGATTATCCGGGCCGGCTGAAGCATTGTGAAGATGCTCCGATTATCCTGTACTTCAAAGGGAAAACATTACTCAACCGTTCAAAGGTGATCAGCGTCGTGGGAACACGAAATCCTACTGACTATGGGCGGGCGATTACGCGGGAGTTTATAGAGCATCTTGCTGTTGGTTATCCGGATGTACTCATTGTAAGCGGATTGGCCTATGGCGTCGATATCTGCGCCCACAAGGCTGCATTGAAAAACAATCTGGAGACTGTTGGTGTGCTGGGCCACGGGTTAAGCTTGCTGTATCCCTCAGCACACAAAGAGGCAGCCCGGCAGATGGTCGAAAGAGGGGGGCTTGTCACTGAGTTCATGCACGATGAGAAGCCTGAATCTCCAAATTTCATCAAGCGTAACCGGATCATCGCGGGAATGTCTGATGCAACCATAGTCATTGAATCGGGCGAAAAAGGAGGCGCACTGATAACTGCCGATATTGCCAATTCATATAACCGCGATGTATTTGCCTTCCCTGGCAGGATCAGCGATAAATATTCCGTTGGATGCAACCGGCTGATCAAAACCAATCGGGCAGCGCTGATCGAGAGCCCGGGCGATCTTGAATACATGCTTGGATGGCAGAACACCGGCAGACCATCCGGTGTCATTCAGAAAGATTTGTTTATGGAGTTAAGTACCGAGGAAAAACAGCTGACTGACCTTCTGAAAGCCGGAACCACCCTGACCATCGATCAGCTTTCCATGCAAAGTAATCTTCAGATCAGCAAAGTATCTGGCCTGTTGCTGAACCTTGAATTCAAAGGTGCTGTGAGGTGCATGCCGGGAAAAGTGTATCAGTTAGTTGATAGTTGATAAAGCAATTGGCGTTTTGGGACTAAACAACCAACAACTATCAACTATCAACTGTTATCTTTGTCTTTGCATCCTGAATCTTTTATCCTATGCCTTTCTATATCGACACCCATGCGCACCTGTACCTGCCTGAATTCGACAAGGATCGTGATACAGTCATTGAAACGGCCCTTCACCGGGGTGTGCAGAAAATGTTCCTGCCCAATATCGACAGTTCGACGATTGAACCGATGAACACGCTTGCTTCAAGATTCCCCGGTGTTTGTTATCCAATGATGGGCCTCCACCCGACCTCGGTAAAGAAGAATTATCGTGAAGAACTGGCGCAGGTCGAATACGAGCTGGAGCATGGACACTACGCCGGAATTGGAGAAACCGGGATTGATCTCTATTGGGACAAAACATATTTTCAGGAACAGTGTCTTGCCTTTTCCCGCCAGATTGAGCTTTCGATCCTGTTCAGATTGCCGCTGATTATTCATGCCAGGGAGTCCTTTGCTGAGATCCTTGAAATTCTGGAAAGTTACAAAGGACGGGGATTATCTGGTATTTTCCATGCTTTCACCGGTACGGTTGAAATGGCAAAACAGGTGACTGCCATGGGATTTAAGCTCGGCATCGGTGGTATTGTCACCTATAAAAACTCGGATTTGCCTGATGTTGTTCGTGAAACCGACCTGTCAGACCTGGTGCTGGAAACCGATTCACCTTACCTGACCCCGGTGCCCTTCAGGGGAAAGCGCAATGAAAGCAGCTATATCCCTTATATTGCCGCTGCGGTGCAACAAATAAAAAATATACCTTTGGAGGAAGTTGCAACAATCACGTCCCGAAATGTACTTACCTTGTTTTCAATAAATTCAAATGGCTGACCACAGAAAAACCTCCATCCTGATCATTTATACAGGAGGTACCATTGGCATGGTACAGGACCAGGAAACCGGAACCCTAAAACCATTCCGGTTCGATAACATCCTGGAAGAAGTTCCCGAACTTAAGAAATTCGGTTTCAACCTCAGTTCCTTTGCGTTTAATCCACCGCTCGATTCATCGAACATAAACCAGGACGCCTGGATAAAGGTTGCCGAGATCATAGAGCAAAACTACCAGGGATTTGACGGCTTCATTGTGCTGCACGGAACAGATACCATGGCCTACTCGGCATCCGCCCTCAGCTTTATGCTTGAAAACCTGGCTAAACCTGTGATCTTTACAGGGTCGCAGCTGCCTATTGGATCATTACGGACCGATGCCAAGGAAAACCTTATCTCGTCCCTGGAAATTGCAGCCGCCCTGAAAAACGGAGAACCTGTCGTTCCCGAAGTGGGCATATTCTTTGAGAACAGTCTTTACCGCGGAAACCGAACTTCCAAGAACAATACAGAGGATTTTAACGCTTTTATATCGGGAAATTATCCACCCCTGGCTGAAAGTGGCGTGCACATCAGGTACAACCACAGTGTGATCAGGAATCCGGAAAAGAGTCTTCCCTTTGTCGTTCACAAAAGGCTGGGCAATGACCTCACTATTGTTAAGCTGTTTCCTGGAATCAGTCGTGCTGCTGTGGAATCAGCTTTCAGCATCCCGGGATTGCAGGCCCTTATTCTGGAGACCTTCGGTGCCGGCAATGCCCCGGAGGAAGATTGGTTCATCGGATGTGTAAACAGGGCAATACTGCGTGGACTGGTGGTGATAAACGTGACCCAGTGTAAAACTGGCAGCGTGGAGATGGGAATGTATGAGACAAGTCGCAGGCTTGCTGATGCCGGAGTGATCAGCGGACATGACATTACCACCGAGGCTGCAGTTACCAAACTCATGTACCTTACAGGTGTAAGTCATGACAGGGAGTGGATCTCCGGGCAGCTTGCCATATCGCTCCGGGGGGAAATGACGATATAGCGCTGTCACGCTGAGCGAAGCCAAAGGGTCTCCAATTATTCAATCACAATTGTTCACCCGGTATCTTATATTGGTTTTTTTACTATTTTTACGCGCCCAAAAAGTCGGGTGATCAGGAGAGATGGCCGAGTGGTCGAAGGCGCACGCCTGGAAAGTGTGTAATCGCCAAAAGCGGTTCATGGGTTCGAATCCCATTCTCTCCGCAAAACAAAAATAATCCCCCGGCTTTACCATGGGATTTCCAATAAAAGAAGGCTCAAACCCCAGTTTGAAGCCTTTTTTTTATTGGAAAGACCGCCCGGCGCGGAGCGTCGGAGGGGGATTATTTTGGTTTTGCCGGGGCCTCCCACCAGGGATCACGCAGTAATCCCATATCAATCTATCATCTACCCGGCGCGAAGCGACGGAGGAGGATAATTTTGAGCTTGCAGGGTTCTCCCCCTGCGGATCATGCAGTAATCCAAATTCTGGTTCTACCTTTTATCGTAAGTTTGGATTTACAGGCAGAGCCTTGTACCATATTTCGTCTCAGGCAGGAGCCTGTGCCGAACTGCGGCGCGAAGCGACGGAGCAGCGAAATTATTTGCCTTCAGTCAGGACTTCCTGCCAGGGTTTGTGGAGTAGTTCTGCCGGAATATATTCCTCAGCCATCTTTGCTTCATCGGTACCCGCCAGAAGATCAAGGGTTGCCAGCTTAACGGCATTAAAAGCAGTTCTGTTCTCAGGTCTTACAGGATCCACAGGAGGCGATTCCATCTTGAGCGGATCAATGGGTGATCCATTTCTGGTTACCCTGAAATCGAGGTGCGGTCCGGTGGAGAGCCCTGAACTGCCAACATAACCGATTAAATCCCCTTGCCTGACATAAGTGCCACTTGAGATTCCTTTGCCGAAACCGCTTAAGTGCATATAGGTTGTGGTATACACGCTATTGTGCCTTACTTTTACAATTCTTCCTGCCCCGCTTTGGTAACCGGCAGTGATGATCCGGCCGTCACCGATAGAATAAACCGGTGTGCCAACAGGAGCAGCATAGTCAACACCATAATGCGGACGACGTATCTTAAGAATCGGGTGAAGCCGGCTTCCTGAAAATCTTGAAGATATCCTTGAAAATCTCAACGGCGCCTTAAGAAATGCACGTCTCAGACTATTGCCCTCCTCATCGAAGTATGCTTCCACACTGTCCTGCATAAATGGGATAGCCACCAGTTCCTTGCCGGCATGAAAGAAGCGTGCCGCATGTATTCGGCCAAGTCCTACAGAAACAGAGTCGACATAAAGCTCATCATAGACCACGGAGAAGTGATCCCCGGGCTGTAGTCCGAAAAAGTCCACGGTCCATGCATATATTTCCGACAATTCCAGGGCCACATTCGGATTGATATTATTTTTGGTAATGGCATCCCAGAGGGAGGTGATGATCTCACCTTTAACCTTTTTTTGCCTGGTAATTACTTCCTTTTGCTGAAGCTGAACATGAACTGTATCCGAAAATTTAAACAGCACATAATCAATCGGTGAGTGCTCATAAACAAAGTATTGCAGCCGGTTCAGCGAATCCTTTGAAAGAAATGCGGTATAGCTATTTCCCTGTCTTATTTTGCGCAGGTCAAAAACACGGTCAGCATAGAGCAGCAATTGCGCAAGCGATCGTTCCGGTAAGGTATACTCCTGAAGAATCTGTCCGAGATTTTGATCCCTGCCGATCTTGCCAGACTCGATACGGAAGGAGTCAACGGTAAGTCCGTATAACCTGGCCATTGGCACGGCAATAACCGAAGCTTCAGTTTCCTGCTGCCGTTGAATGCTGTCAAAACGGGGCAGAATAAACCAGTACGTTGCCGCTCCAAGAAGCATAAGCACGCTGATTATCAGGATAACTTTAACGTATATTTTCATGAATCAAGCTACGACAATGTTAATAATTTTACCTGGCACAAATACGATCTTTTTGATTTGCTTGCCTTCAATCCATTTTCTAGACTGTGGATCGTGCATTACAGCCTTCTCCGCATCCTCAGCCGTAATATCCAAAGGCAGCGTTAGTTTGAAGCGGAGTTTGCCATTGCAGGATACCGGATATTCAAACGTATCTTCCTGTAAATAAGTTTCATTTGCTATCGGAAAATCCAGTTGGCTGATACTTGGACTGTTACCTAACGTCGCCCATAATTCTTCAGCCAGGTGGGGTGCAAATGGTGAAAGTACACAGGTAAAATCCTCTGCAGTTTTTTTTGTTACTTTACCTTTTTTAATACACAGGTTGGTAAAGATCATCATCTGTGATATGGCTGTATTAAACCGCAGATGTTCGATATCCTGTCCGACCTTTTTAATTGTATGGTGGAGTCCTTTCAAAATCTCCTTATCCTCTTCGCCGGAAACAATATTGTGTTGTTCTCCAAAAAATCTGGCTACGCGGTTCAGGAATCCGTAAACGCCCTTCACACCCGTATCGGTCCAGGGTTTTATCACATCGAGCGGTCCCATGAACATTTCATACAGACGGAGGGAATCAGCCCCGTATTGCTTTACGACATCATCAGGGTTAACGACGTTTTTAAGCGACTTGGACATTTTGGCCACAATCTGCCGCAATTCTTCACCGCTTTCCTGATGATAAAACCTGCCGTCACGGTCCTCAACCAGATCAACGGGTATCTTGGCGCCGGTTGCCGTTTCATAAGCAAAAGCCAGGATCATCCCCTGGTTGAAAAGTTTCTGAAAAGGTTCGTCTGTTGAAACGATCCCCAGG
>DIAS01000172.1 GCA_002415855.1 Bacteroidales bacterium UBA5072
AAAAAGTTACAAAATAAATGCCAATCTGTCAAATTCCTGAATTTTTATTACCTCTGTTAATGAGGTAATTCAGCTTCTATCCGATCATGTTCATTTTACCATTAGATGATCAAACAGGAATAAATTCCATAAAAAACTGCAGCTATTTTCGATTTTTTTCTGCCAGTCTTAATGAATCCCGGTTTACGCGGTCAGGCGATCTTGCGGTACCTCCAGGTTGCCAGTGATGTCATCGCGATTGCCATGATAAAGATGGCCACAAAATCTCCCAGGATATCCCTGAATCCGGATCCCTTCAGCAGGATCATCCTGATAACCCTCATGAAATAAGCCATGGGATTAACATAATTAAGGTTCTGAGCCCAATGCGGCATGCTTTCGGCCGGAGTGAAGATACCGCTCATCATGACAAAGGTCACCAGGACGAAGAAATTTAGGAACTGCGCCTGTTGTTGTGTCTGGCTCAGTGTGGAGATCAGTAAACCCATACCCAGCACGGCCACCAGATACAGCGCAGCGTAGGCAAAGAGCAACAGCAGGCTTCCTTCGATCGGAATGTTAAACAGGAGCTTTCCGAGCGTTAGTCCGAATGCCAGTTCAAACAGCGCAATAATCCAGAAAGGGACCAGTTTACCTATAATGAACTGGTATTTGCGGATTGGCGTAACATTGATCTGTTCGATGGTCCCCATTTCTTTTTCACGGACCAGGTTCAGAGATGCCAGAAACATACCGATTATGGTAAGGAGTATTGCCAGAATGCCGGGTACCATATAATACTTGAACTTTAATTCACTGTTGTACCAAAAACTATATTCCATGGTGATGTTTTTCGGATGGTGATTTATCAGGGCATTTCCTCCCGATGTTGAAACCAGTTCATAGGTAAAGGTATTGATAACCTGGGTGGTATAGGCATTAATCAAACCAGCCGTCATACCATTGATGGCATCCACCTGAACCTGCAGATCTGCTTTACCCTCCCGGTAAAGTTGCTGCTCAAAGCCATCAGGAATAACCAGGATCATATCCGTGGTGTTTCTGAACATTTTTTCCTCAGCTTCTTCCGTTGAAAAACCTGATTTCAGCAGGGTGAAAAAGGGAGATTGTGAGAACTTGTCGCCCAGCCTGCGTGATAAGGTAGACAGATCCTTATCCACAAGGATCATGTTGATGTTCTTCATATCCATGGTTGCCGCATTAACAAGAATGATCAATTGTATAAAAGGAAGTACAAATATCATGGGCAACATGGTCTTGTTCCTGAAAATCTGGCGGAATTCCTTTTGTATAATATACCTGATGGTTCTCATGATTTTACCCGGGTTATTGTAAACGGACCTTAAAACGTATTGCGCTGATAGTTATGAACGTAGTGAGCATAGCAACCAGTACGAGTGTTTCTTTCCATACTTCCAGTATACCTGTTCCCTTCAGCATAACACTGCGGATAATCGTGATGAAGTATTTGGGAGGCATGATGGCACAAAGCCACTGCAATATTTCCGGCATATTCTCCACCGGAAAAATAAAACCTGATAACAGCAGTGTCGGCAGAAGCAATGCAAAAGCAGAGATAAACATGGCGACCAGCTGACTTTTGCTCATGGTAGAAATCATGATTCCCAGTGAAAGGGCGAGGGTGATGAAAAGAATAGTTTCCGCAAACAGCAGTAGAAGACTCCCTCTTATGGGGAGACGGAAGATAAAGTACCCCAGGAGAATGATGACAATTGCATTTATACACGATAATAAGATATAAGGTGTCACTTTTCCGGCAATGATCTGCGCAGGTCTCAGCGGCGATACCAAAAGTGCTTCCATGGTACCGGTTTCCTTTTCCCTGACTATGGTCAGACATGTCATCATCGCTGATACAAGGGTCAATACCAGCGCCATTGTACCCGGGACAAACATAAATGCACTTTTAAGATCCGTATTGTACATCATTCTTACCCGGGGTTCAATCATTACCGGCATCTGGAAATTGCGGTTCAATTCCTTCAGATATACTGCAACAATTCCCTGGGTGTAAGAAACGATCATTCGGGCAGAATTCGGATCAGAAGCATCCGCGAGGATTTGAAGGTCCGCATTGTTTTCCCGTTGAAGTTTTTCGGCAAAATGGTCTTCAAATATTACCACCTCCCTTACCCTGCCTGCCTTAAAAATGTTTTCTATCTCACTCACGGAGCTCAGTTGCTTTTCAAGACGAAAGAACCCTGAAGCCAAGAGTCTGGCAGTAATTTCAACCGAAACCGGATCCTTTGATTTATCAAGTATGGCAATGCGGACATCCTGGATTTCATTCCTGATGACAAATCCGAAGATTAGAATCTGGGCTACCGGCAAACCGAACAGAACAACCAGCGTCCGGGGGTCACGGAATATATGCAGAAATTCTTTTTTTACAAAACCTAAAAATTCTTTCATATTAAAGGATGTGGGTTAGGGGTTGTAGGTTGTAGGTTGTAGGTTGTAGGTTGTAGGTTGTAGGTTGTAGGTTGTAGGTTGTAGGTTGTAGGTTGTGGGTTGTAGGTTGTAGGTTGTGGGTTGTGTACCATACAATTTGCACATTGGCACATTTGC
>DIAS01000110.1:0-2006 GCA_002415855.1 Bacteroidales bacterium UBA5072
CTGATAAACTGGTCGATAACCACTTGGGCGCCATTGGCAAAATCGCCGAATTGCGCTTCCCAGATGACCAGGGTATTAGGCATCGTGGTGCTGTACCCGTATTCGAAACCTAATACGCCGGCCTCAGACAATAGGGAATCAAAAATCTGTGCACTACCTTGATCCTTGTCCAGATGTTTAAGTGGTGTGTAAGTTTTATTATTGATCTGGTTGTGTAATACCGCATGGCGGTGAACAAATGTACCTCGCCCTACGTCTTGACCCGTTAAACGAACATGATATTTTTCTAGAAGGAGGCTGGCATAAGCCAGGTTTTCAGCAAATCCCCAGTCCAAAGGCATGGCACCTGCCGCCATTTTACGGCGATTATCCATGACTTTGGCAACTCTGGGATGCAATTCGAAACCCGTGGGTAGTCGCTGCATTCTGTCATTACAAAAGCGAAGCTGATCCATTGATATGGCTGTATTACAGAACATGTCCCAGCTTGTATTGTGGTACTGATTCCATTGATTGGTGTATGAATAACTGGAATTTTCTAATACGGGTCTTGAGACAACCTGACCCGCTTCAAGCAATTTCAGGTAATCCTGTTCCATTATTGCAGATTGTTCGGCACTAATTATCCTTTCGTGAATGAGTTTTTGTGCATAAAGCGTCCGTGTGGTTTTGTGCTTGCGGATTGTTTTATACATGAGAGGTTGAGTGGTAGCCGGTTCGTCGGCTTCGTTGTGCCCAAGACGGCGATAGCAAATAAGATCTATAACGACATCTTTATTGAAAGTCATTCGGTAATCGAGAGCGAGTTTTGTTACAAAGATAACTGCTTCCGGATCATCACCGTTGACATGAAAAACCGGTGCCTGGATCATGCTGGCAACATCTGTACAATATAAAGTAGATCGTGCATCCATCGGATTGCTGGTGGTAAAGCCAATTTGATTGTTGATGACGATATGTACTGTTCCGCCTGTGGAAAAAGCGCGGGTTTGCGACATGTTGAGTGTTTCCATAACGATACCTTGTCCAGAAAAAGCTGCATCTCCATGGATTAAAACCGGAAGAACCGTGCTTATACCGTCTTTTCCGGCACGGTCTTGACGAGCTTTCACTGAACCCTCAACAACCGGATTGATAATCTCCAAATGCGATGGGTTAAATGCCAGCGTTAAATGCACAGGGCCACCAGGCGTGGCAACATCAGAGGAAAAACCCATGTGATATTTTACGTCACCCGAACTGACTCCAGGTGATGGCATTGACGTTCCCGCAAATTCGTCAAATAAACTGGCAGGGCTTTTTCCTAAAATATTGACCAATACGTTTAGGCGGCCCCGATGCGCCATACCGATGACAATTTCTTTAACGCCTTTATCACCGGAACCTTGAATTAATTCATCCAGGATTGGAATCAGGGATTCACCACCTTCAAGGGAAAAGCGTTTTTGACCGACAAATCTATTGTGCAAATGGCATTCTATGCCTTCTGCCCCAGTTAGTAATTTTAATAGCCAGTGTTTTTTTTCAGGTTCCAGTATTAAATTAGCTTTAGAGTTTTCCAGACGGTTTATTACCCATCGCCTGATATGGGTATCGACTATGTGCATGAATTCAGAGCCAATACTGCCGCAGTAAATGTCTTTCAAATTGGCAATAATCTCACGTAAAGGCAATCGATCAACACTGCCGTAAAGTGCGCCCGTATCAAATAGGGTGTCCATATCCGGCTCAGAAAGGCCATAATAGGCTGGATCCATATCGGGAGGTGGGGGTGAGGTTTTTCCTAACGGATTATTGTTGGCGATTTGATGCCCGCGAACCCGGTAATGGTTAATAAGCCGGGAAACAGCGGCCTGTTTTTTTACGCTTTCTTCGGTAAAACCCTGTAATTGAGCGAGTCGTCCTTGAGATTTAACAGCAAGTTGTGCAAAGCGTTCTACAACTGGGCTGTGAGGGGTCTCAAAAGCAGCGCCATGGTGAATAGCATTGAATTCTTTTTGCCAACT
>DIAS01000110.1:2348-2853 GCA_002415855.1 Bacteroidales bacterium UBA5072
GAAGAAGAATCTTGAAAAAGTTTAAGCAAGTTACTCATCATGGATATCCAATTTATTCTGCACGAGATTTGTCTTTATATTAAATCTTGACGTGCTACATTGCCAAGGCCTAATGTGGAAATTATTCGCATATTTCACTACTACGTCGTAGTTTATGCTGAAATGAATGTTTACTGGATTTTGTTTATTTATTTGCTGAAGGGTAGAAAATTTTTATCGGGCTTGCGCTGTATCAATAGCCGCCCATATGGAAAAACTTAATGAGGCATCAATTTTGTTGTTTAGCTAAAACAAAAAAGTCCCGCTAAGGGACTTTTTTGTTGCATCGAATTACAAGGGATTTATGTATGACTAATACCTGATGCTATTCTTTGCTCTCTTTTTTCACTCGATTTTTCGATTTTTGAAAAAACCCGGAGTACGTCTGTAGCTGATATAATTCCGACTAATTTGTTATCCTTGTCGACTACCGGCAAGGCGCCAACTTTATTGTCGGCCATAATCG
>DIAS01000090.1:0-24569 GCA_002415855.1 Bacteroidales bacterium UBA5072
CGCCTACTACAGGGGCCGCCGGGGTTATGGGTTGTGCGTTGATCACTGCATTGCCGGAAGCTACAGACGTGCAGCCTGCGGCATTCGTCACCCGGAAGGTATAGGTGCCCGTTGCCAGGCCGGTGAAGATCCCCGTGGTGCCTGTGCCGGTGATCGTTGTCGATCCCACCGATTCAATTACCGTCCAGGTCCCGGTTGCCGGAAGTCCGCTCAGGGCGACACTCCCCGTGGCCGTTGCACAGGTGGGCTGCGTGATGGCGCCTACTACAGGGGCCGCCGGGGTGTTTATAGTGACAGCAACAGTCTGTGTCAGCTGTTCACTGCAACCGTTGTTGTAAGCCAAAACATTGAAAGTTGCAGGGGTAGTAAGCGTACCTGATGGCAGGGTAATGATCCCTCCTGTGCCTGCAACCGGTGTGCCGACAGGAATAGTTCCCTCCCGCAATTGATAATTGATACCTACCTGTGAGCCTTCCACTGAAATGACTGCAATACTGCCTGAACACACGGAAGCAGTACCTGTTACTGTTAAGCTGGGTGAGGGTTCGGGATCCACCACTACATTCAGTATATCTGTACCTGTAAAACCACTGTTTTCTTCATCCACCTTTACAGATCCATTACCAACAGCATTCCAGGTTACAGTAATGGAATTGGTATCTGTAAGTGAGGCCGGTGAACCTCCGGTGACGGTCCATGTATAATTATGTCCTGTAATTAACGGGGTAGTATAGGTAACTTCTTCTCCCAGGCAAACATTGGCATCCGTTGGGTTAATCTCCGGGGACGGTGTGTTCACTACTGTTATTGCCTGCAAATCCGATGCAGTACAGCCATTTGATGTGGTTTCGGTAACCTTTAACTGGTAAGTGGCAGCTGCGGCCATCGTGATATTGGTGGAAGCAGCCGTCGGTGAAGTTATTGCACCCCCGTTTGCACCCTGCCATTCCCAAAAATAGGTACTACCATTGTTAATTGTAGAGAAAGTTCTTACTTCACCTGCCCCAACAGTAAATGTTCCCTGTATATCCGGAATAAAGGTATTTTTAACCGTTACCGGATAAGATGTCGGATCAACGGTACCTGCACCGGATGCATCTGAAACAGCAGTCAGCTGAATATTATGGATTCCGGTTCCACCAAGATCTGTGCCTGTAAGTTGAATATTATAAGTGCCTGAGGTAATACCTGATTGTGTATAGCTGTTGCCTCCTGCACTATAGGTTATTGTCCAGTTAGGGGTTCCTGTCAGCAATACCGTAGCAGTAACAACTTCGCCGTTATTGCATATGCTACCAGGAGTAATGCTGGTAATGCGGGCTGTCACACCACTGACGCCCAGCGTGAAGACATATTGATCTGTAGATACCGGAGTACTGGTACCTACCGTGCCGGAAGCCAGAGAGCCACTCACAACGTTCCCTTTTTCTTCCCATTGGTTTGAGGCAGTCCACTCCGCAACCCTGGTGGAATTCACGGTAAATATTTTGCTGAAATCATCCCAGCGTATCCTTACATTGGCTGTATTTCCACCTGGCCTGGTCACAACCCAGTACTCATTATCGCTCACAGTTGTAAGGGGTGACAAAAGATTGGACCGGGTATAACCGCCACTGCCGGGATCGGCGTTCACATAGCGAGCAATCCACGTATTTGTTGCACTTACTCCCGAAAGAAGGATATTGCCGTATCGGGCAGGTTTTAACGAAGCAGCATTGTAGTTGCCAACCGGAAAATTAAAGAACTGCCCACTCAGCATGCGCTTGCCAACCGGCCCATTTACAAATGAGGCATCACTGCCGCCAATAACCGCCAGGGTTGAGGTATTTGTAATGGTCAGCAAGTCTGTGGCTGTAGTATTGATGTTACCTGAGGTCAGGAACAGCCTGTTTGCTATCTCAGCCGTTCCAACCAATGTAGCACCTGACAGGTTATTGATCCTGAAGTTATAAAAATGCTCCGGACCAGGTGAATTTATCGTTTGAAGCGATGTCCCTTCGAATGCCACCAGGCCCTGGCCGGGCACAAAACCATTGGTTACATTATCAGTCCAATTGCCCCAGAGAATGATATTTTTGTGATAGATGTCGTTCAGCAGCTGACTTCCCGTAATGAGGAAATTACCCTTAACAAGAATATTCATGCAGGACAGGTATTTACTGACAGGACCTGTGAATTCAAGATTCTGGTATTCCTTCAGGATAGGTGAGATACTGGAAATTACGCCACCTGTAGAACCATTGTATTCGACCGTGCTGCCGGTGGTATTCATAAAGTTTGTGAAATCCCCGCCAGGGAATACAAATTGTCCGGCACTGGTATTGCTCATGATGAGGCGGCCACCTCCGCTGAAATGTCCAAAACTATGACCAACCGTAATACCCAAGTCAAGGACCCCGTCATTGAGAACTGAATAAGTCAACTGGTCATCGTTTTGCACTTTTACGATATGAGTTGGCGCAATAATTACAGGATTACCATCAGGTGGCGTTGCCGCTGATGCAACATCAGCATGTCCTGTGGTTGACCAGGTAGTTGCAGTGTTCCAGTCAGCACCGGTTGTGTTAATATTGGGTGCCAGATTACGGCTGTAATAGGTAGGCTTGGAACTAAAATTGCCAGGTTCGCCACAAGTATATTCCCCATCGATATAATTCTGAGAAATGGTAATGGTATTAGCAGTAGTATTCATTACCCCGGGTCCCAGGTTGTTCCAGTTATTGTTATAATAACGTGCCCCAACGTAGAGCAACTCATTTCCTCTTACGTCGTTCTCATCGTAGTTGTAGATTTGTGTAACGCCGGTCATGCCGCCGAAAGCGGTACTGGTGACGTTCCAGTAATATTGCAGCTCATCAACTGATGAATTGGAAAGGGATGGTATTTTGATATTCACCGGTTTGACCGTTATGCTGCCCGGAGAAGAATAGACTACATTGTAAGTGACCGGTGTGTATTTTCCGGCCACGCCGATAGGAAAGGTAAAGGGAGCCGGAGATGCCGGGAATACTTTTTTGATTCCCGCATCACTCAGCGTGCCATTTGTAATGATGAAATTGTTATTCCCCGTTGTACCAGGTGATCCGCCAATCGAGGAGGCACTTTCAAGCATCAGAAGATTATCATTCAGATACAGGTAACCAGTGGTAAGGGTGAGTACTTTGTTAACAGTAATATTGGCCATCAGTGTAGCACCATTGTTGGCCCCGTTGGTTAGATTGACGTTGCCGAACTGTCCTGCACCGTTTCCGGAAATGATCTGAATTCTGGTACCCTGAATAGTCAGGTTACCAGAGCCGGAGGAGGCATGAATACCATTGTTGATGATGTTACCCAGGGTAATGATATTCAGGTTGCCCACATTGATGAGCGTACCACTGTTGATTGTCAGCGAATCGGTTATCGTTGGCTGAAAGGCTCCTGAACTCTGAAACGATATACCCGAAGCTGCAGATTTGTCAATCATCAGTTTGTTAAAGGTTGTATTGGCCCCAAATGAGGCGATCTGTGAGTTGCTGCCGTTAAAAGTTGTGAGGTTTGTTCCGGCAGAAAAGTTACCATTGTTGGTATAATTACCGGCAATGCTGAGATTTTTATTGTTGCAGTCAAATGTACTGTTGGCGGCAATAGTAAGATTGCCGGTCAGGACTAGAGAATTCACCATGATCCTTGCAGTGGCAACATTGGTGACATTACCTGTCACGGATAAATGATGCAGATTACAGGTGGCGTCGATATTATAGGTGTAATTGTTGGTAAGAGGACCCTGTGAAAGGTTAATGGTTCCGCCTGTGACATTACTGATTTCAGGTCTCAGATAAACATCGCCAAAATCGGTGCTGTTGCCACCCCCTCTGACTATGTTGATTACACCGCCACTGAAAGAGAATGCACTATTGACATTGCATATTTCGAATTTGGCCCTGGTATTGTCCGCGTTCTTACCGTAAATATTGACAATTCCACCCGATTGGCCATACCTTAAGGCCCCTTGCGTAATGTTTGAATTACGTTTAACCTGACCGTTGATATTCAGAGTACCTTCTGACACAAAGATTTCCGGTTGGCCTTCCGACGAGTATTCAATGCAATTCCTGCGGTTATTCGTCATGTTTCCGATATTCATCGTTCCTGCCAGAACCTCGAGCTTCCCGATCAGAAACAGTGTGCTGTCGATGTTGTTGTTGACCACTGTAATGGTAGCGGAGTCCACGCTGAGGCATCCGGTTTCTGGGATTGAGAAACTCATGTTTCTGGAAAGGATCACAGTGCCCTGTTTAAAGCGGATGGTTCCATTTCTCAACTTTAAAGCAGGATCGAAAGTTGCTGAGGTTGAGATATTAGCCCTGACATTGAGAACAGGAGTCTGCGAGTTACCTTTGTCAATCTCCAGCGAATAGAATGATTTGGCCCCACCCCCGATGCTGGCATCCGCAGGACCTTTGAAATAAGTAAGTATACGTCCGGTGCCATTGTTGACATTAAATGTTCCTGATCCGGAAAGACTGCCGTATAATTCCAGTACATGATTTGCCGTACCGGTGTTCAGAACAGTGAATGAACCGTCGGCGATCAGGTTACGCAATACCTTAATCGTGTGAATAAAGTTGTTTTGTACCTCGAATGTCCCTGAAACAATATTCAAATCGCGGTTAATGATAATGGTATGGGCAGCAGCCGTATTGGTATTGGCTTCTCCTGTGCCGGTACCGGCTATGGTCAGATCATTATAAACCGTCAGGTTGGAGTTTGGCAGGCTGATGATTGATCCGGCAGCAGGGCTGATCTTCAGGTTATAGTAATGATCGAGGGGTAATCCAGTGACCGCGGATGAGGTGGGAATTGTGAAGGCACCGGGACCTGTTGTGTAATACTCAACCGTGCCGCCGGTTTCACCGATAAAATCACCAAAATCACCCTGTGGAAAGTAATTGGTTCTGGCAATCCGCAAGGTTCCGGTACCGGAAACGCCTTTGTCGGGCATTGCCTCAAAGTTGTGACCAGCAGTGGCTTTAAGATCAAGGGTAGAGCGATAATAAATGGACAGGCTTCCGGCAGTTTTACCGTCCTCGTTTATTGTAACCGTATGCTGGTGGGTAGCATCACCTATAACAACCAGGGTATTGCCGTCGGGTATACTTGCCGGGCCGCCGATGCCGACGCCGACCGATGACCAGGTGGCAGTATTATTCCAGTCCCCGTTCACACCGGTGCTATAGCGTACAGCTATGGTAGCGAATGCAGCTGGCTCACCCGCCGTGTAATCACCGTAAGCTGTAGAGGCAGTATCATACGTGAAAACATTGGTTCCGTCATTTACCAGTACGGTGTTATTGATATACTGCCATGCTGTTGCGGTACTGTTCCCGTAAACAGCAGGAACATAATTGCCCTCCGTGCCGCTGACAAAATCGTTTGACAGGGGATCATAAGTATAATTGTGCACAACGGATCTTGCAGGAACCCCGGAAAATCCTGTACTTTCAGTTTTCCAGTAACAGGCGAGGGAATTGGGACTTTGTACCAACGGATGACGGCCATTGACCGGCCGTGTTGTTACGGTTCCGAAGGAGGCTGGTGTGCTGCCAAACCTGATGGAGGCAGGCATATAGTAATAAGTGGTATTGGATGCATTGTAGAAGCCAAACGGAAAAACAAAGTCGCTGGTGCTGCTGTATGTTTTGCTCACTCCGCCGTCCGACATCAGCCCGCTGGTTTGTATCATGCGGACATTGCTGAAGCTTTTTCCGGTACCGGTCAAATTATCAAATACATCGGCTCCCGAAGCAAATGCAAGATTATAGGGCCCAATATTCAGCCGGGCTGCAGCATTAGCCAGCCGTAATTCTCCGGTTACCGTTGTGCTGGCGGCAAGAATTACCGAACCACTTGTTTTATTCAGGGTCAGGTTGTTAAATTTGCCCCTTCCGTTTCCCGAGATCGTTTGCACGCCAGTGCCGGTAAGCTGAATGCTTCCTGCACCACTTACCGGCTTAAAATGCGTGCCAGAATTTTGAATATTTCCCTGTACCTCAAGTGTACGGCCATTATCTATGAATGTACAGGCGCTGTCGATCTGAAAACCTGCCCTGACAACAACCGGAATGGCAGCACTGGTATTATTCAGGGTCAGGACAGAAGCATTGGAAAGGGTAAGATTGTTGAGGTCACCCGTAATTGTTCCTTGTATATCAAAACTTTGCGGACCATTTCCATTAAAAATTGTTGTGTTTGTGCCCGGAGCATAAAAAGTACCCGTCGGAATTGTGAAGTTGCCACCGACTAACACATTGACATTTTGCGTATTGGTAAATCTGGAAACATCCTGTAACGACAAATCCTGAAGTACTATTAAAGGCAATGCTGCTGTAAGTAATGTAGGCTGAGCGAATCCGGCAATATTTCTTACCTGAAAACTGTTTGCGTTTCCATAGATCTGCAGGTTCGGCAAGGGTACGGCAGAATTCATATACGCCGCCCGAGTTGTAGTGTTAATGCGTATTGTACCTCCTGTAACATTAACATTTTTGGGCAAACTGCCTAATACCAGACTGAAATTCTGCGCATTTCCTCCTCCGTTAAAAGATTGTTGTATGTTGATGATTCCTCCGGACATCACAAAAACATTCTCGGGAAAGGGTATCGAAAAAGAAGCATGTTGGTTTGTAGCACCTGATATGTCATATCCTGTAAGTGTCAGGCTGCCTCCATACATTTTAAAAGCTCCCCGGTGAACCCCAACCGCCAGAACCGAGGTTCTGAGGGATCGTGTGGTGATGGTACCACCTTCGATCTCATAATTTCCTGATTCCCTGAGGATCATTCCGATCTCTCCGATAAAGCTTGCCTGGCAGTCGGATGAAAACCTGATTTTTCCATAGGCATATATGCCACTGTAGCCGGTTGTAGAATTAAAAGCAACGGAACAACCATCGAACCAAAGTCCGGCATCCTCATCTACCACATAAGCATCCGTTGTCAACGACGGGATATTTATGCCAGGGCCCAAACGAAGTGTACCGGATAGTAATCCGAGAGCATTCATGTTGGGTATATTGGGAGCGGTTCCGGGGTTGAAATTCTGCCGGTTGTTGCGACCCATCAGTTGAAAATTGGCAGAATTTATGGCATCGATATTCAGGATATAAGTCTGGTCGGTTCCTTTGGAGATCTCGATCCGGTAAAATACCGTTGGGCCGTTACAGGTAACATACTGGTCTTTTGAGGCATTGTTAAAAATGACATCGGAATACCCTTCTGAAGCTGCAGGATCGGTGGTGTATTTTGGTGCAGCCAGTGTAGTAAATTTCACTGTACCGTTATTTGTCAGATTGCCGCTCAGATAGATCTGATGTCTGTAATTTTGTGCGCCAACAAGAATCTGGCCATTTGATTCAACCACAACATCACCAGTAACCCTGACAGTCCTGGGCAGATAGCCCGCCACGCTCCTGCCTATCCTCAGAATTCCTCTTCGGATGGTAAGGTTCCCGTTTACGGTAAGATTCGTGGCGTTGTCATAAAAGGCTTCATCTCCTGCATTGGAGATATTCAGGATCAGGTTATTGTAAGTAAACTGGTTAATAGTAAAACCGCCTGCCAGTCCGTAGTACTCAACAGTACCGCCACCGTTCTGTACAAATGTCCCGGAGGCGAAAGCAGGAAAACTAGCTGTAGACAGTTTTAAAAGTCCGGAACCGCCGAAAGATCCAAAGCTATGTGCATTGGTATTGCTGGTCAAATCGAGAACCGCACCTTCCTCAATCGTAAAACCAAACGTCGTAATTGCAGGTACTGAAGGCTGAATAGTAACAACACGCCCGTTAAGAATGACCACAGTATTGTCAGTTCTTGATGAAGGCGTAGTATTTGAAGGATTGATCAAGGTTGTTCCCGATGGATCAGTGGTCCAGGTTCTCCAATCTGTCCAGTTACCCGACTGGTAGCTATACCAGGTTGTTTGTTGCGCGGAAACTCCTGCTGAAATCAGCACCTGTAATACAATGACCAAAAGTGTAATATGGTGCTTGAAAAACGATCGAACCAGACAGAACAGGCTTTTTCGGATTTTAGTCTTCATAACAAGTTATGGGTTACGGTTATTGGCAAGTTATTACAACAGCCAGCATATTAAAAACAATTAAGGAATTACTTATCAACTTTTTTTGAATAATGCGCTTTATTGAGTTGATTATGCTTACTTTAGGGCTAAGTTCCGACCACCTATTTCAACCATAGAGTTTGAAGTTCAATTTATTGATATAATTCATCTACAGAAAAATGAAATTCCCTTAAATTTGTCGCATTTTAAATTAAACCACCATGACTAAATTCAAAATTAACTATTTGTTTCTGATGCTTTTAACAGCATCTCTTTTACCGATTGCCTGTAAGAAGCCTGTTGAACAGAAGAAGAGCATCGGCCTTCAGCTCTACTCCCTTCGTGACAGTATGGCTACCGATGCAGTGAAAACCATCGAAGAGGTCGGCAAAATAGGTTATGCTTTTGTTGAGCCGGCCGGATATGACAAGGGCACTTTTTATGGCATGAGCCCTGCTGATTTTAAAGCCGTTGTTGAAAAGAATGGGATGACCGTGCTGAGTTCTCATACCGGTATGCCGGTGCCGGATTCAGCCCGTTGGAATGCTGCCATGGCCTGGTGGGATACCTGTATTACCTCACATGCACAGGCCGGCGTAAAGTACATTGTTCAGCCATTTATGGACAGTGTTGGCTATCAATCACTGGCAGGCTTGAAACGCTATTGTGACTATTTTAACACTGTTGGTGAAAAGTGCCGTGCTCAAGGCATCCGTTTCGGATACCATAATCATTCCGGGGAATTTCAAAATCTGGAAGGTCAGGTTATCTATGATTTCATGTTGCAGAATACCGATTCCTCCAAAGTGTTTTTCCAGATGGATCTCTATTGGATCCAGGAAGGCGGAGCCAATGCAGTGGAATACTTCAGCAAGTATCCGGGTCGTTTTACCTCCTGGCATGTCAAAGATTCTTTGGAAGTCGGGGCCAGCGGCAAGATGGATTTCAAGACTATTTTTGAAAATGCTGCTCTGGCCGGGATGAAGTATTATGTTGTTGAACAGGAAGCTTTTACTAAGACTCCTTTTGAAGGTGTTAAACAATCCTTCGATTTTCTGAATACGGCAGAATATGTAAAGCAGTAAAACCTGTAAATAACACTTCTTTTGAGACTCCGCCCTGGTTGCGGGGTCTCTTTTTTTATGCAGAATTTTGTAACTTGCATAAAACAAAAAGCTATGAAGCCATTTATCTTCCTGATCCTGATTTCTGTTATTTCCACCCGGGTCTGCGCACAGAGACCCCAGAAGACCTATTGTAATCCCATCGATATCAATTATCGTTATAATTTTGAACAGCTCAATGAAAACATTTCTTACCGTTCGGGTGCGGATCCCGTTATTGTCAACCACAAAGGCGAATACTACCTTTTTGTTACCATATCCGGTGGATGGTGGCATTCAAAGGATCTGGTAAACTGGGACTATGTTGTCCCCGATAAATGGCCCATGGAGGATATGTGCGCCCCGGCAGCCTTATCGGTCAGGGATACCCTCTACCTGTTTCAAAGTACATTTGACCTGCGCCCGATATTTTATACCACTACGCCCTGGAATGGCCATCTGAAGTTTTTTAACCGGTTGCTGCCTGCACTACGCGGTGCTACAGGCCCCTGGGATCCGGCCATCTATCACGATGAGGATACCGATAAATGGTACATGTACTGGGGTTCTTCCAATGTGTTTCCCATATACGGGATTGAACTGGACCACCACAAACGGCTCACTTATGTTGATACTGCCAGGGCCATGATATACCTGAATCCGGCTCAACACGGCTGGGAACGCTTTGGCCGTGACCACCGCGACACCATTAAACCTTTTGCTGAGGGCGCCTGGATGACAAAATACATGGGCAGGTATTATCTGCAGTACGGCGCTCCGGGTACAGAATACAATGTATATGCCAATGGCACCTACGTGGGGGATCATCCCCTGGGTCCATTCTACTATGCACCTTACAACCCGGTTTCGTACAAGCCTGGTGGCTTTGTGACAGGTGCCGGGCATGGCAACACCTTCCAGGATAACCATGGTAACTACTGGAATACCGGTACACCATGGATCGCGGTCAACTGGAATTTCGAAAGAAGGATAGCCATGTTTCCTGCAGGTTTCGACAGGGACGGACAAATGTTCTCCGATACCAGGTTTGGTGATTTTCCCCATTTCCTGCCGGCCGCAAAGTGGAACGACAAAGACGAATTGTTTACCGGCTGGATGCTTCTTTCCTATAACAAACCCTGCACCGCCTCCTCAACCAGGGATTCCTATACGGCAGACCTTGTAACGGATGAGAATCCCAGGACCTTTTGGGTAGCCCTTACCCGGGAAAAAACCGAATGGATAACGGTGGATCTTCAAAAAGTATCTGAGATCAGGGCAGTCCAGGTCAATTATACCGATTATAAATCAGGTATTTTTGACAGCGATTCCACAGTTTATACACAGTTTAAATTGCTTCATTCCGCAGACGGTAATAACTGGGAGATTCTGACCGATCTTAGCCATGAAAAACGTGACCGTCCCAATGCTTATATAGAGCTCGAGCAACCGGTTCAAGCAAGATTTATCAAATATGAGCATGTTTATGTAGCTTCCCGTAACCTGGCCATCAGCGACATTCGCGTATTTGGGAAAGCACCCGGCAAGCCGCCGGTCACCCCAAGAAATCTGACTGTTAAACGCGACACCGATCCCCGGAATGCTTTTGTCACCTGGGAACCCGTCAAAGGAGCCACAGGCTATAATATTCTTTGGGGGATTGAAGCCGAAAAGCTTTATCAGACATTCCAGCATTTTTCAGATGAGATTACCCCCCTGGAAATCCGGGCCCTAAATATAGGACAGGACTATTACTTTGCCATTGAGGCATTTAATGAAAATGGCGTTTCGGCCGTCAGCAAGCCTGTGTATTGCAAATAAAACCAAATTGACAGCTTTATGAGAACCTTGCTTAATCCCCTTTTTAAGGCAGTTGTATGGCTCCTGATCCTGGAGCTATCCGGTTGCAGCCATCAACAGGAAATCATTATGACTGTTAACGGTCCTGTCGGTGCGGATGAGATCGGAACTACGCTTCCGCATGAACATTTTCTGGTAGATTTTATCGGTGCAGACAGCACCGGTTACCATCGGTGGAACAGAGATACTGTCATTGCCCGGGTATTGCCCTTTTTGAGGGAAGCAAGCCGGGCCGGTGTGAATACCATCATTGAATGCACACCCGCTTACCTTGGGAGAGATCCGTTGTTGCTGCAACAGCTTTCGCGGTTAAGCGGCCTTCACATCCTTACCAACACCGGCTATTATGGCGCAATTTACAACAAGGCGTTGCCGGCAAGTACGTTTTCAGCAACGGCAGATGAGTTGGCAGAAAAATGGACCGGGGAATGGCAAAACGGCATTGAAACCACCGGTATCCATCCTGGGTTCATCAAAATTGCGGTTCCCGGTGATTCAATTCTTGCCCCGGTTCATGAGAATTTAGTAAGAGCTGCGGCAAGAACACATTTAAAAACCGGCCTGACCATAAATGCACATACAGGTCCGGATGCCACCGCAATGGCTGAAGTGAAAATCCTTAAAGAAGAAGGAGTTGATCCTTCAGCATTTATATGGACCCACGCACAGGCAGGCAGCCAGGCTGTCCAGGTACGCCTTGCACAGGAGGGCGCCTGGATATCGCTGGACAATGTCATGACCGACAACACAGACCAGTATGTTGACCTTCTGGTTAACCTGAAGCAGCATAAACTTCTGGACAGGGTCCTGATATCGCATGATGCCGGTTGGTACGATGTAATACAGCCAGACAGTATAGTTTTTCGCGGATATACCGCCCTCTTTACCGACCTGAGACCAGCACTTCTCAGGAACGGTTTCACCGAGGATGACTGGCAACTTCTGACAGTCAGGAATCCCAAGGAAGCTTATACGGTAAGAGTCAGAAGACTACAAACCATGTAGCGGGTTTTGAGAAGACGCAAGATTCATTTGTTTCCCACAAAACTGCTATTTTAACTTTATTCATTATTTTTGAACATATTTGAACTTTCCAGCAGATTTTTTGCTTTTACTTTGCACCCAATAAACTCAACAAGAAAATAGCAATATGAAGATTACTGTTGTCGGAGCCGGAAATGTAGGAGCAACCTGTGCTGATGTTCTCGCGCACAGGGATGCTGCGCACGAGATCGTGCTGGTTGATATCAAGCCGGGCATTGCTGAAGGGAAAGCACTGGATATTTGGCAGAGTGCACCGATTGACAGGTTCAATGCCAAAACAATCGGAGTTACCAACAATTATCTGGCAACTGCAAATTCCACGGTTGTAGTAATCACTTCGGGTTTACCCCGTAAACCCGGAATGAGTCGCGATGATCTGATTGAAACCAACGCAGTAATCGTAAAAGGTGTTACTGACCAGGTAATCCAGTATTCACCCTGTGCCATTATCATTGTTGTGTCAAATCCTCTTGATGCCATGACATATCAGGCATACATCACATCTCGTTTCCCCCGGACCAGGGTCATGGGAATGGCAGGAATACTGGATACCGGCAGGTATAAAGCCTTTATTGCAGATGAGTTGAATGTATCACCGAAAGATATCAGTGCGCTTCTTTTAGGAGGACACGGAGATACTATGGTGCCATTGCCCCGCTATACAACGGTTTCCGGTATACCTTTGACAGAAATGCTGCCCAAAGAGAGGATCGATGCAATTGTCGAACGAACCAGGTTCGGTGGTGGAGAACTGGTTAAACTAATGGGCACTTCCGCCTGGTACGCTCCGGGATCATCGGCAGCCCGGATGGCCGAAGCCATTACACGCAACCACAGGCGTGTGTTTCCCTGTTGCGTAAAATTAGAGGGTGAATATGGACTTGAAAATGTTTTCGTTGGCGTTCCTGTGGTTCTGGGGAAAAATGGCATTGAGAGCATCATTGAACTCAAGCTTACCGACGAGGAATTGGTGCAGTTGCATGAGAGTGCCAAGGCCGTGAAGGAGATGATGGACGTACTTGATAAACTGGAAGAAAAAAACCGTTAGATTTCTCTAACGGTTCTTCAACAGTTCATTTATGATTCAATAAGCCGCATTCTCCTTGACAGGATTTTTCCTGCCATAATTTTTTGAGAACTCCACTATTCTTCGCACCACTTCATCATCCACATCACTCTGCAGGCCTTTTAGGTAATACCCCACGGCTTCCAGTTCCTCACTTTCGAGAAACCCTGCGAGTTTAATTAACTCATTTTCATTATCATCGGAGAATTTGGTTGAACCATACATCGTAGAGGTTCTGTTCATATGTTAATTATTAAATGAATAATAAAACTACATGCTAGAACGTACCAAATTAACTAGAAATTGTGATAAAGATAATAAAATTTTATTACCGTGCAATAGATGTGAATAGTGACATCAGACAAGGAAAGAGGGATCAGTAATAATTGAAAATGCAGACACAGCGTGGCAAAAAAACTCACGACAATTTTTCTCTTCTTCCGTCAAAATTTCTCATTCCTTGTCCCATGTCCTTTTTATGAAGTGGTCAACGTAAGGTTTTTTTCCTTGACCATCCTACGAAGATTGATCAATGCATATCGCATTCTTCCAAGGGCAGTATTGATACTTACGTTGGTATGGTCTGCAATTTCCTTGAAACTTAATTCACAATACTGCCGGAGAATTAAGACTTCCTTTTGCTCTTCCGGTAAATAATCGATCAATTCCCTGATATCCTTCCGGATTTGACGGTCGATGATGCTGTCTTCAGTTGGTTTAACTGCATATTTGTGAGAATTCAGAATATCGAGACCAAAATCCTCACGATAGGAAGCGTTCAACTGACGCTCCTTCCTGTAATGATCAATGACCAGATTGTGGGCAATACGCAAAACCCAGGCCAGAAACTTGCCATTATCACGATACTTACCGCCGTCAAGTGACTTAATTACTTTAATAAATGTATCCTGAAAAATGTCCTCAGCCAGATGCTGGTTTTTAACCAACAGAAAAATGTAGGTATAAACTTGTTTCCGATACCGGTTGATGAGCAGTTCAAGGCTGTTCATATCGCCACTGACGAACTTGTCCACAAGCTCATTGTCAGCTAAATAGATTTTATTCAAAACTACCTCCTTTTTGAGTTAAAAAAAGTAAAGTAGAATTGCAGCGATAGGCAGTCCTCCGGTGGTTAGTTTAATTAGATATAAAGTTAACCGCTTTGTTCGAAATAAAGCGATATTTTTGCCGAAAATAAACTATTTTTTTACAAATAGCAAACCATTTTTTTTATTGCTCATGCCATCAGGTAATTCTTTATACGATAAAAGCAAGATCATAGTTTCAGGTGCCCGGGTTCATAATCTGAAAAATATCAGTTTAAGCATACCCCGTGAAAAATTTATTGTTATTACCGGCCTGTCCGGTTCCGGTAAATCGTCCCTTGCTTTTGATACAATTTATGCCGAAGGACAGCGTCGATACGTGGAGAGCCTGTCATCATATGCTCGTCAGTTCTTAGGGAGGATGAACAAGCCCGAGGTTGATTTTATTAAAGGGTTGCCTCCTGCAATTGCCATTGAACAAAGGGTAAACACCCGCAATCCCCGTTCAACTGTTGGTACCTCTACTGAGATATACGACTACCTGAAATTGCTTTTTGCCCGCATAGGCAGGACTTATTCTCCGGTATCGGGTGAATTGGTAAAAAAAGAGAGTGCCTCTGATGTTGTGGATTACATTACTTCTTTTCCGGAAGGAACCCGTCTTCTGCTGATGTGTCCCATGAAAGGCAACGGGAACCTCAGCTTTGCACAAAAGCTCGAGGATTTAAAGCACCAGGGAATCACCAGGTTAGACATCAACGGAGAAATCCTGAAACTTGAAGAAGCCATTATAAAGTACAATCCGACTGCAGGAGATTCAGTCAACATAGTAATAGACCGAATTGTGGTTGCCTCTGACGAAGACTCCATAAGCCGTTATGCCGATTCTGCGCAAATGTCATTGATGTCCGGGGAAGGAAATTGTCTGGTCCGATCAGCAGAGGGTGAACAGGAAACGCGTTATTTCAGTGACACCTTTGAGGCTGACGGATTACACTTCGAAGAGCCCAGTGTTCATATGTTCAGTTTTAATAATCCGGTTGGAGCCTGCCCGCAATGCGAAGGTTACGGAAAAGTAATCGGCATCGATGAGGATCTGGTTATTCCCAATAAAAGTCTTTCAGTATACGAAGATGCAGTTGTTTGCTGGAAAGGTGAAAAAATGGTGAAATGGAAGGAGAAGCTGATCTACAATGCCGATAAATTCGATTTTCCCATTCACCGTCCTTATTACGATCTTACGGAGGACCAGCGGTTGGTTTTATGGAACGGGAATCGTTACTTCAAAGGAATCAATGCCTTTTTTGATTATCTCGAATCCAAGAAATACAAAATTCAATACCGGGTTATGCTGGCAAGGTACAGGGGAAAGACTACCTGTCCGCTATGCGTTGGCACCCGACTGAGAAAAGAGACTTCCTATGTGAAGGTCAGCGGCGTTTCGATGCAGGATTTGGTGATGATGCCGGTTTCGGATCTGCGCGGTTTTTTTTCACGTGTTCAGCTTGATCCGCATGATATGAAGGTAGCAGGCCGCATACTGACAGAAGTACAGACAAGGTTACAATACCTGGTGGATGTCGGGCTTGGTTACCTGACCTTGAACCGTTTATCCTCCACCCTGTCCGGTGGAGAATCCCAGCGGATCAATCTTGCCACAACTTTGGGCAGCAGCCTTGTCGGCTCCCTTTATATCCTCGATGAGCCAAGCATCGGTTTGCATCCCCGTGATACAGGTCTTTTGATTAAGGTACTGAAGAACCTTCAGGCGATCGGGAATACAGTTATGGTAGTTGAGCACGAAGAGGAAGTTATCCGGGCGGCTGATGAGATAATCGACATTGGACCCTATGCAGGACGATTGGGAGGCGAAATTGTATTTTACGGAACCTTTCCGGAACTGGTCAAAAACAACAAGGGACTTACTGCCCAATACATCCGTGGCGAAATGGAGATCTCCGTACCGTCCATCCGCAGAAAATGGAACAACTATATAGAAATTTCCGGGGCCAGGGAAAACAACCTGAAGAATATCAGGGTTAGAATCCCTTTAAACACCATGACGGTAATAACCGGGGTAAGCGGCTCGGGGAAATCTTCCCTTGTAAAGGGTATTTTGTACCCTGCCTTGAATAAACTGATCCATGGTTCAGGAGAAAAAGGAGGCAAATATGGCGAGCTGCGGGGCGATGTTCACTTAATCCAGGGAGTGGAATTTGTTGATCAGAACCCCATCGGAAAATCTACCCGATCCAATCCAGTGACTTACATCAAAGCATTTGATGAGATCAGAAAATTGTATGCCGGTCAGCAGCTTTCCAAATACAATGGCTTTACCCCCTCTCATTTTTCATTCAATATTGATGGCGGAAGGTGTGAAGAATGTCAGGGGGAAGGTGAAATAAAAGTGGAGATGCAGTTTATGGCTGATGTTCATCTGGTATGCGACAGCTGCCATGGGAAACGATTCAAGGATGATGTTCTTGAGGTTCATTTTGAAGGGAAAAGCATTTACGATGTTCTTGAGCTCACTGTTGACGAAGCGATTGATTTCTTTGGTTCGCACAAGGGATCCGTAGAAAAGGCTATCGCACGAAAACTGGCACCCCTGGCTGAGGTTGGCCTGGGGTATGTGAAACTGGGTCAGTCATCAAGCACACTGAGCGGCGGGGAGAGTCAGCGCGTAAAACTAGCTTCTTTCCTGGGACAGGAAAAGGCCGATGAATCCCTCATGTTTATTTTCGATGAACCAACGACCGGCTTGCATTTTCATGACATCAGAAAACTTCTGGATGCTTTTAATGCACTTATTGCCAAAGGACATTCCATGCTGGTCATTGAGCACAATCCTGAAGTGATAAAAACGGCCGACTGGGTCATTGATTTAGGTCCGGAAGGTGGAGAAGAAGGCGGATATGTGGTATTTGAGGGCACTCCTGAGGACCTGGTACGATGTGAAAAATCGTATACCGGGAAATATCTGGCGGGGAAACTTGGACTCAGTGAAAAGATAAAAGTGAAAAGTTAACCGTAATAATTCCCTTGTTTACTTTAACTTTTCACTTTTCACTTCTAATTTTAAGATGCTTTTACTTGTCCTGGAATCCAAACATAATGGCTACGCAGCCACTGTTGGGAAATTCCGTCTTTTGCGCTGAAACGGGTACCTTCACCACAATTTTCAACTGCTGACTTGACTCGAGTTTGAAATCCCATGTACCGCTATCGTTATGCTGATTGTTATCATACAGCACGTTTTTGTAAGCATCCACCACCTGAAATTCTATCGGTGGTAAGGTCTCTGAGCCACAAACTGCCAGCCGGTAATTCTGCCCCGAATAGAAGGTCTTATACAATTCGGCTTCTTCACCTTCTGTGAGAATGGCTGCGTGATAATTGCCATCATGGATATATCCTGTCAACTCGAGTTTGCACAATTTTTTGGCAAATCCCTTACATTGGGCGCTAACCGATTGGTTAAAGGCAATGAGTGCGGCTAAAGTGACTATGTAGGGAAGATACTTTTTCATATACATGGTTTTTATTGAACGAAGTTATTTCTCAATGATTTAACAGCTGCCTGCAGCTCGGCAAATGCTTCTGGAGTTACAGTGATCTTTGTCTGTGATTTTAATACGGTAACTGCAGAGGTGTCACTTGCATCGACTTTTACCGCTGATGTCTGCACCTCAATTTTCTCGAAAGCTGTTTTCACGCTGTGAAGTTCGTTGATAAGCTCCACAATATCGCGGTTTTCCTCACCAAGCTGATTTTGCTTATTGTCCTGCAACATTCTTTCAACTATGCTGAAAGACAACTTTTGTTCGGCGATACGATCGACAAGCTTATTGCCCTGTACCGGATTCGGACCGACCATCTGTGATCCGATATAAAGTCCTTCAATCCAGCCACCAACCAATACAATAGCAGCAACCTCCTGCTGATCATTTTCCTTGAGGTAGGAACTAGAGTTTAAAAACGTCTCGGAAATGATATCCATAACAATTTCACGTTTGTTCAGGTTTTGCTCGAGTCTTTTCATGGTCTCCTCATCAATGGCATCATTGATGCCCATTTCGGTGGCCAGTCGCCGTGTAGCATCCATATATTTCAAAGAAGTCTGCGCCTGATCGAATAAACATGCGAAACTGAGGTCTGTAGTATAAATTCCAAGATTTAATGCCTTGCTTTTGTTTGTAGAGTATTTCTCAACATTGGCAAGATCATTAAGAACAGTCTCATTGTAAGTGGCGCCGGCCGATTTTATCAGCATGGCAGTTTCCAGTGGTGATGGAAGAGAATAAAATATCTTTTTTGCTTTGTCAATATCATCAAAAATGTCCTCTTCCGAAAGAAAATCCTCCAATCCTACTTCTTTACCGTCCTGACCCTTTTTTCCTGATCTGCATGAATCATTCAGCATGAACAATCCAAAAAGAGCGATAAGACTGACTAACCGTAAATTAAAGTAATGATGTCGCATGAGTTAAAGGTTTAATAGTTGACTTCTTAAATATATAAGAATCATAGTTGTAGTAAAATTAGTATAATAAACGACGAATTCCTGCTAAAGTTACTCTTTTGTTAAGTTTTTTGGTTTTGCACAGTCAACATGATATTAACAAAATGAGTTTGTATCACATAAAGTATTGGATGACTAAGTGTTATATGGATATTTAGAGATGATGCTGGCTACAGGTTGCAGGTTGGATGTGCCGTGTGGAGTACCAGAAATTGCACTATTTTTGTCAGCGTTCAATCACAATCCAATGAATACGAAAGATCGCTATAATAAAGTTATTGAATACTTTAGCGAACACATGCCGGCTGCTGAAACCGAACTCCAATATGCTGATCCGTTTGGACTGGTTGTATCCGTTATCCTGTCGGCGCAATGCACCGATAAGCGTGTAAACATGATCACTCCTGCATTGCTGAAAAGATTCCCCACTCCCCAGGCAATGGCAGGTGCCACACCTGCAGAAATATTTCAGTACATACGTTCATGTTCCTATCCCAATAATAAGGCCAAGCACCTGTCAGCCATGGCCAGGAAGATTATCAGTGATTTTAACGGTCAAATTCCTGAATCGGTTGAATCATTAATGAGTCTGCCTGGCGTCGGCAGAAAAACTGCCAACGTTATCACCCTGGTAGCTTTTGGTAACCCTGCTATGCCTGTTGATACACATGTATTCAGGGTATCAGCAAGGATTGGACTGACTGCTGATGCAAAAACCCCGGAAGCAGCGGAGAAACAGCTCGTCACGCATTTCCCGGAAAAACTTCTACCGTTGGCACATCATTGGCTTATTCTGCATGGCAGATACGTATGCCAGGCACGCAAGCCCAAATGCAGTGAATGTGGTTTGAAAACGTGCTGTAAGTATTATAGGATGAATAGTTTGGATTAAAAATCAGCCGCTTACAGCCTGTTATGCTAATATTTCAACTACTTCTTGCAATTTTAAAATCATATGTCTACATTTGCATCATTATAATACGAATATGAATAGATTATCAAACAGTGCCTACTTCTTTTACTTTTATTTTTGGGTGACCTGAAGGGGCTCTGTTTGTGTAGTATATGATATTATATCAAAAAGGCCCCGTAAAACGGGGCTTTTTTGTTGAATGAATTAAACCAGTCAATATGAATGAAACACCCGCAAAACAAAAAAGAATAGCCATTCAGGGCGGATATGGCGCCTTTCACGAAATAGCAGCCTATGGCTATTTTGAGAATGAAGAAATCGAAATTGTTCCCCGGAACACCTTTAATGACCTTTTTGGCGCTTTGAAACAGGGGAAGGTTGATTTCGGGATAACGGCTATTGAAAACTCTATAGCAGGCAGCATTCTGCCCAACTATAATCTTTTATTGGAATCGAATCTCAAGATTGTGGGAGAAGTTTATCTGCGTATCCAGCAGAATCTTGTAGCCCTTCCCGGACAGACCATTGAGAATATCCGTGAAGTGCACTCACATCCGATGGCCATTCTTCAGTGCCAGCGGTTCTTCGATGATTATCCGCAGATAAAGCTTATAGACAGCATCGATACCGCGCTAAGTGCAAAGGAGATTTCTGATAAACACCTCATAGGAGTAGCAGCCATCTCCTCGGCCCGTGCTGCAGAAAAGTACCATCTTACTGTTATCGCAGAAAGTATTGAAACCCATAAGAAAAACTACACACGTTTTCTGATCCTCAAAGGAAAAAATGGCGAAAACCACGATGCTACGGCAGTCAACAAAGCATCATTGACCTTTGCACTGGCGCACAAGATTGGCGGGCTTTCAAAGGTTCTCTCAATACTTTCGTTTTACGATATAAATCTGGCCAAGGTACAATCAATGCCAATTATCGGAAAGGACTGGGAATACCAGTTCTTTATCGACGTTGAAATTGACAATTACCAGCTTTATTCTCAAGCCATTGAAGCCATCAAGCCTTTTACGAGCGGCCTTCAGATTCTTGGTGAGTATTTAAAAGGTAAATCAATACTGGAATAACATGAATATATCATTGAAACTCGATAGATTCGAATTCAAGGGAGTTTCGACTGAAAAGCCCTTGATCATGGCGGGTCCATGCAGTGCGGAAACCGAAGATCAGGTAATGGATACAGCCCGTCAGTTAAGGAGTTATGGCATTCACATATACAGAGCCGGCCTCTGGAAACCCAGGACCCGTCCTGACACCTTCGAAGGTGTCGGAAAAGAAGGCCTCCCCTGGCTGAGAAGGGTGAAAGAGGAGTTGGGCATGTATACGGCCACAGAGGTCGCAAATGTCAAACATGTATATGATGCACTCAAGGCCGGAATTGACATCATTTGGCTCGGAGCAAGGACTACAGCCAATCCATTTGCCGTGCAGGAGATTGCTGATTCACTGCGAGGTGTTGATCTGCCGGTGCTTGTTAAAAATCCTGTTAACCCCGATGTTGAATTGTGGATTGGTGCTTTTGAAAGGCTGAACAGAGCCGGGATTACCAAACTGGCTGCCATTCACAGGGGATTCTCGATCTATAGTAAAACGCTTTACCGGAATAATCCGCAATGGGAAATACCCATTGAACTGAAGCGCCTAATACCTGAACTGCCCATTTTAACTGACCCGAGTCACATTTGCGGCAGCCGTGAACTGCTGTTTGAGGTTTCACAAAAGGCCATGGACCTTGATTTTGACGGTCTCATTATCGAAACACATTGTAATCCCGACCAGGCACTCAGCGATGCGCAACAGCAGATCACGCCGGAGAACCTGAATAAGCTGATTAAGAGAATGGTGCTCCGAAGTGCCAGCATACAGAATAATGTATTACTTTCGACCCTTGAAGATCTCAGGCATGAGATCGACAAATATGATGATAAGCTCATGGATATCTTTGAACATCGTATGGCTGTCGCAAGGAAGATTGGCGAATACAAAAAGCAGAACAACATAACCATTCTGCAGACCAGCAGATGGGACGAGATACTGCGCAACAAGATTGAACAGGCAGCAAAAAAGGGTTTGGGCGAAGAGTTCATTATTAAGGTATTCCGGGCCATTCATGAAGAATCTATCAATCACCAGACCAGGGTGATGAATGAAGAATAATGACTGAATTACTAAACCGGCACTGACATTTGGATGAAAACAATTGAAATTACAACTGATTCCAGGGTCTCGAAAATTGTTATCGGTGAAAGCATAAGGAATCTGACTGATTACCTTCCTGCCGGGAAAACGATAATTATTACAGATGACAATATTCACAAGCACTATGGCAAATCCTTTCCTGATGTACCTGTAATTACCATAGGCCTTGGTGAAAAAAGCAAGACACTGGATACCCTGTCCGTTATTTTTGAGAAGCTTATTGCCTGTGAGGCTGACCGATCCACTTTTATTGTCGCTGTCGGAGGGGGAATCGTATGTGATGTAGCCGGATTTGCAGCGTCCATTTTTATGCGCGGCCTGCGCTTTGGTTTTGTCTCGACATCCTTGTTATCTCAGGTCGATGCAAGTGTAGGAGGTAAAAATGGCGTTAATTTCCGGGGATATAAAAACATGATCGGTGTGTTCAATCAGCCTGAATTCGTGATTGCAGACACCAATATGCTGCAGACGCTCGATGAGAAGGAATTTCGTTCCGGTTTTGCTGAAATTGTCAAGGCAGCTGCCATCAAAGATGAAGCATTGTTCAGTTATTTGGAGATGCATTATGCTGAGGCCCTGCACAAAGAGCCTCATGTTCTTGAAAAGCTGATTTATGATTCCGTTCTGATCAAATCGCAAGTTGTTGAACAAGACGAAAAGGAAAAAGGCGAAAGAATGAAATTGAATTTCGGTCACACTTTCGCTCACGCCATTGAACATGAAACGGGAATGCTGCATGGAGAAGCAGTCAGCATCGGGATGGTACTGGCAGCAGGCATGTCCGTAAAAATGGGATTGCTGCCGGAATCAGAAGCTGACAGGATCATCCAAATACTTGTTAACCTGCAGCTTCCGGTGTCGCTTAACACTGATTTCGGGCCACTGATTGAAGCCATGAAAAAGGACAAAAAACGTGAAAACGACAATCTGCATATGGTTTTCCTCGAGCGTATCGGAAATGCCGTGATCAAAAAAATATCATTTAACCAGTTAGAAAATTTTAACTACAGGAATCATTATGATTTGCGCTAGTATTGCTGAAAAAGACGTTGCAAGGTGTATTGAATCGCTTGACAAAGTCGAAATGGCCGAAATAAGGATCGATCTTGCTGAATTCAGCAACGACGAGATCCGGCAGGTTTTTTCCAGGCGTAAGAAAACAATTGCAACGTGCAGGCCGGGAAAAATCAAGCAGGAAGACCGAGTGGAAATGATCAAGATCGCCATTGCAGCCGGTGCTACCTATGTAGACCTGGAGTATGAGGCCACACCTGAATATAAAAATGATCTGATTGATTATGCCCACAAACACCAGTGTGATGTTATTATATCCTATCACAATTATGACAGAACTCCGGAACTGGATGAACTTGAAGAAATTGTCCGCGACTGCTATGCGCAGGGTGCGGACCTAGCCAAAATAGCCACACATGTAAATGTAAACCGTGATAATTCAAAAATTCTTTCCCTGTACAAGGCACCTGGAAGGCTGGTAGCCATTGGTATGGGAGATCTTGGAAGAATCAGCAGGATTGTGGCGCCATTTCTTGGTGCTGAATTTACCTATGCTTCCCTCAATGAAGAAGAGGCAACAGCACCAGGTCAGATCAGTTATGACAAACTGAATCAGTTCATCATGGAGATACAGCAAATCTGATCCGGTATGAATACTTTCGGAAAAATATTCAGAATCAGCATCTTTGGCGAATCGCATGGTTCCCATGTTGGCATAACCATTGACAACTGTCCGGCCGGACTGCCGCTTAAATTTGAGGAATTTACGGCTGAACTCGACAGACGCCGCAGCGGATCGAAAGGAACAACTCCCAGAAGGGAAGCTGATCTGCCGCGTATTATCAGCGGTGTTTTTGAAGATCATACTACGGGGGCGCCCATTACCATCATCTTCGAAAACACAAACACACGGTCGCGTGATTATACCGAATTGCGTAACACTCCCCGACCCGGTCACGCTGATTTCGTGGCGCTGAAAAAATACGGAGGTTTTGAAGATTACCGTGGCGGTGGACATTTTTCTGGTCGCCTAACGCTGGGAATCGTGGCGGCAGGAGTTATTGCCAAAAAACTTATCTTACCTACATCAGTTTCTTCGCGCATTCTGGAACTGGGGGGTAACAAAAACCTGGAGGAAGCTGTTGACAAAGCTGTGGAAAGAAATGATTCCATCGGTGGAATTATTGAATGCACTGCTGCACAAATGCCCGTTGGTATTGGTGAACCGTTTTTCAATTCCCTGGAATCCGTTCTGAGTCATATGATCTTCTCAATCCCTGCCATCAAAGGCATTGAATTCGGATCAGGTTTTGCCGCCGCCAGGATGTGGGGCAGTGATCACAATGACAAACTTGATTCAATCGAAGGCCATACATTGACCAATCATGCCGGCGGGATTAACGGTGGAATATCAAATGGAAACGATCTGGTATTCAGAGTCGTAGTAAAACCTACCTCCAGCACGGCCCAAAAACAGCATACCATTAACATCAGAAGCGGAGAGATGGTGGACCTGCAAATTGAAGGCCGTCATGACACCTGCATAGCGCTCAGGATCCCGGTGGTGGTGGAAGCTGCCACGGCCCTTGTTCTGGTCGACCTGATGATGCAGGAGCAACGGATCGGCAGGATTTGGAAGGGTTAATGATAAATGGTAAACGGTGAACGGTGAACGGTAAACGGTGAACG
>DIAS01000090.1:24856-36930 GCA_002415855.1 Bacteroidales bacterium UBA5072
GTAAACGGTGAACGGTAAACAGTAAACGGTAAGGAACAGTAAAAAGTAAATCAATGAAAATATTAATACTCGGTGCCGGTAAGATGGGATCATGGCTGATTGAATCACTTTGCCTTGACTATGAGGTAGCTGCCTTTGACAATGACCTTACCCGGCTGAAGTATTTTTTCAACACCCTGAAGCTTGTCTCCTACGAAGAAATCAGGGAATTTAACCCGGATATGGTGATTAATGCCGTGAACCTGGAAAGGACAATTCCGGTATTCCGGGAATTATTGCCCTATCTCAGCGAGAATTGCATCCTGGCTGACATCACTTCGGTAAAAAACGGACTTCAGAAATTTTACCCGGCCTCCGGACGCAGGTTTGTATCTACCCACCCGATGTTTGGGCCAACTTTTGCCAACCTCAAGGATCTGACAGGCCATAGTGCTATCATTATCCGTGAATCAGATGAAGAAGGCAAGGCATTTTTCAGAAGCTTTTTCGAATCCTTCAATCTTCATATCTTTGAGTATTCCTTTGTCGAGCATGACGAAACCATTGCCTATTCCTTGTCCATCCCGTTTGCATCGACCATGGTATTCGCTGCCTGTATGAAGAAACAGGAGGCCCCCGGAACAACCTTCCGCAAACATCACGAGATTGCTAAAGGTCTCCTGTTTTCCGAGGATGACTTTCTCCTTTCGGAGATCATGTTCAGTCCTTTTACACTGGAACAGCTCGAAAAGATCAGCGAGCAACTGGACAACCTGCGCGAAATAGTCAGGGAGCGGGATACGGTAAAAATGCGACAATTTTTAAATCAGCTGAGGAAAAATATCCATTGACCTACTTACAATTCTCCAGTATATATTTGCCGACCTCAGCATTTCCCATTCTTTGAGACCTCTGGAGGTCAGAGCAACCGTTTTCTTTATCCCCCGACTGTAATTTGGCAAGTCCCAGGCTCATCCAGGTCTCGGCATCGTCGGGATTCAGATCAAGTGACATGGACAGATCACTTATGGCATAACGGTATGTAGCCGTCTTCAGATAAGTTTTTCCTCTGGCCTTGAAATAAGAACTGTTATCGGGATCCTCCTTTAGCAGCCTGCTGTAGTATTTGAGCGCATTGATGTAATCTCCGGCTTCGTAATAATAATTTCCGCATTGAAACTGCACAGCGGACACGTCCTCAAAGTATTTCAGATACAGCAGCAAATCCTTAATTGCAGACTGCCATGACTGTAACCCGGCATACGCTTCTGCACGTTTTATGTATAGATTAAAACCGGCAGGATCGCTCCGTATGGCCTTGTTAAGATCACTTAATGCCTCCTTATACCTTTCGGCCTTCAGATTGGCAGCACCCCGCAGGGCATAATACAGTGCATTATTCCTGTCCATGTCAATTGCTGTGGTATAATCGGCAATAGCAGCAGCATAATTACCCTGGTCAAAAGAAATCTTTGCCTTGAGGAAGATCAGAGACCTGCTGTCAGGATTCCGGGACAATTCAGCTGATAACCTGGAATTAGCCTCATCGTAAAGGCCTTTTCCCGCATAAAAAGTAATATCGGCAATTGACTTTTCCTCATCGCTGTACCAGTCCTTTTGCCATAAGGTATACCATTCCGTAGCACTTTGCAGGCTGTTGAATGCATTATCCTTTTGAATGCTGTCCTCGGGCAACCGCCATTCTGAATTCAGATGGCTCCGCAAATAAATGATTGCATTTTCATTGTTTCCCGACAAAGCAAAGGCGCGGGCCAGCCAGATATCGCCCGCCCCGGGATTGATCAAATTGGCCTCTTTAAAATCATCTACAGCATGGGCATAATCCTTCAAATTCAGGTAGGATGCTCCCCGCTTCAGAAAAAGATTTTCATCTGAATTGTTTCGCGTGATGGCTGAAGAGAGGTACATGATGGCATCGCTGTAACTGCCTTTTATTATGCTGGCACATCCTGCCAGGTAATCTTCATCCGCGTTCTGCGGAAAAACCCGGCCGGAAACCAGCAGTAAGAGCACAAATACTGTGATACCCAGTAATGTTTTATTTGGTCGTTGCTTCTCCTGCATAACCTTCGGCATATACGTGAATAAATCCTACTAGTGTTCTGATCTCAATACCGCTGATGCGGGGTTCATAAACATCACATACATAGTAATAAACCCCCGATGAGACATTGTTATCGGAGTTCCTGAATTTTCCGTCCCAGTTGATGGCAGGATCAGAAGTTTCAAAAACGAGCTGCCCGAAACGGTTGAAGATTTTCATATCTACCTTTTCCACCGCATTGTTCAGATTACTCGAAATATAGAAATCATTTATCCCGTCACCATTTGGCGTGAACACATTGGCCAGTGAATACAACGGGCATTTGTCCACACAAATCTTGGGTGAAAATGCACTTTCATTTTCAAATGAATCAATGGCAGTCACCGCATAACAGCCGGCCAGCATAAAACCTTCTCCCATCCTGTGGTAAAAAACCGTGTCTGAAGCCGGTGAAACACTGAATATCGAATCCAACGGGGTACTGACATCCGGAGCATAATAAATAGTATACCGGATCACATCATCGGAACAGGAATGGTTGGGATTTGTCCAGGTCAGGATATTCATCAGGCTGTCACAACGCGATTCAACTGTCAGCGAAGGTGCACAGGGAGGTGTCAGATCCACCGGGGTACCGCAATTGACATGCGACATGTTGGTATTGTTAAAAATAACATCATCAATGGGTCTCCAGCCGATACTCTTAACCTGATAACAATAGGTGATATTGTTCTGTAAACCGGTATCCACAAAAACATTGCTTTCGGTAAGTGCAATGGAATCAAAGACCATCGCAGCATTCTGCCGGTATATTACATAACTGTCATTGATCCATGGTGCTTTCTTCTTGATGTTCAGCGTAAGCTGGTTATCATCCGGTGTAATTTCAATATAAAGTGACGAGGCGATCTCACTCTCGCCAGGCTTCATTTCAAACCTGTTGCCCGGTGTGTTGTTAAACATGATCACCCTGTAATAATAAGGAAACCTTACCGTATTCAGCGGTGAATCGGTATAGGTTGTATCATTGAGATCGGCTGTCTGCACTGAATCAATCAGGGCAAAACCGCTTTGATCCTGCGTCTCGGATCGATAGATTTTGTAAACATAAGGGCCTGGCGCAGAGCCTGCATCAAAATTGCGTGGTTTGGCCCAGGCCAGGAAAATACTACCTGAGGTTTCATCAACATCAGTCACACTGACATTGAGGATTGCTGGAAATCCAGGTACCAGTGAGTTACATGTCTCATTGGATACCATGCTTTCATCTCCGTCCTCATAATAGGCCGTTACCCTATAACAATATTGGATCCCCTGAACAAGTCCCTCTCCATTATTGTCATCGGTAAAGGAAGTACCAGCAATACCGGCAGTAGTTCCTATCTTCACAAAACCCGTATAGGAAGGTACCCCGTTTTCACATTCACCCGGTGTAAATCCAGAACTGCCTTCCCTCCTGTATATGTAATATCCTGACACTCCATCACAATTCACAGGATTCCAGGTAAGACCGATTTCGGTGCTGGTTGCCGCCGACTGAAGGTTTTCGGGACCAGGCGCCATTACCCTGATATTGAAATTGTCGATATCGACCAGGCTAATGTCATTGTTAATATCTTCAGCTTTAAGGGTCACCTGGTAGGGCTGTTTTCGTACATGCGCACAGTTAGTTTGCCACCTGAAATTAAATGTGGCAAATCCCTTCCCGGAAGCTACCCTGGTAAAAGTTGCCGGTGAAGTACTTACAATGAAGGGACCGCCGGTCATGATCAGCTTAATGGAATCATGGTCTTCATCGGTTGTCGTCACCTGAAATTCAATCAGCGAGTCTGCCAGAACGCAATAATCCTTCAGCGGAGGATTTACAGGAGGATTGTTGTCGGTCTCATAAACATCGATCTGCATATCCCTGGTTATATTGCCTATTTTCACACCGTGCCTCCATTCCTCGATATTCATGGCTACGTTGTACTTCCCGGTATCCACCGGAGTATACCATACCAGGTCCCCGGATACCGCATCAACATAGAGTGTATCGCTGTATGCAGGCAGTATATAGCCTTCAATTGGCTTGCCATCCTGACCTGTGCAAACGGTGAGCTTATAGGACAGACTGTCACCATCCGGATCATAGGCAGCAGGATTATGGATGAAGATATGACCCAGCGCAGCCTTGTCGATCGGGAAGTTGAGCAACTGGGGGGTGCTGTTGTTGCCAATTTCGGGACTGATAATCAAGGTTGTCTTAATAGAAAAGATAACATCCACCGAATTCGGAATGTTATTAATGCCGAAATTCCTGTTCGGGTCCTGCATCAAAACCTGGTAAATGCCGGGACCCGGGAAGGTATGTGTTGTTGTATACTTATTCCAGTAATAATAGTTCGGCAGTTCGATCCTGCTGTCCAGGTCCACAACAGAGTATGAATTGTCACCCCACTCAACGGTAAGCTGAGACCGGTTTGCAGCACTGAGGGTATAGGTAAAGGTTGTAACTGTCACCTCATACGTATAGCCTGATTTCTGCCTGAAGGTGATCTCACCTGCCCTGTTGTGTGTAGCAAATAATCCTGCCGGCAGCAACAATAGTCCTGAAAGTATTAAAATGGTTTTTTTCATTCCTGCAAAGTTAACATTTCCTGCTAAAAGCCGAATACCTGCCGGCTTAATCTTGCCTGATGGGGATGTTCCATTTCCTGTTACTTATATTGAACGTGTTACCTGCTTCTTGTCCTCCATAGGTCAGTATGACCAAATTGGACTGATCCTGATTCAACTCGAGCAGTAACGTATTGGTCATCTGCAAAGAATTGTAGCTGGCTTTCGGAATATGGCATTTGTAATGAAGCCAGATGAATTCCTCGTTTTGTTCCTTTCCGACAAATTTAAAATCAAGGGTATCCGAATCGAGGGTCATGACAAATGATGTATACAGATAGGTGTCAATCAGCTTCAATTGAATAGGTGTCAATTCCTGATTCATTTCAGGCCTGATGGTCTTCTCATAGACGTGGAAGAATAATAAACTGAAATCATCCGTGTTGAATTTATACGTCAATGCCGCTTCCTGCGCGGTAAAATCGATTTCGACACTGGTGAAGGAAATGTGTACCGGGTGACCGGAAAAGATAACCGATAAAAAGAATAAAAGCAATGTTGTCATAACAGGTCCAATGGTTGCAGTCACATTTTTTCCACAAAAAATGTACCTTTCTCAATATTTATAAACAATAAATACAATGGTTGATCAAAATTAATTCCGCTCTGATCAAGAAATTTTTGAATCATTATAATTTATAATAATTTTGCGCGGGGCGAGTTTCAGGTTACATCGCCAAACCCTAAGCTATGAAAATACTTGTTACCGGTACGGCTGGTTTTATTGGATTTCACCTGACAAACAGATTGATCAGTGAAAACCACGAAGTTGTTGGACTGGATATCATCAATGATTACTACGATGTTAATCTGAAATACGCCAGGCTAAGGCAAACCGGTGTAGAGCGGGAAGAGATAGAATACAACAACTTGATTACCAGCAAACTTTTCCCATCATACAGGTTCGTTAAACTCAAACTGGAGGACCGGGATAACCTGACCAGGCTTTTTGAACATGAGCAGTTCGATTGTGTATGCAACCTGGCCGCCCAGGCAGGTGTACGCTATAGTCTGACAAATCCTTATGCTTACATTGACAGCAATATTTATGGTTTCATCAATATTCTGGAAGCATGTCGTCATCATGCCGTCAGACACCTGGTTTATGCCAGCAGTTCCAGTGTATATGGCCTGAACGAAAAAATTCCCTTCTCCGAAAAGGACAATGTTGATCACCCCATAAGCCTTTATGCCGCTACCAAAAAGAGCAATGAACTGATGGCGCATACTTACAGTTATCTTTTTGGTCTGCCAACGACCGGACTGAGATTTTTCACAGTTTACGGACCCTGGGGAAGACCCGATATGGCACTTTTTATTTTCACAAAGGCTATTCTAGAGGGCAAACCGATCCAGGTTTTCAACAATGGTGCGATGGAACGTGATTTTACCTACATCGATGATATTGTTGAAGGAATATTTAGAATCCTCACCGGTGATCCGCCCGGAAGAAACGAACTTTGGAGCGGGTTGGAGCCCGATCCTTCCACTTCTCCGGCACCTTACCGGGTCTACAATATTGGCCATAATCATCCGGTAAAACTCACGGATTTCATCCATGCCATTGAGGAAGCCACCGGGAAGAAAGCAGTGGTTGAATATATGCCCATGCAGGCCGGAGATGTAAAAAAGACATGGGCGGAGGTTGAACTGTTAAAAGCAGCCTGCGGTTACAAACCCATCAATCCGGTTGATTATGGGATTAAGCAGTTCATTAAATGGTACCGTGAGATTTACTGCTAACAATGCGGGTTGACTTTAGTAACCAAACAGATAATTGCTCAATATGAAGCGTATTGTATTCTGCCTGATATCCAGCCTGATGCTAGTTTCAATCCATGGGCAAACATCCATATTAATTGACCATCAATGCACGCATCTTTATAAAATACCTGCTTCCAGGATTGACAGTGCCAGTGCAAAACTCCACATCGCTTACGGTCATTCTGCCTATGGCAATCAACTGATTTCTGGAATGACAGGAGTGTATGATGAATACGGAACTGATTTTGCATTTGATGTCACAGGGTCCGGGGTTGGACTGGATCTCCACGATAACTTCGTAACAGGTGACCTGGGAAGTCCCACTTTCACACAGTGGGCCAGTCTCACCCGCAATTATCTTGTGTCAAACACGGATGTTAATGTGGTTATCTGGTCATGGAACGGACAGCTTTCCTCAGCACCACAGGATACTGTAACCAAGTATCTGGCCTTGATGAACCAATTGGAAAAGGATTATCCCGCTGTCAAATTTGTTTATATGACAGGACATCTGGATGGTACCGGGAACTCGGGAACCCTGTATGTGAATAATGAACGGATCAGGAAATACTGTGCTGACAGTGCAAAAATCCTGTTTGATTTTGCCGATATCGAGAGTTTTGATCCGGACGGTCAGAAAAACTTTATGGTTCTCCTGGCAAATGGCAACTGTGATTACGACTCTAACCTTGACAATATTCCGGATGCCAACTGGGCTACAATGTGGTCGACTGCAAACGCTGACAGCAGTTTTTACCAGGGAGCCTGTTCGAATTCTCAAGCACTCAACTGTCAGCAAAAAGGAGTTGCTGCATGGTGGTTATGGGCCAGACTGGCAGGCTGGAATGGGCAACCAATCAACACCCCGGTTACAGGCATAACGGTCACCGGAGCTGGTGGAGGTTCTGTAATTACTGACAGCGGCGGGACCCTGCAGCTTACGGCCCATATCACACCAGTCAGTGCAAGCAGAAAATCAGTTACCTGGTCCATTCTCAATGGTACAGGAAAGGCCTCCATCAGTTCTACAGGACTGGTTACTGCAATAGAAACCGGTACTGTTACTGCAACTGCAACTGCAACAGATGGTTCAGGTATTTCCGGTTCTATGGGCATTACGATTTCCAATCAACCTGTACCTGTTTCCGCGATTACCGTTACCGGTACCGGTGGCATATCCACAATCAGTACGAATAGAGGCACACTTCAGCTTATAGCAGAAATTATGCCTCTTAATGCAACCAATAAAGCCGTCACCTGGTCTGTGGTCAATGGCACAGGCAGGGCTACAATAAGTGCTACAGGCCTTCTTACTGCAGTTTCCAACGGAACTGCAACTGCCAGAGCAACTGCTGCTGATGGTTCGGGCGTTTCAGGTTCGCTGGTGATTACCATGACCAACCAAGTGGTGCTGGTTGACAGCATCGTGGTCAGCGGAGAAGGAGGAGTATCGGAAATCATTACTGACGATGGCACCCTCCAGTTGAACGCTGCAGTGTTCCCGGCCGATGCCAACAACAAGGCGGTTACCTGGACTATAAACAGTGGCGCGGGTCTGGCAACGATCGACGCAGCAGGCAAGCTCAAAGCGCTGGACAATGGTACCGTGACCGTCAGGGCTACAGCCATTGACGGATCCGGTATCTATGGCAGCCTCGTGGTCACCATTTCTGGCCAGATCATACCTGTTTCCGATATAACAGTGACCAGCACCGGGGGAATCACGCTTATTGCCCTTGGAAATCCATGGCAGCTGACTGCGGTCATTACACCTGCCAATGCGACCAATAAAACAGTGACCTGGTCAGTTGTTAACGGCACGGGACAAGCCACCATCAGCAACTCGGGATTGCTCACGCCAGTTGCAAAGGGTACTGTCACGGCAAAGGCCACGGCCAATGATGGCTCCGAAATAAAGGACTCACTCCTGATAACCATTACAGACCAGCCCATTCTGGTTACGGGGATTGTTGTTACCGGTGCGGGCGGGCTGAGCACCATCAATACTGACGGCGGAAAATTACAGCTCAGTGCAGCCATAACACCTGTAAATGCCACTAACGATTCGGTGTCATGGTCAATTGTAAGCGGCAGTACGCTGGCAACGATCAGTACTACCGGTCAGGTTACCGCCGTTGACAATGGCACAGTAATTGTCAGGGCAACGGCTGTCGACGGTTCTGGTATCTTTGGATCCATCTCCATTACCATTTCCAACCAGGTGATACCTGTGACCGGTATTACCGTTACAGGAGCCGGCGGAGCCAATACCATCACGACCAACCGGGGTACGCTGCAATTAACGGCAACTATATCACCTTCCAATGCCACCACAAAATCAGTCACCTGGTCGCTGGTCAGTGGAACCGGCCAGGCATTGATTAGTGCCGGCGGTCTCGTTACCGCTTTCGCCAATGGCACGGTGACCGCCAGAGCTACTGCCAATGATGGTACAGGTATTTCAGGTTCGATGGTCATTACAATCACGAACCAGCTGGTGTGGGTGTCTTCCATTACTGTCACCGGTGCAGGTGGTGCAACCACCATAACAACCGACAACGGGACCCTGCAATTGTCGGCAACTGTTCTGCCATCGAACGCCACAACCAAAACAGTGGCCTGGTCGGTCATCAATGGTACCGGACAAGCTACCATCAGTGCTTCCGGTCTCTTGACAGCCCAGACCAATGGAACAGTGACGGCCAGGGCAAGTGCCACAGACGGTTCAGGTATAAGCGGATCCCTGGTGATCACCCTATCCAATCAGATCATACTCGTCTCTTCGATAACCGTAACCGGGGCGGGTGGCTCTTCCATTATCTCTGCAAACAACGGAACACTGCAATTATCCGCTGCCGTTCTGCCTGCCTATGCCACCAACAAAAACGTTACCTGGTCATTGGCAAATGGTACTGGACAGGGAACAATAAGCGGTACAGGACTCGTTTCTCCGATAGCTGATGGTACCGTTACGGCCACTGCTACGGCCACAGATGGTTCCGGAATCACCGGCTCCATGGTCATTACGATTTCACAGGGCACCGTTACCATTACGTCGATTGTAGTTTACGGTGAAGGTTTTGAGACCAGAATACCGGCAATCGGGGGTACTTTGCAGCTTTACGCACAGATATTTCCCAATAATGCCCATAATAAGTCCGTTACATGGACCGTACAAAACGTCACCGGGCGTGCCGACATCAGTTCAGGGGGACTGCTGACGGCTGCTTCATGGGGTGAGGTAATTGCAAGGGCAACTGCCATGGATGGTTCGGGTGTTATCGGTTTGCTGAATGTTGTAATTACAAACCAGTCCGGATTTAATGATCAGGAACAGGATGATCTAAAGCCCTTTAGCTGGCAGTGTAGTCCATCCGAGCTAACGATTTCCACCCAAAGGGATCAGGATTTTTCACTGGTGAGGCTGCTGGATATTTCCGGGAACATACTTCTGACCGAACCGGTAATTGACAATACCTGTGTGATTTCTATATCCTCCCTGCCACCAAAGGCCTATGTTGTAGTACTGACAGGGAAGGGAAAATCAACTGCATTCAAATTTGTAAAACCTTTCTGAAAGATTTAATCGTTCTCCCCCGTTATACTGCCACTGTCACCCCGGTTTTCGATGACATCAATAATTCGCTGGTAAAACAAGGGCATCACGCTTGCAGCAAAGCTTTTTGCAGGATGTGAATCATTGGCTGAATTGGCAAATTTATCAGGCAGATACAAGCCACCTTCGGTTTCCAGCTTTCTGAAATCCCACAGGTAGATGTTGTCACCCTGCTCATCCCATTCATTGACAACCCAGTTGAAAAACTCCCTGGCCCTTATGGCATTTCCCTCACTGGTTTCATTCTTCACCAGGGCGGCACCTGTCCATACAATGAATTTGGTCTCAGGAAACTGTTTCAGTTTTTCTTTAAGCGCCCCGTATTGCAATTTATAATTCTCAAGCGTCTTTTCTTCCGAATCAATATCAGGAGCTCCTTTGCCCTCCACAATGTTACTTACCGGAAAACAATGCTTAAAAATAATTACGTTGTACGTTTTTGTCAGGATCTCAAGCGTGGGTTCATCCTGGAAAGGCCGGTCACCGGCATTCCTGACCCATATGTTGTAGTAATCAAAAGGATAGTTCTTCCAGCCATATATTTCCTGTTTCGGGAAATACTGGCTTGAAAACCTGTAATTGGTGCCGTTCTTTTTATTTGAATCGGCAAACAATTTATCGATTCCACCCTTAAAGCCCAGTTTATAGATTATTCTTGACGTATTTCCAAGTAAAATCACCTTGCCAGTGCTGTGGTGAAGGAACAGGATATTTGTTGATCCCGACATATGATTTGGCTTTTGTGGCTTATTACAACCGTATATTAATGACAATAATGATAATGCTGCAACTGCAATTATTAAAATATGAAAAGGATTATCACGGGCTTTCATATCAGCTATTGTTTCAATAATTGAACTGTCTGGCTAATATATAGATTTTCCAGCTTATTTAGGATGTGTCCTGAACTATCTTTAAAAACACTGGCCAATTTATTTTCAATTTAAAGCGAATTGTTACCTTTATAGCTGGTAAAGTATGCAATCTCTCTTTTCTGTTGCATACCGGCGTTCAATTACTTTCCATCAGTCCCATTCGGTCATGAAAAGATTCTTACCAGCCCTGTTGATTGTGTATTTCTGCATCAGTCTGCATGCGCAATCTCCCCTGATTATTGATCATGATTGTACTTACCTTAACAAGATCCCTGCAAACTGGGTCGATTCAGCCAGGTCGAAGCTTCATATTGCATACGGCCATACCTCTCATGGCAGCCAGCTGATTTCGGGAATGGAAGGTATTTACAGCCATTACGGAGACAATTATGCTTTTAGCAACGGAGGTTCAGAAGGATCACTGGATCTGCATGACTATTTTGCCTCCTATTCGATTGATCTGGGCAATCCGAATTTTTACAAATGGGATACCCTTACAAGGGAGTACCTGCTTAAGCCTGCCAACGCAGATGTGAACGTTATCATATGGTCGTGGTGCGGAGAACTGAGCTATGCAGAAGAGAATCACGTCAACATATATCTTGATCAGATGAATCAGCTGGAACAGGATTTTCCGGATAAGAAATTCGTATACATGACCGGTCATCTCGATGGCAAAGGTCCGACCGGCAAGCTACATTTAAGAAATGAACAAATCAGGACCTTCTGCCGGAATAACAACAAGATTCTGTTTGACTTCGCTGACATTGAAAGCTATGCGCCATATGGCGAAGTAAATTATATGGAATTACTGGCTACGGACAATTGCGACTTTGATTCGGATGGTGATGGTTCTCAGGATGCCAACTGGGCCGTGCAATGGAGCACTTTGCATCCGGATAGTTGCTTTTATTCCGGGGAATGTGCCCATTCTCAATCACTTAATTGCCAGAGAAAAGGTATTGCAGCCTGGTGGCTCTGGGCCAGTCTGGCCGGATGGAACAAACCAGTGATTGCCATACCGGTAACCGGCATCACTGTGACCGGGGAAGGTGAAAACTCAGCAATTACAACAAAAAGCGGAACCTTACAGTTAGTTGTTTCGGTCATCCCGGCT
>DIAS01000179.1 GCA_002415855.1 Bacteroidales bacterium UBA5072
ATCGATAATGTGGAGACCCGGATTGAATCCGTCCAGAAATCATTACCGGAAGAAGTCAGGATCGAGCCGTTTCTCAACCGTTCCGATCTTGTGGGACGCGCCATCGGGACAGTTTCAAAAAACCTAATCGAAGGGGCGCTGATAGTCATTTTCATTCTCGTTTTGCTGCTTGGGAATATTCGCGCCGGACTCGTAGTGGCCTCGGTCATTCCTCTTTCAATGCTGTTTGCCATTTCGATGATGAACCTGTTTGGAATTTCCGGGAACCTGATGAGCCTTGGTGCAATCGACTTCGGACTGATTGTCGATGGCGCCATTATCATTGTCGAAAGTGTTGTTCATCGCATTTTTATGAGTAAACATCACCATCCCGGCGTTGCGAAGCTGAACCGGGAACAGATGGACGAAAGTGTACTTGATTCGACAAAGAAAATCATGAGTTCGGCCACTTTCGGACAAATTATTATCCTGATCGTTTATTTGCCCATAATGGCATTGGTCGGCATAGAAGGCAAAATGTTCCGCCCGATGGCGCAGGTTGTGGCACTGGCATTGCTTGGGGCTACTATTCTTTCGCTCACTTATGTTCCAGTGGCCTCAGCCCTGTTCTTAAGCAGGAAGACAAGTCACAAGCCAAATATCTCCGATCACCTGATGGACTGGATCAACAAGGCATTTAATCCTGTGATTGCATTTGCGCTCAGACGCAAACTGCTGGTTTCTGTTTCTGCAATCGCCCTGCTGGTAATCAGCCTCTTTATATTCAACCGTCTGGGCGGTGAATTTATCCCTCAACTAGAAGAGGGCGACCTGGCTGCCGGTGTAATGACGCTGCAGGGAGGTTCACTTTCCAATACCGTGGACCAGGTTATTAAGGCAAATAAGATCCTGCTGGAGAACTTTCCAGAGGTAAAGCACGCAGTCTGTAAAATAGGCGCCGGTGAAATCCCTACTGATCCCACTCCGATGGAAACTGGCGATTATATTATTACACTAAAGGATAAAAGTGACTGGGTCTCTGCGAAAACACGCGAAGAACTGGTTGGAAAAATGGAGGAAAAACTGGTTACTCTTGCAGGCGTCAAGTTTACATTCCAGCAGCCAATTCAGATGAGGTTCAATGAGTTTATGACCGGCTCTAAGGAAGATGTCGCCATTAAAATCTTCGGTGATGACCTTAATGTTCTTTCTGAAAAAGCAGCAGAAATTGCAGAAATAGTTCAGGCAGTGCCTGGAGCTACGGATATTAATGTCGAAAAGGTCACCGGACTGGCCCAGATACAGGTTGAATACAATCGTGACCGGCTTGCACAGTACGGTCTATCGGTGGAAAACGTCAACAGTATTCTTCGGACAGCCTTCGCTGGAAGCCAGGCCGGGGTAGTATATGATGAAGAAAAAAGGTTTGGGCTTGTTGTCCGCCTGGACAAAGATTACAGGCATAGCCTTGATGATGTGAAAGATCTTACCGTTGCACTTCCTGATGGCCATCAGATACCCTTCGGACAGGTAGCGGATATTTCAATAAAGTCAGGTCCCGCCCAGGTTTCAAGGGAAAATACAAGGCGAAGGATCACGATCGGATTTAATGTGCGTAACCGCGATGTAAAAAGTGTCATTGATGATGTGACAGCGCAGATTGATCAGAATATTCTGCTGCCTACCGGTTACTATGTTACATACGGAGGTCAGTTTAAAAACCTTGAAGCGGCACAGAAAAGACTTTCAGTCGCCTTGCCGGTAGCCTTGCTTTTAATATTCGTGTTACTCTATTTTACCTTTAAATCAGTCAAACAATCCCTGCTGATATTTACGGCAGTTCCCATGGCTGCTATCGGAGGGGTTTTTGCCCTCTGGATGCGCGGAATGAACTTCTCTATTTCTGCAGGCGTCGGTTTTATCGCATTGTTCGGGGTTGCTGTTCTTAACGGCATAGTTTTGATTGCCGAGTTTAACCGGCTCGAAAAAGAGGGCGTTGCCGACATAAGCGAGCGCGTCCTTAAAGGGTTAAAGACACGTCTGCGTTCTGTCATCATGACAGGTGCGGCTCCCGCCCTGGGATTTTTACCCATGGTCATCTCTACCTCTGCCGGAGCGGAAGTGCAAAAGCCGCTAGCAACAGTTGTGATAGGCGGACTGGTTACAGCTACCCTCCTTACACTTATCGTTCTTCCGGTATTTTATATCCTGTTTTCTTCAACCAAATTCAAATTCAGAATCAAGGGAATGTCATCGAAAAAACTTGCAGTATCAGTATTGTTGTTCGGTATAGCGTCAGTTATGGGTAACCTGAATGGCCAGGAGGTAAAGGCCATCAATCTGAATGAGGCAATTCAAATGGCCCTTGACAGCAACCTCTCCGTTAAATCAGCGGCACTTTCGGTGGATGTGCAGAAGGCTCTCAAGGGTGCAGCTGTCGATCTTCCAAAAACAGCAATTGACGGGGAGTACGGACAATTCAACTCGTACACTAACGACAACAGCTTTACTGTTTCTCAGTCATTTGCATTCCCCTCCGTGTACGTTAACCGCAGTAAGCTGGCAAATGCAAATATCAGGAGCGGAGAATGGCAATATAAATCCACCCAACTTGAAATAGCCACAGGGGTCAAGCGAATTTACTGGGAGTACGTGTACCTGGTATCAAAACAGAAACTGCTGGTCTATCAGGACAGCCTGTATACCGGATTCTTAAGGGCTGCGGAATTAAGGGCAAAGGCCGGAGAGACCAACCGTCTCGAAATGATTACTGCCCGGTCGCAAAGCCTTGAAATAAAGAACCAGTTGAATCAGGTGACCTCTGATATCATGATAAGCGGCCGTAAATTAATGGTGTTGCTAAACAGTAAGTCCGTTCTTATACCGTCAGACCGGGAAGTTCGCCGGATTGATTTTAAGCCCGATTATGACAGCATCACAGTAGATCAGAACCCGCTGCTTGGTTACGTAAAGCAACAGGTCGAAGTATCTCACATTGAAAAAAAACTTGAACAGAGTCAGTTGTGGCCTGATCTGAATATCGGTTATTTCAGCCAGACAATTATCGGAACGCAGGATGTCAACGGGATACCGCAGACCTTCGGGAACAACGACCGGTTTAACGGGTTTCAGGCGGGAATTGCTGTTCCCCTCTGGTTTCCTCCTTACACGTCAAGGGCGAAAGCCGCAAAAGTCACTGAAGAGATCGCTCAGACAAATGCTGAAAACTACACCCGGTCTGTTTACGGAAGTTATCAGTCCTTGCTTGATGAGTACAATAAATATACATCAACTGTAGATTTTTATGAAAACCAGGCAGTCCCCGAAGCTGATATGATAATTGAACAGGCGACTCTCAGCTATAAAGCCGGAGCCCTAGATTACCTGGACTATGTACTTACACTGGACAGGGCACTGGCAATCAAACAAAACTATCTTGAGGCGGTTAACAGTTATAACCAGACAATTGTTTCAATTGAATATATCACAGGTAAAATATTTTAAACTATAAATATCATGATAAAGTTAGACTATAAGGTTTCAGTGATCCTTTGCGGAGCATTAATATTCCTGGGTTCATGCAGGGGAGGAAATAATCCTGCTGCAGAAGCTCCGGAGAGTGAGGTTCTTCCTGAAGACATTGTGGAGATGCGTGAGGATCAGATAAAACTTGCAGACATTCAGACCGGGTCAATCGAGATGCGATCACTGAATAATACACTCAAAGTAAACGGTGTCATCTCTGTTGCACCTCAAAACCAGGCAACCGTTTCCATGCCTCTCGGAGGTTTCATAAAAAGTACCTCTCTCCTCCCCGGCAATGCCATCACCAGGGGGCAAACCCTTGCCATAATTGAAAATCAGGATTTTATCGATATACAACAAAACTATCTTGAAGCCAAAAACAAACTGACATTCGCTGAAGCTGAATACAAGCGCCATACTGATTTATACAACGATGAAGTATATTCTGAAAAGAATCTGCAACAGGTCACTGTAGAGTATAAGAATCTGCTGGCGCTGGTAAGGTCGCTCGAGCAAAAGCTCCTGCTTATCGGAATCGATCCGGAAAGCCTGAACGAGACCAATATCAGCAGCACTGTCAATCTGAGATCCCCGATTACCGGTTACATTCAATCTGTAAATATCACCATAGGAAAATATGTCGAACCCACCGATGTTTTATTTGAGATTGTAAACAGTGACAAACTCTTTCTCGAGCTTACCCTTTTTGAAAAGGATGCAGACAAGGTGGCAAGGGGTCAGAAAATAAAATTCTTCATTAACAACGAAACCGAGGCACATGAGGCTACTATCTCGCAAACCGGGAAATCAATAAGTAATGACAAGACCTTCAGGGTTTATGCAACAGTCACAAAGCCATGTAAAAATATCTTGCCGGGAATGTATGTGAATGCATTGATAAAAGAATCTGAAAATCTGGTCACAGCGCTTCCTTCGGATGCGATAGTAAGTTTTGATGACAAGGACTACATCTTTGTTTTTGACAGAAACAAGGAAGAGGCCGGAAAGCCTTTTACTGAATATCGCATGATCGAAGTGCGGAGAGGAGTAACAGAGGATGGATATACGGAAGTCATTTTACCGGAAGGATCAGAACTTAGCACAGCCAAAGTTGTTATTAAAGGTGCATACAGTCTTCTTTCGGCAAAAAAGAATGCCGGTGAAATGGCATGCTGAATATCAAAAGCTGTAACTTTAAAGAGCATTCTCCAGTCATGATTTTTTAACGAATGAAAAGAGCAGAATAAAATTAACTCATATCTTTGATTATAAATACGTAATGCGATGAAAAAGAATCTTCTGATTATTGTTTTTGCTATGCTGGCAGCAGCAATGTTTACTTCATGCGGAAACAGCTCCTCCAAGGAAAAACAATCGACGAAAAAAGAGGTGGCTAAAGTTGAGTACACCTGTCCGATGCATCCGGAAGTTGTAAGCGATAAACCAGGTGACTGTCCTAAGTGCGGGATGGCTCTGGTTGAGAAGAAATAATTGCTGACGTTTATGATTTACTGTTCACGGACATCACGGGAAATAAAGGTTCCGTGATGCCGTCGGATTGTTTGAAATGTCAATTATAAGACAACCCAGGCAATGTTTAACCGGTTAGTTAAATACTTTCTTTACAACAGGCTGGTGACATTTATCTTCCTGGCGGCATTCATTATTCTGGGTATAGTTGTATCTCCGTTCGAATGGAAAACAGGCTTTCTGCCGCGCAATCCGGTGCCTGTAGATGCAATTCCTGACATTGGCGAGAACCAGCAGATAGTTGCCACGGAATGGATGGGACGGTCACCTAAGGATATCCAGGACCAGGTCACATATCCTCTGACAACGGCACTGCTCGGCATCCCTGATGTTCAAACTATCCGGAGCACCTCGATGTTCGGAATGTCATTCATCTATATCATCTTTAATGATAAGGCTGACTTTTACTGGAGCCGGTCCCGAATACTCGAGAAATTGAATTCACTTCCTCCCGGAACACTTCCGGCAGGTGTACAACCGACCCTTGGACCTGATGCAACTGCCCTGGGACAGATATTCTGGTACACTCTTGAAGGACGAAACCC
>DIAS01000061.1:0-5858 GCA_002415855.1 Bacteroidales bacterium UBA5072
AGATCAAGCGAGTTCATTGCAGAAATGGCGATAATGGCAAAAAGATACGCCATGTTCTTTACGTCAAAACTTATTGTCCTTAGGTTCAAAATGGTGAAAATGGCAAACAATCCGACCGCCATCTGGAATTCCATTGCAACAATTTTCAGCATTGCGCCTATGAAGAAGATCACTATTCCCATCAGGAAAAAGCCGAACAGGTAATCAGCCTTTTTAGTATACTTGTAATAGACCACCCGTAACAGAAGGAACAGGAAAAACAAGTTCATGGCGAACCTTGCCATAATATCCCAGAATGCCGGGGTATTCAGATTGAAAAAATTGGTAATCATAGTTTTAATCTTTTATATTAGAAGTTTTTACAGCTGCTCAGAAATACATTGATTATTTTTTGTTTGCCGGTACACTGATCGAAGAACTCGTCCAGGTATTCGGTCATGATCTTTTTTTGCTTTTCATTCAAATAGGGAAATTCGTTTATCACCCTGTAAAGTTCTTCCTTTTTCCCCAGGAACTCTTCCAGGTCTTTCTGATAAACTTCTCTGCTCCGGCATACCCCCAGGAAAATGCGTTCACGGACAGTTGTGGTTCCGGTAATTTTATCTTCAGGAATTGCGTACCCGGCATTTACAAGTCCTGTCCAGTCAAAATCATAGGGAACTGCTGCAGAAAGGTTAATAGTGTCAAAGGTCATGGGTTTAAGAACTTTGATATTATGTTGATTAGGCACAGCCCAGTCATAGTTGCCGATCATATAATTAAAAATGGCAATCCTGTCCATGACTTTTGGATAGATGCTTTTCTGAGTAAGGGCACTTGAAGCAATCTCGACGGAATTTGTCCTTGCCTCCAGCATTTTCACCGGTTCAATGAAAAATCCGTACTGGGTGAAAGGCTTTTTTTTGTTTTCCGAATCAACATAGTTTACAGTAAGCAGTCTTACCCTGAAGCTGGTGTCAGTCATGACGCTGAACATCTTGTAGATCAGGTACTCTATGAGTACATATTTTTCACTCTCGCTGGCTGAAGTGCATTGAGGCACCAGTTTTATTTTGCCTATGCTGTTCAGGTCGGAATATCCGAAATCTGCATGCTTGAAGTTCAGTTCTATGGGTGCATAGAAGCACCACTCATGACGAAATACCCCGCGGGTCCTTACCCTTATATTTCTTGTAATGGTATCAGCACTGTCGGGGTAAAAGGTTATTTTTCCTTTCAGATATTCTTCCTTTGGTTTCGTTTTTAAGTAGGCAGAGAGATCAAACTGCAAGGTTATTTTCAGTGGCTTATCATCTTCAAAGAGACTGAAACTGCCATAGGCGGTATCCTTAATTGCCGGTTGGGCAGAAGAATTACTGTAATTGCAAAAAACAGGCAACGCAAGAAATGCGATAAGGCAAATGCGAAAGGAAACCCTGTTTCTCATAATGGGACTGAAAATAATAATATCCGGTCTGAAGCCTTATTTTCTTTTATTTAAAGTAAATTTATGAAATGTAATGATCCAAATCAATAATAAAGCATGAAAAAGCAACTCATTTGCCTGCTGATCTGCCTTTCGCTAATTCCGTATTTGTCTGCATCATGTCAGTCAGCCGGAAGAGATAGCGTCTCAGTTAATGATGGCCCGTACATTTTTCTGCTGAACGATACCCTTAAAGTAATACGGATTGAAAATAGCCTTCTCACGGAGGATTATTTTCCGCCCCGGAACCTTTCTAAAATAAAGATTTCTCCTGATCAATCATCTGATTACAGGGAGCTGATAAAGGTATTCAGCTTAAAACCTGAATATTGTCAGAGCTACAAACGGGTCGACAGTATAGCAGTCATCAGCGATGTTCACGGGCAATACAAAATTTATTTAAATCAGCTTATCGCAAATGGCATTATCGATAAGAATCTGAATTGGAAATTCGGTAAGGGACATTTAGTGATTCTCGGTGATGTTTTCGACAGGGGAGGAATGGTTACTGAAATACTCTGGCATCTGTTTGGCCTGGAAAAACAAGCCGCAAAAGCTGGCGGTATGGTGCATTATATACTTGGAAATCATGAAGTGATGATTTTTGACCAAGACCTGAGGTTCATCAATGAAAAATACAGGGAAGTCGAAGCAATTTCCGGAATAAATTATTCCGATCTGTATTCTGAGTATTCAATCCTGGGTAAATGGCTGCGCTCCAAGCCGGTCATGATAACAATAAACGATATCATTTTTGTCCATGGAGGAATTTCGCCTGGAATCATTCAGCGGAATCTGAAAATTGAACAGGTCAATCGATTGTTTTACGAAGAGTTTGCCGGGAAGGACTTACAGGCATTGGCGGGGAATGAAGAACTGAATTTTCTAAACGGGAATGATGGTCCGCTATGGTACAGGGGATACTTTGCAGATACCACTTTCACCGAAATCAAACTGGATTCTATTCTGAGTTATTATAAAAAAAAGCTGATTGTTGTCGGGCACACCACACATAAAGAAATTCAAATACTTTTTAATAATAAAGTCTTTGGTATCGATAATGGCATAGTATACGGACAACCCGGGACATTACTCTTATACAAGAAGGGTAACTTATATAAATGCTCGATTAACGGCGTCAGGACTAAATTATAGATGCAGGTTGCCTGCCCTGGCAGGCTTTTATCCATTTTGGAGCGGCATCGAACAGAATGACCAGGACGCAAATAACTATAATGACAGTAAGAACCAGGTTTATTGCTCCGGCTACCCTGGTTTTCATATTAATGGCCTGAGGAAGATAAATATTCATAATATTCTGCCACCCGGCAGTTAAGGTTGTCACCCCCACAAAAAGCATTGGGAGAATTGTTATCCACGCATATTTAATCTTCCCCCGGTTGATGATATAACTGGTCCCCACAACCAGTGCTATAGTTGCCAGAAGCTGGTTGGCGCTTCCGAACATGGGCCAGATGGTGGCAACGGTACCTGAATAGATGAAGTATGCCCAGGCAAAAACCACCAGGCCGCTTGCCAGAAGATTTCCGGGAAGCCAGTCGTTTCGGCCGAAGGGCTTGTAAACCTTTCCCAAAGCCTCTTGAAGCACAAAACGGGCGATACGGGTTCCAGCATCAATTGTTGTGAGGATAAACAGGGCTTCGAACATGATGGCGAAATGGTACCAGTACGACATCAGTCCTTTCATGCCCGGAATAGCAGAAAATATCTGTGCCATACCAACCGCCAGCGAGACTGCGCCACCTGTTCGTCCGACGATCTTTTCACCCACTTCTGCTGACAGCTCGGTAATGTTTGAATCGGTCATTCCCATGGCATGCAGCTGTGGTAATATATGCTGCAGTTTTTCGGGCGAAACATTGATCATGAAATAGTCAAGGGGCAGTAGGCTTGCTGCAGCTACAAGTGCCAGTATGCTCACTAAACCTTCGATAAGCATGGAGCCAACGGCAATGAATCTGATATCTTTTTCGTTCATCAGCATCTTAGGGGTAGTCCCCGAACTCACCAGTGAATGAAAGCCGGAAATGGCTCCGCAGGCAATGGTTATAAAAAGGTACGGGTACAGTGTTCCTGGAATTATCGGGCCACCACCGTGTGCAAATGGCGTTACGGCAGGCATTTTCAGATCTGGTGCCACAACTATGATCCCGATGGCAAGCATGGCCACGACAGAAACCTTCATTATCGAACTGAGATAATCACGTGGTGCAAGCAAAAGCCAGACTGGCAATACAGAAGCCAGGAAACCGTAAAGTGCAAGTAAAACGGTCAGGGAATGATGATTGAATGTAAACCACGATGCTATAGGTGAATCAGGAATATAACGACCGTAGATGACAGCAAGAACAAGCATTATCACCCCGAAGATCGTTGCTTCGGCGGTCTTCCCTTTTCTGATTTTCGTCATCCAGACGCCCATCGTCAGGGCAATGGGAATAGTGGCTGCAATGGTAAAAGTTCCCCACGAACTCTCTGACAACGAGTTAACCACCACCAGGCCTAATCCAGCGAGAGCAACAATAATAATAATGATAACCGCAACCGAGGTGGTGATCCCGCTCAGCTTACTGATTTCACATTTTGCAATTTCGGCAATTGACTTCCCGTCATGTCTTACCGAAGCGGTCAGCAGAACGAGATCGTGAACAGCTCCCGCCATCACTGCTCCAACAAGCATCCACATGAATCCCGGAAAATATCCAAACTGAACCGCCAGCACCGGACCGACAAGCGGGCCTGCACCGGCTATGGCAGCAAAGTGGTGCCCGAAAAGTATCCATTTATTGGTGGGATAATAATTCTGACCGTCATACAGGCGATAGGCAGGGGTGACCCTCGAAGGGTCTATGGTCAGTACTTTAGCGCAGATGAAACTGAAGTAAAAACGGTAAGCCAGCGCAAAAACCACCAGCGCACCTATAACCAGATACATTGCATTCATTGAGGCAGCAATTTCGAGGATCAAAAATATGAGGAAACGGCATTAATAAAGAATTCTTCCGGCATTATTTTGGAGAATTTTTATGACAGTGCACCGCCAGGAACGAACCCTGCGGACTGAAATAGCAGTTATTTTTAGCAGGAGTATTCAAAAATAAGTAACTTGCTTTATCGAAATCAACTAATCTTAAATGACATGAAAAAATCCGCAGCATTCTTAACAGTTCTGTTTCTGGTTATTGGAAATGCATTACCAGCCCAGTCCCTCGAAGACATTCTTAAAGAACACTTTGCAGCAATCGGACAGGACAGTATCCTGAAGACCAACACCCAAAAAATGACCGGGAAAATGATCCAGGGCAGCATTGAAATACCGTTTATTCAGATGGCCAAACGCCCCGGGAAAATACGGGTTGAGGGTACTTTTCAGGATCTGACCTTTGTTCAGACCTTTAATGGCACAGAGGGTTGGAGTTTAAATCCGTTTACGGGTGTTACTGATCCTCAGCCGATGTCGGAGGATGATGTCAAGGCTATGCGTTATCAGGCTGATATGGACGGGATGCTGTGGAACTGGAAAGAAAAAGGTCATATCGTAACGTATGAAGGGTCAGAAGATATGCAGGGTACTCCCTGCTACAAAATAAAACTGGAGACAAAAGAAGGTGACACTTTCACCTACTATCTTGATTCCGATTCCTATACCATACTGCGCACAAACACAAAAATGAAAGTCATGGGCAATGAAATGGAAACCGATACATATACCAGTAATTACATGATGGTCAATGGCATAGCTATTCCGGGAAAGATTGAGACAAAGGTGAAGGATCAGCTGATGGCGACTCTGGTAGTAGACAAAGTCGAACTGAATATAGATCTTGACGATGCTCTCTTTGAAAAGCCGTCAAAATAGAGGTGTACTATTAAAACTGAATAACTACAGATTTCATATCATGAACTTCAGGTACATCGCAGTAGGCATTCTCTGTTTTGCAGGCACTTCGGGACTATTAGGACAAGTCAGCGATGCCACTTTCGGAGATATGGCAGGCAGGCATATCGGACCTGCCAGAATGAGCGGTAGAATATCCTGCATTGATGCCGAAGCCAAAAACCCTAACGTGGTCTGGGTCGGAGCTGCTGGCGGAGGAGTATGGAAATCAATCAATAAGGGAACTACCTTCAAATCTGTTTTTGATGAGTATCCCCAGTCGATTGGTACCATTGCCATCGATCAGAACCATCCTGACACTGTCTGGGTAGGCACAGGTGAAGTATGGACACGGAACAGCGTTTCGATAGGAACAGGTATTTATAAGACAACTAACGGAGGAGATAAATGGGAGTTGATGGGCCTGCCGAAAAGTGAACGCATAGGCCGTATCCTGATCGATCCTGTAAATCCTGATATTGTATATGTTGCTGC
>DIAS01000061.1:6185-6370 GCA_002415855.1 Bacteroidales bacterium UBA5072
ACATGGACCCGGCTGTTGTACGTCAATCCTTCGACCGGATGCGCCGATATGGCAATGGACCCTTTGAACCACTCGGTAATATATGCCTCGATGTGGGACTTCAGGCGCCAGGCATATACTTTCAGGTCCGGAGGACCGGGCAGCGGACTTTATAAATCTGAGGACGGCGGTACGACTTGGAATAA
>DIAS01000052.1 GCA_002415855.1 Bacteroidales bacterium UBA5072
GCGGGTCCTCGGTCCATTCCACGGCCGGCTGATTATACCAGCGTCGAAGCGGATGACCCGCATCTTCATTTCTCTTCCAGGATCATCCGCCCATACACAGTAAAGCAAAGAACGGCATACGAAATAGAAAAATCATGAGCTTCATAAGGAACCGCTTTTATCAAATATAAAGAATTTGCTGATAATACCGGGCAAAATCATTCACGGGTACATTCCACTGAGCAACCTACCTTTCGTATTATCCCGGTTGTTTTCCTGCCCAATTCAAAAAATCTTTAATCAGCTGAGTATTTGATCATCCCCTTTCATGCATGCATTGTGTCTGTTTTACCAATAAATTTATTAGTTTTGATAGCAGGCATCTGTGGCAATAGCTGACCTATCAGGAGTTCATTTACATTTCAATAGGGTACAACATGAAGACAAAAACCAGCATCGCATTGGCAGTAATGATGTTTTTACAGTATTACATATGGGGCTCCTGGTATGTGACCATGGGTACCTACATGACCGTTTTCCTTAAATCAACTGGTATACAGATTGGGGCCGTATACAGTGCCCTGGCCATTGCAACCATGATCTCACCCTTTTTCATCGGCATGGTGGCCGACCGGTTCTTTGCAGCACAACGGCTGATGGGAATTTTGCACCTGTTGGGGGGACTGCTGCTGATCATGGCAGCAAGAATTGAAAGCAACACTGCCTTTTACTGGGTTATTTTGCTTTATTCACTGGTCTACATGCCAACAATCGCCTTGTCAAACAGCGTGGCCTTCAGGCAAATGACTGATCCCGGAAAACAATTTCCCGTGGTACGGGTGTTCGGGACCGTTGGCTGGGTTGTTGCCGGTTTCATGATTGCCTTGCTGGGCATTGAAAAAACACCATCCACTTTTTATATGGCTGCCATCATTTCCATTTCACTCGGCCTCTTCAGTTTTTCACTGCCCGCAACGCCGCCACTTGGTAAATCGGAATCCTCGGCTAAATCCATTCTGGGGGTAGATGCTTTTGTACTGTTCAAGGACCGGCCATATCTGATCTTCTTTATTGCAGCTATTTTTGTTTGTATTCCCCTTTCTTTTTATTTTGGCTTTGCAAACCTTTATCTTAACCAGTCTGGCATGACCAATGCAGCAGGCAAGATGGTGATGGGCCAAATATCAGAAGCCTTGTTTATTCTGGCCATTCCATTTCTGTTCAACAGCATCGGCGTAAAAAAGATGTTGTTGATCGGGATGACAGCCTGGATACTCCGTTACCTCTGTTTCGCTTTTGGCGATATGGATGCCAATATATGGATGCTTTATACTGGGATCATCCTGCACGGGGTATGTTATGATTTCTTCTTTGTTACCGGCTACATGTATACTGAAAAGAAATCAAATGACAGAATCAAGAACGCAGCTCAGGGCTTGTTTACCTTTGTCACCTATGGCCTCGGCATGTTCATCGGCACCTGGTTTTCAGGGTTTGTGACCAGTTATTATTCGGTCAACCAGGTGTACAATTGGAAAAGTATATGGTTTATCCCTACTTATATTGCCGTGGCTGTGTTGGTATGTTTCATATTTTTCTTTAAGGAAAAGAAAAAGATCGAAGTAGCAGGGGCAGTGAATTAATGGTGGCATTTTGTAATTCGGTTATCTATGACTATTATAAACCTACAATACTTTAAGTCATGAGGAAAATACTATTATCGATTCTGTTCGTAGTTCCTGTATGCGCCGGCATGTTTTGCCAGAATACTTACCAGTATCCTTTCCAGAATCCCCGTTTGCCGGTCGACGAGCGGGTCCACGATCTGGTTTCCCGGATGACCCTTCAGGAAAAGGTAACCCAGTTCTTCAACCATGCTGAGGCTATACCAAGGCTCGATATTCCTGCCTATGACTGGTGGAACGAATGTCTTCATGGAGTTGCACGAGCCGGCAAAGCGTCAGTGTTTCCACAAGCGATCGGTCTTTCCGCCACGTTTGATGAGGATCTCATGTTCCGCGTGGCCACCGCCATATCCGACGAAGCACGGGCTAAACATCATAATTTCATCCGCAATAATGTGCGAAGCATTTATACCGGATTGACCTTCTGGTCGCCCAACATTAATATATTTCGCGATCCGCGCTGGGGCCGCGGACAGGAGACTTACGGCGAAGATCCTTACCTTACCGGCCGCATGGCCGTCAATTTCATCAAAGGCCTGCAGGGCGATGACCCGAAATACCTGAAAACGGTTGCCACAGCCAAGCATTATGCCGTTCACAGCGGCCCGGAATACAGCCGTCATATCGATAATATTTTCGTGAATGACCGTGATCTCTATGAAACCTATCTGCCTGCTTTTAAGGCTGCTGTGGAGGAGGCAAATGTTCAGTCGGTCATGTGCGCCTACAACCGTTTTCGGGATAAGCCCTGCTGTGGCTCAGACCTGCTGTTGAGTGATATCCTTCGTAACGATTTTGGATTTTCCGGCTATGTAGTATCTGATTGCGGTGCAATCAGTGATTTCTTTACAAAAAATACACACCATGTGGTTGAGACTTCCTCCCGGGCATGGGGCTGGTCAGTAGCCACCGGAACCGATATCAACTGTGAAATGGCCAGAACTTTCCTGGTCAGTGACCTTGACTCTGCCATTCAAACAGGAATTATCAACGAAAAAGACCTGAATACATCACTCGAACGACTTTTCAGGGCCAGGTTCAAACTGGGAATGTTCGATCCTGATGAGATGGTGGCCTATGCCAGTATTCCGCTTTCTGTTGTAGGTTCAAAGGAACACCTGGACATAAACCTGCAGGCAGCTGAAAAGTCACTTGTTTTGCTGAAAAACAATGGCATTCTCCCGCTGAAAAATTATAAAAAAGTAGCCCTGATCGGACCCAATGCAGATAACTTTGATATCCTGATCGGCAATTACAACGGAGAACCTGTTAATCCCGTGACCCCGCTCAAAGCCCTGCGCGATATGCTTGGCATTGACAATGTAATCTATACGCCAGGTTGTGCCATTGTTCAGGATGTGTACACCAATTTTGAGGTTGTTGGTGCTGATTGCCTTTTTCATACTGAAGAGGGGAAAAGCGTAAAAGGGCTCAAAGCCGAATACTTCGACAACAACATGTTTAAAGGAACTCCCAAACTGGTGAGGACCGACAATACCATTGATTTTTACTGGCTCAGATCACCAGTAAATGAGAATCTTATAGAGGATACTTTCTCCGTGAGGTGGACCGGCCAGCTTATACCCGTAAAATCAGGGACATTTATTTTTGGCGGCAATGTAATGCTGAAAATTGATGGAAAACTGGTCGCAGATAAAGGAATTGTGCTTGAAAAGGGAAAATCATATAACATAGAAGCTTCCATGGCGATTGCTCCTTTCTGGTGGTCCAATGCAGTTGAGCCTTCGGCAAAACTAACCTGGATAGAAACCACTCGTGATTACCACAAAGAAGCCCTGGATGCGGCACAGAAAGCTGATGTGATTATTTTTTGCGGCGGTATTAGTGCCAGTCTTGAGGGTGAGGAGATGCCACTTGAGATTGAAGGTTTTTCGCATGGTGACCGGACTAGCCTGAATTTACCCGCAACACAGGAAAAACTGCTGATGGAGCTTCACAAGACCGGAAAGCCGGTTGTTTTGGTGAACTTCAGTGGCAGCGCCATGTCACTGAACTGGGAAGCACAAAACCTGCCTGCTATCGTCCAGGCTTTTTACCCGGGCGAACTCACAGGAACTGCCCTTGTAAATGTACTTTTTGGAAATACAAATCCCTCAGGCAGGCTGCCGGTTACATTCTACAAATCCGTGAATGATCTGCCCGATTTCAAAGATTATGCCATGGAAGGCCGCACCTATCGTTATTTCAGAGGAGAGCCACTGTGGGGTTTCGGATTCGGTCTTAGCTATACCACATTTGCATACAAGAACCTGCAGGTGCCTGCTTTGTTTGAAGCCGGAGATGAGGTAAAACTTTCTGTGGATGTGACCAATTCCGGTAAACTGGATGGCGAAGAAGTGGTTGAGGTCTATGTAACGGACAAGGAAGCGACCGTACCAGTTCCCCTGCGCTCTCTGGCTGCATTCAAAAGGGTAATGCTGCGGGCCGGAGAAACCAAGAAGGTTGAATTCACCCTGAAACCCGAGCAGTTCTCATTGTTAGATAATGACTATCACCGGGTCATTGAGCCTGGAACATTCATACTATCCGTCGGAGGTAAGCAACCGGCGGCAGCCTTTGTTGCGGACGGATCGGTTTTACAAACCGAAATAAACATAACCGGGCAATCGGTTGTTATTCATTAGTAGATGGCCAGCCTGTCGACAGGCAGGTCAGTAATTGGTAATCTTGTAATGGAAAAAATTGCTGTAAAGACTTTTCCGGTAACAGGTATGAGCTGTGCATCCTGTGCCCTGTATGTTGAAAATACGCTCAAGTCGCAGCCTGGCATTAAGAGTGCCTCGGTAAATTACGCGAATGCATCGGTGCAGGTTGAACTTGATGTGAATAGTGCGGATATACCTGCCATCAAATCATCTATCCAGTCAATCGGATACGACCTGTTGGTCGAAGAGGAGGATCAGTCGGTCCAGGATGAATATCAGCTCAAACATTTCAGGAAACTGAAACGAAATACAGTCTGGTCCATTATCCTTGCACTTCCGGTCGTTATCATTGGCATGTTCCTGATGAACATGCCATATGCCAACCTGGTAATGCTGACACTCACGACGCCCGTTTTAGTCTGGTTTGGCCGGAACTTTTTTGTGAATGCCCTTAAACAGGCTAAACATGGCAAAGCCAACATGGATACCCTTGTAGCACTGAGCACCGGAATTGCTTATTTATACAGTGTATTTAACACATTCTTCCCGGGATTCTGGCACAGCCAGGGATTGCATCCGCACGTGTACTACGAAGCAACGGCGGTTGTAATTGCATTCATATTGCTGGGTAAAGTACTGGAAGACCGGGCTAAAGCCAGAACATCCTCGGCTATTAAAAAGCTGATAGGACTACAACCGGCTGAGGTTACGTTAGTCGATGAAACCGGAACTGAAAAAGTCATTCTGATTGCTTCCGTAAAGGCCGGTGACAGGTTGCTTGTAAGGCCCGGCAACAGGATTGCAGTGGATGGGGAGATCCTGACAGGCTCCTCCGCCGTGGATGAGAGCACCATTACCGGTGAATCGCTGCCCGTTGAGAAAGAATCGGGTGGTAAAGTCTTTGCAGGGACCATGAACCTCAATGGCAGCTTTTTGATGCTGGCCAGACAGGTGGGCGCTGAAACCCTCCTGTCGCACATTATAGAAATGGTTAGGCAGGCTCAGGGAAGTAAGGCACCTGTACAAAAGACCGTGGATAAGATTGCCGGTATTTTTGTTCCGGTTGTCATAGCGATTGCTTTGACCAGTTTTGTCCTCTGGGCGATTTTTGGCGGTGAACACGCCCTGACCCATGCTTTGATGGCCATGGTGACCGTTCTGGTTATTGCCTGCCCATGCGCACTGGGACTGGCAACACCAACAGCAGTCATGGTAGGCATGGGCAAGGGAGCTGAAAATGGCATTCTGATTAAAGACGCCGAAAGCCTTGAGATTTTGCATAAGGTGAATGCAGTGGTTCTGGATAAGACCGGTACCATAACCGAAGGTAAACCGGTGGTTACTGATACAATCTGGCTGGTTGACCCACAGGAACAATTGTTCCTGAAAAGTATACTGCTGGCTCTCGAAAATAAATCCTCACACCCGCTGGCTGAAGCTGTGGCAGAATCGATAAAAAACGAAGATAATGTGCGGATTGAACCGGAAACTTTTGAAAATCTGCCTGGAAAAGGTATTGTCGCTACTTTTAGAAACAGCAGGTATCTTGCCGGTAATATCAAACTGATGTCTGATTTCGGTGTAGCTATTCCTGATTTACCCATGCAAAGGATCAGCGAGTTTCAGCACGAAGCCAGGACAGTGATCTGTTTTGCCAGGGATGACAAAGTCATAGCCCTGATTGCACTGGCGGATAAGCTCAAAGATACCTCTTCACGCGCTATACAAATGCTGACCGATGCGGGAATCGAAGTGTTCATGCTCACCGGTGATAATCTTCAGACCGCAAGGGCAGTGGCTTCACAGGTAGGAATTCTACATTATAAGGCCAATATGCTGCCTGCCGATAAGGCCGGCTATGTCAGGCAGTTGCAGACTGAAGGGAAGGTCGTTGCCATGGTCGGTGACGGCATTAATGATTCACACGCCCTGGCAGAGGCCGATATAAGCATAGCCATGGGAAAAGGTTCAGATATCGCAATGGATGTTTCCGGGATGACCATCATTTCTTCTGATCTTCAGAAAATAGCAAAAGCCGTGCAATTATCAAGACTGACGGTCAGTACGATCCGCCAGAACCTTTTTTGGGCTTTTATCTATAATGTTATAGGCATTCCTGTTGCGGCCGGTGCGCTTTATCCGTGGGGCTTCATGCTTAATCCGATGATCGCGGCAGCAGCTATGGCAATGAGCTCGGTGTCGGTGGTAAGCAATAGTCTGAGACTTAGAACGAAGAAGTTGTGAGGGTTGTAATTGTTTATCCAAAACGATCACAACCCACAGCCTGCGACATTCAATCAAAAATGACAAATACCAGATACTTGGCAGCTGATGATCTCCTTTGACTTCTGGTTACTTTCCGCTGTCCGATAATATGCCTGGTTCCTGAAATTAATTCACCTGTAATGATTTAACTGCAAAATTATAAAAGTTGCCTGTTATAATTTTTGATTGAAATGCTTTATCAGGATAAGCATCATAAAACATTTTCAGGAATTTTTTGAAATAGTCAAACCGTACATCGGTAATCGCATCAGGGGCCAAAGCAATCTGGTCCTTTCCAAGCTGATTCAATAACGCAGTAAACCGCTTCAAGTCTTCCTCCAATCCATTCTCCAACCCGGGCTGAAAAACCATCAGATGCCCTTTGTCTTTTATACAACGCACCATCGTATCCGATAGCATCTTCGTTTTAGTATTGTATATAAGACAGGGATCCATGGCAACCGGGATCAAGGTTTCAAGAGCAGGATCACTGAGGTTGTCCAGGAGCAGACCGACCCCGTTTTCGGACGAGATCCTGACCAGTCTGTGAAGAATTGAAGTATCTTTAAATGCACCCGATTCATTATCAACCATGGCCAACCTGAAGCCGAATTTTGCAAGGACTTTGAACATCAGTTCGTCCGTTTGAATGGCATCCGGAGGAAAAACGCCCAACAATCCCGACCGGTAATTCATGGCATCATAGGCGGTATTTGCCAGTACAAATTTTTTACTTGTACCGGCCGCCTTTGATGCTTTGTCAAAAGCGCCCAGCAAGGCCACCAGATTTTTTGCCGGGTCGATGGATACTGCAGTATCGGAAAAGTCGACAAAAGCCAGCCTGAAGTTCTTGTTCTTCAGATCATTCAGGAAATTCCTGGAATACACAGGACTTAGAATATTGTAATTGAGAAGCTTAACGATATTCTCATCAAAACGCATTTCAGAAATAAATGTCTCCTTTGCACAGGCGATCTTTTCCGTACAGTCATAGATGAAATCCCCTGTAAACTGCAGGATATCCGTTTTGATCTTTGCGGGATCATCAGCAGGCTGATGATAATCGGGATGAGGACCGGCGGTCATTCCTGCAAAAGCCGGTATACCGTGCATCAGGAAATGATTATGATCACTGCCGCCCAGACCTCCTTCACTCCAATTTATTTTTTTTAACAAGGCGGTATCAACATTCGTCTTAATAAACTCATAAACTTCAGGAGCGAATTCAGTACCGGGCATGTTCAGTTTACCATCTCCGAGTCCGACCATATCGAGGTTAAAATAGACGACTATTTTCTTCAGATCAATGGTGGGTTTCTCACACCAGGCTTTTGATCCAAGCAGACCCATCTCTTCACCTGTCCAGCCAACGAATACGATACTCCTTTTGGGTTTGAAGCTATTTTTAACCATGGCCTGTGCAATACCAAGGGCTACTGCAGGTCCTGAAGCGTTATCATCAGCACCGTTCCTGATGTTACCGGAATCATCCGTCCCCACATGATCGATGTGGCCTCCTATAAGGATATATTCATCCTTTAATTTCCTGTCTGTGCCGGGGATCATAGCCAATACATTCCTTGTGCTTATGAATGGCTTGCTGTTTGCTTTTGCCGTCATTGCACATTTCAAATCTGTCCGGAATGACTTTGTCTGATTATCCAGCGTATAGTTTAACCTGTAAAAAGGATTCCCGGAATTTGTAACGATATACCTGACAACCCGTTCATCCACTGAGAATACAGGAAATCCCTCAATGACGCTTACTTCGGCAAGATGATTGTCATACTGAGGCATGAGTCTTTGTGAATTTGCCCGCGACTGCGGTTCATAGAAAAGAACTCCCAGGGCACCATGCCGGTAACAATATTCTGCCTTCACCGAGTCAATGCACGATGGTCTCCAACTTTCGAAATCATTTTTGGGTGCGCCCCGCCTGATAATGACAATTTTATTGCTGATGTCAAGGCTGTCAAAATCGTTGCGGCCTTTTTCCGGATTATAGATGCCATAGCCGGCAAAAACCACTTCAGCTTCAGCTTCTCCCCTGCTGCTCTTATATGCCTCCGTAAAATCCTCACCATAGCCGTAGTAAAAGGTCCTGTTGTTTATAACCAGGGTGGGATCAACATCGAACTCCTCGTCATTGGGGATCGTGTAATGATAAAAGTAAGTACCACTATCACCTGCAGGTTTAAGATTAAGCTTTCTGAACTCATTTGCGAAATATTCCTCAGTCATTTCGCAGCCCTTCGTACCGGTTTCCCGTCCCTGATACTCATCCGAAGCGATGATGCTGATTATGGCATTGATGTTTTTACCATCCACTTTCATTGTCCACTGAGCTTCAGCTGACAAAGGCATCAATGACAGCAGTGCAAAAAGACAAGCTTTTACTTGCAGGTTGGGTGTTCTCATGATATTTAGTTTAATATTTGGGATTAGTCGCCGTAAATTAGCTAAAATATAGACTGCTCAAACAAGATTTATCTTCCTTTCCACGTAAATTTGCAAATTGCACATCTGCACATTTACACATTTAAACATTTACATGAACACAACAGAATTATATGACAAACTCAAAGAAGCATATTCCAACCAGAATCTGAATAAGATCACCGTTACCCTGATCAATTTATATAAAGACCAGCAGTTTGGGACACTCAGTCAGATTGTCGAGATGATCAGCGATTCCGTCGAAATAGCGATTGATCCTGATAACAGATTCTTTTCCAAGCTGATGATGTTGTATCATCCCGATCGTGGTGATTTTCACCGGAATGAACTTGACAGGATGGCAGCAAATCAGGATCACGACGGTCTGCTGGGCTATGCCCATATCCTTATGTTGGGCCGGATTGAAGAAATTGCTGTCACCCTTTCCAGTTATGAAGATATCGATTATTCACCGGTTTACGAATGGGATGTAAACCTGGAAGGATTTACCATCATCAATATCCGTGAACCTGCGCTGAGCGGCAACAAATTCCAGGCCCGCAAGCACCGGAAAGGATACTCCTTTTACGATGCTGTGAAGATCAGGATGTACGGAAAGACCAACGTAGAATTTCCTCCTCATTACCTGGAAGACATGGATGAATATGAATTATCACAATCCGGAATAAACGACCTTGAAGGGGTTCAGTATTGCCTGCATGCCCTTGTGATGGATCTGTCGGGTAACTCCATCAATGATATTTCTCTTTTGTGGGGTATGACGCAACTGGAAGAGCTGAACCTGTCCGACAATAAAATTGAGGACATTGACGCCCTGGCAAATCTCAGGAGATTAAAGACTCTGGACCTTTCGAATAATCCTGTCAGGGACGTATCCATACTGTTGAATCATAATAAACTTGAATATCTCGATTTAACCGGATCCAAAGTTCCGCTGAACCAGATCAGGCAATTGGAGGATCTAGGGATCACTATCGTTCACTAAATCAATCTCATATGAAATCCTTTAAAAAAACAGCCATCCTGGGCGGGACCGGCAAGGCGGGTAAATACCTGATAAATAACCTGATCAGCATGGGTTACCCGATCAGGGTGCTGGCACGTAACCCCGACAAGGTGATTCAGAAGGATCCGCTTATGGAGGTGGTACAAGGGAATGCCCGTGACTATACAGCCATCAGGGACCTGCTTGCCGGGTGTGATGCTGTAATCAGCACACTGGGACCTGCAAAGGGAGATCCGGATACATGCAGTGTTGCAGTGGAGAATATCATCAGGGCTATGCAGGAACTAGGTATTAGCAGATACATTGAAGTTGCCGGTCTGGCTATTGATGCACCAGGGGATAAAAAAGGCATCCAAACCCGCCTGATCGTAAGGATAATCAGGTGGTTCTTTCCGCAGGTTATCCAGGACCGGCAGAAAGGCTATGAATTACTTGTTAAAAGCAATATCAGCTTTACCATCGTGCGTTGCCCCATGATTGAGCAAACAGTTCAAAAACGGACGTTGAAAATAAATCTCGAGGATAGTCCGGGAAGAAAAGTCAGCGCTGCCGACCTTGCGGAATTTCTTACCAGTCAGTTAACTGATACACAGTTTATCAGAAGCTGTCCCTTTATAGCCAGCTGATAATCATCAATCATAACTCCCAATCCGCCTAACGGCGGGCAGGCCTGCAACCTACAACATACAACCTACAACATACAACCTACAACATACAACCTACAACATACAACTTACAACCCACAACCTACAACCTACAACTTGCAACATACAACTTACAACCTACAACCTACAACCTACAACTTACAACATACAACTTACAACCTACAACACTAATTAATAGTAGTCCCTTCCCTATCGAAATAAATGACTTTTTTATCTTCAGGTTTTATTCCCAAAGATGTTTTCTTCCCATTTTGCTTAATATCAAAATTTACAATCACACTGCCGTTTTGTTTGTATTTACTAAACTCACCACTCACATTGGGGAAGAGAGAAGCTACACCATTTTTGAATTTTGTAAACACAAAGATGTAGGCAAAAGCACTTGCCCAACTACCTAATTGAGGTATACCATTAAATGTAGGTGTTTTACCATTTATATTCAGAATTTTATCTCCTTTTTTAATTCCTGCCTTGGCGGCGGGCGATCCTGGAATGACGTCCGCAATTATTTCAGGATTTTCTAAATCGTAAATTACACCTGTGTACGCATAATGATTGTAGGCATAGTTATCGGCATTCTGCTGCCACACTATTGGAAATTGAGACATTGTCATTGAGAAGAACTCATAGGCCTGATCGGTAAGGAATATTTTTTCGGGTGAAACTTGCGAAATGGATCCTGACCAGACCAGGGGAGGTGTTTTACTGGTCTCAATTTCCTTTGCATCCAGAATTTTCAAGTTAATATTTGACAAATAAGTCATTTGTGTATATCCTCCCTGAGTTTTTGATTCCGTAACCGGAACAGGTATATAACCCCAGTACCAGTTAAAGACACTTTTTATTTTGGTGCTTATTATCTGCTGTGGTGGGACATATTGATCTTTCTGACCGGAATAGAAACTCAGTATAATCAGAAGATCAGGATTATCCTGAGAGCGTTTCAAACCTAGACTGATTAATTGCGCTTCCAGGATGCTGGCCAGTTTCTTTTCCATCAAGGGGTCGTCTGTTGAGATAAAATCAAAATCAAAAGTCAGATATTTGGTCATATCACGCATGTCATCGCTCAACATCGTAATAATTGCATCGCGCTTAGAATCTGCATTTATACGATAATCACATCCTACACCTCCAAAAACATCATACACCTCATACATTGCGGGATTGGGAGTGGAATTGACAATCTCTGTAACCTCACTTTTCTTCTTTTCAAGATCATAATTATCGGGCGTTACTGATACTTTTTGTCTTAAGTCAATAGATTTAAACATGTATCCCTCTGTTCGGTACTGGTCTGAATTTAGATCTATACTGACCCGTGGAACATCCATTTCGAGCAGTTCAGCATTACCAATACGGTGAATGCCTAGTTTTAACCATGAGTCTGTCACATTTTTCATAAATCCGGTCGGGTCAGGAAGTTCACTGACTGCTTGCCCCTGGATTTTAAAGATTTTGTCCCCGACTTTTACGCCGGAAATATCAGCAGGAGTGCCAATGCCAAAATGGGTCACCTCAAGAAAGCTTTTGTCAAGGTCCAGTTTCATCTGAATACCTGTGCAAGGGTCCATTTCAACTTCGGGTTGAGAGAAACAAACTCCAATCTGCAAAAAGACAGCAATTATTGAACAGACTAATGTTTTCATATTTCCACAGGTATAATTATCCACAATTATAATAATCGCTAACATACAACTTAATATTATTCCTCCCGCTATCATCCATCAACTATTAACTAACAACTACTGAACCAACGCCTGCTCCAGGTCCCTGATCAGATCCTCCGTCTCCTCGATCCCAACCGATAACCTCAACAGGTTGTCACGGATGCCTTCCTCCTCCCGTTGTTTTTTGGGAACGAGCCGGTGTGAGGTTATCGCCGGTGCGCAGATGATAGTTTCGACACCTCCGAGGCTCATGGAAGGCTTTATCAACTTCAGCCTTTTTTGAAACGCGGTATTGTCCTGACTTTTCAATTCAAATGATAACATGCCGCCAAACCCGCTCATCTGACTTCTGGCAATGTCATGACCGGGATGCGTACTTAACCCGGGGTAATATACCCTGTCAATTCCTGCTTGTTGCTGCAAAAATTCGGCTATCGTTCCTGCATTCTGGTTTTGTCTCTCAACCCTGATGACAAGAGTTTTGAGACTTCTTTCCAGCAAATAGCACATCAATGCATTTAAACTGCCTCCCAGGCTCATGGATGTGTGCATGATCCTCTGGGTATATGCCTGTGTGGAAACCACAATGCCTGCGCAGATATCGCTGTGCCCGCCCAGGTACTTGGTGGCACTGTGCAACACGATGTCAATGCCGAAGAGGATCGGGTTCTGGTTAACGGGAGAGGCAAAGGTGTTGTCGATAATGGAAACGCATCCATGCTGTTTGCAAACACCGGCAACCTTTCTCAGATCAATTACCGAAAGCAAAGGATTTGAAGGCGACTCAACATAAATGACCTTTGTATTTTTCTGAAGGGCCTTTGTGAAAGATTCCGCATCATTACTTCTCAGCACGGTGTAACCGATTCCGAACCGCTCAAATTCATGGGTGACAAAGTGCTGGGTGCCGCCATACAAACCACTCTGGAATACACAATGATCACCCTTGCTCAGAAAACTCAGCAGGGTGGAACTCACAGCTGCCATTCCCGAACTGAAAAGGATCCCGCTTTCGGCATGCTCCAGCGCCACAATCTTGTCAATTACTGCCTTCTGGTTGGGAATATTGAAATAACGTGGATAATATCTTTCTTCCGTATCGAGGTATCCAAAAGAAGTAGAGGTAATTATCGGCGTGTTGATTCCGCGAAACTCACCAATATGCTGCCCTTCGTGAACGCAGATGGTGTTCTTATGCTTTAATTCCGAACCTGATGTCATGGGTATTATTTTAAAACGTGAATAGGGATAAATCTACTAAAAAAGTACGGTTAAGCCAAGTTTTATTAACCTCCGAAGTGATCCTTGACGATCCTTGAAAAAGAAACGACTAAAAAAGTCCAACTATCTCATATTGAATTCCCTAGTTATCAACAATTGTTCATAACCTCTGTGCAAATCAGGTTTATATCAACAGGGAAGAAAATTTTCCAGATGCATGCTTCGGTTGTATATTTGATCTACCAGGTGAGCGATAAAAGGCTGCTCCCAAGGTGTGGAACCAATGAGGATTTCTTAAGTGATGTCCGAAGGGGTTCTTCAGATCTCCGGATCTGCGCACCGCAAGAGCCGAAGTCCTGAATAAAAGATAACCTCTTGTATTTCAGGCCGACCTTAAAAGACGCTTGCGTTCTTTAAACAGTTGGGTCACAGCTCCCTCCAAACAGGCCGGTTTTCGGACAGGTCTTCATAAAGGGTTGTGAATGACGCTTCGTCATGGAAGGTTAACCTTCGGGATAGCCGAAATGACAGCCTGAAGATATGACCGTAAAAAGTTATATCGGAAAGCCCGGGGTTGATATCCGATGATCTCGCATCATCCGTATCGGCCGGCCATAATAACTGTAACCTGGCAGGAAGGAGTACTCCGGTATTCCGGAATGGAATGGGGACCATTTTAAACGATGGTTCCCATTTGTGTTTTAGCACTTCGACTTCGCTCAGTGTGACGTACGTTTCGCGTAATGTGACGCACGTGTCAGGCTGAGCGAAGTCGAAGCCTGTCAATACTCTCCGCCACGTACCCTTCGTAGGCCTCAATCGTTCGGAAAACGCCCGGCTTGATCAGCGGCTTTGTCTTACCATGAAAATCACTTCCGCAGAGCACCAGTAGCTTTTTATTCATGGCATTGCGGGCAAAGTAATCAATCTGGTCATGCGTATGATAGTTGTTAAAGGCCTCTAATCCTTCAGCTCCTTTATCGAGAAGCTCTTCAATAAGCTGCTCCTTGCCCTTCAGGTTCAATCCGGGATGCGCAATTACCGGAATCCCGCCATTCCCTTTGATCAATGCAATTGCATCCCGGTAATCCATGAAGTCGATCTTCACGTAGGCCGGCCTGCCCTGGGAAAAATAATCATGATAGAAGTTGATATAAGGCATATCGCTCCTGTGACCCCCTTTCCTGTATGGATCAAGTTTTTCATTGCCGAGGTATTTGTCGTTGTTCAGCAGCACCTCTGCTATCAGTTCTCCGCTGGGCAGATTGCTGCCGGCTTTTAACAACACTTCCTCTGCATCTACAACAATACCTGCCTTCGACAGGTTCTCCACCATTACCGGAAAGCGTTCGATGACCATCCCGGCGATAGCATCTTTCAACGCATCGAAATCCTTGCTTTCCCAGTTGATATTGTATCCCAGAACGTGCAAATCAATGCCCATGTACTGACAGTCAACTTCAATGCCTGGAACAACCCGGATATTAAGTTCCCTGCCTGCCGACAGGGCTTCGGCCACGCCCTGCACCAGGTTGTGGTCCGTAATGGAAATAATCGAAAGTCCGGCGAGGTCACATGCCCTGACGATATCTGTAACCAGCCATTCACCATCAAGACTGTGATGGGAATGCAAATGCAAATCGGCTTTTAACATAGTAATCATTTAAAGATATGCAGGTTCACCTGATTAAAACTGGTAATTACTTCATAGTTGATGTTGCGGTAATGATGGTTAAGAGAATCAACAACAATTACTTTACCCGGCCTTGCCAGCGAAGCCGCTTTGATTCCCGCAATTGAATCCTCAAAGATGATCACCTCACTACTGTCAAGTTTTAAAAGTTTAATGGCAGCTAAAAATATATCCGGGTCGGGTTTGCTTTTGTAACTTCCGTTGTTATAAACGATGAATGGCCTGTCAACCAATTTATCCAGGCCGAGATGGCTGATGTAGAAATCAATATTCTCCTTGCCCGAGGCAGTGGCAACTGCATATGGAATGTGATTATTCCTCAGATAATTAATAAAATCCACAGCACCGGGCGCATAATCAATCCCGCTTTTCAGGCACAACATCTGGTAAATGGATTCCTTTTCTGCTATGTACCTGCCTATCTCATAGGCAGACAACTCACTGCCAAAGACAGCCGGAAGGATGAGTTCATTGTTTTTCCCGTGAATCTTTGCATTTTTTTCCTGGTCGGACAGGTACAGATGATGGGATTCCAGAAAAATATCCCAGGCCTGGTTATGCAAGTGGGTATCCCACAACAGCGTGCCGTTAAAATCAAAAACAACCCCTTTAAAATGCTTCATTTTCTAAAAAATCCCTGACCTGCCATCCACAATCTACACAAAACATAAAGTGCTTACCTGCCGACATATCATTTGATCGAATACATTTTATCCACGATACCATAAGCTATTGATTCACCGGCATCCATCCAGTGATCGCGATCAAAATCCTTTAGAACCTGTTCAACGGTTTGGTTGCAGTTTTTGGCCAAAATCTCTGCTGCGATTTCCTTTGATTTGGTGATCTGCCGTGCATGGATCTCAATATCGCTGGCCCTGCCCTGCAAGTACTCGATGCTTGGCTGATGGATCATCACTTCACCCAGTGGATAAATGTACCGCTCTCCTTTTTGTCCTGCCGAAAGCAGGATAGAGCCCATTGATGCTGCAAGGCCCATGCAGACTGTTGAAACAGGAGATGCAATCAGATTCATCGTATCCAGTATGGAATAACCCGAAGTGATGATACCGCCCGGGCTGTTAATATAAAAGGTTATTTTTTGCCCGGGTTTCATTGCCTCGAGGTACAGCAACCGGCTCACGATATCTTTAGCTGACTCATCGTCCACTGGTCCCCAGAGGAATATCTTCCTTTGCTCCAGGAATTTCAGTTCAATCATTTTCTGTAACCCCTGCTGTTTTTCAGGATTTTTGCTGTCGTCTGGAACTGAATCGGTTCTTATTGTTCTCATCTTGTAAACATATTTGGTTAATTGTTGACTGTATTCATTTTTACCCGGAATATCCGCTAATTATTGGCCGTTTAGTTAAAGATATGGGTTTTTTGAAAGAGCAGAAACCCTAAAGCCATCCTTTCTTAAATCATTTTGTACACCAGGTGAAATCTGCGATTTAAAAGCGATAATTGTTGCATGGCAATAGTTTAAAAGCCTCAGATAACACAGGACATCCTGGATAAAGATTAAGAACCGGGTAGCGATAAACCCGGGTGAACGCATATTGCTGTTGTGGCCGGCAATACTTTCTATATAAATATCATTGAAGTATTTCACACCCATAAATGGCTTGTCCATAGCCATCAACATTTTCTTTATTTCTTTTGATTTAATACGGAATATAAAATTGCCGCTGGGTTCGTAATCGATGTTCTTCCCTTGGCGGATCAGCTTCTTCAGAGAACGCTTCAGAAAATCAATCAGATAATAACGGTCATCAGTGGGTTCAATAAGAATTACAGCTACAGATGCAACCCGTAACATTTCATAAAACGCAATGGGAGGTCGTGGAAAATGATGATAGCTTGCTTTACAAAATACAAAGTCAAAGCTGTTGTCTTCAAACGGAATATTCTCTGCATTAACGGCGTAATATTGATCAATATATCCCCTTTCCTTCGCAATCATGAGATATTTGTCCGTTAAACTGCTGGCTATAGCCTCAAGATTAAGTTTTTTTATAAGATATGCATCAGCGCCATACATACCATCACCGATCGTCAGCACCTTAGCACCCTGATAATGCCTTAACAGCGAAGCCACGGTACCGATCATTCTGGCATGTCGCCATGCATCAATGCAGTCGGGATTAGAATAACAGGATGCCAACACTGAATCTTCTTCGTATTTAGCGTGTCTTTCATAACTGCGTAAGAATGCTTCTTTTTCCATTGACAATTAATATAGGCCTAAGATAATGAAAAATAGGTTTTGATGGTTGTGCATACATTGGATGAAACCATCACAACCATCACAACCAT
>DIAS01000186.1 GCA_002415855.1 Bacteroidales bacterium UBA5072
TTATGAATACTACTCTGAACATTGATGGCTTTTCAGTATTTATTTTCCTGGGGGTTTTCCTGGGGCTTGTCCTTTCATTCTTCTTTATTTTCAAACCATCATCCAATATTGCCGCCAACAGGTACCAGGGTTTTTTACTCCTCACCCTGAGCCTCTGTATATTGGAAATGGTGTTCAATATGACCGGTTTTATTACCCGGGTACTTTTCATTACAAATACGACTGAACCGCTTAACCTTTTGATAGGGCCATTGCTATATCTGTTTATAGTAAGAAGCATCGATCAGGATGGCTCAAAAAAAGAGTGGCTTCATCTCCTTCCGGCAATAATCTATTTAGGGTATATCTTTCCTGACTTTCTGCAACCCAGTGAATTCCAGTACAATTCATATGTTAACAGTTTTCACCCCGACTGGCCCCTTCTTGATGTAAAGATGCGGTGGGCCACTGATCCGCTTAACATTAAGAAATACCTCAACCTGGCAACTGCAATTCAGATATCATTTTACGTTGCACTATCCTTATTGAAACTTGAAAAGAAGTCCAGACAGGCCGGATTATCTGTCTTCCGTACCCATGATGCTATGCTAAGGTCGCTCAGGAACATGGTATTGCATATACTTGCAATAATTGTGATCTTCATAACCGTAAAGATCAATTTTCAGGCTGACCTCGGTGACTATTTTATTGGGATATATGTCTCCCTGTTCGTAATGATAACCACCTTCAGGGTCATGAATGACTCCACTTATTTTGAACGCTCAGCTTCATTCATGGATATTTCACTCGGAAAATACAGGAAGTCATCACTGAACGAGGCAGATAAACAAAAAATTCTCTCAAATATTATCAAAGAGTTCGAGCATGGCAATTACTTTTCTGAAAACCTGGCTTCACTTGCAGACCTGGCAAAAAAGATAGGGGAAAGCAAGCACCATGTTTCCCAGGTGATAAATGAAAAACTCGGTAAGAATTTTTTTGAGCTTCTTGCAGCCTACAGGATAGAGAAAGCAAAAAGCATTTTGACAGGAGATAAATCAGGACGTCTTACAATAGAAGAGGTCTCGGAAATGGTTGGATATAACTCGAAAACAGCCTTCAACAATTCATTCAGGAAGCTTACAGGCAAAACTCCGTCAGAATTTCGTAAATCAGTAAATAACTGACATTCAATTCAATATAAGATAGTCTTAATACATGCCGATAGGGATGGACATCATCCTTACCGGCATGTTCTTTACCGGAGACCTGGTGGCTGTAGTTTCGAACCAGCAAACCAAAATTATCCGCTATGACACAGGTTAACATTAATTCCGGTTCAGCATCATTAAATCCCAATAATGATCTTATTGAAGCATGCAGAAGAGGTGATCAGAAAGCTCAGTTTCAGATCTACAAGCTCTACTACAAATCAATCTATGGCATTTGCCTGCAGGTTGTCAATGATCCTGTCGCCGCTGAGGACATCATGCATGAATCTTTCCTTTCAGCATTCGAGAATATCAGCACATACTGTGGCAAAACAAGTTTTTGGTCCTGGCTTAACGAATTCGTAAAAAAACAGTTTATAAGATGAAAAGTCCTGTTAAGAACTTCAGTGTAATCCCATATTGGAGAGTGACAATCCTCTTCGCACTGCGCCCTGCGCCAGACCTTCGTTGTCATTAGTCCAGCTACAGACTTCAAAACCTGTGTTATTTGATATTTTATCAGCAGCGATGATCAGGGATAATAATTAAATTTACCAAAAATAAACATATGCAAAAACGCAAACTAGGTAACAGCGGGCTTGAGGTTTCAGCCCTTGGACTAGGGTGTATGGGAATGAGCTTTGGCTACGGAACCATTTCCGACAAACAGGAGATGATAAACCTCATGCATAAGGCAATAGATAGCGGAGTGACTTTTTTCGATACTGCTGAGGTATACGGGCCTTTCATAAATGAAGAATTGGTAGGTGAGGCATTGGCTCCTTTTCGCGGGAAAGTGGTTATTGCTACAAAATTTGGCTTTGACACAACCGGTGTTTCAACACTTGACAGTCGTCCGGAGCATATTAAACAGGTTGCCGAAGCCTCACTTAAGAGGCTCAGGGTTGAAGTGATTGATTTATTTTACCAGCACCGCGTTGACCCGAATATCCCGATTGAAGATGTGGCTGGAGCGGTAAAAGACCTTATAAAGGAAGGAAAAGTAAATCATTTCGGTCTCTCCGAAGCCGGAGTGCAGGTTATCCGACAGGCGCACGCTGTTCAACCGGTTACTGCATTGCAAAGCGAATACTCATTGTGGTGGCGGGAACCCGAAGCTGAAATTATCCCGACACTCGAAGAACTCGGGATAGGTTTTGTGCCGTTTAGTCCGCTTGGCAAGGGCTTCCTTACAGGGAAAATGGACCAGAACACAACTTTCGACAGTAAGGACTTCCGCAGTACTGTTCCCCGTTTATCTCCTGAAAACCTTAAGAAAAACCTGGAATTTGTAGAATTACTGAACAAGTTTGCCAGGCGTAAAAATGCTACACCGGCTCAGATTGCACTTGCATGGTTACTTGCACAAAAACCGTGGATAGTTCCAATTCCCGGCACTACGAAGTTGCGCCGGCTTAAAGAGAATCTCGAAGCTGCACAAGTTGAGTTGTCATACGAGGATCTTCAGGAACTCAACACCTCTTCGCTGAAAATCAAGGTGCAGGGAGAGAGATATTCAAGCGGAAGTGCAAAACTTATTAATCGTTAGCTGTCAAAACAATTGATAAAGGCTTAATTTTTAAATAAGAATTAAATGAATAATTCAAAGAAATACGTTAGGGATAACCACATTGTCATCGCTAAGAACGGGCCTTACATGGTTTATGGCAAGATACCTGTTTGTATTCAGACTATCGTGTCCGACAAGGAGGGTATGTCATGGGATTGGGAAGCTGGTAAAACCTTCAGGACAGCGAATGAGTATTCTCTTTGTCGGTGCGGAAAATCCAGCATTATGCCATTTTGTGATGATACCCATGAAAGGACAGGATTCGATGGAACTGAAACAGACAGCCGGTTACCTTACGCAAAGCGGGTAAAAGTATTTGAAGGACCAACACTGATTTTGAGTGATGCCGAAGACCTTTGTGCCTTTGCCAGGTTTTGCGACCCCGGAGGGAAGATATGGAGCCTGATTGAACAAACAGATAACCCTGAAGCGCGTACCCTGGTAATCAGGGAAGCAATGCATTGCCCGTCAGGCCGGTTGGTTATACATGACAGGAAAATGGAGCAGATTATTGAGGAACCCCTTGAACCAGCAATCGGTATCGTTGAAGACCCGACCATGGATTGCAGCGGGCCTCTTTGGGTTCAGGGAGGGATACTGATTGAATCTGAAGATGGCCATAATTACGAAACCCGAAACAGGGTAACATTATGTCGGTGTGGCGCCTCTGCCAACAAGCCATTCTGCGATGGCAACCATGCCACTGTTAAATTTAAAGATGGTCTGCTGAAAGGTTAAAGATTGGACTTTAGCTTTCAATTTAGTTTAGTACTCCATAATAACTTAACAGATCAAAAATGGAAACAAAAAAGGTAAAATGGATTATCGATCCTGTTCACAGCGAAATAGGATTCAAGGTAAAGCACCTTATGATTACCTCCGTGAAGGGCGAATTCAAGGAATTTGATGCCAGCATTTATACCACAGGAGAGAATTTCATGACATCCGAGATAGATTTCTGGTTAAACCCCGCATCAATAGATACCGGTGATCCAAAGCGTGACGAACACCTGAGAAGCGCAGATTTTTTTGATGTTGAAAATCATAAGCAAATCTCTTTCACGGGAAATACCTATGAACAGGTGGACGGAGACGGAAGTTATACTTTATATGGCGATCTCACTATTAAAGGAATAAAGAAACAGGT
>DIAS01000136.1:0-51201 GCA_002415855.1 Bacteroidales bacterium UBA5072
AACCAACTCCCCGCTTTCCTACCTAAATCCAACCAAACCCTATCTTTAGTATCTTGTAATAATAACCTTCATCAAGCTATAATCATCATGCAAATATAGTATCAGTAATGTTACGGTACAGGGTAGATTTTACTTAAAGTTGCCTAGTTTATACTTAATAAAGGGTACGTGTATTTAGCCAATTAAAATACGTATTTACCGACGGTTATCATCATCCTCAATGGAAATCAGGTTGTTCTTCAAAGCATATATAATCAGGCGTACGGAATTCTTGGAACCGGTTTTTTCAAGCAGGTTTGTCCGGTGCCTTTCAACGGTCCGCTGGCTGAGTGATAGTTTTACGGAAATTTCCTGATTGGAAAGACCCTGGCCGATTAATTCCAGGATTTCCTTTTCGCGGCGTGAAAGTTTAACGGGTTCAGCCAGGTTTTTTTTGCGGATGATGTTTAACAGCAATTCCTGCGAAAAATATGATCCACCGGAGAGTATCCTGTTGATGGCCAGAAAGAATTCTTCGTTATCGGCTTCTTTGAGGACAAAGCCCTTAATGCCCAAATCAAGGAGTGTGTTATAATATTCCATTTCACCATACATGGACAGAATCAGGATATTCAAATCAGGATATATCTGAAGCGCCTGTTTTGTGGCCTCAATACCATCCATAACGGGCATATTGATATCCATGACCACCAGTTGCGGGGTTATGTCTTTTAAAAGTTCAAGAAACTCAATCCCGTTAGAAGCCTCGCCTATGACCTGATACTTGCCTGATTCATCAATGATGTACTTTAATCCGCTCCGGAACAGCCGATGATCGTCAACGATAATAATGCCAGGTTTGTCCATTGTTTAAAGATATGAAAAAGGAAATAAAACAGAAATTCATTAATCCACCGGAACTTCCATTTCGAAGGACATCCCATTCGGAGCGTTGTTGAAAAATTTGCTGGTGGCATTCATCAGTCTTGACCTGCTAATGATGTTCGACATTCCCATTCCCATGGATTCAATATTATCCTGCCAGTTTTCCTTAAATCCGGTACCATTATCCGCATAAATCAGGTGAATTGACTTGAGAATCAGGTGGAGTTTTATCGTGATTGCACTGGCATGGGCGTGTTTCAGGGTATTGTTGATCAGTTCTTTGATAATTCGGTACATGGATAATTCGAGTGAACTGGAATACCGTTCCTCCTTGAGATTTGTTTCAAGATAGATGGTTATATGCGGCTTTAGTTGATTAATAAACCATTCCAAAGCGGCAAGAAAGCCATAATTGGCCAATACATGAGGGCTTAAGTCGTTTGACAGTTCTTTGGTACTTTGAATGACTTCGGTAAGGATATTCTTAAGCTGGGTGATGATGAAATCGTGTTTGTTTTTTTCAGTTGTTGACTCAAGAGAATTCACATACATTTTTATGCTTGAAAGCAAAGGTCCAAGTTCATCATGCAGATTCCGTGCGAATTTTTCCCGTTCCCGCTCTTCAGTCGATATGATGGTATCAAGTATCCTGATTTCCATTTGCTTTCTTTCGGTAATGTCCCTGACAACAGAGATCAGAGCCTTTTCTCCTTCAAATTCAATAAGTTTGCTATTAATTTCTGCCGGGAAAGTACGTTTTGACTTGCATTTGATTTCACATTCCAAGGCCGGATGGTATTCCTGTTGAAAGATCTTGACCAGTTTTTCTGCCAGTTGGGGAAGATAGGGATCTGTGATGATATCGTTGAGTCTGATCTTTTTAGTTTCTTCCAGGGTATAACCGGTAGTGTCTAAAAATACATCATTTACTTCCAGAAATGAATAGTTGCTGCTCACAATGATAATAGCATCCGTACTGTTGTTAAAAATATTCCGGAATTTGAACTCGCTGATCGTCAATGCTTTTTCAACCCGGTTACGTTCCGTAATATCACGTCCGGTGATAATAATGCCTTTTATAGCCGGATGATTGAGCATATTATTGGCAATAACCTCCAGGGAGAGCCAATGACCTTTTGCATGTTTTACCCTGAATTCTGTCGGCAAATGATCATTCTGATTCCGGAATACGTCCTTCAGCTCCTTCGAAACCAGGGGCAAATCGTCGGGATGTACAACCTCAAAACCACTTCTGCCGATGAGATAGCCTGCAGGATACCCGAGTACCTGCCAGCTTGAAGGGGACTCGTAAGTAATGGTGATCTTTTCGTCAACAATCCAGATAATGTCCGTCAGGTACTGAATAATGGAGCGGAACCTTTCTTCGCTTTGCATGATAAGCTCCTGAGCTTTCTTAGGTTCCGATATATCCCGAATAACTGCCAGGATTCGCATGTCTCCGGCGATTTCGGTGTTTTTTAATGAGACTTCAAGCCATAGAAGCTTTCCGGATTTAAGCCGGACCTGCCATTCGAAAACGACAGATCCCTTGTGTACCGCTTGTTGAATATAACTCCGGGCTTTTTCCCTGGTAAATCCCGACGCTGCATTGCCGAGCTTCATCAGCTCATCAAATGCAGCTTCTTCATAGGAAAGGCCAAATAACCTTAAGGCCGCCTGATTTGCGTCGATTATTTGAGCGGTCTTGGTATCATAGATAAAAATCGCCTCATTGGTGGCATTGAATATTTCACGATAATTTCTTTCACTTTCTATCAGAAACCTTTCAGATACCTTGCGCTTGATGGCATTCATAAATGTTTCCCCGACAACCTGAAACAGGGATATCTCATCTGGGCTCCATAAACGCTTGGGTGCGGCATATCCGTAACCGGTAAAGCCAACCAGATTGCCCTGGAAACTGATCGGCAGGAAGATCATCGAACTGAGTCCCGTTCGGATAAAGGATGCCCTCATATCGGGCATATCGGGAATATCATCGACCGATTGGACGAGCAGGTAATCCTGGTTGAATATTTTTTCAAGCCACCACGATATTTCTGACAGCGATTTTCTTCCATGGGAGGCGCTGTCCCAGGTAATTTTTTCATTTGTCCAGTGATGTTCTATCCGGTAAGCATCCTCCGAATAAATAATTTCTGCCAGGAAGGCCGCATCTGCATGAATGAAATTGCAGACTTCACGGAAAGAACTGATAATATTGTCATCAACAAGCTCAGGTGAAAGGTTAAAGAACCTTGTGGAAATATTGGCAATTAATTTTTCAAGGCTGTTTTTGTATCTGAGGGATTTCTCCTTCTTCAGCAGTTCATGGGTACGAATGGAAACAAGTTCTTCTAATTGTTGTTGATAGGCACTTAGTTCCTCATTGGTGATTTTTAACTCCTCATTGGCCAGCGTAAGCTGTTCATTTAATGCTTTAATTTCCAAAGCCTTATCCTTTTGAGGGGAAAGTATGTCGTACAGCTTTTGCGCTTTATGCAAACTCTTCTTCATGGGATTGCCTCCATTCAATGGCCAAAAGATAAGTTCTTTTACAGGGTAATCCGGGATAAAGTTACAGTATTATGCAATAGGATTCTTTATTCGGCCCTGTTATCATTATAGCGAAGTATATTTGCAGTTTATCGGAAGTGGAACTGTAAACAGGCTATGGCAGGTATTTATATACATATTCCGTTTTGTAAAAAGATATGCAGCTATTGTGATTTTTATAAAACTGCCGTAGTTGATCTACTGCCTGATTACCTGGAGGCTCTTGAAACTGAAATTGAAATACAAAAAGATTACTTAGCGGCAGAATCTGTTGAAACCATCTATTTCGGTGGGGGTACCCCATCGTTGCTTGAACCAGAACAGATTAACCGGATAATTAATAGAATCAGGCGATTTCATCCTATCGCATCAGATTGTGAAATAACCCTGGAGGCCAATCCGGATGATCTCAGCGAAACATATCTTGCAGATCTGTACCAATACGCACCGATAAATCGCATCAGCGTTGGAATTCAGTCCTTTGAAGATAAGGATTTACTTGTTTTAAATCGCAGGCACAATGCCAGGCAGGCAATTGAAAGTATCAGGCACCTGCAGAAGACTGGTTATTACAACATCAGTGTTGATCTTATCTATGGCCTTCCCGGAATGAACACGGAAAGCTGGCAGAAAAACCTGGATCTTGTCATTTCGATGGGTGTTCAGCATTTGTCGGCTTATCACCTGAGCATTGAACCTGGAACGGCCTTGTCACGTCTGGCTTCAAGAGGATTGTTACAGCTCGCGGACGAAGAGGAAAGCTGCAGGCAGTTTGCCCTACTCAGGAAGACAGCTGCCGGGAATGCTTTTGTTCATTATGAAATATCCAATCTTGCCAAAGAGGGCTATTTCTCCAAGCACAATACCAATTACTGGATGCAGAAGAAGTACCTGGGTCTGGGAGCCTCGGCGCACTCTTACAATATTTTCTCAAGACAATGGAATATCGCCAATGCAAGGAAATACATAGCAGCCATGAACCACGGGGGAGATTTCTTTGAAAAGGAAGATCTCCAGTTGGTTAAAAGATACAATGAGTATCTGATGGTTTCGTTGCGGACCATCCAAGGCGTTGATCTGGAAAAAATCCGGCTCGATTATGGTGAAAGATCCTGCAAAGCTTTTGTACATGCTGCCCAGTCGAGTATTACGGCAGGCTTTATGACTGCTGAAGGGTCAGTTTACAGGCTGACAGAAAATGGATGGCTGATATCGGATCACATTATTTCGGGTCTGATGGAAGATGCTGATGGAAGGTGACTGAAAATATCGGCAAGGGGATCTTCCATCAGCATCAGCTTCAAAATTTTATAATGATTATTTCAATGTGAAGGACGCAGAACCTATTTCATAGTTTTCTGCATACAGGATGACGGTGTAATTGCCTGCAATCAAATCTGCATTTTTGTCCCAGAAGATACACATATCAATATCTTTGTTTTCATACTCAAGTTGCCTTTTTGCAGAAAAAATCACCTGCTCGCCGTTAAATTCGAAAGTTTCTCCGCTACCTGCGGGAAGGACAACTTCGTCGGGCCTGATAATTCTCAGAAAAACATCTTTGGATCCGGCTTCGGCCACAGCATTCTCCCTGACTGTAAAGCATACTTTAATTTTTGCTACTTTACTGACTTTGGTATTGGACTTATCGGATTTATTTAACGGCTGAACCACTATGTTTTTAGCAGAAAGCACTTTGGCCAGCTGTACCTGGGTATTCAAAATTTCCTTTTCTTTGGTAAGGCTGACATTTTGAGTTTCTGCGGTAGTAAGCTGTTCCTTAACCTGGATGTTTTCTGCCGTAAGCTCCCTGTTACGGGTATTAAGCGAATCGATCTGCACAATGTAACTCCGCATCACTTTCCGCAAGGTTTCAAGTTCGCCCTGGTATTTCCGGATCTTCTCAGCGTCTCCGGCCTGCATTCTTAAAAGGTTTTTGATCTTGTCCTGTTCTCTGACAAGCAGACCGTTTACACTGTCATTGTTGGTCTTCAACGAATCGTATTCTACGATCATATCACGTAATTGTTTTTCAAGGTCGCTTTTAACATCTTCCAGGATAGCTTTTTCTTCGCTAGTCTGACCTAATTGACGGGATTCGGTAAAATACTTGTATCCCAATATAATAACTGCAATGGCAAGGAGTATAACAAGTACCACCAATGCAGTTGACGGTTTCTTTTCAGGTTGCCGCTGATAAGTGCTGGTTGTCGTTTCCATAGTGATGATGTTGGTTCTTAATAAATTTTAACAAATATAAAACAACTGTGGCGAAAAAATATTGCAAAGTGCTTTTTTTATTTCCGGCAGATAAAAGCCTGATGAAGGTTTTATGGTTGGTCAAACAAAGCATCAAGACTCTGGGTGCCCTGAACAACTACAGAGTCTTTTTCAATACCGGACGGGGCATCGATAATTTCCGTGACCCTGTCATTCGATCGACCTGCCCGAACAGGGATCTTGATAAAATCTCCATTTTTCATCGTGTACAGGTATTCACCGGCTGATTTACGGAGGACGGCACCGGAAGGAACCACCCGGGCAATATAGCCGGGCAAACGGATCCTGGCTTTAACTGACATTCCGGGCAGGCCGTAATCCATGGCGCCGGTTATGGTACAATAAATTACTGCGGAATGACTACCCGGGTCGATGCTGCCGGGCAGAGTGTTCACAAGTGCAGTGTATACCGACAGGCTGTCATATGCGGGATAAAATTCGATGGCCTGGTCTTTTTTTATATAAGGCAGGTATTTTTCGTGAACCGATATTTTTAACAACTTTTGGTATCCCTTTACAATAATGGCCAGTTTATCGCCGGTGTTTGTGTAGTTTCCGTCAAAGGCTTTAACCTGCGATAAATAACCGGATACGGGAATTCTGACGGCCATAGTGGTTTGAAACCGTTTATATGATAAGCTGTCTGTGGGAATGCCATAAAGATCAAGTTGAGCCCGCAAAGCATTCAGCTTCAGCTCAACGGTCTGGTAATCACGGCGGGCAGTTTGCATCTTTTTAAGTGAGGTTGCATTCTCCACTGTCAGTTCTCCCTGCCTTTTATAGTCCTCCTGCAAATACTCCATCTGGTTTTCAGCTTCAAGGAATTCCTGCTGAAGCCTGAGAAGATCGGGGTTCTCAAGGCTCAGGAGAACTGTGCCTGATTCAACATAGTCACCCGTGGAAAATTTCATTGATCTGATGATCCCGGAGGCCGGGGCGGACAGGGTAACCGGGCGAACCGGCAAAAGGATCAGGTATCCGGGGCAAGTGACCCAATAATCCATGTTTTGGACGGAAAAGGTGCCGAGCCGAATTCCGGCATGTTCAATTTCCTGCCGGGATAAATGAACTTCTACCGGTTTTCCAGTCGGATCGGTCGTTACCTGGTACTTTAAATCAGTCCGGTTGCAGCCAGTGCACGCGGCGAAAATCGCCAGCCAGGCGATCAAAGGTATCTGTTTAGTAAGCATAATGCTCAAGTTCGATAGCAGTGTGGTTATAGCTGTTGATGGTTTTGAGGTATTCCAGCCTGATATTGAATGCCTCATCCAGCGTGCCCGTGAATTCCAGGTAATCAATTTCCTCGGCTTCCAGTTTTGCCTGATTGATACTTATAACCTGCTGTGCATATTCAAGACCCACTGTATTATAATATTGCAGCCGGATAAACAGGTTGTCGAGTCTGAGTTGCAGGTTTACCGCGTTCAGGGAGTCATCGAGGGTCTGTGGTTCAATATTTTCCTTCCCTGGTTTCTGAATCTGGTAAATGGATATTACAGTATCAGCAGGAGCAATATTATCACCTGTCTTTAAAAGTTGGCGCAACAGGTTACCGGCAATGGTAATTTCATTGGATAAAACTGCCATTCGCGTCCGGAGATCTGCCATCCGGTTGAGGTAGGCCGCCATTTCCAGGGGTTCGATATCCCCTTCTTCACCACGCAGGGTAGCTATCCGGCTCACATCACCGAGCTGTTTTAAATGTTCCCGAAGGGTTTGCCATTCATTAATACGGAACAGCCATTGAAACCAGGCCGATTTTACCTCAATCGTGAGTTTTGCCTTATCAGATCCGGAATGTATTGAAGGATTGTTTTGTATAGCGAGGGAAACGGCCTCTTCAGCAGTAATGATGTCAATATCATTTGGCTGTCCGCTTATCCGGAAGACCTGTAAAACCAATAATATGACAAGCATCATGCGCATTTGAAACAGGGAATATTGTTTTCTAGGTTATTCGAAAAGGATTATATGTTATGCCGTAATCGTATACATCTGTATTTTCTTTCCTTTTCAGGAATCCCACGATCTGATAGGTCAAGGGCGTAAAGATGATCTCAACAGCACATTTGAAAATGTAATTGGATACCAGTACAGCCCAGAAAACGGCAGAAGGAAGAATACCATAGAAGGCAACCGTGCAGAACACAAAGGTATCGATACCTTCGCCGATGATGGTAGATCCGATAGTACGTGTCCACAGGTATTTTCCACGGGTCAGTATTTTTAACCGGGAGAGCACGACAGAATTTGAAAATTCCCCTGCAAAATAGGCGAGCAAGCTGGCAAGGACAATTCGCGGTACAAATCCCAGAATGGTCTCATAAGCCTGCTGGTTATTCCATTCACCTGCAGGAGGTAAAATCTGGACAACAAACAACACGAGTGACATCAGGAGGGCAGAAAAAAAGCCCAGCCAGATTACCCGGCGGGATCGCCGAAAACCATAAACCTCAGTAAGTATATCCCCGAAAATGTAACTCAGGGGAAACAGCAAGGTTCCGCCATCAAAGGTAAACTTCCAAAGGGTAAGGATTTTTGTGGATGCAATGTTGGAAACAAGCAATACGGCTACAAAAAAGGCAACCAATACATCAAAATAGCGAAATTCGGAGTTATTCATCAGCGCCATCAATAATATGCAGATGTAAAAATACACATAATCTGCTATTAACAGGTCTGGTTGCTAATTATCTGCAATGAAAGGCGCAGGTACAGAGGGCGCAAAGGAATCGAAAAATGAATTCACAAAATGAGGAACACATTGGGAAGCAACAGGAGTATTTGAATTGAAGAGAACTGCAATGCCCATTTTGGTTTCGGGATCAAAGGCAATTTCGGCACGGAATCCCTCAACATATCCTCCATGGTAGACAATGTCATGACCCCCTATGTTAAACACTCTCCAACCGAGGCCATAGTATGTTTTATCAAGAGATTTCCAGTAACGGCGGTAAGTTGCCTTTTTCGGAGTTTCAATATTATGGCCTGATATCGCGACAATTGTTTTATTATCGATGACTTCGGGATAATACCCGGTAAGCGCAAGAAGCCATGCAGCCATGTCCGATGCACTGGCATTTACTCCTGATGCCGGTGAGGCAGAATAGTAACGATTGTTTTTGGGTTTTGCCTTCCAGGTGTTGCCGGCCCTGAGATGAGGCATGGCTGAATTGGGATTGTAATTGAAGGAAGCAAAATCCGTTGAAGCATCACGCATGTTCAGCGGCTGAAAAATTTTCTCCTGAAGTAAATTGTTATAATCTATGCCGGAAGCACTGTAAAGAACATCTCCGATAAGACTGTAGGCAACGTTCTGATAAGTATACAGCTCCCCTGGTTTTGCGATGGTTGGAACTCCGGCCAGCGCGCTCTTTATGTTATCATATTCAAAACCATTATCAAGCATATCGGTGTATGTATGCTCCGGAAAACCGGTGGTTTGACTCAGAATGTTCCTGACAGTCATGTGAGCAGCTGAAGCGGTATCCCTCATTTTGAAGTCGGCAAGGAAGTGCTGAATTCTGTCGTCCCAGCTGAGGGACCCTTCTTCTACAAGAATGCCGGTGAGGATGGACGCAAATCCTTTGGACACGGAACCCAGGCGGAAAACGGTATGTACATCCACTGTATCTGTCTCTCCGGATTTCTTCACACCGTAACCCTTCAACAACATGATTTCGCCTTTGTACACGAGGGCAACAGCGGCTCCCGGACTTTTCATGCTGTCGATGCTGTGTTGCAAGTAAATATCGTAAGCATAAACCAGACTATCCAGGCCCACTGGCTTCAGACTTCCTGAAGTAATATGGCTGATGTATTCTTTGGTGCCATTTGTAACTGACCCCAGATCATACGTAGTAAAAACGAAAATCAGAAAAACCAAAATCCCTGTGAAAAACCTTCTCAGCATAATTCCGAAAATACAAATTTTTGAACTTACATGTCAATTCTATTTCAATTCAAAAATATAACTTTTGCCTTATTTACGAAAAGGCCTCCGAAAAAGTTATACACAGTGGTCCTTCAAACCACTTATCTGGTGTTATTATTTTATGTTAAAAATAACGTTAATATCCTACAATAAACCCTTGCGGTCGATCATATAAAAAAATAAAATAATAACTTGCTAAACATATTACTAATTATAAAACTATTATGGGAGAGAACAGAAACTTCAGCAGGAGGGGCTTTTTAAGATCTTCCGCAATAGGAGCAGCCGGAGCTTTGATGGGAACAAGTACGCTGGCAAATGACAGTAACAGGATCCGAAAAGAACCGGTAATTATTAAGCGTAAATTGGGTAAAACCGACATTGATGTGCCGGTTGTCAGTTTTGGAGTGATGCGTTCCGACAATGCAGCACTTGTGAAATCGGCTTTTGAAATGGGTTTTGTACACTTCGACACCGCCAACAGTTATCAGGAAGGACGGAATGAAACCATGCTGGGAGAGTTATTTAAGAGTTATCCACGCGATTCGTTTGTTTTGGCAACCAAGGTATACCCCGACGACATTGACCGGCAAACAGGCGCAATGGGGCCCGGGGCTACCAAGGAAAGCATCCTGACCAAGTTTGAGACCAGCCTGAAACGCCTGCAGATGAATTATGTGGATATTCTTTATTTCCATGGAGTTTCGACACGTGAGGTAGCCCTTGCCCCTCAAATGCTGGAGGCGTTTGATGAGTTAAAAAAGCAGGGAAAGGCAAGGTACATCGGTATGTCGACCCACCAGAATGAAGCGGATGTAATTCAGGCCGCCATCGACAGCAATTTTTATGATGTTGTTCTGACGGCGATTAATTTCAAACATTCGCAGGCAGATCTTATCAAACAAAAAATTGCCGTAGCAGCAGAGAAGGGGATAGGTATTGTGGCCATGAAAACCATGGCAGGCGGATTCATGGATCGTGAAAGGCAACGTCCGATCAATTGCAGTGCAGCATTGAAATGGGTTTTACAGGATACCAACATACATACATCCATTCCCGGTATTGTGGCCTATGATCAGATGATACAGAATTTTTCGGTCATGGAAAGCCTCGAATTAACGGAAAAGGAGAAGGCAGATCTTGAAGAAGCAAAACTGGTTGCCGGTCTTTATTGCGACGGGTGCAGCCAGTGTTTGCCGCAATGCAAAAAGAAATTACCCGTGCATGAATACATGCGTGCATACATGTATACTTACGGATACAGGCATTTTGACAATGCCCTCACCTTGCTTCAGGAACTTGGCGGTTCTTCAAATCCCTGCGGCGATTGCCGTGTTTGCACGGTCATTTGTCCCAAAGGATTCCGGGTGGCTGAAAGGATAAACGATGTTGCACGACTTTCGGATGTCCCCCGGGAACTGGTCGTGTAAGTTCCACCGTGACTTTTATAATTCATTAAAATTTAATGTGATATGTTCAAAAAACTGATGATGACAAACTTGATGCTGGCCGTTGTTCTTTACGTTCATGCCGGAGACAGTGGCCTGTATCCCCAGATACCCGGATGGAAGATGCAGGAAGAAAAAAGGGTTTATACAGCCGGTGATTTGTGGGAATTGATCGACGGTGCTGCGGATATTTTTCTCAGTTATTATTTTCAGGATCTGCATGTAGCGGAGTATACCAGCAAGGAACAGATTATCCGGGTAGAGCTTTATCGTCACGCTACGTCCGAAAATGCCTATGGGATTTTTACGGCTGAAAGAATGCCGGATTACCCGCAGGTCAACATAGGCTCATTGGGATATAAGAGCCAGGGAGTAGTTAACTTCATGGCCGGTACATACTATGTAAAAATTATGTCAGCCGGTGTTCAGGAGGTTGATGAAAGCACATTAGCCATGGTAGCAAAGCAAGTGGATGCCAAACTTGCGCAACCTGTAGGATTACCTGATGAGATTAAGCTATTTCCCGAAGAAGGCAAAGTATATTTATCAGATAATTACATTGCCCAGAACTTTCTGGGATATAGCTTTTTCCATGCAGCTTTTTCAGCCAGGTACGGTGATCCCGGCGATATTCAACTGTTTGTTATACGGTCGACACCTGAGGAAGTCCAGAAGATGCTGGACCAGTATTTCACCATGCTGAAAGAAGATAAGGTGGTACGGAAAAACGGATATTTCGTAATCAATGACCTGTTCAACGGTACTGTTTTTCTAAAGCAACAAGGTAATACCCTGATAGGAGTTCTCAATACAAACAATGAGGAGGTTGCCCTGGGCTATTTGAACAAAGTGGCTGAAAGAATCCCATAACGCTGAAACCTTATGATGCGGTGCAATATCCTGGTCGTTCTAATGTTCATGATCCTTTTTCTGAATGCCTGTCAGTATAAAAAAGGAGACATGTATGTTTCTACATCACAGACAGATTCACTTCAGTATTTGATACTTGACAGGGGGAAGGGTAAGAATCTTTCGGAAAAAGCAGCGCAGCTGAAGCTGCGGCATGAGTACAAGGGCAATGTTTGTCAGGTAAAATACTTAAGTGACTCCGCGGCTTTTGAAAACCAGAAAGGGTTGCTTTTGTTTAACGCGGCCCTGCCGAATATTGATAATGACATATTAACAAAAGGATTTTTCGGATCCTTTACGACAAAAGAAATTGTGGTTTATGTATTGGTTTCTTACCCCGATCTGGAGAAGAACTTCAGGAAAAGGGAAGAAGAATAATGATTGTGTCAAGTGGTGTCAACAGCAGAACCTGCTGAAAAACCTGCTGTTGTTTTCGCTATGGCCGTAATCGGATTCGTTTTTAAAAATGAATTCAATCCTTGCTCAGGCTGGGCAGGAAAGTAAAGGCTTACCAACAATACCTTTACTTTTGCATGCGCAAAACCACGGTATATTTTCTCAAATTCAGGCAGTTCTTTAAGCAGGGAGCGCATCCTGTGGCCCAAAAGTTTATTGCATTAATGGTATCCGATTGTTGGTACAGATACTTGGCAAATTCATGGAAGCCCGTCAGGGACATTTTATCCATGTGATTAACACTTGTTGCAGGGTTTGGTTATCTCCTGAACTGTTATAGATTAGTTAAATGCAATCTTTTAAAACAATCCTTCAATTGAGAGGTACCTTTCACCAGTATCGTAATTGAAGGTCAGGATGCGCGATCCGGGGGCCATATCCGGGAGTTTCCTGGCTACTGCAGCCAGATTTGCACCGGAAGATATTCCCACAAAAATTCCCTCTTCTTTGGCAGCCCGGCGTGCAAACACATAGGCTTCATCCCTGGAAATGGTAATCACGCCATCGAGCAGCCGAACATCGAGATTTTTAGGAATAAATCCGGCTCCGATTCCCTGGATGGGGTGCGGTCCGGGTTTACCTCCGCTGATGACCGGTGAGAGTTCGGGTTCAATAGCAAATACCTTTAATTCCGGAAACTGTTTTTTCAATACGCCGGTCACTCCCGTGAGATGACCGCCTGTACCTACGCCGGCGAAGAGGTAATCCAGACCCTGGGGAAAGTCATTCAGGATCTCCTTGGCAGTAGCATCCCGATGAATGTCAATATTGGCTTGATTTTCGAACTGCATAGGCATCCAGGCGTTCGGATCTGAAGCAACAATACTTTTGGCTTTTTCAATGGCACCGTTCATGCCTTTTTCCCGTGGGGTCAGCTCAAATTCAGCACCATAGGTAGACATGATTTTCCTCCGCTCGATGGAAAAAGATTCCGGCATTACCAGGATAAGTCTGTATTTTTTAACTGCAGCCACCATCGCTAATCCGATACCTGTGTTGCCTGAGGTAGGCTCAACAATAACCGAGCCTGGTTTCAACAGGCCTTTTTTCTCGGCATCTTCCACCATGGCAAGCGCAATCCTGTCCTTGATGCTTCCGCCGGGATTTGCCCTTTCAAGTTTAAACCAAACTTCATGATCATGGCCAAACATGTTGTTGATCCTTACATGAGGCGTATTGCCAATGACTTCCAGAATGTTTTTTGCTTTCATGGGCTTTGGATTAAATAACAAAATTAATAGGATCGGAATAATCCTTGCTTTCCCTGATGGTTACTTTGCTTTCGTGAAAAACTACAGAGAACGGTGGAACACTTTTAGTCAGCCAGACGTTCCCGCCTACGATAGTATCATGGCCTATTACTGTGTCACCGCCAAGAATGGTGCTTCCGGAATATACGATTACGTTGTCCTCAAGTGTGGGGTGTCGTTTTTTACCTTTCATATTTTTGCTGACGGAGGCAGCACCAAGGGTCACTCCCTGGTAAATTTTCACATTGTTACCGATGATTGTTGTTTCACCAATGACGATCCCGGTTCCGTGGTCGATAAAAAAATGATCTCCGATTACCGCACCCGGATGGATATCGATGCCAGTTTTGCTGTGAGCGTATTCGCAGATCATGCGAGGAAGATACGGGATGCTCAGGGTGTACAATCTGTGTGAAAGCCTGTACACGGAGATGGCATAAAACCCGGGATAATAAAGAATTACACTTTCACGGGAACGGGCTGCGGGATCGAAATCGACAAAGAGTTGTGCATCTTTGATGAGGCTGTCGTAAATGTCGGGAACGGCAGAAAAGAACTTATTGCTCAGTTCATGAATGGATTCCTCCAGGATGGGTTCAAGCGGTGTCAACAAATCTTTGAAATCAAGTTGAAGCTGTGCAAGGTTCAGGTCGATAAGGGGGAGGGTACATTTCTTATCGATCTTGAATGGGAAAAGGAAGTAAATCAGATTATCAATGAACCGGTGTGATTTGGTCATGGAGGGTACTTCCTTCCGGAAGTTGTTATACTGATCAAACAGGTATTGGGGGAAGTGTTCAATTTTTATCATGGCGCATATCTTTTCTGTTTCTAAAATTATGAAAAACGGATATATAAATCCCGGATTATTTCCCGGTTTTGTGTGTCCCGGTATTCAGATTCTCGAGCTTGTTGAATGAAGTGATCAGGCCCCTGATCACGGCTGAACTAAGACCCTGGTGCTCCATTTCATTCAGGCCCGAAATGGTAATTCCTTGCGGGGTGGTCACCTTGTCGATTTCCCTTTCAGGATGATTACTGGTTTCAACGATAAGCCGGGCGGCCCCCTTGACAGTCTGTGCGGTGATCAGCTGGGACATTTCTGAGTTGAATCCAATTTCGATTCCTCCCTGCGACATGGCACGCATAAACCGAAGTGCAAAAGCAATTCCGCAGGCTCCAACCACCGTGGCAGCACCCATCATGTCTTCAGGGATCACGAGAACCTTCCCCATTTTTTCAAATAAGGCCAGTAACAGGGCTTCATCGCTGCTACTGGTGTTTTTGTAGGAAATACAGGTCATCGATTCACAGATCTCCAGCGCCGTATTCGGCATAATCCTGAAGATGGGAAATATACCCAGGGCATTTTCAATGTCTTTGTGTGTTATTCCGGTAATTGTTGATACAAGGATATGACCTGGCGCCAGTGCCGAGCTGATTTCCTCGGCGAGACTGCTGAACTGCTGAGGTTTGACGGACATGACAATAATCTGTGATTTGTTGACAGCTTCCGCATTGTCGGAGGTGACCTGAAAGCCCAGGTGGTTTAACAGAGCGGTCTGGGAATCTCTTTTATCGGTGATGATAATATCAGCATAGCCAATTTGGTTGGAAGCAATTAATCCTTTAGCCAGGGATGTTCCGAGGTTACCTCCCCCCAGGATGGCAATTTTATGGTTTTTCATGATCAGCAGGTTAGTAAAATGAAAGTTCAACTTCAATATAAAATGCCCGTTATGACTTAATTTAAAGCCAGAACGGGCATTTACCAGGTATCAAACAGGGAAAAGAAAGTCTTTACTTGCGTATGGCTTTGATTCCCGGAAGTTCTTTACCTTCGATATACTCGAGCATGGCTCCGCCGCCTGTTGAAACGTAGCTGACTTTGTCGGCCAGTTTATTCTTATTGATAGCGGCGACAGAATCACCTCCCCCGATCAGGCTGAAAGCACCTTTTTCGGTAGCATCGGCAATGGCTCTGGCAATCGCGGTTGTTCCGGCAGCGAATTTTGGCATTTCAAATACACCCATTGGTCCGTTCCAGAGAATGGTTTTTGAATTCTTGATGACATCTGAGAAAATTTTTATGGTTTCATCTCCGATATCCAGGCCCATCCACCCGTCGGGGGTTTGATCAATCCTGGTTTTACCGGTGGCTGCTTCGGCATCGAACTTATCAGCATTTACTGCATCAACCGGGAGATATACCATGACATTATTGGCTTTGGCCTTTTCCAGCAGGCTGAGGGCCAGATCAAGTTTATCGACCTCACACAATGAATTACCGATTTTGCCTCCCTGGGCTTTGATGAAAGTATAGGTCATGCCGCCTCCGATGATGAGGTTGTCGATCCGGGGCAGCAGGTTTTCAATGACAAGTATCTTATCCGATACCTTGGCTCCTCCCATGATGGCGGTGAAAGGTTTCTTAGCAGCTTTCAGAACCTTATCCATGGCATCGAGTTCAGCAACAATGAGAAAACCAAACATTTTGTTTTCATCGGAAAACAGGTCGGCAACCAGCGCTGTGGAAGCGTGTGCACGATGAGCCGTACCAAATGCATCATTTACATAGCAATCGGCATATGAGGCAAGTTTAGCCGTAAATTCTTTCTGTTTTTTCTTAAGCGCATCCTTGGCGGTCTTCTTCTCTTCGTCAGTGACCGTCTCAGGTAGTTTTGGCTTGCCTTCTTCCTCGAGATAGAACCTGAGGTTTTCAAGCAATAGCACTTCGCCGGCTTTCAATTCTGCCGCAAGAGTCCTGGCAGATTCTCCTGCACAATCGTCGGCAAACTTTACTGAGGTGCCCAGCAGCTTTTGCAGGGCTGAGAGAACATGCTTTAACGAGTATTTATCCTGGGGAACGCCGTCGGGACGACCCAGGTGAGACATCAGTATGGCAGAACCACCATCTTTCAGGATCTTTTTAATAGTGGGCAAAGCACCTCTGATACGGGTGTCATCAGTAACTTCAAAGGTCTTTTTATCAAGCGGGACGTTAAAGTCAACCCGCACGATTGCTTTTTTGCCTTTAAAGTTGAATTTATCGATCGTTTGCATGTTGATTTAATTTGAGTTAATAATTGAACAAAGATAAAAAACTATTTATATTTACCTTTGGCGCTTGCGTATTTTTACACGCCATATCCCTGGTTTAGCCTTATGTTATTCAGCGAGATAATAGGACAGGAATTGTTAAAAAGCCGGTTGATCCATACGGTCAGGGATAACCGTGTAAGCCATGCCTGGCTGATGTTCGGCCCCGAAGGAGCAGGTGCCTTGCCCCTCGCTTTGGCCTTTGCCCAATATATATTGTGCACAAACCGGGGAGAGGCGGATTCATGTGGTATATGCGCCGGATGCAACAAGAACAACAAACTGATCCATCCCGATCTTCATTTTGTGTATCCGGTAAACAAAACCCGTTCTGTTGATAAGGAAACTGTGGTATGCGATGATTTTATCGCTGAATGGCGGGGATTTCTTTTAAAGAATCCATATGGAAGACTAACACAATGGTTTGATTGGATCGATCTGGAAAACAAACAGGGTATTATCAATACGGAGGAAAGCAAGCGGCTTGCTGGCAAGCTGAACCTGAAATCATTCGAATCGGATTATAAGGTTGCTATCCTATGGCAGCCGGAAAAGATGAATGATCAGGCGTCCAACAAACTTCTCAAGCTGCTTGAAGAACCTCCGCCCTTGACTGTTTTCATCCTGGTCAGTGAAAACCCTGATCAGTTGCTGGCTACTATAAGATCACGCTGCATGCCGATCAAGGTACCGCGAATAAGTGAAAAGTCGCTTGCAGAGGCACTCATGGCAAGACACGGATTGGATCAGGCCAGGGCGATAAATGTGGAAAGGCTTGCGGGTGGTAATTATTGTAAAGTCCTTGATCTTATTGAAGGATCCGAGGATGTCAGTTACAATTTAAATAAATTCAGGGATCTCATGAGGAGTTGCTTCAGGAAGAGTATCCCCGAATTGATCCGGTTGGCGGAAGAACTGGCTGCCCTGAACCGCGAGAATCAGAAATCATTCCTTGAATACGGGTTGCGGACCCTGCGTGAAAGCCTGGTCCTGCATTATGATTCGGCAGATATCGTATACATTACCGATGAAGAAAAGGGATTTACCCCGAATTTTGCACCTTTTGTGAACGGGAATAATGTGCTTTCACTTACCCATGAACTGAACAAGGCCATCCAGGATATTGAAAGAAATGCCAACGGCCGGATTGTCTTTTTGGATATGGCCTTAAAGCTTTCAGCCCTGATTAAAAATTGAACTTATCCTTCAGGTTTTTCAAGCCATTGCGGCTTACCTTGAGGGACGCACCATTCTTAAGTTTCATGATGTAGTTTTCCTTGGTATAGGGTTCCAGCTGTGTCACCTGGTCGATGCGTACAATATATGAACGGTGCACCCTAACAAATTTCGACGGGTCAAGATGGTCCTCATAATACTTCATGGTGCCCTGCTTCAAATGTTTACCCTCGTCGGTATAAACCATGATATAATCATCCTGGGCTTCGAGATAAATAATCCGGTCAACGGGTATGACCCTGATTTTAGTGCCTGTTTTCACAACAATTCGCTCGAGCTTTTCGGTCAAGGGTTGTCCTACCAGCAGTTTCATCCGGTCATCTTTTGCACCGGCCCGGATCTTTTCCTTCGCTTTTTCGAGGGCAGCCATCAGTCTCTCCTGTGAATAGGGTTTAAGCAGATAATCCACGGCATTCATTTCAAAAGCCCGGATAGCGTGATCGTTGTGTGCTGTTATGAATATGGTTACCGGAGGATTGTCAATAAGCTCGAGCATCTCGAATCCGTTGATCTTTGGCATCTGGATATCCAGAAGGACAAGATCGGGTTTAAGTTCCGCGATGCTCCTTGCGCCTTCGAACCCATTCTCACATTCCCCAATGATCTGTATGTCGGGCTGGTCTTTCAGGTAGTTTTTGATCAGCTCCCTGGCCAGTTGTTCGTCATCGATGATAAGAGCCCTGATGGTTTCCATAATTATTAAATTTGCGGAAAGATAATAGTAACCTCAAAATTTCTGTTGTCTTTTTTAATTGTAAGCAGGTCGTCGCGATTATAGAGAATGCGAAGCCGGCTTCGTATGTTCCTTAACCCGATGCCTTCGCCTTTGTTGTATTGAAATTCCGGATCCCATTCATTCCGGATAACTACACTCAAGGCCGAAGAATTGCAGCTGCAGGCCATTTCGATAGTTGATCCTTCGGTGCTTTCATATACGCCATATTTGACAGCGTTCTCCAATAACGGTTGTAAAATAAGTCCCGGCAGTTTTAATTTACAGCAGGCTTCCTGAATATCCTGTTTCACCACCAACCGCTTCCCGAACCGGATTTTTTCGATGTCGAGGTAACGGTTAATGTTGTTGATTTCCCGGTCGAGAGAAGTAAGCTTTTCATCTTTGTTGGAAGTGGTATACCGTAAAAACTCAGATAATTTGATGATCATTTCCTGTGCTTTGGAAGGTTCAATCATGGTGAGTGAGCTGATGGAATTCAGGCTGTTGAACAGGAAATGGGGATTAATCTGTGATTTGAGCGAGTTCAGTTCCGATTCCTTCACCAATGCCTTCAGTTCTGCCTCTTTAATCAGGTTTTCCTTATTGTTCCGGTAAAAAATGATCAGGTAGTATACCATGATGATGACTTCGTAGTACAACAAGCCGATACCGGCTCTCCACGGCAAGGACTTACGGATGAAGCCCAAATAAATCTGATCGGTGCTGTACATTGAAACCAAAAGAAAGTAGGTGAGTCCAAGCCAGAATCCGACAGCCAGCAGGCATCCTACCACATTGTTGATGATAACGCTTATGAGTTTCTCATCCTCGTCTTTTCCGTAAAAAATGGGATACCAAAGACCCAATCCGATGGAGCCGAACAGCAGATTTGAAACGACCGAATCTGCCATTGCAGTTCCGACAGAGATGTGACCGGAGAATACTAACAGGAAAATATGGAAACATATTACTATGAACCATATTCCCAGATAGTAATAAAACGTCTTCCTGCCGGATATGATCGGATTTTGCATTTACGCCCCTTTTGCCGGATTAATCGAAGTAGCTTTTGATATCTCCGCCGCCAAAAATAACTGTTCCTTTAATAATCAGTTGGGAACCTTGCTCGGTACCTGCTTCAGGTGATTTGTAGCGATGTTTGTCGTTAAAACCGCCAAACAGTGACATTACCCTGATTTTTACGGTCCAGCCTTCAGGAACAATCAGCTTCATGCCGCCAAAAAGACAGAATACATCAATGTAATTGTCTCCCGGGGCCAACTTGGCTTTCAGCATGTTGTAATTAAGTCCTCCAAAAATAGCGGTGACCTTACCTCCCTGAAACTGCTGGGATGTAACCACCCTGTCACCCCCGCCAAAGACAGCCACTTCGTCAATCACATGCTCACCTTCGATGAGGGTTTTTTTTTCGGGATTCCTGTCCAGCTGGTGTCTGAAGATGATCATCAAACCAGCCAGAACAAGCAGGGCTGGCAGAAAGACCTCCCAGAAATTAAAATGGACAATATACAAGACGTTTTTCAGATAGAACGCACCGCCGATGACGAGCAGAATAATTCCCGTTGAACGGTTGCCACGGCCTGAGATAAAGATCAGACCGAGAACGATCAGGATGGCCTCCCAGGTGAATACATACCTTTGCAACTGATAGGTAAAGAAGTTCAAATTATTGACCAGAAGTACCACGCCCAACAGGACGATACCCACACCAAGCCATAATCTTCGGTCGGTATGCCGGTAGTCATTCATCCAATCCTTTCTTCTCCAGTGACCGGATATCCTATGCCTTTCATCTTTGTTCCCAAAGTCATTCATATTTGTTTCCATGATTAGTCCTCCTGAAATTAATATTTAGATCAAATGTAACCATGTTTGCCAAAGTGCAGAAGAAATATTCGGTGAATTACGGGTGGGGATCGGTGAACGGTGATTGAACCGGACCAGGAGATACCTGAAGCAGATCAGGCGTAGTTTCTTCCTACGCCTGACAGACCAATCCTATTTGCTTGGTAAGGCAATGAATGCCTCACGACATGCTATGAACCATTGTGCACTACTTGGCTTTCCCCTGATTGGCTACTGAATCCATTGCCTTCCTGATGGCTTCCTGGTCGCCCAGGTAGTAATGGCGCAAAGGTTTCAGCTCATTATTGAGTTCATATACCAAAGGAATGCCCGTTGGAATGTTCAATTCGATTATTTCCTCGTCCGACATGTTGTCGAGGTATTTCACAAGGGCACGCAGACTATTCCCGTGGGCTGCGATCAGCACACGTTTACCCGATTTAACGGTAGGAACGATCGTTTCGTGCCAGTAAGGCAGAAATCTCTCCACAGTATCTTTCAAACACTCGGTGGTAGGAATATCCTTGGCAGGAAGGTTTTTATAGGCTGGATGGTTTCCGGGGTATCTGGGATCAGCTCTTTCAAGTGGAGGAGGGGGAACGTCGTAGCTTCTGCGCCATATTTTAACTTTTTCTTCACCGTGCAAAGCGGCAGTTTCTGATTTGTTCAAGCCCTGTAAAGCGCCATAATGTCGTTCATTCAGCCGCCAGGTTTTAATCCAGGGTATCCACAGCTGATCCATCTCTTCGAGTGCAAGCCAGAGTGTTCTCAGCGCGCGTTTCAGAACAGACACATAAGCAACATCAAATTCATAACCGGCCTCTTTCATCACCCTGCCGGAATTCCGGGCTTCTTCCATTCCTTTTTCGCTCAGGTCAACATCGGTCCATCCTGTAAATCGGTTTTCTTTATTCCAGGTACTTTCACCGTGACGCAACAAAACAATTTTGTACATCGATAAATGATTTAGATTATAAGTTAACTACATACGATAGCATACAACAGAACAAATATACAAAACAACACCATACAAAAAGAAAATTCAGGCAGGTCCCCCGTATGCATATCCGATTTTTTCAACCGCCGACCTGACCTGCTCCAGGTCTATCGATTCACCCGTCAGCACAACCTCGCCGCTGGAGAGGTCAGCAACAGCAGCGTCAATTCCAGCCAGTTTTTTCAGGCTCATCTCAACATTCATTTTGCAATGTCCGCAATTCATTCCGGTCACTTTGACTTTCACTTTTTCCATAGCTTTCCGCATTAATTTGAATGAATCATATTCTTGTCTTCACAACAATTGTATTCATACTGTATAGTAACATGATTGATGTTGAATTTGTTTTTCAGTATTCCGTGAATCAATGTTTTTAGCGTTTCTGTTTCGCTGATCTTCAGATCCGACTTCAGGTCGATATGACATTCAAAATGGATGTCCTGGTCATTCAGGTTCCAGGCGTGGACGTGATGAATATTATCGATTTCCGGGATAGATTCCAGGGCGGTTTTTACCTCCAGCAGGTTGAGACCCTGTGGGGTGGCCTGCATCAGAATATCGACAGCTTCTTTGAGAATGCTGAAGGTTTCTTTAAGCAGGTATATTCCCAGGAGAAAAGTAACCAGGGGATCGATCCAGTACAGATCAAAGAAATAGATTATCACGGCAGTGATGATTACCACCACCGATGAAACGGTATCGCCCAGCAAATGCAAATATGCAGCCCTGACATTGATGTTTTTTCCGGTATGCCGTCTTAAAAGGATTACGGAAAACAAATTTGCCAGAAATCCGATGATCGCCACGATGAGCATGATCCTTCCTCTAACAGGTTCAGGATTCCGAAGCCGATGATATGCCTCAATAAACAGATAAACAATAATTACAACCAGCACTATGGCATTAAACAAGGCAGACAGTATTTCGATCCGTTTATAGCCGAAGGTCTTTTTGTGGTTATGATCCCTTTTGCTGATCAGGTTGGCCAGGTAGGCGATGAAAAGTGCAGCGGTATCCCCGAGATTATGCAGGGCGTCAGAGATCAAGGCAAGGCTGTTGGAGATGACACCGCCTATTACCTCGGCAACAGCGACGGTCAGGTTCAGGAGAGTAGAAACCAGCAGGTTTTTCTGGGTTCTGTCCTGACCCGTCAAATCGTAATGATGGTTATGGTGGTGGTTATGATCCGGTGATTTCATATTTCTTTGGCCATTTTAATACAATTAAAGCCAATCCGATAACAATAAAAGGAATACTAAGCATCTGCCCCATGTTTAGGGTCATGGTATCTTCAAAGGTCTCCTGGTTTTGTTTCAGGAATTCGATAAAGAACCTGGCGGTAAAAACAAGGAATAGAAAAACTCCGAAAATGAATCCATCCCTGAGTCTTTTTTCATAAGCATAAAAAATGTACAGAAGAAGCAGGAAAATAAACAGGTAGCTGGCCGCTTCATATACCTGGGAAGGATGTCTCGGCAGTCCCCCGATCTGAGCATGCAACCAGAGCCGTTTGTCTTTGCGTTCAATATTGTAATTCAATGAATTCGTACCCAGCATAAAGACATTGTTGTCAAAATTATATTTTGTCAGGTCCAGCGGCAAAATGAGATCCCCGAAATCCCGGACTTTACTCTCATCTTTGATTCTGCGCGAAAACTGAATATTGATTTGCATCGGAACACCCTGTTCTATAGGTAGATCAACAGTATCGACCTTGTCGTAGCTGACATCCTGAATGACATCAGCATACCTGGTGGTTAAGAGATTCGTCAGATCGTGGGTATATACAAACCCATAATTGCTTTTGGTGGGATTTCCGTATATCTCGGAATTCATAAGGTTTCCCAGGCGGATAAAACAACCTGCAAGGGCAGTGACGATCACGATCATGTCCATGGTCCACAAATAGGAGGATTTTGTTTTCCGGGCAAACAAGTAAATCCCGGCAAGAATACCAATGGCAGCTCCGTGGCTTGCCAGTCCCTGAAATCCGGTAAACTCAAAATCCTTTCCAATGGTCCCCCGCCAGGGAAGAATGATTTCAAGGGGATGATGAATATAATAATCAAACTCATAGAACAGGCAATGTCCCAGCCGTGCCCCGATGATGGTGCTGATGACCATATATACAGTAAGCCGGTCGAGCAATTCCACTGAAAGGCCCTGTTTTTTGAAAACACGCAACAAAAGGATATAGCCGATGACGAATCCGAGGGCAAATAAAAGGCTGTAATACCTGATTTCGAATTTGCCGAAATCGAGCAGTTGCGGTGTCGCATTCCAGATCACATAACCCAGTGTCATAATACTTGTATAAATTATTTCTGCAAATCTAATAAAACTAGCTATAAGGCAACATTATTGTTGTTTATATTTGCCAGGTCAACCAAATCGGCACGATATACCTAATTTCGCAGACATGATTCCGAGAAAATCTGGAATTTATTACCTGATAGCTGGAACAGGGCTGGCTTTAATTCTTCTGAATGGTTGTGCTAACGTTGGAACACCGACAGGCGGATTAAAGGATTATACTCCTCCTGTATATGTTGAAGGGGAACCTGAGAATAAAACAGTTGATTTCAAAGGGGAAGAGATTAGCATTACATTTGATGAGTATATCCAGCTGAAGGATCAGAACAAGGAGCTGATGATCTCTCCGCCCCTGAAGAAAAGACCGGATATACGGATCAGGGACAAATCCATACGCATCCGCCTGAATAATGAATTACTGCCGCAAACCACCTATACGATAAATTTTGGGAATGCCATTTCAGATGTCAATGAAGAGAATCTGTTGCCCGACTTTGAATTTGTTTTTTCGACAGGTAATTCAATAGACTCACTTTCCGTTACCGGAAAGGTATTAAATGCTTTTAACAAACAACCGGCGGATGAGAAAGATGAAAGTGTGCTGGTGATGCTGTATGAAAACCTGGCAGATTCGGCACCGCTTGTTGAGATCCCCAGGTATATTGGGAAGACCAGCAAATCCGGCTTGTTTTCGATCAATAACGTCCGGGCCGACACTTTCCGCATACTTGCTCTCAAAGATGCCAACAATAACCTGATGTATGATCCGGGTCTTGAATCGGTTGCCTTTCTGGATTCCTTCCTCATCATCAATGCAGGCAATGTAAAACCGGTTACTTTCATAAAGGATACGGTAAAAATCATAAGTCCCGAAACAAGGGCAGGCAGATCCGCCAAAAAATCTGCTCCCCAGCCGGCCGACACCACTATCGCACCCGGCAAGAAGCTGAACGCCGTAAATGTTTCACTGTTTTATTTTCTGGAGGAAACCAACAAAGTATTCCTGGATACGAAAAACAGAGAAACCCGGGGAAAGCTGTTTTTCACCTTCAACAGACCACCACTCGACACAGCAAAGCTTGCCCCGCTGAATTTCGGATCCGAAAAGGAATGGTACATCAAGGAATCTTCCCGCTTTGGGGATACACTCACATACTGGATTACCGATTCGCTGATTGCCGGACGGGATACCCTGAAACTGACCATGACCTATTTGACTACGGATTCCGTACAGCGGTTTGTTGAACGGACGGATACATTTGCCTTACGGTTTCTGGTAAAAACCGAATCGGGTGCCGGAAGCCGGAGAAAGCAGGAACCTGGTCCTGCCGTCAGGAAGGAGGTACTGGCACTCACAGCCAGTATTGCCAGACGAGGAATTCAGAATCTTAATCAACCGATAATTATTAAAGCTGAAAAGCCTCTGGGAACACTGAATGCAGACAGTATTAAATTCTTCCGGCTCAAAGACTCGCTGACCTTTGAACAACCTTTTACCATCCTCCGGGATTCCTTCAATCTCAGAAATTTTGTCATTAAAACAACCTGGGAAGAGGATACGCAATACGAATTATTGCTCAAACCCGGCGTATCTTCTGACATTTATGGTGTGACCAACGATTCGGTGGAAATCGGATTTACAACACAAAAATCTGACTACTATGGAAGAATCCTGTTGACCCTGGGGAGTGCCCAATTCCCCATTATGGTGCAGTTGATGGATGAAAAGGGGGTAGTTGTTGCAAACAAGTATTTGACAAAGCCAGGAATGGCAATTTTCGATTTTTTACCGCCGAAGAAGTATTCCATAAAAGCCATTTACGACAGGAATGAAAACCGGAAATGGGACACGGGCAATTATCTGAAACATGTTCAACCTGAACAGGTTCACTTCTACAACATGTCAAAAGAACTGCGTTCAAACTGGGACTACGAGATCAACTGGGTATTATCCGATTAATTTTTTTACTTTTGCCTTTTATCCATAATCCAGAAAAAAATGACCAACGGTTGTAATGGCCGTGGATGCCATAAATTAATAAAGGACACCTCAGAATCTGTTACATGCGTTGATATGGGCGGTAACAAGCTGGACACATTCGATTGGCTTGCTGAAATACCGGGAGCCTATCAGAATTGTGACATTGTTGAGGTCAGGTTCAAGAATACCCGCAAAGGCTATTTCAAGAATGTCAACGAACTAAAACTGAGAAAGGGAGATGTGGTAGCGGTTGAAGCTTCACCGGGACATGATATCGGCATTGTTTCGCTGGTCGGATCACTGGTGAAAATGCAATTGGACCGGAACAATATTCCCCTGGAAGGGACAGAATTCAGGAAGATATACCGCAAAGCAAAACCCGCCGATATTGACAAGTGGAATGAGTCGATGGCGCTTGAATTCAGCACCATGATCAAATCGCGAAAGATTGCTATGGACCACAAGCTGGAAATGAAGATAGGGGATGTGGAATACCAGGGGGACGGAACAAAAGCCATCTTTTATTATATTGCTGATGACAGGGTTGATTTCAGGGAGCTCATTAAAGTGCTGGCCGAACAGTTAAGGATACGCATAGAGATGAAACAGATCGGAGCGCGCCAGGAAGCAGGCCGGATCGGAGGAATAGGTTCATGCGGGCGCGAATTGTGCTGTTCGACCTGGATAACAAGCTTTGTTTCGGTCACGACCAATTCTGCACGTTACCAGGAAGTCTCACTGAATCCACAAAAACTGGCGGGTCAGTGTGGGAAACTGAAGTGTTGTCTGAATTACGAATTGGCCTCTTACCTGGATGCCCAGAAGGACTTTCCGAATACTTCCATCCCCCTTGAAACTGAACAAGGCCAGGTATTTCATCAAAAAACTGATGTATTCAAACGGCTGATGTGGTATTCTTCGCGCAAAGATATGCCTTCGGAAATTGTCTGCCTTTCCGTTGACCATGTACTGGAGATCATTGCCCTGAACAAACGGGGCGAAAAGGTCAAGAAGCTTGAAAGTGTTGAGAACAGCAATATTGCACCCATCATTGATTACCAGTATCAAAATGCGGTTGATGAGAAGATCCTAACACGTTTTGAGGACAAACCAACCCAGAAGGCGCATAAGAAACATCACCGTAACCATAAACACCGCCATTAAGATGAAAAGGGCCTGGTTGCTTCTTCCGGTTGTCGTGTTTTGCCTTTCATGCCATAAAAACAACGTATATGAGGAGTTTGCCTCCATTGAAGGTCCATCCTGGAACAACAGCAACATCTTGCATTTCAATGTTCCCATATCTGATACTTCGCAGGCGTACAACGCTTTTATCAGTGTCCGCAATACAGGCAAATATGAATTCAGCAATCTCTATCTATTTGTGACAGCACATTCGCCCAAAGGGAATTTTGTCAGGGATACCATTGAAATCACCCTGGCGGATGAACGCGGCAAATGGTTAGGAAATGGTGCTGCCAGCGTTTTCACGGTTTATTATCCTTACAGGCAGAATATCAGGTTCCCGTTGCCGGGCATCTATACCTTTGATATCGAGCAGGCTATGTGGATTAAAGACCTTAAACACATCAGCGAGATCGGGTTGAAGATTGAAAAAATTGCTGAAAAACACTGAAACCTGATCAATCCGCATCACTGAGTCATGTCAAAGAAGAAATTACAGCGTTTTGCTGAAATGGAAACTTTTACGAATGTAATTCAACCTGAATTTGAGGAGGTTTTCAGAAAGGATTTCCACCTGAAAGGCAAGTGGAAAGGTGAGCGTTTCCGAAACCAGAATCCGATTGTTCTGGAACTTGGATGTGGCAAAGGTGAGTATGCCATCGGACTGGCAAAAGCTTTCCCCGGGAAAAACTTTGTGGGAGTGGATATTAAAGGTTCAAGAATGTGGAGAGGAGCCAGCACCGCGCTGGGACAGCAACTGGGGAATGTCCTTTTCCTTCGGACGCGCATCGAAATGATAGGCTCATTTTTTAACCAGGGGGAAGTGGACGAGATCTGGCTTACATTTCCAGATCCCCAGCTGAGAAAAAAGAGAAAGCGGCTTACTTCTTCCAGGTTTCTTAATACCTACCGGACGTTTGTAAAGAACGGCGGGTTAATCCATCTGAAGACAGACAGCAGCGTATTGTACCGATATACACTTGATCTGGTCAGGAAGAACAATCTCAACCTGAGGTTTTGTACTGACGATCTTTATCATTCGGGACTTGCGGATGATATTCTCGCCATCAAAACCTTCTACGAGCGCCAGTTTCTTGACCAGGGGATGAAGATCAACTACCTTTGTTTTGAACTGCCGAATGACAAAGAAATCGAAGAAATCCCGGAAGAGCAGGAATGACAGCTTCTTTGAACGTGTTTATGAGGTTGTAAAGTGTATTCCCGAAGGAAGAGTTACTACTTATGGCGCCATAGCCCGTTTTACTGGATCACCACAATCATCACGTATGGTTGGCTGGGCCATGAATGCTTCACATCATTGTCCCGGGCAAGTTCCGGCACACCGTGTGGTAAACAGGCAGGGTATACTTACCGGTAAAAACCATTTCAGGCATCCTGATCTTATGCAGGAATTATTAGAAAGTGAAGGCATTCAGGTTGACAATGACCGGATTGTGAATTTCAACAGGGTATTCTGGGATCCTTATAAAGAATTAATCTAAATAATTGGCCAAATCCCTGAAAAGATTAGTATATTTGGCGTCTTGTTATTTCGAAAAAGTACAATCAATTCACATGAATCTATCGGAAGATCAGGTTTTGGAAGTATTAAAACAGGTTATTCATCCGGCATCAGGAAAAGATCTGATAAGCATGAACCTGGTGAAGAATCTTAAGGCAGAAGGCAGGCAGATCAGCTTTGCACTGGAATTTGCGTCACATAATGATCCCCTCAAGTCATCACTTAAAAGAGCCTGTACCAAATTACTGCAGGAAACCTTTGGTGCCGATACCGAAATAGACATTGATGTCCAAAGTACGGTAAGGCCTGCAGAGCCGGCACGCCGCCAGTATTTGCCGGAGGTGCGCAACATTATTGCCGTTGCTTCAGGTAAAGGCGGAGTTGGGAAATCAACGGTAGCCGTTAATCTTGCTGTTGCTTTTGCTGCCACCGGGGCAAAAGTTGGGTTAATTGACGCTGATATTTTCGGCCCTTCAGTACCCAAGATGTTGAAGGCTGAATTCATGAACCCACAGGTTAACAAGATCAATGGCAGGGACATCATCGTACCCGTGGAAAGATACGGCGTGAAAGCTCTATCCATGGGTTTTTTTGTCAATCCCAATGAATCAACAATTTGGCGTGGGCCAATGGCCTCGAGTGCATTTCAGCAGCTTTTGGGAGACGCGGACTGGGGAGAACTGGATTACATGTTTGTGGATCTTCCACCGGGTACAAGTGATATCCATCTGACGCTGGTTCAAAGTGTTCCGGTGACCGGTGCGGTTATTGTAAGCACACCCCAGGATGTCGCTCTTGCCGATGCCATAAAAGGTATCAACATGTTCAGAACACCAGCAGTAAATGTTCCGGTGCTTGGGCTTATCGAAAACATGGCCTGGTTTACTCCTGAAGAATTGCCCCAGAACCGCTACTATATTTTCGGTAAAGACGGGTGTCAGAAGCTGGCCAGCCAGTTCGGGGTACCGTTGCTGGGTCAGATACCACTTGTGCAGGGAATAAGGGAAGGCGGTGATAACGGCGAGCCGTCAGTCCTCTCGAAGGGACCAGCGGGCGAAGCATTCAAAACTTTAGCCGACAACTTAATCATCCAGTTGCTTAAGCGGAACACAAACCTCGATCCGACAAAGGTAGTTGAGGTTACCAAGACCCGAAAAGATTTTGCCCATTAAAACCAAATGTATGAACAACAATTTGAAGGAAGATATTATTCAGAAGATCCTGGCCGCTATAGGCGAAGTAAGACCTTACCTGAATGCAGACGGCGGTGATGTTGAGCTGGTAGATCTTACAGCTGACAATACTGTAAAAGTAAGACTCAAAGGCGCCTGTGACGGGTGCCCTTTCAGCATGATGACCCTGAAAGCCGGAATCGAACAGGCCATACGGAGTAAGTTTCCGGAGATGAAAGAATTGATTGCAGTTGAATAAAATTCTTCTGCTGAAAGAAATTTCCAAAAAGCCTGGCACGGATCACTATCAGAAATTTTCCCTCAGTATCATCATTGTCATTTAATAATTATCTGTACAGTATCCCTGATATCCTTTGATGAGGACCCCACGGATAACTTGTAATTACCCGGATTAACCACCCAACCCATCCTTTTGTCGTCGAACCACGCAAGGTTGGCGACAGGCACCTCCAGCTTCACATTTACTTCTCCGCCGGCAGGCACCTGCACCTTTTTGAAAGCTTTCAGTTCCTTTTCAGGTTTTAACACCCGGGAATTCAATTCACTGACATAAAGCTGAACCGTTTCCGATCCGTCCATGCTTCCATTGTTCCTGATTTTCAAAGAAACATGGATAATTTCCTTTTTACCATAGCTCGGCTTATCGGTCGTGCAGTCGGCATAAGCATAATCGGTATAGGACAAGCCATGACCAAAGCCATAAATAGGTGTGATCTGCTTTGTATCAAACCACCGGTAGCCTACCAGGATACCCTCTTTATAGACCACCAAGTCCTTACCAGGATAGGTTCCAAGGGCATGTGCAGGAGAATCACTCAATCGGGCCGGAATGGTGAACGGAAGTTTGCCGGAGGGATTGACTTTTCCAAGAATGACATCGGCAAGGGCGTTTCCTCCTTCCGAACCGTTAAACCACGACCACAGAACAGCCGAAGAACATGAATCTGCGACACGCAGATCCACTGGGGCACCTGCAACAACGACCACAATGGTATTATGATTGGCTGCACAAACCGCCTTGATCAATTCATCCTGGCCAAAGGGGAGGGTAAGGCTTTTCCGGTCAGAATTCTCAGTTTCCACCTCCCGGTTATTGCCTACAAAGAGAATGGCGACATCCGATCGGGAAGCTGCTCTGGTAGCTTCACTTATCAGTGCTTTATCGGGGGCATAGTCCGGTATTTTACCAGTTCCATCCGTACCGGTGTACACTGGTTTGTACCCCTGCACAAAATTGATTTTCACAGAACCACCGATCCTGTTCTTCAATCCCTCCAAGGGAGAGATCTCATAACGGGTTTTAACTCCGGCACCAAAACCACCCTTTGCATGCTTCTGAACGGCATTGTCGCCAATAACGGCAATGCTTTTCACTTTCTGATCATCCAGGGGAAGTATCTTTTTAGTATTTTTTAGCAATACAATAGTCTGACAGGCAATATCGTAAACGGTCTTCATATGTCCGGGTGTTGAAACCTGGCTGATCATCGGAGGAGGAGGTGCTGTATGACAAAAGAAATTGACCCTCAGAATCCTTTTCACCTTATCATTGATGACAGCTTCAGGAACCTGGCCTTGCTTAACAGCTTCCAGCAATCTGTCGTTGAAGTACTGAGCACTTCCCATTTCGACCTCCAGTCCGTACAGTGCAGAATTTACCGTGCTGTGTGTTCCACCCCAGTCGGAAACGACCATACCGTTAAATCCCCATTCCCCCTTCAGCAAAGTATTCAGCAGAAAATCATTTTCGGCACAGTAGCTGCCCCTGAACTTATTATAGGCAGCCATTACCGCATAGGCACCTCCTTCTGTCACAGCAGCCTTAAAGGCCGGCAGATAAATTTCCCTGAGGGTACGTTCATCCATCTGAACATCAACCAGACCACGAAAAGCTTCCTGGTTGTTAGCTGCAAAGTGCTTTACACACGATGCAACACCGCTGGCCTGCACTCCTTTCACATAAGCTACTGCCAGTTCCGAATTCAGTAACGGATCTTCACTCAAATACTCATAAGTACGGCCATTCAGTGGTGTGCGTGTGATGTTTATTGCCGGTCCGAGCAAGATATCCTTACCCCTGGTCTTTGCTTCCTCTCCCATTGCCTTTCCATAATTATAGGCTAGTTCAGGATTCCAGCAGGCTGCCAGTGCAGAACCTGTAGGGAAGAAAGTTGCCGAGTCGGTAGTCAGACCCAGTGGTGTCCATGACTTTCTTTCAAGCTCTTCACGGATACCGAATGGCCCGTCGGTATAATTCAGATCACGGATGTCAAGCCGTTCGATGCCGGGTGAGGTAAAGAGCCCGTTTCCGCATAACATGTTCACTTTTTCCTCGAGCGTCAGCAATGATACAATACTGTCGATCTTCCTTTCATCGGCGGGATCGGTGATATTGACATATGACCCGCTCCTGACAGCTGATTTGCATTCCATGAAAAGCAGGGAGACAGATACCAGGATGAGAAAGGCGGGAATGATTCTTAAAGCCCCTGCCGATGATGATTGTGATGTTTTCATAAGTCCGAAAGAATTACTGATAGAAGAAGACCAAAAATAGGTATTGTTTCCATAACCACCAATGTCAACACGGGTATATTGATGTAGAAAGGGAAGTTTGCATCTGCGCCCTAAAATAGTTATCTTTATCCGGTTAATCATTAACCATTTGCAGCTCCATGGACCAAAGCCTGTTTTTATACAATACGCTTACCCGTGCAAAAGAGAAGTTTGTACCCTTAAATCCTCCGAATGTAGGACTTTATGTATGTGGTCCTACAGTATACGGTGATCCCCATTTAGGGCATGCACGTCCTGCGGTTACCTTTGACATACTGTTCCGTTTACTGAAACATCTGGGATATAAGGTCAGGTATGTCCGCAACATCACGGATGTTGGTCACCTCGAGGATGAATTTGCCGGGGAAGGAGAAGACAGAATTCTGAAGAAAGCCAGACTGGAGCAGCTTGAGCCTATGGAGGTTGTACAATATTATACCAACAGGTATCATTTTTTCATGGACAAGCTGAATGTGCTTCCTCCTAGTATTGAGCCCCATGCTTCGGGACATATCATTGAACAGCAACAGCTGATCAGGAAAATCATCGGCGATGGTTTTGCTTATGAAGTCAACGGTTCGGTATATTTCGACCTGAAAAAATACAACGACACATTCGGTTATGGGGTGCTCTCAGGCAGGGATATCGGGGATATGCTCAGCAATACCCGCGACCTGGAGGGGCAGGATGAGAAAAAATACCCGCTTGATTTTGCCTTATGGAAGAAAGCGGATCCCACACATATCATGCACTGGCCCTCTGAATGGAGCGAGGGCTTTCCCGGATGGCACCTGGAGTGCTCTGCCATGGGTATGAAATACCTGGGGGAGCAATATGATATACACGGAGGCGGAATGGATCTGATCTTTCCGCATCATGAATGCGAACTGGCCCAATCTACTGTATCAACAGGCAAACCACATGTCCGTTACTGGTTGCACAACAACATGATTACACTTAACGGGCAGAAGATGAGCAAATCAAAGAACAACTTCATCACCCTCGAGGAAATGTTTGCCGGCGGACATGCTTTGCTGGAGAAAGCTTTTTCGCCGATGACCATCCGGTTCTATATGCTTCAGGCGCATTATTCAAGTCCCGTGGATTTTTCCAACGAAGCCCTGAAAGCTGCTGAGCAGGGGTTAAGCAGACTCATGAAAGGGATGTTCAGGCTTGCTTTAATTACCCCGGGTGAAAAGACAACCGTTGATATCGAGAAAATCCTGTCAAAAGCAGAGGAAGCCATGAATGATGATCTCAATACGCCAGTACTGCTGAGTCATCTTTTTGACGGCGTAAGGATCATCAATTTGATTGATGAGGGGAAAGAATCAATCCAAAAAGAGGCGCTTGATAAGTTCCGGGATTTTATGCGTGTTTATGTTTTTGAGATCCTGGGTCTTCGGGATGAAAACGAGGAAAAATTAGAATTACTGAAAGTCCCGATGGAAATGATTCTGCATTGGAGAAAAGAAGTTAAGGCAAGAAAGGACTTTGGGTTATCGGACGAAATCAGGAATAAGCTGATTTCCTGCGGGATAACGATAAAAGATACAAAGAACGGCGCAATCTGGGAAATGGAGTGAAGATCAGAAGCAGCTACCTGATACAGAAGGAATCAATTTTAGTAGAAGGGATTTAGTTTTGGTGTAAAATGAATCAGGCCTTGGGAGCGAAATATGATAACAATTCAGCATCAGGTATTTTGGGACACTATTTGCGGAGGACCACGGTAGGTGTCGACATTGGCGGTATTCCGGTTGGCAGCGACTATCCGATCAGGATTCAATCAATGACCAACACCCTTCCCGGTGATGTTAGGGGCAGTGTGTCACAGACCATTCGGATCATCAAGGCGGGTGCAGATTATGTGAGATTCACAGTCCCCTCGGTAAGCGATGTTTCCAGCATTGCGGCCATAAGGCAGGCTTTGCGCAATCGGGGATATGCCACACCCATCATAGCGGATGTGCATTTCAATGCAGAGGTGGCGCTACAGGTTGCAAACCATGTTGACAAGGTCAGGATAAACCCCGGGAATTTTACCAACCTTGGAAAACTCATTCCGCTGCTTGAAATATGCCGCAACCGGGGCGTTGCCCTGCGCATTGGTGTGAACCACGGTTCCTTATCGGAACGCATCATGAACCTCTACGGTGATACACCGAAAGGTATGGCGGAATCAGCCATGGAGTTCTTACGAATCTGTCAGAAAGAGAGCTTTGATCAGGTGGTGGTTTCCATGAAAGCCAGCAATGTAAGGGTAATGGTACAATCCACACGGCTGGTAGTTAAAATGATGCGGGAGGAAGGGATGAAGTTTCCTTTACATTTGGGTGTTACAGAAGCCGGGGAAGGAGAAGACGGCCGGATCAAATCAGCCTGCGGAATAGGCACTTTGCTGGCAGACGGATTTGGTGATACCATCCGGGTTTCTCTTACCGAGGAACCTGAGGCGGAAATACCGGTTGCCAGAAAGCTGATTGATCACATTCAGTCCCTTTCACACCATTCATCCCTGCCCAGGATCTCTTCATCTCCTTCATGGGATGGAATTTCATACGACCGCCGGATATCAAGGACCATTGGAACAATCGGTGGAAATCATCCTCCGGTTGTGATTGGTTCAGATACCCTCAGCGCCAGGGCCAAACTGGTGGAAGGCAACTTCACCGGTATGACTGGCAACTTTGTAGAGGCACTGCAGGATGACCAAAACGCCGTTCTTGTTTACCGGTTGACCAATGAAAACATGCAGGCCGAACTCCGCTGGCTGCGCTTTTTTCTGGATGAAAATCAGTGTACTGTTCCTGTAATTCTCAGACTTCATCAAAAAGAGCACGACCCGGAGAATTTTATGCTAAAATGTGCTGCCAGTCTGGGGGGCGCATTTATAGACGGGTTTGGGAACGGGATCTGGTTGACAAACGAATACCCTTTAGCGGAAGGCCTGGTAAATTCCACAGCTTTCGGGATACTTCAGGCATGCCGCGCCAGGATGACCCGCACGGAGTACATTTCCTGTCCTTCTTGTGGCAGGACGCATTTTAATCTGATGGATGCCCTTGCCCGGATCAAATCGGCCACATCGCATCTGAAAGGATTGAAGATAGGGGTGATGGGTTGTATTGTCAATGGTCCCGGTGAAATGGCCGATGCAGATTATGGCTATGTAGGAGCAGGGAAAGGCAAGATCACGCTTTACAAATCAAAGGAGGTGATCAAGCGGGGAGTACCTGAGGACAAAGCAGTAGAAGAGCTTATTAACCTGATTAAAGAGAACGGGGACTGGGTGGAGCCTTAAAAACTTATCGATTCGATATTCTTCACCTCAATGACAATATCTGCTTTCTGCTCCGTAAGCGGATTGATGATCTGTACATGAATCTCGTTGTAATGGTCGGAAGGAGCGAAGCATGACATGACCAGTTCGGCATCATCAAGCTGGACCTCAACACCATTCTTCTTAATAACGGTAATCATCCCCTTTTGATTACCGACAGAAGCGGCTGGTGAGGCCGTAAAACCGTATAACAGCAGTTTGCTGATGTCTTTGTAGTCACTGATCTCAGTTGGGCTGCCGTTGTATTTGCCCTTCAGAATGGTAAAAGTGGCAGCATACCGGTTTGATTCACACTGCAGTTTACCAAAATGATGAGCATCAATGGTTTTTCCGTCTTTCAGCCGGATGGATGCCCTAACCACGGGCGCCTGACTGAAAGCTGCAACGAAAGAAACAGCCAGCAGGCATATTGAAATTGCCAAAGTTTTCATAGTAGCGGAAAAGTATTGCATATACTGTAATTAACTGGGAAAAGGATGAAATATTTTGTGTGATTTGTGATTTATCGAAAGACCCTTCTCCTGTACTATCGAAATACATTTACAAGTGTTAACGGTGCTTTCAGGTGAACAGTCCGGAATCCAAGTTGTCGGGCCGCTTCGATGTTTTCGATAAAGTCATCAATAAAAAGGGTTTCCTGCGGATCAATTCCAGTATCGCTCAAAACATAGCGGAAAATATCCTCATTGGGTTTGCGAAGGCCAAGTTTATGAGAGAAATAGGTCTTTTCGAAGAAATGAGTATATCCGTAACATCCATAGGTCTTTTGCAGCAATCCAAAATAATAGGGAACGTGAATGGCATTGGTATTGCTTAAAAGAAATGTGCGGTAATGCTTGCAAACCCTTTCAAGGAGGTTCCACCGTTCCTCCGGAAGGTCTCCCAGCATGGCATTCCAGGCATTGTCAATCTCCTGGTCCGACAGTGGTAAATCAGTCAACTGTCTGATCTTGTTCCGGAACTCCTTCGGGGATATTTTCCCGGTTTCAAAACGCAGGAACAAATCATTGTGTTTACTGTGAGGGAAAGAATCATCAAAGATTTTCAGACCAAGCTGTTGAAAGGCCTTTTTGGTGGCATCAAGATGAAGGTCAGTAATAACCCCGCCCCAGTCGAAAATTATGTTCTTAATTTCAGATTTTCCGTTGTAAATTGCAACCGGGATCATTACTTTTAATTTTTATACAAAAAAAGCACATTCGGTTCAATTATGAAAGTAAAGGGCTGTCATTTTGAGACCATCTGGATCAACCCGGATAATCCGGCCATTGTGCAGATTATCGACCAGCGGTCCCTGCCTTTTAATTTCCGGATTGAAGATATTTGTTCTTCCGAGGAGATGTACGTTGCCATCCGCGACATGCACCTCCGGGGTGCCCCTTTGATCGGAGCAGCCGGTGCTCTGGGGATGTACCTGGCGTTGCTGGAATTTAAGGGCAATAAGGTTCCGCTGGAGTATGTCGCCAGCAAAGCCACATATCTGAAATCATCAAGACCAACCGCAGTCAATTTATCATGGGCAGTGGAGAGGGAGGAACGGGAGATAAAGGAGACAGGAAGCGGGGGAGAAAGGTCAAAGCAGGAAGTGGTTGAAGTGGCAAGACGTGTTGCATTGGAGATTATTGATGAGGAACGGACAAACTGTCTGAAAATTGGTCAGCATGGGGTGAAACTCATTGAAGAGCTGAGCCGCAGGAAGCATAATGAAACGATCAATATTCTCACCCATTGTAATGCCGGATGGCTGGCCTGTATTGATTACGGTACAGCTACTGCCCCCATTTACCTGGCTCATGAAAAAGGTATCAGGGTCCATGTGTGGGTGGATGAGACACGTCCCAGAAACCAGGGCGCCAGGCTAACGGCATGGGAGCTGCAACAGCATGGTGTTCCCTGTACAGTGATTGCCGATAACACCGGTGGATACCTGATGCAGCAGGGCCATGTGGATCTGGTGATCGTCGGGAGTGACCGGGCCTCCGCCCATGGCGACATTGTTAATAAAGTAGGAACCTATCTGAAAGCCCTGGCAGCTCAAGATAACAATATCCCTTTTTACGCTGCTTTGCCTTCTTCGACAATCGACTGGCTGCTCAGCGAAGGGGCAATGGATACACCTGTTGAATTGCGGGATGGAGATGAGCTACGTATCATGGAGGGTATGAACAACGGCAGGATCACTGATGTGGAAATCATTCCGGCTGGTATACCCGTTTTAAATTACGGCTTTGATATAACACCGGCAAGGCTGGTGACCGGAATAATTACCGAAAGAGGAATTACACCTGCCAACAAAAAAGGTATATTTACATTGTTTCCTGAAAAAACTTAAACCCTGTTTTATAATGAGAATAGCGATAATTGGAGGAACGGGACATGCCATGCCGGATTACCTGACAAATGTCAGGGAGATACCCGTCGAAACCCCCTTTGGCAATCCTGCCCCGGTAATCTATTGCGGTCAGTACGATGGACTGGAGATTTACCACCTGGCCAGAAATGGCAAGAATCATGAATTGCCGCCGACAAAGATCAATTACAGGGCCAATATGTATGCCCTCCGGCAACTCGGGTGCGGTTTTGTAATGTCTACCGGTACCTGTGGCAGCCTGCAGGAGGAAATTTGTCCCGGAGAGGTGATCATCTTTGACCAGTTCATTGATATGACCAAACATCCTGTTACCGGTATTCTTGAAGAGTTGAATCCACGTGAAAGCAATTTTGTTTCACTTGCAGAGCCGTTTTCTGAGGAATTGCGAGACCATTTGATTGAATCGGCCATAGTACAAGGGATTACCGTCCATACCAAGGGTATCGCCATTTCCATTGACGGACAACGTTCTTCATCCCGTGCTGAATCCAATTTGTATCGCAGCTGGAAGGCCGATGTCATCAACATGACCACGGCTCCGGAAGTTATCCTGGCCAAGGAACTCGGGATGGCCTATGCAGCCCTGTCTCTCTGCATCGGCTACGATTCCTGGAGGATCTGTGATATGCCTCCCGATCCGGCGGAGAAGATGGCCTTGGTTACAGAAAGCCACGACAAGATCATCAGGTTGCTGACATATGCCATAAAAAAAATCCAGGACTAGAGATTTAAGATTCAAGATTGAAGATGCGATGTACTTTGCATAATTTGAAACAATTCGTTATTATTGCACCCCAGATTTTGAAATTTCTTCACACCCACACACACACCCTAGTCGGTCCCATAGCTCAGCTGGTTAGAGCACCTGACTCATAATCAGGGAGTCCCTGGTTCGAACCCAGGTGGGACCACAGCAGAATGAAAACCTCCTTTGGCTGCAACAAGGAGGTTTTTTTATTCTGCATAAACTACTTACATTTATGGCAGACTATAATAACCAACCTGTCAGCAATGATTTATGATTATATCGTTATAGGGTCAGGATTCGGGGGCAGTGTGGCCAGCCTCCGGCTGGTAGAGAAAGGATATAAGGTACTTACACTGGAGCAGGGTAAACGCTTTAATCCTGCTGATTTTCCAAAAACAAACTGGAATTTGCCAAAATACCTGTGGTTACCAGCCTTAAGATTTTTCGGTTTCCAGCGGCTTTCCTTTTTCAGAACAGCCAGCATCCTGAGTGGTACCGGTGTCGGCGGGGGCAGTCTGGTATATGCCAACACATTGTATACCCCGCCGGATGAATTTTTCTGCAATGAAAACTGGTCCCGGTTCGGGAATTGGAAGGCAATTCTTGATCCTTTTTATAAAAAGGCTTCTTTCATGCTGGGAAGGCAGAAATATGGAAAGCTGAATGCTGAAGATCTGATCCTTGAGGAAGTTTCCAAAGATCTGAATGCCAATGGTACCTTTGATTCCGTGCATGTCGGTGTAAACCTGAATGATACAGGAACTGAATCGGATCCCTATTTCAACGGATATGGTCCTCTCCGCAAAGGTTGTGTTGAATGCGCGGGATGTATGGTGGGATGCAGGGAAAATGCCAAAAACAGCCTGGACAGGAATTATTTATGGTTTGCAGAAAAAATGGGTTTGGACCTTCTGCCGGAAACCAGGGCAGAGAAAATATCCTACACGGAGAATCTGTACCAAGTTGAGACCAGATGTGTCACATCAGTGTTCCCCTCCAGAAAGGTCTTTCTTGCCAAAGGTATTATCGTGGCGGCAGGAACTCTGGGAACACTTGAATTGCTGCTAAAGCAGAAGTTCAGGTATAGGACACTGCCGGGCTTATCTGACAAGCTGGGATATGAACTGCGGACGAATGCAGAAACCCTTTGTGCTGTATCGGGGGCATCCGTAAAGTTAAATAACGGACTGGCCATCACTTCAGTTTTCAGTCCCGATCCATTTACGCACGTCGAAATTGTAAAGTATCCCGACAAATCAAATGTAATGAAATGGTTCTTTGGCCTGTCGGCGAAAGGGGCAAAGACTCCATTGGGCAGATCATGGAATATGGCTGTAAAAATGGCCGGCCATCCTAAACTTTTTTTAAAAACCCTTTTCGATTTCAGGTGGTCTTCGAATATGGTAATTTTTCTGGTTATGCAAACCGTGGACAATGCGATGAAAATGGTATGGAAAAGGACGCTGTGGGGCGGCAGGATCAGAATTGACAATGGGGGACAGAAAAGAGTACCGGCCTATATTCCGGTCGGACAGGATGTTATGGAGCGGTATGCAAAAAAAATACAGGGTATTCCGCAAAACATCCTGCTGGAAGTATTCTTTGACAGGCCAACAACAGCGCATATTCTGGGAGGCTGTCCCATGTCAGATTCCCCGGAAACCGGTATGGTGGATAGATACCTGAAAGTCCATGGGTATCCCGATTTTTTTATAACCGACGGATCTGTTATACAAGGCAATATTGGCGTTAATCCCAGCCTGTCCATCACTGCTATGGCGGAATATGCCATGAGTGGGATTTCAGAAAAACCGGGTAGTCAGATGAAGGACCTTTCCAAACAACTAAAATATCTTGAAAGAGAATGGAAAAAGAAGATATCCAATTGATACTGGACAACCAGCGGAGTTTTTTTAAAGCCGGGAATACCCTTGATGCAGGATCCAGGATAAAAACACTGAAGAAACTCCGTTCATTAATCATACAGCATGAGCAGGAAATCAAGGATGCTTTGTGGAAAGATTTTCACAAACCGGAGTTTGAAGTAATCGCCACCGAATCGAGGTTCGTTCTGAAAGAGCTCAACCTGGCCATTCGCAGCCTAAAGAAATGGTCCGGATCAAAAATGGTATGGACTCCGCTAATGCATTTTTTGTCATACAGTTATATCACGCCGCAGCCCTTTGGTCAGGTGCTCATATTATCACCCTGGAATTACCCGTTTCAGCTGGCCTTCCTGCCCTTACTGAGCGCATTGGCTGCCGGGAATTGTGTAGTGCTCAAGGTTTCGCAGCAGGTACCTCATATAACAGCTGTAATGCAGAAAATACTGGCCAGATTTCCAAAAGAGCTGGTTATCATGATCAATGGAGATCACGCGGTAAGCGAATACCTCCTCAGTTACAAATTTGACTATATCTTCTTTACGGGCAGCACGAAAGTCGGGAAATATGTTATGCAAAAAGCGTCCGAAAATTTGATCCCTGTTTCACTGGAACTTGGTGGCAAAAATCCGTGTGTTGTGACGGCAGATGCCCGGCTCGATTATGCCGCAAAAAGAATTGCCTGGGGAAAATTCATGAATGCAGGACAAACCTGCATATGTTCTGATTACCTGCTGGTCGATCAAAAAATAAAAGACAGGTTTCTTGAACTGATCTCGAACGAGATCAAAGCTTTCTATGGTGAAGATCCGGAAAAGAGCAATGATTATGCAAGAATTGTCAATACCGGGAACATCAGTAGAATATCGGCCCTTTTAGATGCCGGCCAAATAGTCATTGGAGGCACTATTGATCATGAAACATGTTATGTTGCGCCTACAGTAATAAAAGATATAAAGCCGGATGATCCGATTATGCAGGAAGAAATTTTCGGGCCGGTATTACCGGTGATAGTCTATGAACAGTTTGATGAAGTCTATGGGATCATTGAAAAGAATCCGAAACCTCTGGCCACCTATATCTTTACCCAGAATAAAAAGCTAGCACGTGAGTTTCTTCGGAAGACTCAAAGCGGTACTGCCGGGATCAATGAAACTGTCATGCAGATCGCTTCACCTTATCTCCCTTATGGAGGAGTCGGGGAGAGTGGCCTGGGGAGGTATCACGGGAAAAAATCGTTCGAAACTTTCTCCAATATGCGTTCGGTTTTGGTGAAATCCAATCTGTTGGACATCACCTTAAGGTATCCGCCTTATAACAGCTTTAAAGAAAAAGTGCTGACCCTTCTCATGAAATAATGCAACCATTAAGGGTGCTATGGTATTAACTGCAGGACCCGGTAGCTGTGTGGCTGAATTGTCAATTCAAATCTGCTGCCGGTTGTCATTGCCCTTCCCCAAACAAACGGACTGTTGCCTGTTTCTCCCTTGATGGTTTCACCGGTTATCAGATCGATCAGGTTGTTGTCAGAAGGCCCGTTTACAGCAATTTTAACAGTAACGGGCTCAGGAAGGAATGATTCCGCAATGAATGTTGCGTTGTCATAGCAGAAAAGGCTAACCTGTGAAGGGCCTTCCAGTCTGAAAGGCACATCCTGGGTCACTATTGCCCTAATGCGGTTAAGGACTTCGGTCGGGTACTGGTAAAGGTCGGAGAAGTTATCGGGGATGGTGAGTACATACAAGTATGCTTTTGAATACTGGCCCATGTGAAGGACAGGCCAACCGGTAGCGCCCTTCCTGGCCGAAATATCTTCCCATGAATCATTGGTAAGGTAGTCTATTTGGGGGATCAGGATCTCCTGCTGTGAGCGGAGATTTCCACTCCAGCCAACAACAAAGTCCTGGACCAGTGCTTTTCTATCGGTATACCTCAGCTCAACGATATCTTCAATTCCTTTTCCCTGCAAAGCTTTCAGAAGGCCGGAGGTGATCATGACATTTTTCCCGGCTTGAAGGCGTTCCTTGATTTTCTGAACGATTTGCGGATCAAATACGGCTGACTCGGTGAGGAGGATCATTTTAGGATCAGTGGGGAACGTGGGCTGGATATCCATGGGGATCCCGATCATACCCAGGTAATTCTGAAGAAAATCCTCACCTGTGGCATGAAAAGGCCGGTAACTTGCAATACCAACGGGTTTTCCCAGCTTTCCCAGGAATGCATCCGCCTTTTCGAATGTGATACCTGCGGCATCTGCATAGGTAGCAGGAAATCCTTTGTTATCATCCTGCCATTTGGCGCGGAGCTCAGGCCTGACCGCTTCTTTAATCTGACGGTAATCAAACAGAGTTATTTCAGGGGCTTTAGCAAAGAGTGTCAGCCAAAGTTGTTCAGCATAGCGGTCGATAGATAAAATAGCTCCCGGATCGACCCATCCACCTCCGTTACGGCCGGGAGCGATGTTCTCAAAATAGCGGAAAATCAGGTAACTTTCATACTGTTGCAGATGTTGGGCTGTAATCACCGGGTCACGCGTTTCCGTACCCGTGTAAATGCCGTCGAAAATTTCAGGTCCGGTCTCCAGATTGAATCCGAGCCCCTGGAAGTGCTCGTACCAGTTTGGATATTTGATTACTACCTTCACATTGGGATTTACGGCTCTTGCAGGATCGATAATAAGCTCAAGAGCAGCATCGGTCATCAGCTTCAGCCTGTAATCCGTCCAGCTGAGGTCGCCCTTTGCCTTAATGCACAAATCACATTTGCAGCTGGTAAAGAAGAAATCATCGAGGATGAATTCATCAAAATGACGTGCGGTAAATTCGGCGATCTCCCTGGCCTTCTGTCGGTGGTCGGGATTTGAATAGCAAAAAGTCTCAAAATGATTTCTTTCATCCATGGTGAATGTAATGCCTCCGGCCACTTTAACACCTCTTGATTCGAAGAACTTCTTTGCAGCTTCCAGTGTCTTATCCTCCACAATGATTTTATCCCGGTGGGTCTCAAGGTATATCTTATCTACCTTCAATTGACTGGTGATGCCGTTCCAGGTTGCTTCAAGCATTTTCAGATCTGACATATCACGCACTTCATATGCGCGGGCGTAAACCGATACGGCAAAGTTCTTATAATTGGCGGGCTGCTGTGCGACAGTCCCCTCCCATAACAATGCTGTCATGAGGATAGCTGACAAAAATATTTTCATGATTATTGGGGGTAAAAATGAATACTAAATATAGGGTTTCTTCCTATTTTTATTTAAAAAAATATGCATAATCAACTCTTCTGTCTCGTATTTCTGGTCTCCTGTTCCTGGCTCCAGGCACAAATGCAGGGGCTGCCGGAAAATATTCTGGCCAGAAATACTTTTCCGTTCAGGGCAGGCTCGGGATATGGCTTTACCGAGGGATCATCCGCAGCGGCTGATGGCAGGGTATTTTTTACCGACCAACCGAATGATAGAATTTATGTTTGGGATGAAAAATCAGGGATTCAATTGTTTAAGGAGGCGTGCGAAAGATCAAACGGCACATACTTTGACAGCACCGGGAACCTATATGCCTGTGCCGACCTGTATAACAAAATAGTAAAGTTTGCACCGGACGGTCAAATGACAGAAGTTTACTCCCGGGGTTATTCCGGGCAGCCTTTCAACGGGCCCAATGATCTTTGGATTGACCGGCACGGGGGTATTTATTTTACGGATCCCTATTATCAGCGGGATTACTGGGAGGCCGGGCATCATAAAACCCAGGAAGTTGAAGCGGTTTATTACCTGGATCCGTCAGGCAGGCTGATCCGTATTATAACTGATCTGGGTCAGCCCAACGGTATCGTTGGCACTCCTGACGGCAAAGTACTTTATGTTGCTGACATTCAGGGTAGAACAACCTGGAAATACGCGATCAATCCCGATGGTTCCCTGGGCAATAAAACCTTTTTCACTGCCTTGGGATCAGATGGAATGACACTCGACAGCTCAGGGAACGTGTATCTGACTTTTGGCAAAGTAGTTGTAATCAACCCCGCTGGAGAAAAACTTGGTGAAATTGAACTTCCAGAGGCCCCTTCCAACGTATGCTTCGGTGGAGGAGACAGAAAAACCCTGTTTATTACGGCAAGGACTTCGGTTTATACCTTACGGATGAATATCGGCGGAGTGGAATAGGTAAGGGACGAGTCCCTGCGCCCTTGTTCCTTATTCTTTACCCTTGCTTAATATTTCGACGGTCTTTCGGTAACCTACATCAAAAAGCTCCGGTGCCTTTTTCATGTCAATCATGCTGTAATTGACTATTTCTGACGGCTCGATAAATATATCGAACAGATGTTGTTTAGGTCGCATTTCGGAAGCAATTGCCAGGTGAAAAGAGCGCTCGGCGATGTGGACCATTCCTTTAAGCTGATCAATGGGTCCGGTGGGATTGATATAAACACCGATTAGTTTTTTGCATTCACCGGCAATGGGTTCAACCGGCAGATTGTTCATAATGCCTCCGTCGATATAGGGTATTTTGTTGATCAATACCGCTTCAAAAAGCACAGGAACACAGGAGGAGGCCAGGATAGCATCAACCAGGTTCCCTTCCCGGAAGTATTCGCTTTTGCCGACAATCAGGTTGGTGGCAGTTACAACCAGGGGAATTTTCAGTTGATCGAAAGTTTTGGCGCGCAGGTTTTTTAACAGGGTTTCCTTTAATCCTGTTGCTCTGAAGAATCCGGTTTTCGGTACCGTCATCTCCATAAATTCAAAAATACTTTTCCTTGTGTAGATTTCCAGGATTTCTTCAGGAGCAAATCCGTCGGCATATAATACTCCTGCAATAGCACCTGCGCTGACACCTGAAATTATTTCAGGTGTCATGTCGAATTCTTCCAGGGCTTTCAACACGCCCAGGTGTGTGAATCCCCTGGCTGCCCCGCCACTGAGCACAATGCCTATGTTGTACTTCTTTACTTTCATAGAGCTTTTTTCAGATATTTGTAGACTTTTTTAACAAAGTGCTTTTCTCCTTTTGCCTGAAATTTCACCTCAACAGGGATATAATAAAAAGCTTTCCTGAAATCTTTATCGGGTATATCAATCTCCTGAAGCCTGACTGCATCTTTTTCGGTAACAATAATGCATTTTTCAACCAGTTCGATTGTCTTGAACCTGTTTTTGATCTGCTGGATGTCCCTGGATTCAAATTGATGATGATCACTGAAAGATATTTCATCGTCAATGCGCAGGTATTGGTCGAGAAACTGTCTCAAAGGTAATGGATTGGCGATTCCCGTTACCAGTAAAACGCCAGTGCGCAATTTGCGAAGGTACCTGTAGGGGACTGGATATTGCAGTCCGTAACGATCGGGAAAAACCGGTACCGGCGCCCCGTAAGTATAGCTTGTGAAGAAAACATCCTGCTTTCTGGCGGGGTGCAAACGAACAATGAAATCAGACCTTTCCTGTACTGAAAGATTATCTGGGCACTTGGTGACAATAATAATATCGGCCCGTTTCGCACATCGCACAGGTTCCCTAAGATTACCCGCCGGCAGGAGATAATCAGTGAAAAGAGGGCGATTGTAATCGATGAGTAAAATAGAGAGACCCGGTTGGATGTAACGATGCTGAAAAGCATCATCGAGGATAACCAGGTCTAGTTTAGGAATGTTTTCGATCAGCTTTCTAACACCGAAAACACGGTCACGTTCAACAGCAACATGCACATCGGGAAATTTCAGTTTCATCTGACGGGGTTCATCACCGATGTCCGTGACCCCTGATTTTGAAGATGCGAGGATGAAATTTTTCGTCTTCCGCCGGTATCCTCTGCTCAGAACTGCAATCTTATATTCGTTTTTCAGCAAATTGATCAGGAACTCTACATGAGGGGTCTTTCCCGTACCACCAACGGTTATGTTTCCCACAGATATTACAGGCAGTCCAAATTTTACGGACCTGAGGATCCGCAGATCAAAAAGCAGATTTCTTACCTGAACAGCCAGACCATACAGGTAGGACAAGGGCAGTAATGCAGGTCTTGCTATGTGCCTGAGGCCCGCCATGATAAAACAAATTTAATGTATGGTTATCTCATACGGCATCCGCGCCTGAATCCTGTCGGCTTTCAATACCTGTTTTATGAGCCGGTATTGTTTATAGTGTTCTGACAACTCCTGTCGCAGCAGGCTTTCTTTCACATCGCCTGAAAGCTCCTTCATAATTTGTGCAAAAGGCTCTTCCTGCTTTGGAAGTTCAGTGATCCGATAATGATCAAGCTTTGCCTTTTTTGCTGCCAGTTCGATAGCGGTGGTTAAACCGCCCAGCGTATCTGCAAGTCCAAGCTCCACAGCGTTTTTCCCACTCCATACCCGACCTTCGGCTATTTTGTCGACATTTTCGAAGGGCATGTCTCTGCCGTCGGACACACGGGTAACAAAGGTGGTATAGGTTTCATCAATCATGTTCTGAAGGGTCATTCGTTCAGCCGGGGCAAGGGGTCTGTAAACAGAACCAAAATCGGAATAAGTATTTGTAGTTTCAACATCGGTAGTAATACCGAGCTTGTTTTCAAGAAAGTCCCCGGCGTTCACAAGCAGGCCAAAAACACCGATTGATCCGGTGATGGTATTGGGACTGGCAACAATGCTGTCTGCGGCAGCAACAATATAATAACCTCCTGATGCAGCCACATCACCCATGGAAGCGATCACAGGCTTAACCTGCCGTGCCATGTACAATTCGCGCCAGATTACTTCAGAGGCAAGTGCACTGCCACCGGGAGAATTAACCCTGAAAACGATGGCTTTGATTGAAGAGTCCTCACGCGCTTCGCGGATGGTGGCGGCAATCTTACCGGAACCTATCATTCCTTCCGACTGTTCACCGGTTATAATGTCGCCCTCGGCATAAATCACTGCAATTTTATTGCGTGAATAACCCTTTGCCTCACGTGATTTGGGAGCCCTCAGGTATTTCTGGTGGGTTATGAAATCCAGGTTTTTAGATTTATCTACGTGAACAAGACTTGCAAGCGTGTCGAGCACCTGATCTTTGTAAAGTGTCGTATCAATCAGACCGTACGCAATAGTCGATGCATTGTTCCACATCAGCAAACTATCAGCAAAGTTATTCAACCTGTCCACGGTAATGTTTCGGCTGGCGGCAATTTGCCCTGCCATATGGGCCCAAATGGAACCAACATAAGTCCGGATCTGTTCCCGGTTCTCCGGGCTCATTTTATCATACATGAATGGTTCAACCGCACTTTTGAATTTACCATGACGGATAATCTCAGGTTCGATATCCAATTTTTCGAGCGTCTTCTTGTAAAACATGAGTTCAGCACTTAATCCAATCAGGTTGACAGAGCCGCCCGGATTCAGATAAATTTTGTCAGCCACGGAAGCGAGATAATACGATCCCTGGGTATAGGTATCGCTGAAGGCTACAATGAATTTGCCCGTTTTTTTGAATTCCAACAACGCGTTACGGATTTCCTCAATTGTAGCAATACCTGTTTGCAAACCGGAAAGTTCCAGGTAGATGCCCTTGATGTTTTCATCCGTACCTGCCTTGGTGAGGTTGTTCAGGATATCATTTAAACCGAGTGCGTTGTTTGCTCCAATACCGGTAAGGTTATAAACAAACATCGGAAAAGGTGACCTTCTGTCATTGATCGGCTGATTCAATTTCAACATCAGGATGGTATTCGATTTAATGTCAACAGGTTTATCCTGGGATGAAACCAGGGTGGTAATAATACCTAAAGTAATAAAGAAGATGATCAGCAAAGCAATCAAAACGCCCAGTATGCTTGCCAGCAAATATTTGAAAAAGCTTTTCATGACAATAAGTTTAAAGGGTATTCAGCAACAATATTAATGAAATAACGGGAATTCCCCTAATTTTGCACATTAACAATAGCTTATGCACCGGGTATTTTTGTCATTGGGCAGCAATCTGGGGCGGCGACGGGCCAACCTGAAAAAAGCACTCAGGCTCATGAATTCTTTACCGGGCATGATTTTGAGAGTATCGTCTCTTTATGAGACAGAGCCCTGGGGAAATTCACATGGAATGAATTTCTACAACCAGGTAATTGAAATCAATACACAATTAGCACCTGATAAATTACTGGAAGAACTTGAGAGAATTGAAGTATTGTGCGGCAGGGTGCGTACATCAGAACAATTTGCTCCCCGGACACTTGACATTGACATCTTGTTCTATGACAGTGCGATTATCTTTGAGGAGCAACTGAAAATTCCACATCCGATGATCCAGCAGCGCAGGTTCGTTCTACTACCCCTGTCAGAAATTGCACCGGGAGTCATCCATCCGGTATTACAAAAGACCATCAGTCAGCTTCTGAGGGAGTGTACAGATGAAAAGAAAGTTCTGAAAGTCAGATAATTGATGAGCCATTTCTGTGGGAAAGGCAGTTTATTGCGCAATACCTCCAGCCAATGGCTTTTGTTTGCACCAAAGTCCTGATAGGTCACGGGCAGGGTAGGTGTATTTACTGATTCGAACAACAGGGTTGTATTGGTCTCAGCGTACTTGTTGATGATCCTGTCGATCAGAAATAAATGCGGGGCATCCTGAAACTTTTCCGGCGCAATGACCTGGAAAACCAAATTGATCCTGGTACCGAACCAGTCAATCAATGCCACCGATGAGAGTTCATTGTGGTGATCGTAGACACCACAAAGTTCCCCTGATTTGTACCGGATCAGACCTGCCATTACTGAGCGCAGCAGCCTGAAATGGTTGCGGGTGATCTCATTGGGCAGGCGGATCTTCTTTTCAGCAATAAAACGGATCAGTTCATTGGGGGATAATCCTCCCGAAAAGCTGTATCCGTTTCCCGTCGCCATGTTCAATCGTCGCTTCAGATCAGGTGAATAATCTGAGCTGAGCCTGTGATAAGCTTTAATCAGGTCAAGCTCATAGCGTACCTTTGGTTTTGGATCTTTAACCCTGGTATCTACCGGGTTGAATTTGTTCAACATGATCCGGAGATACCTGAAGTGATCCGGCACTGCCTGAATAAATGCAAAAGTTTTATCGGGAGTGACAGGGCTGTATGAAAAGATACCGAAATCGAAGGCGAAGTATGGCAGGTAAATGATTTCTTTCCCAAGAAAACGCTTTATAGCCAGGGGCATCACGGTATCATAATTGCCTTCAACAAGTGCATCCCAGTCCTCACAAATAAGATCAAGAAACCAGGAGTACACGCAGTTATTCCCGTTATACGAGACCGTAATGCATTTGTCCCATGCCATTCTGTCGATACCGGAGTTTTTTACATATCGGATGTCCATGGGATACAGTTTTTAAGAATGGCCATGGCGCACGATTAAAGCAGGTTTTCATCAGCAAAGCTGAGATAGTTTTTGCCGGCGATGATGATGTGATCAAGCACGGCAATATCCATTAGGGATGCGGATTCTTTAAGGCGACGTGTAATGGATATGTCTGCATCGCTGGGCTGAGGGTTACCGGAAGGATGGTTATGACACAGTATAAGCGCTGTAGCAAGGTTTTCAATGGCCATTTTAAGGATCATCCGTAAATCTGTAACCGTACCGGTGATTCCCCCCTGGCTGATCCGTTTCTTTTCGATGACCCTGTTTGAACGGTTCAGTAAAAGTACCCAGAATTCTTCATGAAGTAGATCCGATAAACCAGACTGCATCAGCTGAAAGGCGTCATTACTGCCTGTAATCCTGGCGGCCTCGACCGGGCCTGATTCCTTTCTTCTTCTCCCTAATTCAAGGGCGGCCATGATGGCGATAGCCCGGGCCTGTCCGATACCTTTTAGCTTTTTGAGATCAGCAACCGTGAATTTACCCAGTTTGTCCAGGTTGTTTCCTGCCTTGTTCAATACCTGCCTGGCAAGTTCTACTGCCGAGATCCTTTTTGTACCAGAACCGATAAGCAGGGCTATTAATTCAGAATCACTGAGACTTTGAATTCCATGAGTCATCATCTTTTCGCGGGGGCGGTCCTCAACAGACCATTCCCTGATGCTGAGATTTTCATATTCCTCCATTTCCAGTAACTTTTTTTATGAAAGATATGACTTTCTTCCATAAAGACAAAAAACCCCGGAGGATTTCCACCGGGGTGTCAGTATTATAGACGTGATGCCTTAAGCAAGACGATTGACCTGCTTTGTAATTTCTGATTTCAGGTTGGCAGCTTTGTTGGCATGGATGATGTTCTTCTTGGCCAGTTTGTCAAGCATGGAACTCACCTTGGGTAAAAGATCGGAGGCAGCAGCTTTATCAGTGGTCGAACGCAGTTCTTTCAAAGCGTTCCTGGTGCTTTTTGCATAATACTTGTTGTTTACCTTGCGGCCTTCGTCCTGTCTTATCCTTTTCTCTGATGACTTATGATTTGCCATTGTACGGTTTAAATTATTCTGTTGATATCTGCTGTTTTAAAAAGAGCGACAAAAATAATTAATTTTTCAATACGGAAAAATTTTTAAAAAAAA
>DIAS01000136.1:51483-123106 GCA_002415855.1 Bacteroidales bacterium UBA5072
TATACATTTGCAAGCTCAAATTAAAAGTAGGTTTATTATTTAATTAGTTGTATGCCCGTAAAAATCAGATTATCGAAAAAAGGCCGTAAAAAGTTGCCTTACTACCACATTGTGGTAGCAGATAGCAGGGCGCCACGTGATGGTAAGTTTGTTGAAAGGATTGGTTTATACAATCCCCAGACTAATCCTGCTACTATTGAATTAAATTTTGATAGAGCATTAGATTGGTTACAAAAGGGCGCTCAACCTACTGACACCTGTAGGGCTATTTTATCAGAACAAGGTGTTATGATGAAGAAGCATCTCCTCGAAGGAGCGAAAAAGGGTGCTTTTTCTGCAGAAGAGGCTGAATCACGCTACCAGAAATGGTTTAGCGAAAAGGAAGCCAAATTGAAAACGCAGGTCGATAAAATTTCCAAAGGCAAAGCCGAGGAAAGTAAAAAACGACTGGAAGCTGAATCAAAAGTAAAAGAGGCAAAGGCACAGGAAGTTGCAAAGAAACTGAAAGCACAGTCTGAGGAAGCCGCTGCAGCTGAAAAGGAAACAGCTGAAGCAGAAACAGAAGCAGCAGCCGAAGAAAAGACTGAAGCGCCTGCAGCCGAAAAGCCGGTAGCGAAAGCACCTGAAAATCAGGTTGAAAGCGAAGAAGCATCATCAGATCAGTAATAGCCTGGGAGCATTCAAGCCTCCTCCTGGTTTAGCAGTTTTGTTTAACGGTAATAAGTTCTGATGATTAAGAAGAACGATTGTATACTGTTGGGCACGCTGACCAAGCCACATGGTACAAAAGGGTCAGTAATCCTTTGGTTTAAAGATCTGAAAGCTGAAGACATCAAAGAAAGGGGAACAGTATTCATCGAAATAGATGGACTGCTGGTCCCTTTTTTTATTGAAAGCCTCTTGGAAAAATCGGCGGACGCCGCCATCCTTAAGCTCAAAGGAATTAATTCAGAGTCGCAGGTAAAAGGATTTTCAGGTTGTCATGTGTTTGTTCGGACTGATCAGATCAGGCAGAGAAAAAAATCAGGAACAGTGATCCTGTCATTAAAGGGCTATAAAATCAGGGACATTCGCCTGGGTGATATCGGGATCGCCGGAGACATTGAGGATATTGCCAATAATCCCTTGTTGCAGGTTTTACGAGAGGACAAGGAATACCTCGTCCCGTTTCATACGGATATTATACTGGAGATCAGGGATAAGGAAAAACTGATTGTGATCGAAGCTCCGGAAGGCTTGTTTGAATTGTAAGAGTACAAAGTGACCGGTGACAGGCAGAGGTTTAAAATCACCTGTAAATATCATTGGAATCAGTGGTTCCAAATTCAACCAGAAAGTCAGTAATCTTATCCGTTATGGTTTCCAGGTATTTCTCTCCTTTTTCGGCAGATGCTTTTTTAGGATTGCCTATACCGGTATCCTGAGTTACCTGTGTCCAGGATCGGGGAAACCAAACCCATCCTTCGTTTCTGGCAGAAAAGCGGGGAACTTTGGCATCACCTGATCCAGCTTCCCGCAGGGGCAGTACCAGGTCCGGTACAATGTACATCATGATGCTGGTTTCCATTTCATTGGCATGATCTCCTTCTTCTTCGAAGAATTGCTTAAGCGGTACCACCTCGTACCAGTTTAGCTGAGCAATAAAAATCTCCGGGAATTTCGGTTGAATCTCCCGGATCAGCATTTTAAAATCATTACCGCCATGTCCGTTGAAGATCACCAGCTTTGAAACATTATGGTTGGAAAGGCTCATCAATACGTCTTCCACTATTTTATACATGGTGCTGGGGTTCATGTTCATGGTCATGTATATATCCAGCTGACTGGTATTGACTCCAAAGGGAATGACAGGCAGTACCGCCGCATGAACTCCTTTTTCCCAGGCTTTTTCAGCCGCTTTTGCAGCAATATACTCAGTTTCCATGTTGTCGGTTCCGTATGGAAGATGATAATTATGGGCTTCAGTTGCTCCCCAGGGTAAAATGGCCATATCATATTGCTGGTTTTGGACTGTTTTCCATTGCGTCTGACTCAGGATATAGGGTACTGACATAGGGGTTATTATTTTATTTGTAAAAATAGGTGTTTTATGCTCATGGTGGCTATTTTAGAACTGACCAATAATAATTTTGATTTTTTTTAGTTAGCATTGTAAAAAAGTTACGGATGATCTTGAAAAGAATTCGAAGCTTATGGATTATACTTCATGTCATCACCGGGTACCTGAATGCACAGGTTTATTCTCCGGCGGCCAATGACTCCTTTGCTGCGTCATATAATCCTCCGGGGGGGACGGACATGGTATTTGTTTTTAACCTTCCGGCCTACAACACCGGGATCAATGCTTCCATAACCGCTGTATCGGTGGACCGACTTTCAGGCTGGTCATTTCAGTGGTCGGTTTACAATCCTTCAGCGGGAATTTATCAGGCTGTCCCGGGATCAATAACCGGATGGTTTTCAGAGATTGATACCATTACAGTATCCTCAGGATATCAGGTGGTTATGACAAAGGGTGCCTCGACGAATGTTTACCGGGTTTGGGTCGTGATCAATGACCTGGATGTATTTATAACCAACAAGGATGAGCATGATAAGCTGCTTTTCAGTTATTACAATTGTTCATCCCTTGATTTACGCGCTGACACAACAAGGGTACCCTTGTTTTATTATAATCCGGGTACCAGGGAAAGAATAATTGTTAACGTTACCTATACCATCCGATGGTCGGTGGATAATCCTGAGGCTTCGGTACCCCCGAATAAACTGATTACCAGGGTTACTAATCCGCCTTACGAGGACACCTGGTATACAATAAAGCTGAGTGATCCCTATGGAATGGAACGGTACGACTCGGTATTCTTCGAATCCATACGCTCAAAGGCAGTTCTGGCGGCGCCAGAATACATCGATCTGAGCGATGCAACGGTATATCCTGAAAATTATGGAAATTATTACAACGACGATACTTACTCAGCTCCCGGAAAATTCCGGTTTGATGTTTCAGGGTCTAAAAATATGGCCAGTTATTCGATTGATTTTGGCGACGGTGAGGAATTTGCTTCGGATGCCGATTCACTAAACCTGGTTCACGAGTATGAAAAACCCGGGATATACAAGGTGGTACTTACCACAAAGTCGGATAAACCCGATGAATGTATCGATTCAATCTCTGCAGAAGTTAAGCTCAATTATGCAAAATTCATGCTGCCAAATGTGTTCACACCAAATGAGGACGGAGACAACGACTTGCTTTCGCTTGAAAAAAGCAATGATGCTTTCCGCAGTGAAGATGTATCAGTACTTACCATTGAAATTGCTATTTACGACCGGGCAGGACTAAAAGTCCATGATTATTCAGGCAATATCAGGGACTGGAAAGGTTGGGACGGGATGATCAGGAATTCGAACCGCAAGGCACCGGAAGGCATCTATTTCTATGTCATTTCGGTTTTACATGCTTATGAGGATAACATCAACCCGATTAACAGAGATATTATGAAGGGATTTATTCATTTATACAGGGATTAATAAGCCATTTGCCATGATACCATCAAGGGAAACTGCCTTTTCATTACTGCAGCGCTACAATCAAAGCGATAGCCTGATCAGGCACGCACTATCCGTTGAGGCAGTGATGAGACACTTTGCTTCCATCCTGCATGAGGATATTGAAAAATGGGGAATTATCGGGCTCATTCATGACCTGGATTATGAAAAGTATCCGGAGAAGCACTGCACCATGACAAAAAAGATACTTGAAGAAGAACATTGGCCGGACGATTATATCCGGTCGGTTATGAGTCATGGCTGGGGTATATGTTCAGATACAGAACCAGTACACATCATGGAGAAGGTACTGTTTACCATTGATGAACTGACAGGCCTTGTTACTGCCTCTGTATTAATCAGGCCTTCAAAATCCATCTTTGAACTGGAGGTCAGCTCTGTGAAAAAGAAATGGAATTTAAAGAATTTTGCAGCCGGCGCCAACCGGGAGATCATAGAAAAAGGAGCCGCCATGACAGGCAAAGACCTGGATTTTATCATCCAGGAAACAATTAATGGAATGAAAACAGTTGCCAATGCTATTGGCCTGCAGGGAACAGCTTAGGTTGCCGTTCATTGCCACACGCCAATAATCCCTCCGGCCACAACATAAGTAACTGCCTGATAACCGGCATTGATCAGATAAAGCTTAAGTGATCTGCCTTCAAAAAGATAAAGTACACCAAGAGAGGCAGCAACCCAGCCTATACCCGCAAGGCCTCCATATACCATTCCCATAACTAATCCGGCCTCTGTTCCAAGAAACGCGGCCAGATTAAAACTAATGATCAGTGTCAGCAAGAAGGAAAGCCCAAATGTCCTGACCATATTGGCTTGTTTAATTTTTTTCTGCGTCAATCCTGCTTCTTTCATCCAGATGTCACCCAAAAAAAAGGGAGCGTACCAGAGATAGCCGATCAGAAAGGTCGAAAGGGCAGCTACCACCACTGCAAGGTAATTGATTTGTCCAAGATCCATGGTTTCAATATTATCAGGTTATAATCTCTTCAGAGAAAAAACACAACATGGGTAAAATTGTTCAGACAAGATCGATTTAACTCCCTTGCTTCATCATTCCCAATACGCCATTCGTCAACGATTTGAAACCATTCGTCAAAAAAATCGTATACCCCGGAGCGAAAAAGTCACGTCAGGCGAAATAATTACGATAGGAACGGGTATGAGGGGCACAAGAACAAAACTACTAATTGCAACCACGTTATTCGCAAGCTCGTTCTCGCTAAAGGTTACGGGTCAGTGCGCACTGATCACCGACAATTACAGCGGACAAGTAGCCGGAAGCGTTTGTGCCCCTGTTAATCTTAACATGGATGTCCGCTATAAATTTATTCTGCCGGTTGATCCTTCCAAGGTACAGATTCTTTATGTTTGGAATGACGGTACGGGAGCTACAACACTCATTCCGGCCGTATCACAGGGTGATACGGTATTTACAGCTACCGCTACTCATGTTTATCCTCCGGCGGACCAGTGTTCCTATACAGCGGAGGCTTATGTGGTTTATGATGGTGTGCAGTGTGTCAGCAGCAGCAGGCAGGAGCAGACATTCAGCGCATGGGCAAGGGATAATCAAAACGGTGCGGTCATTATTACAGATCCGGTAATTGCACAGTTTTGTGAGGGAGAAGATATCATTGATGTACGCTTTACAGACAATTCCACTTTTAACTGCAATACTGGCATTGAGCCCGACAAGCCCAACAGGATTACCCGCTGGGTGCAGTTCATTTATGGTACCACTACAATCGGAGGTGACCGCATTCCCAATGTTACCATCAGGGATCCTCTCGGGAATGTGTTTCAGATGACAGATGCAGCCGGCAACTCACTGGGTCCGGTGGCAGGGCCGATTGTTGAGATTCCCATACCGGCAGACGGTCCTACGGAAATATCATGGCCAATCAGCGCTCCGGCGGGAGGCATTGCCGGGGATATCTTTGAAATCACTTTGCGAAACTGGAATATCTGCAACCCCTATGACAGGAATCCCTTTGATGCTATACCCCCGACGGATCTGATTGATGGCGACAATGATCCGATAACCACAACTGCGCTCATTGAAATTATTACCACGCCGCCGGTCATTACCAATCCCTCTCTGGAGTTCTGCGCAGGCAGTCCCATTAATCTGACCCTGTCCACTTCGGGAGGCAATGTGAACTGGTACGCAGACCAGGCTCTCACCAATTATCTTCACACAGGCAGTAATTTTGATCCTACGGGTGCTCCGACCTATGTCGATAACAGCGTGGGAGGTACTTATTCCTACTGGGTAACCGAGAGCATTGGTGCTTGTGCAAGTGCTCCCAGTAAAATCTCATTCCAGATATTTGATACTCCGGCACCGGCACCGGATGCCGGGCCGGATACGGCAATATGTGACGATGAATACACCCTGCATGGAAATACCCCGGTTATTGGTACAGGTTCCTGGGCCACAACTGGCGGGGCCATTATTGATGATCCAGGGAATCCGGTCACACAGGTTCATAACCTGTCGCCCGGCCCGAATCTTTTCCGGTGGACCATTACCAATGGTCCCTGTGTATCCGTTGATGAAATCATCATAACCAGGGACCTGCAGCCAGATCAGGCTTCTGCGGGAACCAACCAGGCATTTTGTGATAACAATTCCGCATCCTTGCACGCCAACACACCAACGAACAACGGAACCGGCACCTGGTCCGTATTGACCGGAAATGCCACATTCAGCAATATTCATAATCCTTCGGCTATTGCCAGCAATCTTTCGGGCGGATCAAATACGCTGGTGTGGACCATTACCAGCCAATATGGTGTTTGCCTTACAACAAGCGATGCCATGGATGTCATGCGTGATCTGACACCTGATCCAGCCCAGGCAGGTCCTGACCGGGGAGTTTGTGATTCACTGGTTGTTAATCTGGCAGGCCTGCAGGCAGGCAATGGCGGGACCGGAACCTGGGGTGTTGTATCCGGAAGCGGGATTTTGGCAGATATGCATTCACCGGTCACCGGCGTATCTAATTTATCAATTGGAAACAATCAGTTCCGTTGGACGGTTGTGAGCCAGTATGGCATTTGTCCGGGAAGTACCGATAATGTAACCATCACACGTGATGTTGCCCCTGCTCCTGCTTTTGCAGGGATGGATCAGAACCTTTGCAGCTCCGTAACATCGCCCCTCGGGGCAAATAATGCAACAGTAGGCACAGGGACCTGGAGCGTAATCACCAATCCATCCGGGATAGCTCCTGTGTTCGTGCCGGGTGCAGGCAGCCCGAATACAACAGTGCAGATCCTGCCCGGGAACGAAGGTATTTATGAGTTTTTATGGACCATCATCAACGGCAGTTGCCGAACATCAGATACCCTCCGGGTTGATTTCGGATTGCCTGTTCCACCAGCCGATGCAGGTCCGGATGATATTGTGTGCGGAACATCTGCTGAGCTTAACGGCAATAACCCGGGTATTGGTACCGGCACCTGGTTGAAGATAACCGGCCCCGGGAATGTGTCCTTTTTACCGGGGGAACATGCCAGAGCCGCCTTTGCGCAGATCAATGCGGGTGAAGAGGCTACATATACCTACGAATGGCGGATTACCAGCGGGTCTTGTCCGCCAAGTGCTGATTTAGTCGAGATTCTGTATAAACCCATGCCTGGGATCCCTGGTGCATCAGCTGTTGAAAGATGCGGAGCGGGATCTGTCACCTTAAATTCAACATTGGGGACCAACGGCGATGCCAACCGCTGGTTTGAGAATTCATCAGGTGGTGCAGTATTGTTTGAGGGCAACACCTTTGTAACTCCTCCGTTGAGCTCGGGTGCTGATTACTGGGTGGCAAGCTATGACAGCACCACTGGTTGTGAGAGCTTTCGCAGGCAGGTACAGGCTGCGATAAACCCGGTGCCTGATATGCCGGTGGTATCGGATATACAACATTGCGGTCCAATCAGCGTGACTATCCCTGCAACGGTCGGGACTGGCGGGAACACAAACCGATGGTACGATTCAGCCACAGGGGGGAATCTTCTTGCTCAGTCGGTGTCCCTGACGACGCCGGTACTGACAGGTCCGATGTCCTATTGGGTGAGCAGTTACAATGATACGACAGGCTGTGAAAGCAACCGGGAAATGGTTACTGTCCGGATTGATCCCATACCTGCAGCGCCTGTTGTTTCAGATGCAAGTCGGTGCGGGGAGGGGTCATTAACCCTGGTCTCCTTACCTGGAGCCAATGGCACGGAAAATCGCTGGTACGACGCTCCGGTTGGCGGTACCCTGGTCGATACGCAGCTCTCTTTTACTACCCCCTACCTTACCACAACTACAGCGTACTGGGTCTCTTCCTTCAACCAGAATTCGGGTTGTGAGGGTCCAAGAGCCAGGGTACTGGCGGAAATAAATCCTGTCCCGGGTTATCCAGTTGCAGCGAATGTCACACAATGTGGTTCCGGCGCTTTGCTGCTAGTCTCTACCCCGGGAGTAAACGGAACCATCAACAGATGGTACGACAGTCTTACAGGAGGAAACCTCCTTTTCCAGGGGAACAATTACCAAACCGGCAATCTCACTGTAACTACGCGTTTTTATGTGTCAAGCTACAATGAAACTACCGGTTGTGAGAGCAGCAGGATAGAGGTGATGGCTGTAATACTTCCATTGCCCGTAGCAAATACAATCATAGGTCCATCCATTGTAGGTGTTACACAGACCAATGTCATTTATTCCGTAAATTATCAGCCTGGATCGACATATGACTGGTCAATTCCTCCGGGGATCAATGTTCTGTTGGAGAATCAGAATTTCGTAATTCTTGAATTCCCCAATATTGGAAATTATAACCTTACAGTGACCGAGACCAACAGCATAGGATGTGTTGGGCCGCCTGCCATAAAGCCCGTTGAAGTAAGGGCTGACCTGATAGTTCTTGACATTACCACGACACAGGAAGACGCATGTGTGGGGACCGGACTTCAGCTTTCGGTCACCCCATCGGGAGGAACACCTTCCTATACTTTCAGCTGGGGAGGAGATGCTCAGTACCTCTCGGCAGTTGATATTTCAAATCCGGTCTTTAATGCTCCAACGGCAGGGGTCTACTGGGTTTCAGTTATGGTAACGGATATCAACGGTAATCACAGTGCCGATACTATTCATGTGACGGTTCATTCCCGGCCCATTGCCAATATCAGTGCGGCTGGCAATACTGTATGCGCCGGCAATGATCTTCCTCTTAATGTTACTGTCACAGGCGGATCCGGTATTTATGATGTCTACAGCTGGGGCGGACAGACTGCTCCACTCTCGGCAACCGACATTACCAATCCGGTATTCAACACATACCTGAGGGGACAATACATTTTAACATTTACTGCTGCAGACAGTTATGGATGTACTGCCAGCGATACCATTGAAATTATCAATGACTCACCAAGGGCTTCCTTTGTAACCAATGCAGTTCCAGGATGCAGTCCGGTGCAGGTCAGATTCACGAATCAATCAGACAATGCAACTGATTTTCGCTGGGATTTTGATGATGGTGAAACAAGCAACCAGGAAAATCCGGTCCATGTTTTCAACAACCAGTCAACCTCTGTGGAGTACTTTAACGTCAATCTTATTGCAGTAAGTGCTTATGGATGTACACATACGACCAATGGCTACGTAACAGTATACCCTAACCCGGAATTAACCATAACAACATATCCTGAAAAGGCCTGTGCCCCGGCGGATATTCTGCTTACTTCCACACCGGGCGGCTTCAGCTATGCCTGGGATTTCGGGGACGGTGACCGGGAAGACGGCAATTTTAATATCATGCATACTTTTGAGAACGATACCGACCACGACAGCCTGTTTGTTGTGCAACTGATCTCCACTTCGTTCTTTGGATGCGAAGATACCGGATTAACACGGATTACGGTTCATCCCTCCCCCCGGGCTTCTTTCACTGTCGATCCTGTAAAGCAAATGATGCCTGACAGAACGGTCAGTATTACCAATACGACCGAACAGGGGAACTGGCAGTATGAATGGCGGTTTGGGGACGATGCTGTTTCAACGGTTCGCGATCCGGTTGAACATACCTATCCCGGTCCGGATGATTATCTGATCTACCTGGTAGTAAAAGGAGAGCATTGCGCTGACAGTACCTGGCAAAGTGTAGAAATTATACCACACCCCCCAATTGCTGAGTTTAAGCCAATTGCACCGGGATGTATGCCACTTACCATACAATTTGAGAATACCTCATCCTATTCCAACACATTCCTTTGGGAATTCGGTGATGGTGCCGTTTCAAACAAGCCCAATCCGGAGTATACTTATTATGAGCCGGGCACTTATAAAATAAAACTTACAGCCTGGGGAGAGGGAGGGGAAGATTCTTACAGCACCATCAACGATGTTTGGGTATTGCCTAATGCCTATTTTGAAATTGCTCCCCGATTTGTATATGTGAATGATCAGGAAGTACATTTCTTTAATTTATCGGATAACGGTGATGTATACTTCTGGGACTTCGGTGACGGGACAGGGTCTGAAGAAATGAGTCCAGCACATATGTATACCAGGGAAGGAACCTATGATGTGACCCTGAATGTATGGACTGAAAATGATTGCTATGACCTGTATGTAATGGAAACCGCAGTATTGGTGGAACCAACAGGGAAAATCATTTTCCCGAATGTGTTCCGTCCGGAATCACCCATTGAAGAGAACCGTATTTTTAAACCCGGTGTAATTGATCATGTGGAAGAATACCATCTGATGATATTCAATCGCTGGGGAGAGCTCATTTTTGAAAGCTTTGACAAGGATACGGGATGGGATGGCTTTGTCAGCGGAAAGATGGCCAAACAGGATGTATACGTCTGGAAAGTGGAAGGAAAGTACTCGGGCGGCCAGGTATTCGTTCAGTCGGGCGATGTAACATTAATGCACTAGCAATGCAATGGTGAAAAAGGCCTTATACATATTGGCACTTATTTTATGCACTTTCCGCGGAATTGCCCAGGATCCGCAGTTTTCCCAATTTTATGCCAATTATCTTTACCTGGCTCCATCCTTTGCCGGGCTGACAGATAAAAACAGAATAGCCTTTAATTACCGGAACCAATGGCCTGATATAAAGCATGGGTACCAGACCTATTCTGTTTCATTTGATAAATACTTTGACAAATTCAGAAGCGGCCTTGGCATCCTGATGTTTCAGGATGTTGCGGGTACAGGCAATTTAAGAACCACAAGCGTGGGGATACAGTATTCATACGACTTCAGCATAACAGATGACTGGCATGCCCGGCCCGGTTTGCATTTCAACTATACAGAGCGGGGAATTGATTTTGAAAGATTGTTGTGGAATGACCAGATCTCCGCCACCGGAAACGCACCTGTTTCGGCTGAATTAGTGCCAATGGAAAAGGCAGACGACATTGATTTTTCCACCTCACTATTGGTATATTCAAACAAGTATTGGCTGGGAGCCTCTGTGGATCATCTGCTCAGGCCAAACCAATCCCTTTATTTCTATGAAGGAGATGAGACAAACCCTGCAAAAGTTCCAGTCAAATACTCATTTTTCGGCGGAGTGAAATTCATCCGTCCGGAACACTTGTTAAGACCTATTCCAACCAGTATTCAACTGGCATTCCTCTACAAACAGCAAGAGCAGTTCCGTCAGCTTGACCTGGGGGTTTACTGGTATCGGGCTCCCTTGGTAGCCGGGTTTTGGTACCGCGGGATACCGATGTACAAGGAGGTCTTTAACCGGGACGCCTGTACGGTTTTGCTGGGTATCAAAACAAAGAACATGAATATCGGCTACAGTTATGATTTTACAATATCTAAACTGATAGCCAGTACCGGCGGTTCTCACGAAGTATCACTCAGTTATGTCTTTAAAACAAAGGCTATTAAGCACAAGATCAAAATGGTTCCATGCCCTGAATTCTAGCTTATAATTATCAGCATGGAATAGCTGGATTTATTTGATCAACCCGTTAATTTTTCATACCTTACCTTTCCTGAAAACCTAAAACTACCCTGTTGTAATGAATGAATCAATCATTCTGGGATTGATCCATAATACTGCTTTATTGCTGGCATTTAGCCTGATATATGATTATTCCTGGGTTAAGGATGAAGAGACTAAACGAACCGGCAGTAAATTACTGGCAGGTACTATCATTGGCAGTATCGGCATCATTCTGATGATGACTCCCTGGACCCTGGTTCCGGGAATTGTTTTTGATACGCGCTCCGTTCTTCTTGCTATTTCCGGATTATTTTTCGGGCCGGTTCCAACCCTTGTTGCTGTAATCATTACAGGCACCTACCGGATGATTTTGGGGGGTAGCGGAGTATGGATGGGGTTGGTGGTAATTGTCACTTCCGGTACCATTGGTACTTTATGGAAAATGCTCAGGCCTGACTGGAAAGAAAGACACTATGTCAGGGAATTGCTGGCTATTGGAATTCTGGTTCATGCAGTTATGTTAGGATGTACAGTCCTGCTGCCAAAAGAGAACATCCTGCATACGGTTAAATCCATTATCATACCTGTTTTCATCGTTTATACCCCGGGTACAGTGCTGCTTGGAATCCTTATGGTGAAGCAATATACAAACTGGCAGAACAGCAAGGCAAAGGAAAACCTGCTGGAATCTGAACGAAGATTCACGGAAATGATGATGAATGTAAATCTTGTTTCAATCGTTCTTGACAGAAACGGCAATGTCACTTACTGCAATGATTATCTGTTGAATCTGCTTGGATATAAGGAAGCTGATATAATTGGCCTAAGCTGGTTTGAAAAGTTTACTGCTCCTGAGTCGAGGCAGGAAGCAGTAGAACTTTTCACGGGTACGGTAAAAGGGAATATGGCCTTCCCTCATTATGAAAGCATCCTTGTTGCCAAAGATGGTACCAGGTTTCTGATATCCTGGAACAATACGTTACTGCGAAATACCGATGGGGAGATAATCGGCACGGCAAGTATAGGCGAGAACATAACAGCCCGAAGGGCTGCCGAAGAACAGAAGATGCAATTTGCCAATATACTTGAGGCCAGCTTGAACGAGATCTATGTTTTTGATGCTGAAACCCTGATCTTCAAGTATGTCAATTATGGCGCCCAGAATAATCTGGGATATCCTCCGGACAGAATCAGAGAGATGACACCGCTGGACATTCAACCGGACTATAAACCAACGGCCTTCAGGAGGCTGCTGTCACCTTTGAAGAATCATACAAAGTCGATTGTTGTGTATGAAACCAGGAACAAACGTATGGATGGTAGCTATTACCCGGTTGAAATTCACGTGCAGTTGTTTGAGTATACCCATGAAAGCATATATCTGGCCATTATACAGGATATTACTCTCAGAAAACAGTCCGAGAAGAAACTGATCGAGGCAATTAAGAAAGCGGAGGAAAACGACCGGCTTAAATCGATTTTCCTCTCCAATATGAGCCACGAGATCAGAACGCCGATGAACGCGATCATCGGATTTTCGGAGTTGCTGAATAAACCCGGGATTGATGATTCAAAAAGGGCATACTTCCTGGAGATAATCCGAAATTCAAGCAACAGGCTTCTGCAGATTATCAACGATATCCTGGATACTTCCAAAATAGAAGCAGGACAGTTTTCGTTGCATCTGACCGAATGTGATCTTGAAGAAATCATCAGGAAATGCGTAGCAGCCTTCAGAAAGAGTGATCTGCTGCTGGGAAAACCCGGGATTGAGCTGAAAGTGAATCTTCCTCCTGAGTCCAGCAGCCTGAAAGTGATTTCGGACAAAAACAGGCTGCAACAGGTTTTGGATAACCTGATCAGCAATGCCATAAAGTACACCAGGAAAGGAACTGTTGAAGTCGGCTTTGCCTTAAGAACCACCAATACCGGTCAGGAAGTTGAAGTGTACATTAAGGATACAGGCATCGGTATTCCCGAAGAAATGAAGGAACTTATATTTGAAAGATTCCGGCAACTTGAGGAGAAAGGATTTCATGAAGGAGCGGGACTTGGATTAAGCATTTCCAAAGGTATTGTAGAATTATGGGGAGGCAAAATCTGGTTTACATCGAGGGTAAAGCTAGGCACTACTTTTTATTTCACCATACCCATGCTGAAGGAGCAGCATGCGCAAAACAGGAATGAGGCTGCAGAAGACGAAATGATTGACCTGAAGAATAAAACGGTCCTGATTGCAGAAGATGATTACAGTTCATTCCTGTATTTAAAGGAGATCCTGGAAGGCGTTGATGTAAAGATCCTTTACGCTGAGAACGGAAAGGAACTGATGAATATCCTGGAAAGCAAATTGCCCGATCTGATCATACTTGATATCCATATGCCCGTAAAGTCGGGATTAGCCTGTCTGAAGGAAATTCAGAACAAAGGACTGAATGTAAAAACAATTGTGCATACTGCCTATGCGATGGCGGATGAAAGGGCGAGATGTTTTGAAGCAGGATGTCATGGATACCTGGCAAAACCAATTGAAAGATCCGAATTATACAGGGTTATCAACCGGGTGATGAAGAATACCATAGCCTGATCAGGGGGTCTGCAGGATAAACGTGACATGCCTTGGCCGATAGATTCCCGTTTTACTGAATCGGTTGATAATATCACGTGCCTTGTTTCCGTAAAAATAATAGAAATCAGTTCCCCTCAGCAAAGCTACTTTATTTTTCAATCTTTCCGACATGGCTTCGATCTCACTGGTATTCATGGCATCCCCTGTGTATTCCGAATGGATGAACTGATCCTGCAAACGAAATCCGCTGGTCTTGATCAAAGCTGATAATTCTTTAAGAGTAAAAGGTTCACGGTGATATTGTCCCAGCTGATTATCCACTTCAGCAATGAACCGGTGATATTGCATGTAGCTCTCATTCATTTCAGCGAAATCTTCATTCAGCATTTCATTAATGATAACAAGGCCTCGTGATTTGCAAACCCGGTTAATCTCGGTAAAGAGCAACTGGGAAGCCTCGATATGGTGCATGGCGTTGGACATGGTTATTGTATCGAAGTACTGATCCGTGAAAGGCATGGTCAGTGCAGAACTATAAATCAGAATTACAGGAGACCCGGCAAACTCTCTGGTAGCTGTACTGAGCAATTCCGGATCAAAATCAAGACCCGCAGCACTTCGCCAGGAATGAAAAGCACCAAGAACAAATTTCAGGAATTCGCCCCTGCCAACGGCCACGTCCAGCAAAGTACCGGCATCAATATTGCCGATCTTGCTTTTTAACGTAAGCATGTTCTCATAATTCATACACCTGCAATTAAATTTATAGGGTAAGGTAATTCTCTATAAATTTATCAATCCTTCTTTCAGTTAACAATGGTTTTTATCATCTGATTTAAAATGCAGCCATGAGCAGATCGATATTTTTCGAAGGAATTCCGAACTGGTTGCCCAGGTATTCGTTGGTCAGTATCCCGTTATAAATATAAACACTGTTACGAACGCCCAGATTTGCTTTCAGGAATGGCTTAAATCCACCCGAGCTGCCTACAGTCACCAGAATAGGCGACAGAATGTTGCTGAGGGCAATGGATGCAGTGCGTGCTACTCTTGAAGGTAAGTTGGGGACTGTAAAGTGAATTACATCATGCTTGGTATAAATGGCATCCTGCAAGGTCCGGTATTCTGAGGTTTCGATACACCCTCCCTGATCGATGCTCAGATCGATGATAACCGAGCCTTTTTTCATATCCTTTACCATGTCTTCGGTCACAAAATAGCGGGGACCTGTATCCCATAGGTTTAGCGCTCCGATAACTACATCGGCTGATTTAAGGGCACGCCTCAGCACCTTGGGATGGAAAATTGATGTATGCAAACGCTGGCCAAGCTGCTGCTGAAGTCCTTCGAGCTTTTGCGGTGAATTGTCAAACACTTTAACCAGGGCTCCAAGGCCAATGGCGGCTCTTGCTGCAAATTCGGCCACAGTATCGGCCCCAATGATAATAACTTCGGTAGGAGTAATACCTGAAATTCCGCCCAGCAGCACACCCTTGCCACCACTTTGATTGCTCAACAGTTCAGCAGCGATATTAATTGCTGAAATCCCTGAAATGGCGCTCATGGACTGAATTACAGGGTAGAAATCATGTTCATCCCTGATCTGTTCAATGGCAAAAGCCGTAATTTTTTTGTCCATCAGGGCACGGATGTACTCTTCCGACTGACGGGTAATATGAACCGATGACAGCACCACCTGATTCCCTTTCAGCATTTCAATTTCCTTAACATCGAGGGGAGATACCTTGATGATAATATCGGCATTTAGAACCTGTTTTTTATTTTCAATAATGAAAGCGCCGCATTCACTATAATCCGTATCGTTATACCTGGCTCCTTCACCAGCCTTGGATTCGATGAGGACTTCATGCCCGTTGTCTACCAGTACTTCGACTGCCTCGGGGGTCAATGAAACTCTCTGTTCAACATGTTGTTTTTCTTTCGGGATACCAATGGTGAGCTTTTTATATTTCTTACCCAGGGCAATCATTTCTTCCTGGGGTAAGATTCCTCCATACATCAAGGGATTACTTGTAGGTTCCGGTCGCTGATCTACCATGATTTTCAGATTTAAACATAATGCAAACAAGCTAAAGTAGTTAAATTACAGGAGAAACTCAAACATTTCCGAAATCAGAATTACCCCTGTCAAATGTCTACTTGAACCAACCGGCTTTTATTTCCGGATTCCTCGATTCTTACCTTAACCGTTGAACCGGGTAAAAGGCCATGGGCTCTTTCGGCCCATTCAATAAAAACAAAGTTGTCCCCGAGGAAGTATTCCTCATAACCAAGATCATACAATTCATCCACGGAATTTATCCGATAGAGATCCAAATGATAGAGCACTTCCCCGTTTCTTGTCCGGTACTCATTCACCAGTGCAAAAGAAGGGCTCGTAATGGTATCCGTCGTCCCTAGTTCCTGACAGATGGCCTTTATCAATGTGGTTTTACCCGATCCCATAGGTCCGTAAAAAGCAAATGTCTTGTTTCCCTTTACCATGGACAAAAACGTTCTGGCTGCTTGTCCAAGCTGATCCAATGACTTAATTTCAAAAGTTTGCATAGTACTGGTGGAAAGGATTATCTGGGTCTCATGGTTACCAGGGGGACGATCATCTCCTCCATGGAAATACCGCCATGCTGGAATGTATTCCGGTAGTAACCAACGTAATGATTATAATTGTTGGGATAAACCAGAAAGTCGGAATTCAGGGCGAAAATATACACCGAACTGACATCGGCTTTGGGAAGGTGGGCAGCATAGGGATCCCTGATCTCGAATACTTCCTTAGGATCGTAATTCAGGTTTTTCCCCATTTTGTAGCGCAGGTTGGCAGAGGTCTTTTTGTCGCCGATGACCTTGACAGGATTGCTTACCCGTATTGATCCGTGATCGGTTGTAAATACGATGGTAATACCTTTTTCTGACAAAAGCCTTACGATATCCAGCAACTGTGAATGCTGAAACCATGACAGTACCAGAGACCGATAAGCAGTATCACTTCCTGCAAGCTCACGGATCATCTCCAGTTCGGTATTGGCATGAGACAACAGGTCGATAAAGTTATAGACTATCACAACAAGGTCATAATTCAGGAGGTTGGAGAAATTGTCGACAAGCTTTTTACCGGCTCGGGTATGGATGATCTTTTCATAACAGAGTCTGTACTTTTTACCCTGTCTGGCCAATTGTTTCTGGAGCAGTTCTTCCTCATTGAGGTTTTTGGCGCCTTCTTCATCATCATTTAGCCAGAGTTGCGGGTTCATGGCGGCAATTTCCCGGGGCATCAGACCTGCAAACATGGCATTTCGGGCATATTGTGTGGCAGTAGGAAGAATGCTGCAAAACAACGACTCGTCAACAGGCGTGTAATATTCGCTGATAATGGGGTAAAGAACCCGCCATTGATCGAGCCGAAGGTTATCGATCAGGATGACAAACACTTTCTGATTCTGATCAAGCAACGGGAAGACCTTTTCTTTGAAAATACCGGGGGAAAGGAGCGGTTTATCGGCCGCTTTATCGGAAAACCAGGAAAGGTAGTTGTTACGGATAAACCTGCTGAATCCAAGACCTGCTTCGGATTTCTGCATTCTGAAAACCTCGTACATACCCGGGTCATTGGACCGCTCCAGTTCAAGTTCCCAGTAAACCAGCTTTTTGTAAATTTCTTCCCATTGTGCGTATTGAGAGGCACTGTTAATTTGGCTGCCCAGTACGCGGAATTCCGCCTGGTATGCCGAGGTGGTCTCACGGGTAATAAGTTTCTTCGTATCCAGGTTCTTTTTAATGGAAAGCAGGATCTGATTGGGGTTGACTGGCTTGATCAGGTAATCGGAGATTTTTGATCCGATTGCCGTTTCCATGATATTTTCTTCTTCGCTTTTTGTGATCATCACCACCGGAATGACAGGATTAATAATCCTGATCTTATTGAGTGTTTCAATACCGCTCAGTCCCGGCATATTCTCATCAAGCAGGATAAGGTCATATGGGTTATTCCGGATCAGGTCAACAGCATCGTGTCCGTTAGTTGCTGTATCAATGCTGTATCCCTTTTCCTGAAGAAAAAGCAGATGTGGTTTCAGCAAATCTATTTCATCATCTGTCCAAAGAATTCTTATCCTCTTCACATCACTGGTCATCTGTAACTTTCATTGTAAAATTTCAGGTAGCGGTCAATGGATTTATCCTCTTTCAGGGTATTGAGGTTTATTTCGGAAATGGCGACAGACAGCAGAGATAACCCGGGCATATCTTTGAGAATGCTATCCGATGATTGGATTTCATTCAGGTATTGCATCACTTCCTGTTTATTGCGGAAAGATTTTACCAGGATAAGGCTTTGTGTCAGATTCAGATCCGTAATATCAACACGCAGGTTCAATTTGTCAAAATGATCGAGATTAAAATTGATGATGTTAAAAACAAGCTGATTTGAATTAACCTTTTTATCGAGCACAAAGGCAAACAGATGGGGTTCATCAGGAGACACCTGATAAAGCTTTTTGCTAAGTTTTGCTTCTTCGGCCTCTTTTATTTCGGGATGTTCAATGTCCATATAGTTGATGAGGTTCTGCGCATCATCCGCAATGTCGGTGCCGGGATAATCGTTGACCAGGGCTGTGAGGTCATCACGGAATACCTTTCGGTCAGCGGTTTTTCCTCTTGCCAGTATGCCGAGGTACTTGAACTGTGGTATCAGGGAACTTCCGGCATAGGTTTTTACTGCAAAATCACTTCGAACAATAGTCTCCGCAAAATTACCGGCTTTGTAAAGTGCATAAGTCTGTTCGTAGTAATTATGAACAGCCTTTTCTTCAGCCATAAGCTCCTTAAAATATTCGGGATTGGAAAGCACTTTTGCATATGTACTTTGCGGAAACTGGCCAATGATGATGTTCTTGTAATAATCCGTCAACGCCTGGTTGTTCTGATCCCTGGCAATGCTGTAAAGATTATAGTATGCCATAAGGAGGTACTGGGAATCCGGGAAACGCCGTATAAGGCTCTTAAAAGATTCGTTTGCCCTTTCAAAGTCCTTTAGCTCATCCTTATAAATGAGCCCCATGTTGTAAAGGGCACTTTCAACACCTTTGTTAAGTGCGGCTATGGCTGAATCGTTAGCAGGAATGTTCACGAGATAATATTCCCGCGACAATTTGCTGAGTTTTTGCTGAGCATCTACTACCTCATTTGAATCCGGCAGTTCTTCTTCAGGATTACTGCTGGCAATATTCATGACGGCTTTATTCGCTCGTTGCCAATGGTCTTCCAGTTTACGGTTCCCCCATTTCAGCTTAAATTCACGGTATCCCTGGCTCTTGGCGGCATCATTGTAAAAATACCATTTGGATGCCTCTGCTGCACTTTGGGGTTGGAGGTTGTTCCGCATAGCAGTTTCCGCGCCAAACTGCTGATCCAGTTGTTCCTCCAACTGCTTCTGACGAGCCAGTTCCTCGTTTTCCCTTTCATGCTTAATCATATCCTCGATACGGGCATATAATTCCTGTTTGGGGAGTTTGGCAAGCATGATCAGACTGTCGGAAAGCTGAACGGTGTTGATTTCCGTAACAAGCCGCGTAAGGCTTTTGGACTTCGTGAACAGTGCTTCATAACCTGGATAATCGGCGCTGGCAAGTGAAACAGTGCTGTCATAGTAAGCCTGTGCATGCGGGTAATCCGGAATTGAGTAATATAAGTTTGCCAATGTTAGGTACGACCTTATTTTCTGCTGATCGTTACCGGTATTGGCTTTAATTGACTTCTGATAATACTCAAGGGCTGTTTCATTGGCGCCCTCTTTACTGGCAAGATTACCCAACGCAAAGTATATCTGGTCCTGGAATTCCTGGTTTTTATCATCACGAAGCATTTTGGTGAGTTCGTTTTCGATATCCTCTGCCTGACCAAATCCCTGTTCATATGCCAGTGCGCGGTTAATATGCGCGTTAAAGGCCATATCGTACACCGGATTCATTTTGATTACCTGGGCATAGTAATCCGAAGCACGTTTCAGGTCACCGGTCTTCTCAAAAAGTTGTGCAAGAATGTACAGGTACCTTGTGCGGGGTTTTTTCCCGCGTTCTACACCCAGAGCTTTTTCAAGGTAACTGATGGTCTGAATAAAATCCTTTTGCGTCAGATAATAATCAGCAAAGGTCGGGTATAGATCCGGGAGAAGCTTTTTGGGGAATTCGGGTTCATTGATCAGAACCTGGAGGATTTCATAAGCTTCCCTGTTTTGCCCTGTCTGCACAAGCAATCGTGATAACCACACCTGTGCTTCATAAACAACGGGCTGATTTTTAAAATCGTTCAGAATCAGCTTAAAGGTTTCAGCGGCCTGATCATATTCATGTTTGTACAGATGGGCCTTGCCCATTAACAGGTAAGCATCATCAACATACTGGTTATATTCTTTCTTACTGAAAAACTCGCGCTGTTTTGGCGTAAGGCTTTTGCCGTCCTTTACCTTGGGTTTGACTGTAATGGAATGCAGCGAGATAAGTTTCGAACATTTTTTAATCGTCCGGTCCATATCGGAGGAGGCCAGGTCGGCTGCCTCTTTTTCTCCAAAAACAAAAACAGGCAGTATCTCGGCATAATCATCCTTGAACCCGGACTCGATCTGAGCTATTCCCCGGTTATAACTCTCCTTTCCATTGAACAATACATTAAAACGAGCCGTAAGATTATGGTAGGCCCGGGAAACCGTGGTGTTCTTCTGAACGCTGCAGCCAGTAGCAAGAATCAGCAAAGCTGCAAAGGCAATAAGCGTATGTTCAGGGATTTTCTTCAAGATGCATACATTATTCAGGATCAGTTTATTTAAAAGCCTAGCAACACGGAATTACCGTCAGATTAGAAAACTATTATTCAGGTGAATTATTTTCCAGTGGTAAATTTATTTAATGTCACGTAAAGAAAAAAAAAACTTTGTCGGCCTGCGCTTTGGATTCATTGAAGTTTGGTAAATGCAAGCGCAGCAACACTTACGCTAACGCCTTGTATTGCCAGCAAGGAACTGGCACAGGCTTCAATAGTAGCACCGGTGGTAATTACGTCATCCACAAGTAAAACATGCTTGTCGCGGATATTCTCAGGAAACTCGATCCGGAAAGTATCCCTGACATTCTCCCATCTTTCATAGCGAGATTTTTTGGTCTGTGTCTTCGTCTTTTCAGTTCTGGCAATCAGATCGGATATAACCGGCAATTGCAGTACTCCGGCCATCCCCATGGCGATCAGTTCACTCTGATTGTATCCCCTTTTTCGCAACCTGGACGGATGTATCGGCACCGGGACGATCAGATCAGCTTCAGCAAAAGGACTTTCTCTGAGTTCAAGCCCGAATAGCCTGCCCATTTCAGTTCCAATCTGTCTTTGTTTCCGGTACTTAAGTTCATAAAGTATTGTACGGTAATGACTTTCTTTGTTAAAAAGCATAAAACATGTGGCATTTCTAACGGGAATGCGGCCCCAGAATAACCGGGCCACCTCGTTGTCAGGATCAAGGTGAAAGCCTGTCCTGGGAAGGTCCGCATAACATGCAAGGCAGAGCACATGCTCGTTAAAATAAAGGGCATTACCACAGGCAGCGCAAAGCCGCGGATAAAAGATTTGCGTGAAACCCTGGAGATATTGTATGTAATTAATGGACAAAGGAAAGGAGGCCTTATAACGCGTTTAACTTTATTTCATAACTGATCGCAATTGATTTACCAAGCGTGGCACTGACACCACAATATTTTTCCTGGGACAATTCTATAGCGTGTTTGATTTTTTCAAGGGGCAGGTTTTTGCCGGTGAATTCATATGTCAGTTTGATAGCGGTATATCGCTTTGGATGTTCATCCGTGAGGTCAGCGTCAACCTTTATTACAAAGTCCGTCACTTCAACTTTCATCTTATTCAGAATGGAAATAACATCCATCGCCGTGCATCCTGCCAGAGAAACCATAAGCAATGCTTTGGGTCGGGGGCCTTTGTTTTTGCCCCCAACTTCGGGGCCGGCATCTAAAACAATACTATGACCATGAACATTTGCCTGAAAAGCCATATCGCCTGTCCATTGAACATTAATTGCATCTTTCATGTTTTTTTGTTTTTTTTGGTAACTTTAATTCAAATTTAGTCAATTTCGCACAGTCATCCGATGTACTATGAAAAATCAAACACCACCTCTCAAGAAGGAATGTTTTATAGATAGTTCCTCGATATTCCGGCATCTGACCCAGGAAGAACTGGCCATGATACCCATTGATCAGGAACCCGACACCTATAAGCGCGGTACCATCATTTATTCTGAAGGCAGTCGGATCAACGGCTTTTATTGTGTTCAGAAAGGGATCATCAAAATCTATAAAACCGGATTCGATGGAAAGGAACAGATCATCAGGTTTGCGAAGAAAGGGGATATCATGGGATTCAGATCGACCATTACCCGCGAGCGTGCCTGTACATCTGCCAAGGTTCTCGAAGACGCCTACATCTGTTTTGTACATGCAGAAACGGTTCTTGAATTTGTGAAAAACAATGGGAATTTTGCACTTGAATTGTTGCAGATTGCCTGTAAAGAGTTAGGCGAAGCCAATGATTATATCACGGATATCGCACAGAAGACGGTTCGTGAAAGACTTGCCGAGGTGCTGATACATTTACGCAAGGATTTTGACCTTGACAATGAGAAATACCTGCAGATTACGCTTACCCGTGAGGAACTGGCTAACATGGTGGGTACCGCAACCGAATCTGTCATCAGGCTTCTTTCGGAGTTTAAACAGGACGGTCTTATTGAATTGCATGGTCGAAAGATAAAGATGCTGGATGAAAAGACCCTCTTCAAGATCAGCAACCTTAGCGATTAGCGGCATAACAACCCTTAAATTATAATAGCATCTTATGGATTGGCACGCCGTGTTCTTTGCATTCGGATTGACGATGTTTGCTGGTTTGGCAACAGGTGTGGGCAGTGCGATAGCTTTCTTTGCACGTACAACAAATACCCGGTTTCTTTCGGTATCGCTGGGATTTTCTGCTGGTGTGATGATTTATGTTTCCTTGATTGAGATATTTTCAAAGGCAAAATCATCCATGGTCATTGCCCTGGGAGAGCGCGGAGGTTACTGGACAACTGTAGCGGCATTCTTTGGCGGTATGCTGGTGATCGCGATTATTGACAGGTTAATTCCTGAAATGGAAAATCCCCATGAGCTGAAGCGTATTGAGGAAGCCGAACATCCGACCGATGCCTTCCGGAAAAAAAAGCTTCTGCGTATGGGTTTGTTTTCGGCCCTGGCCATAGGAATCCATAATTTTCCCGAAGGCCTGGCCACGTTTACGGCGGCCCTGAGGGAGCCCGCTCTGGGTATCGCAATTGCTGTTGCCATTGCGATTCACAATATTCCTGAAGGTATTGCCGTTTCGGTTCCGGTATACTATGCCACCGGCGACAAGAAAAAGGCATTCCGTTTATCCTTTTTGTCAGGACTTGCAGAACCAGTTGGCGCTATTGTAGGGTATCTCATTTTGATGCCCTTCCTGAACGATTTGGTATTCGGTGTTTTGTTTGCCGCAGTGGCTGGTATTATGGTATTTATTTCAATTGATGAATTATTGCCTGCTGCTCGTGAATATGGCGAAGCGCACCTGTCCATATACGGTGTGATCAGCGGCATGGTCGTTATGGCCGTGAGTTTGCTGCTTTTTGTTTAATCCTGTTACAAACAGGGGAATAATCATGTATTGATAATGGCGGAGCGGGAAAAGGAGATCAAGAAGGCATCCTGGGTCGGGATCCTCGGCAATGCATTTTTGTCGGTGCTGAAAATTTCCGCAGGGTTTATTTCAGGCAGCCTGGCTGTGGTAGCCGACGGTGTTGACTCTTCAAGCGATATCATCACCTCGGTCATCACCCTGATCACAGCAAGAATATTGACAAGGCCACCCAACAAAAAGTATCCCTACGGGTATGATAAGGCGGATACCATTGCCACAAAATTACTTTCCTTTATTATTTTTTTTGCAGGTGCACAGTTGCTGATAGCCACGGTAAGGAAGCTCATGGTTGGCGGAAATATCCAGTTTCCGGGTAAACTGGCAATATACGTGACGGCGGTCTCCATCGTTGGCAAGTTACTCCTGTCCCTGCAACAGCTCCGGGCAGGCAGGAAGACCAGTAGTTCCATGCTGATAGCCAATAGCAAAAACATGCAGAATGATGTGATCATTTCCGGTTCGGTTTTGCTCGGTCTGATATTCATTTATGTGTTCAAAATGCCCATCCTGGATACAATAACGGCACTTCTGGTAAGTCTGTGGGTAATGCGTGCCGGCTACAGAATATTCAGGGAAACCAGCCTGGAGCTCATGGACGGTACAAAAGACTGCACAATATATGAAAAGATCTTTGATGCTATTGATGCTGTTGAGGGAGCGCATCATCCGCACAGGGTCAGGGCAAGGAACATAGGTCATAAGGTAATGATTGCCATAGACCTTGAGGTTGATGGAGAGCAGACCCTCCGTGAGGCGCATGAAATAGCGCATAAGGTGGAAGATTCCATTAAATCGAGGATCGATAATGTTTTCGATGTTACCATTCACATAGAGCCACTCGGAGACAAAAAGGAGGAAAAAGCGCTCGGTATCACCAAAAGCAACCTGTAGCCGGGTGATATTTGAGCCGTCCTACAGAAATCTTTCGTACCTTTTCCGAATATTTTAGACCATGGGCAAAAGAAAGCAACATAAAAAGGACAAAAGCATTAATAAAAAGGAACTGACCAACAGCATACTGGCAGTTCTTTCAGCTCACCCCAAAAAGGCATTCAATTACAGGCAGCTTGCTGCAGGTCTTCTGATCACTGATGCAGCAGAAAAAAGGCTCATTACCGAGATCTTATATGAACTTAAGGAAAAAGATGCGCTGGATGAAGTTTCCACTGGCAAGTTCAGACTAAAGGCAAAGGGGGGGTCGGTTATCGGCAAAGTGGACATGGCAAGAGGCGGTTATGGTTATGTGGTTGCGGAAACCCTGAAGGAAGACATCTTTGTTTCACAGAATAACCTGAATCATGCCCTTGACGGAGATACAGTCAAGGTAATGGTATATGCCCATAAGAAATCACGAGCACTCGAGGGGGAAGTGATCGAGATCCTGGAAAGGGCAAGAGAAACTTACGTTGGCACAGTTGAGATTGCTGACAGGTATGCCTTTCTGACACCGGATAGCAGACAGATGCCCTTCGATCTGTTTATTCCCCTGGACAAGCTGAATGGTGCAGAAAACGGACAGAAAGCAATTGCGAAGCTCACGGAATGGCCGCGCCGGGCAAAGAATCCATTTGGAGAGATCATTGAGGTGCTTGGAAACCAAGGAGAACATGAAACTGAAATGCATGCCATCCTTGCCGAATATGGTCTTCCCTTTAAGTTCACAGAGGACGTGGAGGAGGAGGCTGCCAGGATCAGTGACCGTATCAGTGAGGCGGAGTACAGGTCCAGGCGGGATTTCAGATCCATACCCACGCTCACAATCGATCCCGATGATGCCAAGGATTTTGATGATGCTCTGTCGATCAGACCGCTTAATGATGGCAAATGGGAGGTAGGGGTTCATATCGCCGATGTGACATATTATGTGGAGCCGGAAACCCTTATTGATGAAGAGGGCTTAAACCGGGCAACTTCGGTATATCTTGTGGACCGCGTTGTCCCCATGTTACCCGAGCGTCTGTCCAATTACATCTGTTCACTCCGTCCGAATGAGGAGAAACTATGCTTTTCTGCTGTTTTTATCATGAACGAGCAGGCGGATCTTGTGGATGAATGGTTTGGCAGGACAGTAATCAGGTCAGACAGAAGGTTCACTTACCGTGAAGCCCAAATGATAATTGATACGGGCAATGGTGATTTAAGCAGGGAGGTATTAACATTGAACCGCCTGGCCAGGATACTGCGTGATAGGAGGTTCAAGTCCGGATCTGTAGCCTTTGAAAGAGAGGAAGTCAAGATCGAGGTTGATGAAAAAGGCCGTCCGGTGAGAATTTATGCCAGTGAGCACTATCTTTCGAACGAACTGATTGAAGAATTCATGCTGCTTGCCAACAAAAGAGTTGCCGAATTCATTGGTAAGCCCGGGGATCAAGGTGAAAAGAGAACATTTGTGTACCGGATTCATGACAGGCCCGATCCGGAAAAACTGCAGAAGTTCTCTCATTTTATCCGTAAATTCGGATACAAGATTTCCCTGAAATCGGGAAAACAGACAGCTTTGTCATTAAACAGGCTGCTAGAGGATGTAAGAGGCACACGTGAACAGGACATCGTTGAAAACCTTGCTTTACGAGCAATGGCAAAAGCCGAGTATTCCACTGGTAACATTGGTCACTATGGCCTAGCATTTGACTACTATACACACTTTACCTCTCCCATACGACGATATCCTGACATGCTTGTTCACAGGTTGCTGGCGGATTATCTTGCCGGAGCTCATTCACGTAACCAGAAGAAATATGAAAAGATGTGCCGGCATTCCTCAAAAATGGAGGTACTGGCCATGGAAGCCGAAAGGGCATCCATCAAATACAAACAGGCCGAGTTCATGAAGGATAAAGTTGGGCTCCAATTTGAGGGAGTAGTTTCCGGTGTGACCGAATGGGGAATATTTGTTGAAATTCTGGAGAACAAGTGCGAGGGAATGGTCCCGATCAGGGGACTGGCAGGTGATTTTTACGAGTATGACGAAGATAATTACTGCATTCGTGGGCGTCGTACCGGGAAAAAGTATCAGATGGGTGATCCGGTCCAGATTCAAGTGGTCAGGGTAAATATGGCCCGCAAGCAGATTGATTTTGCATTGGCAGAAGAGGAATAATAAATATTTCGAATTCGCACGGTCTGACTTACAGGTCATGCTGTGCACCGTCGAGGCATGATTATATACCGGTAAAAGACTTAATGTACCATGATTCTGAATTACATCTGGATTGGTTTCTTCATCATCGGATTCCTTGTTGCAGCTTTCAGGGTATTTGGGTATTATTTCCGCGATTTCTTCCTGGATCATCTCAATCTTGTATTTACTATAGCTGACAGGGATGTATTTTCAGCTATTGTGCAAAGTACATTTGAAATGGCTAAATCCAGCGTAGAGATATCCATTTACCTGATCGGCGTGATGACCCTGTGGCTGGGCATTATGAAAATCGGTGAAAGAGGCGGTGCTGTCAGTGCACTCTCTCGGTTGATGAATCCATTGTTCAGCCGGATCTTTCCCGGTATACCAAAAAATCACCCGGCCATGGGATCCATCATGATGAATTTCAGTGCCAACATGCTTGGACTGGATAACGCAGCCACACCCCTGGGTCTGAAAGCCATGAAGGAATTGCAGGAAGTAAACCCGGATCCGGCAAAGGCCTCGGATTCGCAGATTATGTTTCTGGTGCTGAATACTTCCAGTCTGACCATTATCCCCATCAGCATTCTGGCCATGAGAATGGCCAACGGAGCTAAGGTTCCTACTGATATTTTCATTCCGATGATCCTGGCTACTTACTTCTCCACCATGGCAGGATTGTTGTTTGTCGCGATCAGACAGAGAATCAATTTATTCAATAAAGTTGTTGTGGCTTACCTTACCGGGATCACGGCAATTATTGCCGGGATTATCTGGTACCTCAGCGTTCTGCCGCAAGCAGTGATGTCCACTCGTACAGGGTTTGCAGGGAATTTCCTGTTGTTCCTTGTTATCATCATTTTCATCGTCCTTGGCATCCGAAAGAAGGTCAACCTATACGAAACCTTTATCGAAGGGGCCAAAGAAGGCTTTGAGGTTGCGGTAAAAATCATTCCTTACCTGGTGGCTATGCTGGTTGCGGTTGGTGTTTTCAGGGCTTCTGGTTCCCTTGACTTTCTGATCGGGGGAGTCGGAAGTTTTTTTACACTTTTTGGAATGGACACCCGTTTTGTGGATGCCCTTCCGGTAGCATTCATGAAACCACTGAGCGGCAGCGGGGCAAGGGGGCTGATGGTAGAGATCATGCAGCATTTCGGACCGGATTCCTTCGCCGGAAGGCTGGCCTGCATTATGCAGGGATCCACGGAAACAACCTTCTATACCGTTGCAGTCTACTATGGTGCCGTAAATATTCGCAATACGCGTTATACGATTCCGGGAGGACTATTTGCTGACCTGGCGGGTGTTATTGCCTCTATATTTATTGCTTACTTGTTCTTTGGAAAGGGTTGACGATTCTACTATTTCAGCAGGTAGCAGATCCCAAAGGACAGATAATTGTTAAAATCTCCGCCTGAATTTCCGAAAAGTTGCCCGAACCAGGAATAATAGGCTCCGGCAGTGTCGATATCACGAATGGAAAGTATCGAATAGGAATAACGCAGGTTCAGGGATAATTTGGGAAGGATGTTGATGTCAATGCCCACGAGTGTTCCAAGATCGAATTTTTTAAATTCAACGAGGTATTCTTCCGGAAGTTTGCCATCATCGTCCTCACCCTGAGCGGCAAAAAGGTAGCCAGGCACCAATCCAAGTTCCACAGACCCAAACTGTTTAATTTTAAGAGCCAGTAAAACGGGCAGATCAATATAATGCAGGCTCAGCTTGTAAAATCCAGTGTTGTCCTCCGAGGCCGGATTTCTGGCTCCCCGGCCGGTATACTTGATCTCAAGCTGGGCATCCAGGTAAGATGTCAATGCTGTATTCACAAATACACCTCCCTGAAGGCCGGCCTTATCAAAACCTGCATAGGAATCACCGTCGACCTGCGAGGCAGTGAAACCAAAAACAAGACCGCCATGGAAGGTTTGTGAAAGACCGGCAAGAGATCCGGATGTTAACAAAACCATCAGCACGAACCGTTTCATCAGCATTAGGCCTCCAGGTATTCTTTGAGCAGTCTCTCTTTCAATACAGCAACTCCTTTACCAGCCTTTTCCTTGATAAAATTAATGTGACGGTAGATTGGCACAGCAACATCGTTAGGGTCGATCAGGAATACGGGGACGTTTTTTGGTGCGAAATCGATCAGTCCTGCAGCAGGATAAACCACCATGGAAGTTCCGATCACCACAAAAATATCGGCTGCCGAAGTAATCGCAGCAGCCTCTTCAATGGCGGGCACAGCTTCGCCAAACCACACAATATCCGGTCTGAGCTGGAATCCTTTTTCACAGGTATCACCTGCGTAAATTGGTTTATAACCGATTTCATAAACAAGATCAGGATCTCCCGTGCTTCTTACACGGGTAAGTATCCCGTGCAGGTGCAGCACTTTGGTGCTCCCGGCTTTTTCGTGCAGGTTATCAACATTTTGCGTGATGATCTGCAGGTCGAAATACTTTTCAAGATCTGCAAGTAATTTATGTCCTTCATTGGGGACGGCATCTTTCAGCTGAGCGCGCCGTTCATTGTAAAAACGCAATACAAGATCCATATTTTTGGTCCATCCGGTAAAGCTGGCAACCTCCATTACATCATAATCCTCCCACAATCCGCCTGATTCCCGGAAAGTCTTCAACCCGCTTTCGGAGCTCATACCTGAACCAGTGAGCACAACAAGCTTTTTCATGCATAAATGTTAGGGGTAACAAATATAGGATTTTTATTTTACTATCTTTACACGTTTCATATTCAGCAATTAAGACACATGGAACAATATCCTGAAATTTACCGGGAAGAGGAGAGCATTGATATCAAAAAGTATCTTTACCGGATTCTTTACAACTGGTGGTGGTTCGCGCTATCAATATTTGTTGCCCTTACCATTGCGTATCTGGTAAATCGTTATGCCGAAGATGTTTACAGGGCAAATTGTTCGGTAATTATAGCCAATGAAAATACCCCCCGCGGGGATATCGAAAGCATTATTGAAGACCTGACCAACGTCAGAAACAGGAGAACCAAAGCAGTTGTGCAGAATGAGATCACAGTGCTTAAATCTTACAAAATGGCGCAAGCCACAATTCAGAATCTCGATTTTAATATATCCTATACTGCAGTCGGACGGAGGGGGATTGCTGAATCAAAACTTTACAGCAGTTCACCATTCATCGTAATACCTGATACCACCCTCCCGAATCAGTTCAATTATCCCGTAAACGTTACCATTCTTTCTCCCACAACTTACAAGCTGACCATTGATGATAAATATGGGATATCCCGGGTCATGTATTTCGGCCAGACTTTTGAACATGAAAATTTTAATTTCAGGTTGCTGCCCAGAAATCCCGAAAGTCTGAAAAACCTGAGCAACTTTCCATTGAAATATTACTTTGTCATGCATGACCTCAATGGATTGATTAACAAATATCGGGCAGGACTGGAGGTGGAAGTGAATGATGAAAAGGGGTCCATACTTACGTTATCCCTTACCGGTCCTAATAAAGAACAAATCTGCGATTACCTGAATAAACTTTCCAGGATATACATCCAATCAAATCTGGATGAAAAGAATACCACATCATCCAATACGATCAAGTTCATTGATGAACAGCTCAGGGAGATCATTGATTCATTGCAGATTGCCGGGATCAGGTTACAGAACTTCCGCTCTGCGAACAGGATAATCAATATCAGTCAGGAGGGGAACGCCTTGTTTCAGCAGATGGAGTTACTGAATGCTGAAAAGGCAGAAATTGCCATTAAAGGGAGCTATTTCGAATACATAAAGGGATACATTACTGCCAAAAAGGACAATATAGAAATTATTGCCCCTTCGGTTATGGGTATCCAGGATGCGTTGCTTAATTCACTCGTATCGCAGATCAACGAACTTAACACGGAACGCCGGGATCTCAAGTTCAGCTCAAGCGAGAACAATCCTAAGCTTACCATGATAACCATGCAGATTGAGAACCTGCGGATGGACATTCTTGAAAATGTAAATAATCTGATTGCTTCCAATAACATATCCATGAAGGGATTGAGCAATCGCATCAACGATCTTGAAAAGGAAATTCAGAAGCTCCCTTTTACTGAACGACAGCTCATCAACATACAGCGGGAGTTCAATGTAAATGACCAGATTTATACATTCCTGCTTGAAAAGCGAGCAGAAGCTGGCATTACAAAAGCTTCCAACACGCCTGATCACAGGCTGCTCGATATTGCCAAACCCGAAAATGCCGTGATGATCAAGCCCAAAACCTCCATGAATTATATGATGGCTCTGGTTTTGGGGGGAATACTGCCTTTGATGCTCCTGATCCTGATTGAGTATTTCAACAATAAAATTGTTGACAGAAAAGACATTGAGCAGCAAACTGCCGTTCCCATCCTGGGTTCGATAGGTCACAATGATAAATCCTTTGATCTTCCGGTTTTTGAAAACCCCAAATCGGCTCTTGCAGAGTCATTCAGATCATTGCGTGCAAACCTCCAGTACTTGTTAAAGAATGAAACCCATAAGATCATTTCCATATCGTCAACGATTAGCGGAGAAGGCAAAACCTTTTGTGCCGCCAATCTGGCAGCTATTCTTGCCATGGCAGGGCGTAAAACACTCCTGGTAAGTCTTGATCTTCGGAAACCCAAAATTCACAAGATATTCAGTCTGGAGAACCAATCAGGCATCAGCACTTACCTGGCAGGGATGAATGGTTTGGAATCGATTGTACATCCTACCAATGTGGATAATCTGGATGTGGCTATCTCAGGCCCTGTCCCCCCCAATCCTGCAGAGCTTATTGAGTCGTCGAGGATGGCTGAGTTCATGGTCCGGATGAAAAAGGAATATGAATTCCTGGTTATTGATACACCTCCTATCGCGATCGTTACTGATGCGCTGCTTTTAAAAGAGATGGTGGATATCCATGTTTTTGTGATAAGGCACGGTTATTCCAGCAAAGAGGTCCTGCAACTGGTAGAAGACCTTTACACCAAACGTGGATTAAAAAATATGGCCCTGCTTGTCAATGATGTGCAAACCAAAGGTTATTATGGATATTCGTACCGGTATGGCTACGGTTACGGCTACGGTTACGGCTATGGGTATGGCTATGAGCATGGTTACTATGATGAAGGCACCTCACAGGTTGTGAAGATACCCCGTAAACTATTCAAGATCCTCAAAAGGAAATAAAGGTTCCTGCCATCAGGTTGCAGGTTATCATCCTCCCGTCGTCACGAATGTTCCGGCTCTTCTGAGGTGCTTTGGCGTCAGACAGAGGACGGGAATTTCAGCCTGATTAAGGATTTGATGTGCTGTATTGCCCATTATCAGGCTAAGACCTGAAGGCTGTTCGGTGGTTATGGAAATCAAATCGGCCTTTATGGTATTTGCATAATTAATGATCAGTTCAGGAACATTGTCTCCGAAAACCTCATTGCTCTCACAATGTACCTTGCCTTCGACATACCCGGCAACCTGACTGGTATAGGACCTGATCTTCTGCATATTTCTCTCCCCCCGTGATTTCTGAACCCCGACAACATGAATTTCTGCTCCGAACAGCTTGGCCACTTCCGTTGTAAAAGGGACCTTCTGCCTGGAATCAGCTGACAGATCAACGGGCAATACGATGCGTGATATCTCGCCCGGGCAGTAATTTTTCCGAAGCGTAATGACAGGGCTCTGAGTGGCAGAGATAATACGAAAGGCATTGCTTCCGATAAAAAGTTCCTGAAATCCAGATGCGCCATGCGTGGAGGCGGCAATAATCGCATCAGGCAGTTCAGCGGCCAGGGCAACAACTTCCTGATAGATCCTGCCCTTTTTAATGACAAAACCTATTTTGGAATTATTTCCTAGCTGAGGTTGATAATCATGGATAATTCGCGTGAAACTGTCCTCCGCTACTTTCTGTTCTTCCTCCTGCGCAGATTTATCAGTGTCGGATGATTTGTGCAACACGTATACCAATTGAATACTGACCGAAGTTCTTTTTGAGAACAGGATGGCCATTTTCAGACCATTCAACGATTCCGTAGAAAAATCGATTGGCACAATGAAGTTTTTCATACAGGCAGTATTTTGAATATGATCGAATTAAGACTAAATATAGTTATTTTCCGGTTACGGCATGTAATAGACCTTCAGAAATATTAGAGCGATGTTCCGGTCCTCAAATAAAACCACAGTATTTTAGAAGTAATACAAAAAAACACTATTTTTAGACCGTTGTGAATACAATCGGTGGGATATAGCATTTTATTCCACCGCCTTCGTTTTTATAGCAATCCACCCGTACGGGATATCGACGGGGACTATTGATGAATTATAAAAAATATCTGATATGAAGGAAGCAGTAATTGGCATAGATATTGGCGGTACTTTCACAAAGTATGGCATAGTTGACAGGGAAGGCAATTGTCTGGCTGAAAGTTTCACCAACACCGCTACCCATGATAATTTCGATGATTATCTCAGAGATTTGCTGGGGGCGATTGAAAAATCCATGCAATTTCTGAAGGGGCAGATTGAGATCAGAGGAGTTGGCATTGGCGCTCCGAATGGTAATTACTACAAAGGAACCATTGAAAATGCAGTGAACCTGAACTGGAGGGGTGTTATTCCGGTGGCTGAGAAAATTGCCAGGTATTACCCCGGATTGACCATTTCTTTGACCAATGACGCCAATGCAGCAGCGATTGGTGAAATGGTATTCGGGGGTGCAAAAGATATGAAGGATTTTATTGTTATTACCCTGGGAACCGGATTGGGCAGCGGGATTGTCGTCGGAGGGACCCTCGTATACGGTCAGGATGGCTTTGCAGGGGAACTGGGACATGTGATTGTTCAACCAGATGGCCGTGATTGCGGATGTGGCCGCAAAGGCTGCCTTGAAGCGTATGCCTCGGCTACCGGTATCAGACGGACCGTATATTGGTTATTGGCAGAAAGAATGATCGATAGCGAATTACGCGGTATGAGTTTCAACGAACTTACCGCCAAAATGATCAGTGAAGCTGCGCTCCGGGGAGATAAAATTGCCCTGGAGGCCTTTGATCGTACCGGTTGGATCCTTGGCTCCAAACTTGCAGATACGGTAGCTCATACAAGTCCCGAAGCTATTTTCCTGCTCGGAGGTTTGGCCAATTCAAGGGAACTGATAATCAATCCCACTAAAAAGTACATGGAAGAAAACCTGTTGCCCATATACTGCAACAAGGTCAAGATCCTGCTTTCCAGCTTACCGGACATGAATGCCGGAGTTTTGGGCGCCGGTGCTTTAGCCTGGAATGAGCTAAACCGCAAAAAATGATCTTTTTTTTGTATCTTTAAGGTTATACCGCGAGATTTACTGCTCATTAATAATAAACCTTGTTCCAACCATGAAAACGATTTGTAGATTGCTGCTTGCCGGTATTATGCTGGTACTGACAAGTGATTATCTGAATGCACAAATTGACATTGAGGACAAAATCAAGAGAAAAGTCCAGGATAAGGCTGACCAACATGTCGATGAAGGTATTGATAAAGCGCTCGATGCAGCTGAGGAAGGAGTGGAGGAAGCTGTAAAGGGAGAGGAACCGGAAGAACCGGCAAAGGAGGAAGCAACTGAAGCAGAGACACCCCAAAAAACTGAACATGACCCTCAGGAGAATCCTGCACAGGCCAGTCCGTCGACACAAACTTTTGCAGCCTATTCAAAATATGATTTTGTTCCCGGAGAAAAAGTAATCCTGTTTGAAGATTTTTCCCAGGACAATGTCGGCGACTTTCCGGCTTTGTGGAATACCGATGCTTCGGGGGAGGTCATGACCACCAATGTTTACCCCGGGAAATGGTTCAAGCCCATGGGAGATGGAGTTTACCTGCTCGAAAAGCTGATCGATTTCCCCGATAATTATACCATTGAATTTGATGTTATTCCACAATACAAGGAAGGAGCTGGTGATTGTGACTTTACACTGACAATATATGATCAGCCGGAACTGTCGCTTAATACGGATTTGTATCCGGGCAATGCCGGGTATCACCTTACATTGTCAGAGAATTACCATAGTTTCGTAAATTATAACCAGGAAACCGATAATCCCAATCAGATATCGGGTGAAAGCCGCACAGGACTCCTGGTTCCTGAAAAGTTGAATAAGGTAAAAATCTGGGTGCAGAAGCAAAGGATCAGGGTTTACATGGAAGAAAAGAAGGTATTCGATTTGCCCAGGGGAATTTTAGCCGGATACAAATACAATCATTTCAGAATTAGCCTTTGGAGCAGGGGAGGAGAGCCTCTGATCAGCAATATACGAATGGCGGCTGGCCGGCCTGACACACGCAGCAAACTCCTGACCGAAGGAAAACTGGTCACATACGGGATTTATTTTGATACTGGGAAGGATCTGGTCAAGCCCGAATCATATGGAACCCTGAAAGAAATTGCTGCTGTACTACAGGAAAATCCTGATGTACGGATAAAAATCGTGGGACATACCGACAGCGACGGAAACGATGCTTCTAACCTGGATCTGTCGAAACGTCGCGCTGCATCAGTAAAAGGCAGTTTAAGCAAGGATTTCGGCGTTGAAGGTTCCAGGATTGAAACCGACGGGAAAGGCGAGATTGAACCTGTTTCACCAAACACCACCGCAGAGGGCAAAGCAGCAAACCGGCGGGTAGAAATTATCAGATTGTAGGAATGCCAGATTGGAAGCTGTCAAAAAGTGAATAAAAATATCGCGGTTTTTTTCAAGAACATTCAGTTTTCATTTACTTTCATATTAAAATAGCGAAGTATATCAACCAGTCGATTTAATGAACCTGACCCATGGAAGACTTATTCATTCAAGGCACTGATTCACTACCGACCGTAGAACTGAATACCAGCGGTGATTTAAAGATTACCGGACGAGCACTGCCTGAAGATGCAAACAAATTCTTTGCACCGTTACTTGCGTGGATTAGCGGTTTTACATCGGAGGAGATTCACCTGGAAATTAATCTTGATTATTTTAACACAAGTGTTTCCAAACAATTACTCGATTTTTTCAAGATAATGGAAGGAAATCCCGGAATTAAGGCGGTCCATGTAAAATGGATGTATGAGGAAGGTGATGAGGAGATGCTTGAATCGGGAGAATTGTATCAGGAATTGTTGCCAGGATTCAATTTTACTTTCCATAAATTTGCCGAGATCAACGATTGAGCATCCCTTATTCCCCCTGAATTCTTCTGAACAATTCTTGTTCCCGCGTGTTATTTAGTGGGGAACTTAACTGTCAAAACGGCAGTTTAAATTATAATATCTATATATATAAATATTTTGGTTTGATTATTGATGGGGAAGTAACAAAGTAAAAATATATACAATGAATTTAGAGCATTTGACAAAAGAGACCTTTAAAAAGAAGGTATTTAATTTCGAACTCAACAAGGAATGGAAATATGAAGGCAGCAAGCCCGCCATTATCGACTTCTATGCTGACTGGTGTGCGCCATGCAGGATGGTAGCCCCGATCCTCGAGGAATTAAAGGATGAGTATACAGACAAACTCGAGATATACAAAGTGAACACTGAGCAGGAGCGTGAGCTGTCAGCCATGTTTGGGATACAGAGTATTCCCAGTCTGTTGTTTATTCCACTTGAAGGACAACCGCAAATGGCGATGGGAGCTCTGCCCAAGGACACCTTCAAGCAGGCAATCGACGATGTGCTGAATGTGAAAGAATGAGGACTTACCTGAAAAAATTCTGGTTTATCATTTTGCTGTCATCCCTGGGGATTTTGTCCGGATATCTTTACTGGAGGTTTATCGGGTGTACATCGGGTTCCTGTCCGATAACCTCGCACTGGTATTCCAGTTCCCTGGCAGGTGGTATATTTGGATATTTATCCGGCAGTATTGTGTCGGACTACCTGGGCAAGTCAGGACAATAGCCTGCCAAAAATATTCGTCCCCAAGTTTAAGATGATCAACAGGTTAATGGCCTGCTGCGGCCTGCCTATTGATAATGTCATTTATTTATTGTTAACTTTGTTGCGCTTATTCAAATTCACGTTCTTTAAATCTGTCTGGAATATCGTTGTATACCCTGATCCGGGCAGACAATTTCGAAAGGATATGAAATTGATAATTTTTACCTATGCAGCTATTCTGTCCGTTGAAATATTACCAATTCCCCCCGGTTTCTTTCGTATTTTTAAAGTCCTTATTTCATTAAACTCTTAATCCTTCTCACATGGATGTAAAAGGAAGACTTTACACGCGTTTTTTAGAAAGGACAAAAGCCTATGCAGCGCAGCAAAGCGATGCCATAATCGAGAAACAGCACAGCAAAGGTAAAATGACGGCCCGGGAAAGGGTAGATATGCTTTTTGATCCCGGCACGTTTGAAGAAATTGACGCTTTTTCAATGCCCGGACCTGCTGGCGGTGATTTTGGAAAGAAGGTTACGGCTTTCGGTGACGGGGTTATCACAGGGTATGGCAGGATCAGCGGTCGTCTGGCTTTTGCCTATTCGCAGGATTTCACCGTAATGGGTGGATCACTGGGATCAGTCCATGCCTCCAAAATTGCCAAGATCCAGGACATGGCATTAAAGATGGGCGCACCCATTATCGGGCTCATTGATTCGGGCGGTGCCAGGATCCAGGAGGGTGTTGCCAGTCTGGCCGGATACGCTTCCATTTTTAACCGGAATGTAACCTCCTCAGGCGTAATTCCGCAGATTTCCGTAATTATGGGACCTGCTGCAGGCGGTGCTGTGTATTCACCTTCCATAACAGACTTCGTTTTCATGACGAACAAAACCAGCCATATGTTTGTCACAGGACCCAACGTGGTAAAAGAAGTACTGAATGAGGACGTATCATTTGATGATCTGGGCGGAGCCATGGTACATATGAAGAAAAGCGGTGTAGCCCATTTTGTTTACGAAGATGAGGAAAACACCATCCGGGGGGTTCAGAAGCTTTTGTCCTATCTGCCATCGAACAACCTTGAGAATCCTCCATTTTTTGAATATTGTGATACAGATCTGCGTGTTGATGATCGTTTTCGGGAAATTATTCCTGATGATCCCAATAAACCTTATGATATCAAAGAGATCATCAACCTGATTATTGACCGGAACACTTTTTTTGAGGTCGCCACCTTTTTTGCCCAGAACCTGGTCATAGGATTTGGCCGGCTTCGGGGCAAAACGATAGGAATTATTGCCAACCAGCCCAAGGTGTTAGCCGGAACGCTGGATATCAATTCCTCTGTGAAGGGAGCCCGGTTTATCAGGTTTTGTGATTCATTCAATATTCCAATTCTTACGCTTGAGGATGTGCCTGGATTTCTCCCGGGAGTCGATCAGGAGCATAACGGGATAATCAGGCACGGGGCCAAACTACTGTATGCCTATGCCGATGCAACAGTTCCGAAAATCACGGTCATCCTTCGGAAATCCTATGGAGGTGCCTATTGCGTTATGAACAGCAAGAACCTGGGGGGAGATTTCAATCTGGCCTGGCCGACAGCAGAAATTGCCGTAATGGGGCCTGAAGGAGCAGTCTCAATACTCTATCGAAAAGAATTATTGGAATCTGACGATCCTGCCAAGCTTAAGAAAGAATTGACAGCCCGTTACAGAGATGAAATAGCCAACCCTTATGTGGCTGATGACAAGGGATATATTGATGAGGTTATTGATCCGGCTGTTACCCGCAAAAAGTTGATTTCAGCCTTTGAGGCACTGGAGAATAAACATGTCAGCGTACCTTCGCGAAAACACGGGAATATCCCCTTGTAGTTTAAGAAACATATTGAATCCAGCAAAATTTAACCAATTCACCGGATGAAAATAAAGAGCCTGCTCATTGCAAACCGTGGCGAAATAGCTGTCAGAATTCATGAGACAGCCAAGAGGATGAATATCAAGACCATCGGGATCAAAACAGCCAAAGAACCAAATGCATTGTACCTCAGACTGGTTGACGATGTTGTGGATTTTTCGGATAGCCAGGATGAGATCCCCGAATTCCTTGATATTGAAAGAATCATTGAGGCCGCACACCAGAGCAAAGCAGATGCCATACATCCTGGCTATGGATTCCTGGCAGAGAATCCTTATTTTGCCCGACGCTGTGAAGAGGAAAAGATATTATTTGTAGGACCTTCCGCTCTGGCAATATTTAAAATGGGCAATAAAACCATCGCCAAACAAATAGCCCAGCGGTACAATGTTCCTTTATTGCAGGGCAGCCAGAGAACCATTAAAGATTCGAAAGAGGCTGAAGACATTGCAGAAAAGATCGGTTACCCCGTCATCCTTAAAGCGGCAGCCGGAGGAGGAGGTAGGGGTATGCGGATTGTGGAAAAAGCTTCGAACATGGAAAAGATGTTCCGGATGGCTGCCAATGAATCGGAGAAGGCGTTTAACGATTCCTCACTGTTTATTGAGAAGTATGTCAGGAATCCCAGGCACATTGAATTTCAGATCATGGGGGACAGACATGGAAATTATATCCATCTGGGAGAGCGTGAATGTTCCATCCAGCGTAAACACCAGAAGTTAATCGAGGAATCTCCTTCAGTAGCACTGGATGAGAAGCTTCGCATTGAGATGGGAGAGGCTGCTGTCAGAATCGCCAAAGCGGTTTACTATCATTCCGTTGGTACGGTGGAGTTTTTACTGGATGCCGATAAGAATTTCTTTTTCATGGAAATGAATACGCGCATTCAGGTTGAACACCCTGTAACGGAGGCAGTTTCAGGTATTGATCTTGTGGAATGGCAGCTCAGGATCGCCGAAGGGCAGCAACTTACCCTGAAACAGGAGGACATCAAGCTCGCAGGTTGGGCAATCGAATGCCGTATAAATGCTGAGGATGTGCAGGCCGGTTTTTCACCCAACCTGGGGATCATTGAAAAGGTATCCTTTCCGAAAGGCAAAAACATTCGGGTAGATACGGGCATAACGGATTATTCCGTGATCACCCCGTATTTTGATTCCATGGTAGCCAAGGTCATTATCCATGCCGAGAACCGTGAGAAGGCCATTTCAGCTGCCAACTCAGCACTGAAGAAGATCTGGATCAGGGGGATAAAAACCACCGTACCCTTCTGCCTGGCAGTTCTGAACAACAAAAAATTCAAGGATGGGGATTTCAATACCTCCTTTATAGAAAAGGAAATGGAGAAGCTCTATTACAATGAAGAGGAGGATGAAATGCTGGCTGCTTATGTAGCTGCTTTCGATTTTGCCGCCGAACTCGAGACCGACCGTTCTGCAAAACCGGATTTTGAGCGTGGCAAGAATATCAGTCCCTGGGTATTGAACAAACGTCTGAAATCATTATAGAAACTGACTTATGAAGCTACTGAAACCCAAGAAGAAAAACGATCCCGAGTATATTGCGGTTTCCCCCGCCGGGAAAAAATATGTCATCAGAAATCCTTTCAGTGAAGAGCTCAGGATTAACGGGCACAAGCAGGATGTGAAGATTTTTGAGGACAAGGAAGGATTTACATTCATAGAATTTAAAAACAAAAAGTACCTCGCTGAGATTACCGATAAGAGTCAGAACAAATATACCGTGCTATTGAACGGATTGAGTTATTCTTTTACCATTGAGTCTCCGATATCCTACAAGAGGAGAAAATACCTGGAGAAACATAAACAGACCAATAAGCTTGAGATTATCTCAGCCCCCATGCCCGGCAAGATAGCCGAGCTTCTTGTTGAAGAAAATACACAGGTTAAGGAAGGAGAAGCAATCCTTATTCTGGAAGCCATGAAGATGCAAAATGAAATCATTACCCAGGTATCCGGAAAAATTCAAAAGATCCATGTCAAGGCAGGTGATTCAGTTTCCAAGGATGAGGTATTAATGGAGATTGAAAGGTAATTGCTACATTTGGACAAGCAAATTCAAGATCACATGCCTGACAAGATCAAACAGACTGTTGAATTCCTGAATCTGGCCGGAATCACTGATCCTGAAATCGGTATAGTTCTGGGCACAGGATTAGGAAAGTTGGTGGATGAACTGGAAATAATCAAATCCATTGATTATGCTGATATTCCGAACTTTCCCCTGGCCACTGTGGAGTCCCATACAGGAAGACTCATTTACGGGTTGCTGCATGGGAAGCGAATACTGGCCATGCAAGGCCGCTTCCATTATTATGAAGGATACTCCCTGCAGGAAGTTACCTTTCCGATCAGGGTAATGAAAAGTCTTGGAGCAAAATACCTCCTGCTGTCGAATGCTGCCGGCGCAATGAATCTGAGCTTTAAGAAGGGAAACCTGATGCTGATCGATGATCATATCAGTCTTCTTCCGGATAATCCGCTTCGAGGCCGGAATCTGGATGAATATGGTTCCCGGTTCCCGGATATGAGTCAACCCTATTCAAATGTTTTGAATAATAAGCTCATGGAGGTTGCACGCCGTGAAAATATTGTCCTGCACAAGGGAGTTTATGTCTCGGTAATGGGACCAAATCTGGAAACGCGCGCAGAGTACAGGATGTATAGAAATTTTGCAGATGCTGTTGGCATGTCCACTGTTCCTGAGGTAATTGTGGCCAACCATATGGACCTGCCCTGTGCAGCCGTTTCAGTCCTTACGGATGAATGTGATCCTGACCACCTGGAGCCTGCAAAAATTGAAGATATTCTCGAGATTGCCGGTAAAGCTGAGAAGCACCTCATCCGGCTCTTTTCCGGTCTTATTCAGGAATTATAGTGTTTTCCCCTGTCCCTTGGCGATGTTGTTAATTTAATAAGGCATTCAGCAAAATGATAATGGTTACCGGGGCTACCGGGTTTCTGGGAGCACATGTATTGTTTGAATTGGTTAGCAGAGGAGAATCTGTTCAGGCAATGTACCGGCAGCAAGACAAAATAACCAATGTCAGAAAAATTTTCGGTTATTACACGGATGATATCAATGTGTTATGGAACAGGATTGTATGGATCCATGGTGATGTTCTGGATTACTTTTCCCTCCTGGAAAGCCTGGCAAATGTAACCGAAGTGTATCATGCTGCCGGGATGGTTTCTTTTGATGACCGCGCCAGAAAGCAGCTTGAACTGACGAATGTTCTGGGCACAGCCAACCTTGTCAATGCCTGCATGGAAAAGGGCGTTTATAAGTTCTGCCATGTGAGTTCCATAGCTACGCTGGGTGAATCAGATGGAGCTGAATCTATTGATGAAAACATGATCTGGAATCCCGGTTCTTCTGCATCAGCTTATGCTATAAGCAAGTTAAAAGGGGAAATGGAAGTCTGGCGCGGGATACATGAAGGCCTTAAAGCTGTTATCGTGAATCCCTCCGTGATCATCGGGCCAGGCATGTGGCTCGGCTCAGCACGGCAGTTGCTTGAACAAATCAAAAAGGGGTTACGATATTACCCCGACGGCACCAGTGGTTACGTTGATGTGCGCGATACAGCCTCCGCTATGGTTCGATTGATGGAGCAGAACTGTTTTGGTGAGCGGTTCATCATAAACGCCGAAAATATTTCTCACCGTCAGGTACTGAATTATTTGGCCGATGCCATGAAACAAGCCGGTCCTGGTCGTCCGATTACGCCATTTCTGACCAAAACAGCAGTGATAGCAGAATCCATCAGGGCTGCTATTGCAGGCCAGCCGCCAAGGATAACCCGGAGGGCGCTTGAAATAGCGTCTGAAAAACTGGCTTATTCCAACAAGAAAGTTTCGGAAGCAATCGCCATCCGGTTTACCACCATTGAAGAATCCTGTAAAACATCCATGCCTCTTTTCCTTGCAGAAACCGGATCTGCCAGCTGATTCCAGCATCATTGCTGCTCCGCGAACAAATTATTATTTTTTACAGGTATCCAGGGTTACTTTTTTAAGGTAAAGGGTATTAATGATTCAGAATTACCCACATTTAAAACCTTATTAACCCGTTATGAAAAACACATTACTGTTTAGCGCAATTGTGTTCATGCTGTTTTCGGGCTCCTGCCAGAAGGAGGAATCCGGAGCAGGTGACCCTAAAGGCATGCTGAAGGTCAACATTGGCCTGTTCATCAGCGTGAATGAAGTACAAAGCTCTCTAAAATCAACCCTGGCGGCCGAGGACTTTAAAGTTGTCATTTACAAAGCAGGAGGACAGGTTGTACTTTCATTTGATAAAGCTTCCGATATGCCTGCTGAGATCGAGCTGGAAACCGGCAGTTATTATGTAACGGCAAGTTCCGACAACAATTTGCCTGCTGCTTTTGCTAATCCTTATTATTTCGGAACATCTGAGGTATTTTCCATCACAGCCGGTTCGACCCAGACCATTTCAGTAAATTGCGAACTGGCAAACACAATGGTATCCATTGTATACTCCGAGAATGTGAAAAGCAGTTTTACAGATTTCTCTACCACGGTAAGCTCTTCTTCAGGTTCACTTGTTTTCGCGAAAGAGGAAACACGTGCAGGCTATTTCCAACCACTTAATCCTTTAAGTATTTCAGCAACACTCACCTGGGAAAAGGCGGACAAATCACTTGCCAATAAAACCCTGACCGGAACAATACCCGCACCACAGCCCAAAAAGCACTACGAAATCCATGTGGATGCTGCAGGTGTTGCAGGATCAGCTTTTTTTCAGATCAGCCTGAATGAAGTTCCAGATCCGGTGGAAATAATTCATATTACTGAAAATCCTGTGATACCGGTACCCGGAACTGTTGGCAGCGGAGACTTGCTGATCACGGAAATCATGTATGACCCTGCTGCACTTTCAGATGCGGAAGGAGAATGGATTGAATTGTACAACAATACAGACCAGACCATTGATCTGCAACATCTGGTTATCAAAAAAAACGATACGGAACTGCATGTCATTAACGGTCAGATCATGCTTGCCCAGCATGGGTACATGGTTCTGGCCCGGAGTGAAAATGCCGTTCCGGGATCCAAATACCTGTATGGTACCGATATTACTTTGAATAACACGGGTGCTCTTCTATCGCTGTGCAATTACGGAACAGATGGCACAAATGGCTCAGTCATCTGTTCGCTGGATTATGGCAGTGAGGGTTTTCCAAACGCCACAGGTGCCTCACTTTGCCTGGATCCCCAAAAATTGAATTTGTCCGATGCAATGCTTGGGAATTCCTGGTGTAAATCTGCCACTGCATTTGCATCGGGAGATCTTGGAACACCTGGTTCAGTGAACGACAACTGTGATTAAAACTAAGAACGCGTATATACCAAGTTCCTTTTGACAACCATAAGCCCCAATTTGCCGAAGCTTTATTACAGACTGCAATCTAGTTAGGCGCAATGTTTCTTAAGCAATTGGGGCTTTTTTTCCTGTTTTTTCATTATTCCTGCATGTTTCCCCGACTTGGCATTCTGAAAGGAATCATTTTGCTTAACTTTGCGTCATTTACTATAAATTACCAGGTCACAGTTTTTCGAAAAGTAATGCAAAAGGGTTATATCGCAGGATTTGTCAGCGACCTGATTCTGGTATCGGCCTCATTTGCCTTGTGCGTATGGCTGAAACCAGGATCGAGCTCAACCTATTATGTCAGCTATTTTAATTCATTCCTCCTCTTTCTTTTTATCTGGGTCTTTATCTCTTTCTCCCTGGAGAAGTACAATTTCAGAATTGTATCCACTTGGATTCTGCTGCTGAGGAAAATTCTGATTGCCAATCTGATCATCTTCTTTATCATCACCAGCATGATGTACCTTTTTCAAAGCTTTAACTATTCAAGGTTCATTGTACTGGGAACGGTAGCCGTTGCGACTCTTGCCGAACTGGTTTTATCTTCGCTTTATTTTCTCTTGATCAATACCAGAATCAGGTATGAAAATGGCACGACCGGACAATTACTGAGCTTTGATCGAAGCAGTCTGAAAGAGAAGGTACAGGTTTTTCATTTCAAAAAGATACCCGTAAAATATGATTTTAAACTACGGGAGGAATACCTGAAAAATGAAATTGGGGAGGAAGCATTCAATTATGTTGCACATTATGCTGCGATTGACTCACCCAATACCTTGATAATCAGTACTACGACAAGTTTCAATATCGATGCGCAGATTCAACCTTCCTTTGAGTGCATTGTCAACGTCAAACGGGTGAATGATTTTCGGTATATCAACAAATATTTTGAATCAGTGAATGCAAAACTTCCGTTGGGAGGTCTTTATGTTGATTATTTTGAGTCGAAAAATATGAGGAAGAAGCGTATACTGAATAAATATCCGCCCGGCATCAATTATATCTACTATACACTGGATTTCATCATCAAAAGGATTTTCCCCAAGTTCACCCTCACCAAGAAGGTATATTTTATTCTTACGCGTGGTGAAAACAGGGTTCTTTCAAAGGCTGAAGCTTTCGGACGATTGTATTCATGCGGATTTGAGATCCTGGATGAAAAGCTGATTGACAAATGTCTGTATTTCATTGCCATAAAGGTCAAGGAACCCCTGTTCCCCAAGAATCCCAGCTACGGGCCAATGATTGCGCTTGAAAGGATAGGAAAGGGAGGGAAGACCATGAAGGTTTACAAGATGAGAACCATGCACCCCTTTGCCGAATACCTGCAGGATTACATGTACAAAAAGGCCGGTTTGCAGGAAGGTGGTAAATTCAAGGATGATTTCAGGGTAACCACCATCGGAAAAATCATGCGGTCTTTCTGGATTGATGAATTACCTATGCTGATCAATCTTTTAAAGGGAGATCTCAAGCTTTTTGGCGTCAGGCCCTTAAGCAGGCAGTATTTCAGATTATACACCCTGGAGTTGCAAAAACTCAGGATCTTAAGCAAACCAGGCCTGATTCCTCCTTTTTACGTGGATTATCCCAAAACTCTTGAAGAGATTATTGCCTCCGAACTCAAATACCTTCGGGCTTATGCAAAACACCCATTCCGGACCGACTGGGTTTACTTCTGGAAGGCGGTATTTAATATTATTTTCAGAAGATACAGGAGTAAGTAACGGGAATTGGCAATGGACCTGATGACTGGTGCACAGAGTCGCAGCTAGTTGATATAATTCAGCACCAGGATTAGAGTAGAAATAGTGGTGAGCAGCAAAGAGAGCGTTGGTATGTTGATGAGGAATGATTTACTTTTTATAGGCTCAACATAAACAATATCATTGGGAAGCAAAAAGAATCCATCTGATTCCAGGATGTTCTTATTTGTCAGGTCCAGCCTGAAAGATATGGTACCATCAGCCGTGGGACGAAGCACCAGAACACGTTTACGGTTGCCATAATCGGTAATATCCCCGGCCATACTAATCACTTCCAGAACCGTCAACTGACTGTTGTAGTTATTATAGGAACCGGGACGACGGACTTCTCCGATTACTGCAACCTTAAAAGAAATAAGCTTGACAACGACAGTAGCATCTTTCAGGTAAACGAATGCGCGTTCCCGGATGGCATCAATGGCCTCGTCCAGGGTTTTACCGGTAACCTTGATTCTGCCAAGAATTGGTATTTCAATGTATCCGGAATCGCTTACCGTGTATCCATTGATAAACAAACTTGTTTCATTCTGGAAAAGGTTTTGCTGATAAGCCCCTATAGTCTGATTGATTATGGCGCTCATTTCCTCGTTCAGCGAATAAACCCTGATATACATGATGTCCCGCGTTTGAATGCGATACTCAGGCCGGCTTTTGGGGAAGTAGTTTTCTGCCGCTGCCAGTGAATCAATGTTTTTCAGATATACCAATTGCCGGTGAGAGGTACAGGATGTCAATGCAATGGTTAAACACACCGTTAAAAGCCACAGGGTCTTCTTGATTCTATCCAGGGTGTTTAAATCCATGTGTGGGTATGATTTTAGGCCAGATATTCCTGGTAAACCTTTTTTATGCCATCTTCGAGACTGATCTTTTCCTGCCAGCCCAGTTCATGAATCTTTTTCACACTGAGCAGTTTCTGAAAAGTGCCATCCGGCTTGGATGTGTCCCATTCAATAAATCCATCAAAGCCGACAACATTCTGCACCAGCATGGCAAGTTCTTTTATGGTCAGATCTTTACCGGTTCCAATATTGATGTGGGTGTTTCTGATTTCTATCTTTGAATCGCGCGAGGTGATCTTATCGGAGAATTTATCTTTTACCAGATCCCTGAAATCAACACATTCCATAACATATACACAGGCATCGGCCATATCGTCGGAATGCAGGAATTCACGGCGGGGTATGCCGGATCCCCATAATTTAACAGTAACAGGGGCCTCTGCAGAGTTATGCCTGAAAACACCATACTTTTCAAGCTTTTCACCAATTTCTATCTGTGTGGAGGTACCATCGACACCTTCAACGGGTCTTTTGTTAAAATCTTTCCGGATTGCCTCCCAATTGTTCTCAATGAGACATTTGGCAAGATGCATCTTGCGAATGATTGCCGGGAGAACGTGCGACTTCTCCAGGTCATAATTGTCATTGGTTCCGTATAAATTGGTCGGCATTACGGACAGGTAATTTGTACCATACTGGATGTTGTAACTTTCGCACATTTTTATGCCGGCGATTTTGGCAATGGCATAGGGTTCATTGGTATATTCAAGTATATCCGTCAGCAGGTATTTTTCTTTAAGGGGCTGTGGGGCCAGTTTTGGATAAATGCAGGAACTGCCCAGGAACAATAACTTTTTTACACCGGTCAGGTAGCAGGCATGAATAACATTGCACTGTATCATCAGGTTTTCATAAATAAACTGCCCACGGTAGGTATTATTGGCAACAATGCCACCAACCTTGGCAGCAGCCAGAAAGACGTATTCAGGTTTTTCAGCCGCAAAGAACTGGTTGGCCGACCGCTGATCCATCAGGTCGAGATCAGGGTAATTCCTGGTGATGATATTGTGATAGCCTTTCTTGGTAAGATTGCGCCATAGCGCACTGCCAACAAGTCCTGTATGACCTGCGAGGTATATTTTGCTGTCCTTTTTCATAGTGGATGAAAAACAAAATTATTCAAAATAATTCAAAGTCTGGTAACCACCTTTCTTTAAATATACTTCTTTGTGCATGAGTTTAATATCGCTCTGCACCATATCCTTAACCAGGTCTTTCAGGTTGTATTCCGGTTCCCAGTTCAGCTTGGTTTTGGCCTTGGTAGGATCACCGATCAGCAGGTCAACCTCTGTCGGTCTGAAGTATCTCGGATCAATCGCCAGGATTTCCTTACCGGGGGCAACCTGGTACCGGCTGTCTGAACAGGATTTGATATAACCTTTTTCATCGGCGCCTGATCCCTTGAATTCGATCTCAATACCTACCTCATGAAATGCCAATCTCACAAAATCGCGGATCTGAGTAGTTATACCAGTGGCAATGACAAAATCTTCCGGTTGGTCTTGCTGCAGAATCAGGTACATAGCCCTGATATAATCCTTGGCATGGCCCCAGTCGCGCTTGGACGACAGGTTACCCAGATACAGCATATCCTGCAGACCGAGAGCAATACGTGAAACAGCACGAGTTATTTTACGGGTAACGAAAGTCTCTCCACGAATAGGGGATTCATGATTAAAGAGTATGCCATTGCAGGCGAACATGTTATAGGCCTCACGATAATTGACTGTTATCCAGTACCCGTATAATTTGGCTACGGCATAAGGGCTGCGGGGGTAGAATGGAGTTTTCTCAGATTGCGGTACTTCCTGCACCAGGCCATAGAGCTCACTGGTGGAGGCCTGGTAAAACTTGGTTTTCTGTGTCAGACCCAGCATTCTGATAGCTTCAAGGATCCTCAGTGTGCCTATGCCATCTGCATTTGCGGTATATTCAGGGGTGTCGAAGCTGACTTTTACATGGCTCATGGCTGCCAGATTGTAGATTTCATCTGGCTGGGTCTCCTGAATAATCCGGATCAGGTTGGTGGAATCGGTAAGATCACTATAATGCAGGACAAAATTCCTGTTTTCCACGTGGGGATCCAGGTATAAATGGTCGATCCTTTCGGTATTGAATAATGAACTTCTTCTTTTTGTACCATGTACCACATAACCTTTTTTCAGCAGGAATTCTGCCAGATAGGCGCCATCCTGTCCGGTTATTCCTGTTATCAGGGCAACTTTTGGATTATTCATAAGAAGGCTTTTTAGATCGGTTGTTGTATTTTGGTTTTCTTGCATAATTCATGGAAATCACCCTTGAGACCTACTGGCAGGGCATTCCTGATCTGATAAACGATATCAACGGAAGGTCTGGCATCCTGGAGCCCAAAACCATTTCCTGCGAGGATTTCCTGATAGCTCTTGGTATGCAGGTCAGTAAAACCTTCGCTGAATTCTATCTCTGTTTTGTCCATCACGATGGATCGGTATGTCCGCAGTCCTTTTTCCTTCACAGGAGCAGGCAGGTCCTGGTAATCCAGGCTCAGGAACCACCTTACCCGTGCTTTTTCCAATTCAAGGTAACCGGAGGCTTTATCAAACTGAAGCAAATGCACAACGCTTTTTTTTACTCCCCCGAATATCCAGGTGAGCATATCAAAGAAATGAATCCCGATATTGGTCGCAATACCACCGGATTTATGGATGTCGCCTTTCCATGAATTAAAATACCAGTTTCCCCTGCTGGTGATATAAGTAAGGTCCAGGTCATGAATAACCTTTTCAGCGTTTGTATCAATATTCTTCTTCAGGCTGGTCAATACCGGGTGAAGGCGCAACTGAAGTATGGTATTGATCTTCTTGTTATACTCCTTTTCAATTTCATCCAGCGCATCAATATTCCAGGGGTTCAAGACGAGGGGCTTTTCGCAAATGGCACTTGCACCTGAACGAAGTGCAAACCTGATGTGTGAATCATGCAGGTAATTTGGAGAACAAATACTTACATAATCCAACTGAACACCTGAGCGCCTCAATTTATCGACATGGCGGTCGAACCTTTCGAATTCAACAAAGAAATGACAATCGGGGAAATAACTGTCAATAATACCAACACTATCTGACGGATCAAGCGAAGCCAGCAGGATGTTCCCGGTTTCTTTAATTGCTTTGAGATGTCTGACCGCGATGTACCCACCTACGCCGATTATCGCGAACTTCTTTTGGTTAGTCATAAGGTCAATAGTTGTTTAAAGGCTCATATAGGGGAGGTTCTTAATGCTGTTCCTGTAAATACCTTTTACATCCATTACAATTCCTTTATCGGATAAAAGCGATCGAAAATAATCTTCAGACAGATCCGAATATTTACTGTGCGCAACTGCAATGACAATAGCATCATATTCACTCCCGGGCCTTTCCGACAGCCTGAAACCGTATTCCCTTTCGAATTCTGCAGAAGAAGCATGTGGATCGATGATCTCAACCAGGACGCCATAAGATTTCAGTTCATTCACCACGTCGGCCACTTTTGAATTCCTGATATCGCTTACATTTTCCTTGAAGGTAGCTCCAAAGATCAAAACTTTGGAATGAAGAACATTTTTACCGGCCCGGATAATTTTCTTTACCAATTCGGTAGCAATGTATTTTCCCATTCCGTCGTTAACAGAACGACCTGAATTTATTACCTGAGCTGCATGTCCAAGTTCAGCGGCTTTATAAGTGAGGTAATAAGGATCTACACCAATACAATGCCCTCCGACCAGGCCAGGGTAAAACTTTAGGAAGTTCCACTTTGTACCTGCTGCTTCAAGAACTTCATAGGTATTGATATTCATTTTATTGAAGATCATGGAAAGTTCATTCATCAGCGCTATGTTAACGTCACGCTGGGTATTCTCAATTATTTTTGCTGCCTCGGCGACTTTTATGGATGAAGCCTTGAAAACCCCGGCCTTCACAACAAGCTCATACACTTTGGCTATTTCATCAAGTGCTTCCTGATCACAGCCCGCGACTATTTTGGTTATGGATGTGATGGTATGTTCCTTGTCACCGGGATTAATTCTCTCTGGAGAATAGCCAAGCTTAAAGTCAATCCCGCATTGAAGCCCGGATATTTCTTCCAGGATGGCCAGGCATTCTTCATCCGTTGTCCCGGGATAAACGGTTGATTCGTAAACCACATAGTCCCCTTTTTTTAAGATTGAGGCCACAGTCCGTGTGGCGCTCATCAGGGGAGCCAGATCGGGAAGGTTATGCCTGTCGATGGGAGTGGGAACCGCAATAATATGGAATGAGGCGTTTTTCAGCGCATGCTTATCAGCGGTAAAAACTATGTCCGCATCACGAAATGCTTCAGCATCCAGTTCATTGCTCGGATCCACGCCCCTTTTCATCATGTCAATCCGTGCAGCATTGATATCGAAGCCGACCACCGGTATTCTCCTGGCAAACGCCAGAGCAATCGGCAGTCCTACATAACCGAGACCAACCAAGGAAAGACAGGTTTTCCTCCTTAGCAGTTTTTCATGGATAAGCATCAAAAGGAACTATTAAAAAGTGTCCAACTGGTTCCGGGCATAAATTGCCAGGAACAGGAGTCAGTTTAATTTCCAAATTCTTTCTTGATTTTGTCAACAAAATCCAGTTTTTCCCATGCAAAAAAATCAACTTCTTTGGTTTCCGATGAACCGTTCTTCAGCAAAGTAACCTTTTCTGTGTAGGGTTTTCTTCCCATATGGCCATAGGCGGCGGTAGGAAGAAAGATCGGATTCTTTAATCCAAACCGTTTGATAATTACAGCAGGACGTAAGTCGAACAGGGAAGAAATTTTACGGGCAATTTCCCCGTCATCAAGTTTTACTTTTGCTGTGCCAAATGTATTGACATAAAGTCCAACAGGTTTTGCAACTCCGATAGCATAGGCTACCTGTACCAACGCTTCTTCAGCAATGCCGGCTGCGACCATGTTTTTAGCTATATGTCGCATGGCATACGCCGCTGATCTGTCAACCTTGGAACTGTCCTTGCCTGAAAAAGCTCCTCCTCCATGTGCGCCCTTGCCGCCATAAGTATCAACAATAATCTTTCTGCCCGTTAAACCGGTATCTCCATGAGGTCCGCCAATAACGAATTTCCCGGTGGGATTTACATAGAGCAGGTAATTCTCTTTAAACAATGCCTGAACCCTGGCGGGAAGCTTGGCAAGAACCCTGGGGATCAGAATGGATCTGACATCTGCTTCAATGGCTTTCAACATTACAGTGTCTTCTCCGAAGTTGTCGTGTTGTGTAGATACTACCAGCGTATGAATTCTCCTGGGCTGCTTGTCATCACCGTATTCAACAGTTACCTGTGATTTTGCATCCGGACGGAGGTATTTCATGTACTTACCTTCGCGTCTGATTTCAGACAGCTCTTTCAGGAGCATATGTGAAAGCTCCAGTGAAAGAGGCATATAATTATCAGTTTCCATACAGGCATATCCGAACATCATACCCTGGTCACCGGCACCCTGATCCTCTTCATTCCCTCTTTCAACCCCGCGGTTGATATCCTGAGATTGCTCATGGATGGATGAAATAACACCACAGGAATCGGCTTCGAACATGTAATCGGAATGTACGTAACCAATCTTTTTGATCACCTCCCTGGCAACCTGCTGAACGTCGACGTATGCATTTGTTTTTACTTCACCGCTTAAAACAACCAGTCCGGTGGTAACCAGCGTTTCGCAAGCCACTTTTGATTCGGGATCACGCCTGAGGAATTCATCTAATAACGCATCGGAAATCTGGTCAGCCACTTTATCGGGATGCCCTTCCGAAACAGACTCGGAGGTAAATAAATATGCCATATCACAATTTAATTTAAATTAATACTTGGCGCAAAGATAAAAAAGAGAAATCATATCAGGGACTGTGGATGGGAATTAGTTGATAAATACATGCTTTTAAGAGGTGAGTTCCCTGAAAACATCCTCCAATTTCCTATCTTTCTTATGCAATGAAAGAATAACAAGACTATTCTTCACTGCGAATTTAAACAGTTCTTCACGAATGTCGGCTTCACCCGAAGTTTCAATTAAACAGGTCCCGGTTTTAAGTTTCCTGATGCCTCCCGTACCAGGTATTTCAAGAAGCATGTCCGGCTCAATATCCTGGCTGAATTCCACAATAACAGTATGAGAACTAATTCCTTTCTCGAGGCTTATACTCCCGGTAAGGTCATTCGCAACTACCTGCCCCTTGTTGATAATGATGACCCGTTGACAGATGGCTTCAACTTCCTGCATGATATGGGTACACAATATAACAGTCTTTTCCCGGCCCAGGTCTGAGATCAGATTACGTATTTCAACGATCTGGTTGGGATCAAGTCCGGTTGTAGGTTCATCAAGTATCAGTATCTCAGGATTGTGAATTATGGCTTGTGCCAAACCAACCCTTTGCTTATACCCTTTCGAAAGGACCCCGATTTTCTTGTGCATTTCAGGCCCCAGTCCTGTTAACCCGATCACTTCCTTTACCCTGGCTGAACTTTGTTTTCCCATATGATAAAGGCCTGCCACATAATGCAAAAATTCCTGAACATACAAATCGGTATACAGGGGGTTGTTTTCGGGTAAATAACCGAGGTGTTGCCTGATTTCAGTAGAATTCAGCGTCACACCAGTCCCGTCAACGGTGACTTCTCCTGAAGTCGGTGACATCAGTCCGCAGATGATTTTCATCAGGGTAGATTTCCCTGCACCATTGGGGCCGATAAAACCAACAATCTCACCTGAACTTACAGTGAAACTGACTTCATCAAGTGCCCTTTGTGTGCCATATAACTTACTGACGTGATCAACAGAAATTGCCATGCCATATACTTTAGCAGCCAAATATAAGGCATTAGTTTTATTGATTCCAGATGTCGGTTATCAGAATTCAAATTAAATTGTCTGAAAACTGATTTAAATACTATTTTTGCAGGTTATAAATACGTTGATTTTATTTATGAGAATTAAAGAATTGCTCTCCTCACGCGATTTTGGCGCTGATGTAGAAGCCAAAGGCTGGGTAAGAACCAAACGTGGCAACAAGAACATTGCATTTATCGCACTGAATGACGGATCGATAATACACAATATTCAGGTGGTAATTGAGATGGAAAAATTTGATGAGGAACTTGTTAAAAAAGTAACCACAGGTTCCTGTATTGCTGTTACCGGGAAGCTGGTAGAATCGCCTGGTAAAGAGCAGCATGTTGAAATTCATGCCGGTTCTCTGAAGTTATATGGTACGGCTGATCCGGAAACTTATCCATTGCAGAAGAAGGGGCATACGCTTGAGTTCCTGCGCGAGATTGCTCATTTGCGTCCAAGGACAAATACCTTTGGTGCTGTATTGAGGATTAGGCATGCCATGTCATTTGCCATTCATAAGTATTTTAACGACCATGGCTTCTATTATCTGCATACCCCAATCATCACAGGGTCAGATGCTGAGGGTGCAGGAGAGATGTTCAGGGTAACGACGCTTGATGCCAAAAATCCGCCTTTGCTCGAAGATGGTACCATTGATTACAGCGAGGACTTTTTCGGCCGGCAGACCAATCTCACGGTTTCAGGACAGCTTGAAGGTGAACTGGGTGCAATGGCCCTCTCAAACATTTATACATTCGGTCCCACATTCAGGGCTGAAAATTCCAATACACCGAGGCATCTTGCAGAATTCTGGATGATCGAACCCGAAATGGCATTTTACGAGATCAATGACAACATGAATCTTGCTGAGGATTTTCTGAAATACCTCATTCGCTATGCCCTGGACAACTGCAGGGATGATTTGGTTTTCCTTTCGGAAATGTATGATAAAGAATTGATTGACAGGCTTAATTTTATTATCGATAATCATTTCGAGAGGATCACCTATACACGGGGAATTGAAATCCTTGAGCAGTCGGGTGAAAAATTTGAATTTTCCGTTTCCTGGGGAGTGGACCTGCAAACCGAACACGAGCGCTATCTTGTGGAAAAACACTTCAAAAAACCAGTGATTGTTACAGATTATCCTAAAGCGATCAAAGCATTCTACATGAAACAGAATGATGACGGGAAAACAGTCCGTGGTATGGACGTGCTCTTTCCGAAAATTGGAGAAATTATAGGCGGGTCACAACGTGAGGAGGACCTGGAGAAACTTAACAACCGGATCAAAGAACTAAAACTCCCGGAAAAAGAACTATGGTGGTATATAGACACGAGAAGATTTGGTTCTGCACCACATAGCGGCTTCGGTCTTGGTTTTGAAAGGCTGCTGCTTTTTGTAACCGGCATGGGTAACATCCGCGATGTGATCCCTTTTCCGAGATTTCCAAAAAATGCTGATTTCTGATATTAACTGCTATTTCAAAATACTTACCGGATGCTCAAGCAGAGATTACAGCAGAAGTTATTGCAGAAGTTATCTCCACAGCAGATACAGATGATAAAGCTGCTGGAGATACCCACCATGCAGCTTGAGCAGAGAATTAAGCTGGAAATTGAAGAAAATCCGGCGCTTGAAGAAGGAGCAATTGAAGAAAGTTCTTTGGAGGCGGAAAAGCAAGAGGATGATGTGAGTTCTGATCCGATGGATAAAGACAAGGAAGAATTCACAATTGAGGACTATGTGGATGAGGACGAATATCCATCGTACAGGTTGAATACCCAGAATTACTCCAAGGATGACAAAAGGGAAGATATCCCTTTTTCGGTAGGACTCTCCTTTCAGGATTATCTGGAAAGTCAGCTTGGTCTTAGGTCGCTTGATGAAAGACAGCAGCTCCTTGCATTGTACATGCTGGGTAATATTGATGATGACGGTTACCTCCGGCGCAAACTCGACAACATTGTTGATGATGTTGCCTTTGCGTTAAACATTAAAACCGACGAACCTGAGCTTATTGAAATCCTGCGTATCATCCAGGATCTTGATCCTCCAGGGATCGGGGCACGCAACCTGCAGGAGTGTCTGTTGCTGCAGATACAGGCCAAAGATTTGGGTATCCCGTCGATTGCACTGGCCCAAAAGATTCTGAAGGACTTTTTCGCGGAATTTACGCGAAAACACTACGACAAAATAATTAATAGGTTGAATATCAGGGATTCGCAGCTCAAAGATGCGCTGGATGAAATTTTAAAGCTGAATCCAAAACCCGGGAGCGCCTATTCCGATCCGCAAAACAAAACCACGGGTCATATCATACCTGATTTCATACTCGAGAACAACGAAGGAGATTTGGAACTCAGCCTAAACGCAAAGAATGTGCCGGATCTGAAGGTCAGCAAGACCTATACCGATATGTTCCATACCTATCAGTACAATCGCGGGAACAATACAAAAAGCCAGAAAGAAGCATTGAGTTTTGTAAAGCAGAAACTTGATTCAGCAAAATGGTTCATTGATGCCATCCGGCAGCGTCAAAATACACTGCTTGTGACCATGAATGCCATCATAAGCTACCAACAAGAATACTTCCTTACAGGTGATGAAACAAAGCTAAAGCCAATGATCCTCAAGGATATAGCCGATAATACCGGACTGGATGTTTCCACAATCTCAAGAGTAGCCAACAGCAAATACATTCAGACCAATTTTGGGATCTTTTCGTTGAAGTACTTTTTTTCAGAAGGTATGCAAACTGAGTCAGGAGAAGAAGTATCTACCCGGGAAATTAAAAAGATCCTGCAGAATTGCCTCGATTCAGAGGACAAAAGACATCCGCTTACAGATGACCGGCTGGCCGAGATACTCAACGAAAAAGGCTATCATATTGCACGGCGTACTATTGCCAAGTACCGTGAACAGCTTAATATTCCAGTGGCAAGGATGCGTAAGGAACTTTGAAATGGAAAAGAGAATAGCCACGGTATTATCTTACATCGCTCACCCGTTGCTGATCCCTATGTTAGGTCTCCTGGTCATAAGCCACTCGGGAACATATGCTGCTGATCTGGATCTTCGCTTCACCCAGTTTATTTATTTGTCTGTGTTCCTGCTGACCTTCCTGCTTCCTGCTGCGCTTATCCCTTTGTTTATGCATTCCGGACTGGCAAAGAGTATTCATTTTCCTGAACGAAAAGAACGTCTGATGCCTCTTTATATAACCCTGATCTTTTACCTGGCTGCTTATTTTCTTATTAAAAAATTGCCTGTGAGTCAGGTTTATCAACGGTTCTTATTCTCTGCCAGCCTATCGATCCTCTTTGTACTTGCCATTTCATATTTCTGGAAAATCAGTGCCCACATGGTTGGCTGGGGAGGATTGGTCGGCCTGATCATCAGTCTCTCTTTCAGGTTTGATACCGATCTGATGCTTTTCCTCATCATAGGATTGCTCTGTTCAGGAACCATTGGTTACGCGAGGCTCAGGCTAGATGCACACAATTCATGGCAAATCTATGCCGGCTTTTTCGTAGGATTTGCGATCATGCTCACAGTTTTCTTTATCTGATACGGGCATTACAGGAAGCTCGCCTTTATCAGGTAAAGTGGCGAAATTTTCAGATGGATATTCTCCCTGCATGTATTTATGAAGGATACCATCATCAAGCTCATGCTGTCTGATGGATAAAAAATAACCTTTTCCCGTGAGATACCTGGCAAGGTATTCCTGTTCGGATTGTCCGGGGGTAGGAACCAGAAGCGCTGTTTTATTAAGATAAATAAGATCCATAATACCCGAATAACCTGATCGGCAAATTATCCTTTTTGCCTGTTCCAGAATAATACCTAAAATCCTGGGATCAAGATCCGGCATGATTGTCAGGGATGGATAATCAGAAATATCAACCGTCAGATAATCTAAATTATATCCTGTTATGATCAATGTTCGGTAAGTTGTTTTGCACACAAGTTTGAGCAATTTCTTAAACAGGATACTGAGCTGGGGCTCCGGACCGCTTAATATGATCAACAGTTCATAGGCACATAAAGGCTCCTTACTCCGGGGTACTGTGGATGGTATAAACCTTGATAAAGGACCTATAAAACGGGCATTCCGTGGTAGTCTGAACCTGTGTGACAGAATCCCGCTCAGGTTATTATCCGGGTCGGGAAAATCTGGTATCCAGCATTCATCATATTGCTGAATAAGTATCCGAATGAAACGGTAGACTGGATACTCGGCCCAACGCAGGAATCCTGGCAAAACCGGAGAAACCTGGTGCGTAATAAAAATACAGTGGGCTTGTTGGCAAAACAAACCATACCGGTTATCAGAAACAACAATATTAATGGCAAGTTCATTTACAATTCTTTTCAACAACCGGTTTTCCTTTATGGCATAGAAGACCATGGCAGGAATCTGCAACAGCAGCATAAGTGGAAGGTACCTGCGTATAGCAGTATAGCGAATCACTGGTGATGGGATGGACACAAAGGTCAAAGCGGGAAATGAATTCCTTAACAATTCACCAGATGTTCCCGACCCCCCAAGAATGACCTGATAACCGTTTTCCAGGTAGCACCGGACTATTGGGATAATCCTCGTTGTGTGCCCCAGTCCCCAATCGAGCGGACAGATCAGTACTTTTTGTACGTTTTGCTCCAATGATTCGGTGAATTATTAAGGCGTTACCTGTGTTCTGATGCCCAATGCTTCCACTTGACCGGCAATTTGTTCCAGTTCCCGGGAGCTTATACTCTCCAGTCCGGGTAATGCAGTATCCCTGGCTATGGAATAAATCATCACACTTTCAGGTTGAATATTTCGTAACGCAGCTAGCCAGGCAATAACTTCCGTTTTGGTGGTATTATCGATTGTAATACCATTGTAGCTTCCCCTGAAAAAGAGTGTCTGAATAATCAACCTGCCCTTGAATAGCTTCATTGAATGAAGAATGTCGGAAAGACTGTAATTTCCTTTAGGACAATTAATATGGGTCAGGGTCTCTTCAATGGCCGAATCCAGCTTCAGGATATTCATATCGGCTTTCAGCAGGGTATTGAAAATATTCTGATCACCAATAAGCGTTGCATTTGATAAAACCGTGATGCTGGCTTGCGGAAAATAATGGTTGCGTAACTCCAGCACATCGTCCATTATCCGGGCGAATTCAGGGTGCAAAGTTGGTTCACCGTTGCCTGCAAATGTTATGCTGTCGAGGTATTCATTCTTTTCCTTCATCTCCTGTAACCGGCTTCCGAGCAATTTTTTCACCTCCATGGCATCAGGGAAACCAGATCCTGGATTTTCCAATGGTGTCAGGCCACATTCACAATAAATGCAGTTGAAATTGCAAACCTTCCGGTTGGCGGGCAGGAGATTGATACCCAGTGACTCGCCAAGTCTGCGACTCCATACCGGGCCAAAAATGATGCTGTCAAACAAAAAGGTAGCCATATCAAGGATTTACCAGCAAAGATAATTATAGTGATGAAGTAAATAAGGGACGAGGTGATGAAGTGAATACTATTAGCTATATTTAAGCTAAAACTTACAGGGGACCTATGAATTACATCGACATGTTTGTATTCGTTTTGCTGATTTATGCAATCTTTAAAGGATTTACCCGCGGGTTGATCATGCAGCTGACCTTGCTGGCAGCACTTTTATTAGGGATTTTAGGCGCTCTGAAATTATCCGGGCTTACTGCACGAGTGTTGGAAGACAGATTTGATATCAATCCGGAGTACATATACCTGGTTTCATTAGGTATTACCTTCGTGCTGGTGTTTCTCCTTGTTAACCTCCTGGGAAAATTAACAGAAAAGCTGATTGAAGCTGCAGAGTTGTCTTTGTTAAACCGCTTGCTGGGAATTCTGTTCAGTGTTTGCAAGACAGTACTTATTGTGGGTGTGATTCTGGCTTATGCTGAAAGGATTGACCAGCGTTTTCGATTTTTGCCCAAAGGAACAAAAGAACAATCCATTTTCTTCACACCTTTTACAGGTATTGTACGTACTCTCTTCCCTTCACTGGGAGCACCTGGTCCTGCAGAGGATGATTCCAGGAGGGAACTGGCAGGATGATCACCATATCTGCGTAAATTCAAGCTAAATACTATCTTTGCGAAAATTATCAATTTCATATGACATTTATTAAGGAACTCCTTTGGAGAGGCATGATTCACGATATGATGCCGGGCACGGAAGAGCAATTGGATAAAGAAATGACCGCTGGTTATATTGGCTTTGATCCGACAGCCGATTCGCTGCATATCGGGAATTTATTGCCCATTATGTTGCTGGTGCATTTTCAAAGAGCAGGACACAAACCAATAGCCCTTGTCGGGGGAGCAACAGGTATGATCGGAGATCCCTCGTTCAAGGCTGAGGAAAGAAAATTCCTTGATGAAAAAACCCTACGTCATAATTTGGCTTGTCAAAAGAAGCAGCTTGAAAAGTTCCTCGATTTCAATTGCGGAGCGAACTCAGCAGAAATTGTGAACAATTATGACTGGTTCAAGGATTTTTCATTTTTAAGTTTTCTGCGTGATGTCGGGAAGCATATCACGGTAAATTACATGACTTCTAAGGATTCTGTCAAAAAACGTCTTGAAACCGGGATTTCCTTCACGGAATTCAGCTACCAGCTTATCCAGGGATTTGATTTCTATTATTTATACCAGCATAAAAACTGCAGACTGCAAATGGGGGGCTCTGATCAGTGGGGGAATATTGTCACCGGCACAGAACTCATACGACGAAAGGACGGGGGGGAAGCATTTGCTCTTACCTGTCCGCTTGTTACAAAAGCCGATGGCGGCAAATTCGGGAAATCTGAAAAGGGGAATGTCTGGCTCGACGCTACAAAAACAACTCCTTATGCATTTTATCAGTTTTGGTTCAATGTTTCAGATGAGGATGCCGAGAAGTATATCCGGTTGTTTACACTCTTACCGAGAGAAGAAATTGAAAGCATAACCCTTGAACACAAGCAATCTCCTCACCTGCGGTTACTTCAAAAGAAACTCGCAACCGAAGTGACCCTGATGGTGCACTCGCAGGATGGACTTGATTCTGCCATTGAAGCTTCTGAAATTCTTTTCGGAAAGGGGACCAGAGAAACACTTAAAAAGCTGGATGAAAATACGTTTCTTACTATTTTCGACGGTGTTCCCATGGTTAACATAGACAAAGACTTACTGAAAGCCGGTATTAACATTCTTGATTTGCTGGGAGAAAAGACAGCAGTATTTCCTTCAAAGGGAGAAGTAAGACGCATGATCAAAGGAGGAGGATTAAGTGTAAACAAGGTCAAGATTGAGGATGAAACCTTGGTAATTGGGACCACAGACCTTTTAAATGACAGTTACCTGTTGGTTCAGAAAGGGAAAAAGAACTATTACCTGATTACATGTAAATAAATCTATACTATGGAAAAGAAGGACCCCAATCCGGAATTTGTCAACAATGCGTTTGACCTGATCAGGTTTGTCTGGAAGAACAAATGGATATTGGTAATCCTTTCCCTGGTTGCCTTTATCGCCTCTGTGGCAGTATCCTTATCCATTACGCCACGGTTCAGATCGGGTGTGGTGCTTTTCCCGGCCGCATCGGTTTCACTTTCCAAGAGCCTTGTTGAAACTTCCTCCATTTCAACGGACAATCGTGACATTCTATCCTTTGGTGAAGATGAAGAAGCTGAAAGAATGCTTCAGATTCTTCATTCGAATCAAATCAAGGATCATGTTATTAAAAAGTTCAATCTGATGGAACATTATAAAATAGATCCGGCATCCTCGTTCCCTTATACAAGGCTGGATAAGAAATACAAGGGGAACATTAAATTCAGAAGAACCGAGTTTATGTCCATTGAAATTGAGGTTCTGGATACCGATCCTCAGATGGCTGCAGATATCGCAAATGAAATAGCCGGTTATATCGATTCGACCATTCATAGTATTCAGCATGAGCGGGCTTTGGAGGCTTTCAATATCGTTGAAAGGGAATATGAGAGCACACAGCATGAAATCAATCTCCTCAGCGATTCTCTCAAAAAAATCCGGCAATTGGGCGTCATTGATTATGAATCCCAGGCGGCTTCTTTAAATACAGCTTATGCAAATGCGCTTGTGCAGGGTAACACCATGGCAGCCAATGCAGTACTTAGCCGGATGAATATGTTGTCACGTTTCGGCGGAATTTATGTAGAGCTTTCAAAGAAACTTGAATCCGAAATCGAAAGATCGGGACAGCTAAAAGCCAAATATATTTCGAGCAAAGTCAACCTTGAGCAAACCATCCCGCAGATCTTCATTGTGGACAAAGCCGTCAAGGCCGAGCGTAAAGCTGTTCCCAAACGCTCGGTAATCGTCATCATTACTACATTATCCACTTTTATGCTTTCCCTATTGGTATTGCTTATCATTGACCTGATTAAAGCAGAAAGCTGAATATGCACCAGTTGTTAATTTTGAGGAAGCAGAGCCCTGTAATATTATTTGTATTGCTGTACATAGCAGCTGACTTAGTTTTTACCAGCAAGGAGATCTATATACTAAACCTGATACCATTTGTACTTTTGTTGGTATATCTGGCACTGGCCCGGATAGATCTGGTCTATTTCCTGATTGTTCTATTGACACCTTTGTCGGTGCAGTTTATTGAGTTTCTTCCCTCTTCGCCCCTCGATTTTGCCATACCTACCGAACCGATACTTTTTGGTGTCCTGATATTGCTGATATATCGTTCTGTTCAGCACGGGCTGTCTTTTCACCAGGTATTAAGGCACCCCGTGAGCTATGCCATTATATTCAACCTCATCTGGATACTGGTTACCTCTTTAACCAGTACGATGCCTCTTGTTTCCTTTAAGTTTCTGCTTGCAAGATTCTGGTTTGTAGCCATATACTTTTGGCTGGCCATTATGGTATTCAAAAGAAATCCACGCTATATTTTTTGGTTTATCTGGTGCTATGCCATTCCCATGGTGCTGGTCATATTCTATACAATTTACAGGCATCTGGGATTTGGTCTTTCCGATAAGGAAGCAGCCCATTTTGTGATGAATCCTTTTTTTCGTGATCATACTTCCTATGGCGCTATTCTGGCGATGCTATTCTTTTCACTGGGGGGTGTGGTGTTTATCAAGAAACGGGGACTTTTGCAGCAGGGAATACTTCTAGGCACCTGGTTATTGATCTCGGCAGCACTGATACTGTCGTATACCCGGGCTGCCTGGATCAGCGTTCTTGTCGCACTGGCGGTTCTCGGTTTTACCTTGTTCAGGATCAGGTTCAGGTACATTCTGATTGCTGGTATCCTGGCTGCCTTGTACCTGACCAGTCAACGGACTGTTATAGTGCAGAAAATGGAACGGAACCGTCAGGTGTCTTCTGCCACGTTCAGTGAGCATGTGCAATCCATTTCGAACATCACCACCGACGAATCCAATCTTGAACGGATCAACCGCTGGAATTCCGCTTTAAGAATGTTCAGGGAGCGACCTGTCTTTGGCTGGGGTCCCGGAACTTATATGTTCAAGTATGCACCCTTTCAGGTTTCAGCGGAAAAGACCGGGATCAGTACGGACTTTGGTAACCTTGGGAATGCACATAGTGAATACATCGGTCCATTGGCAGAAAGCGGATTCCTGGGTTCCCTCTCGTTTCTTCTGATAGGAATCCTAACCCTGATGACAGGTTTCAGGGTTTACGGCAAAGTGAAGGACAAAAGTCTGAAATGGATGGTCCTTGGCTTGATCCTCGGATATATTACATACCTTGTTCATGGAATGCTCAACAATTTTCTGGATACCGATAAAGCTTCCGCACTTTTCTGGGGGTTTACCGCTGCATTTGTTTCACTGGATATATCCTTAAAAGAACTCGATCCCCAGAATTGAAATATCATCAAAAATGGCCGGACTTCCTTCAAAGATTCCCTGCTTTTTGATGATTGCCTGTATATTGTCTTCAATACTGTAATTATTCATGATGCAATCTTCCAGTTCTTTCGTTCCGAATGATACTGTTTTGCCGTCAATTAATTCCACGAGTCCATCCGTGTAGCATATGATTTTTGCTGGTTCCTCAATGGTTACCGAGCCTTTGCGGATCAATGGTATTTCATCGATCATGCCGATGCCGACACAGCCTTTGCCAAGCATGGCAAGCTCTTTTCTGAATTTCTGATACATCATGGGCTGGTTATGACCGGCATTGATGTATTGGAGTTCACGGGTTTTGTAATTAAATTTTCCGATAAAGAGGGTAATGAATTTTTCGCCGTTGGCTGCGAACATTACTCTTTCATTAAGCTTTTCAATAAGGGCATCCAGAGAAATATCGTGTGTAAACAAGGCCCTGAGGTTGGCTTGAAAATTCGACATCAGCAATGCAGCCGACATGCCTTTCCCCGAAACATCAGCAATGCAGAAGCCAAATTCGTTTTTGGAGAGTTGTATGTAATCGTAATAATCTCCGCCAACATCAAAATGTGGCAAATAAAAGGCAGTCATATAAATTTTATCGTTTCTGGGCAGAATTGAAGTGCTCGGTATCAGCATATTCTGCATCTTGGAGGCCAGTTCCAGCTCTTTCTTAATGGCTTCCTGACGGAGGCTTTCTTTAAAGAACCTCATGTTTTCGATAGCCACCACAATGATATTGGTAAGTGTCTGAATAAAATTCAGATGTTTGATAATGGGGCTAACTCCTTCTCCCTCCTCGATATCGCCGATGATAACATAGGCAATGGGTTTACCCTTATTGATAACCGGAATAACAATGTCAAAGGCATTCAGTGTTTTATTGGGAGAGGAGGTGATGAAGGAAATATCCTGTATGGGGATCAGATCGTTTTCTACGTTAATACAGGCGTAGGATTCCCCTACGTCACCTGACCTGAGGAGGCATTTCCAGGTATCGTCCAGTTTAAAGATCAGGACCTTCCCGATATTCAGGTCCCTGGTAAGCAATTGTTCATAAATTTCAAGCAGTTCCTCACGGGTAAGGTTTTCATTGATAGCCTGGGTGATATTCAACAGTGACTGTAACTTGAAGGTAGTAAGTTGCAGTCTGTTGATTGAAGCTTTATCGGATTTATCTTCTTTCACAGGAAATGATAAAAGAATATGTATTTTGCCGTAAGATACAAAAAAAAAGCTTCTGATGCGAGCCTTACTACTTACATTCCGGCAAAGGCATTCTTCAAACCCTAATCTTAATCTTTCTTGAATTTAAGGGGATACTTCAGATTTGAGTATTTTTCCAGTTCCATTTTGAGAGAACCAACAACCAGGTCAAATTTTACTTTGATAGGTATAATGTTTTTGTCGGCCGACAGCCAGATGGTCATATCGTCCTCTGATTCAAACATACGTCCGGGTTCTACAACCGGGTCATAGCGATAGCATTTGATCTTTCCGAATTTGGTCCTGACTTCCTCAATTCCTTTGTACCGGATCTCAAAAGGGAACAGTTCATCATCAAAATAAGTTACTGTTTTCATTACATCTCCGGGCTTCACCAGGCTCATGTCGAGAATGCGAACATAATATAGCAGCGAAATCATATCAAGGATATCCGCAGGTACCTGCAGGGTTGTATCTAGTCGCAGGCTGTATGCAGTCCCCGCGTCACGGTCAAAATATGCTTCCTCGTGTTTTTTATAGGATCCTTCCTGTACATCCCTTACCAGTTTATAGGGCATGCCAGTTTCCGTATCGAAATAACTTTCGAAGATATCTTTTACACTGTAAAGTTTTTCAGCAAGTCCTACGGTTTTACCTTCACCGCGCGAATGGTAAACAATTTTGTCATTATAATACACCTGCCGAAGCGTCAATGTTGCCGTTCCACCAATGATTGGACCAAATTTCACGGTGTAACTCAGCTTTTCTCCCGGCAGATAAGGTTTTTCCTTTGACTGGACGGGTTTAAACTGGCCATATCCTGTCGCACAAAAAAACAGCAACAATAAAACATACAGGGGCTTTATCATTTTGTGCAGTTGTATGGTAAAAGCTGATCGCATATATTAAACGTAAAAATGCGAATTTATTTCAGACGGATATACTCTTTTTGGGAATGGTGGCAATGAAATCTTTCAGATAAAAAGGTTCGAAATAAGCTATATCCTCAAACTCCTTCCGGTTGTATTTATCCTCGGCCAATCGGCCAAGTGATGCTGCATGGGGAAATATGTCGGGTATAAAGTATGCATGCTGATGTGCAAGCGTTTCCCGGCATTTTTCCATCCCTGATCCGAAAAAAATCATAACATGGTCCCTGAGCAATTCCTGATAGGAATCCGTGTCAATAATTCTGGCTGATACGGATTCAACTTCAATACCTTGTTTGTTAAACACGCAGGTAAACACTTCCATTCTTCTTGCGTCGATCATGGGACAAAGGAGAACATCAGGTTGATCCAGTAATTTCTGAATCCAGGGATCCGGATGCATGATCACCTGTTGATAAAGAATAAGCAGGGTGCTGACAGAGATTAAGGGAATATCTGCCCCGTAGCACAATCCTTTGGCAGTAGACACTCCGATCCGCAAACCGGTATAAGACCCGGGCCCTTTACCAACAGCAATGTAATCGATTTCAGCTATTTTAGATGTGTGTTCTTCGAGAATTTCACGGATAAAGACCGTGAGTCTGGCAGCATGAGATTTTTCTTCAAGTGTCTCGCGCTGCACAGCAACATTACCATCAATGGTCAAGGCAACCGAACATAACGGGGTAGCAGTTTCAATATTTAAAGCAGTTGCCATAGTAAGAAATCAGTTTATTCTTTGAGCTGACTTTTGGCGACCTTCTTCACCGAAGAGCCATTCTTAAGTTTTTTTGTTATTACGTTATAAGGAGCAGTGATAACTTCCGCAGCTTCCTCCAGGCCTGATTTAATTTCAATAAAGTCGTTATCCTGAATACCGGTATTGACAATTGTAGTTTTAGCCTTTCCCTTGTCAAATACAAAAACAACTTCTTTCGCCTCATCTCCAATGGATCCGCCTGTAATCGAATCTGCTTTAATCACTGAATCTGCCATCATTGTAACAGATTGAAGGGGGACGCAAAGGACATTGGCTCTTGAATCAGTCATGATATCCACAGAAGCTGACATGCCAGGTCGAAAAGGTTGCGGCTTATCTTCAGTGATCAGATCACTGTAGGATTCTTTGAGTAAAAGTATTTTCACTTCAAAATTGGTCACCTGGTCAGTTGTAAGGCCGGTTGTTGTAGCTGAATTGGCAATTTCCGTTACGATACCTTTAAATTTTCTGTCGGGAAATGCGTCGACTTCAATGTTGGCGGAATCGTTAAGCTTTACACGAACGATATCGTTTTCGTTAACTTCAGTCAGAACTTCCATGCGCTCAAGATTGGCTACGCGCAACATTTCAGTTCCGGGCATCATGTTGGTACCGACAACCCGTTCACCTTTTTCAACGTTCAGAAGGGTTATATAACCGTCAATGGGAGCGTAAACCGAGGTTTTTATCAGGCTTTCATTGGCCTCCTTAAGTGTTGCTTCAGCGCTGTTAACGGAGAATTCAGCTGAGGCAACGTTCTGTTCGGAGGCGGTCACTTCAGCCTCGGCAACTGCATAGGAGGATTGTGCCGATTCCCATTCCGATTCTGAAATGGTTCTTTCATCCCATAGTTTTCTGCTTCGGTTGTAAGAAAGCCTGGCCTGTTCGAACCGGGCCTTAACCTGTACCAGCATGGCCTTGGCATTTGCCAGATTGGCACGTGCAGCATTAAGCGCCGCCTGAGATCTGTCACGGCCCGAAATATAGTTATCAGGCTTAATCTTCAGCAGAAATTGACCCCTTTTTACATTATCACCATCTTTGACAACAAGTTCTACAATCTCACCGGAGACATCAGGGGCCAGCTTAACTTCTGTTTCAGGTTGAATCTTACCATTGGCAGTAATGATTTCAGTAATATCCCGCCTGGATACCTTTTCAACGGTTACTTCATATGTCACTGATTTACCGAACCAGCCTGCTTTTTTGCCGATTACCGCCATTATAACCAATAATAGTACAGATAACGATAAGTATATCAAAAGTTTTCGGGAGTTCATGGGTTTGTTCAAATTGGGTTAATAATTTTAACTTGTAAAATTAGAATTTGGCTCACACAATTTGTAAAAAGAACGTACTTTTTGCAAAAAAATACTGTGGTCAAAGAAAAGACGGTTAAAGTTATTGATTATATAGAAATCGGCAAGGTAAATTTTATCCGGAAACCTACTGTACGCAACCTGAAGATTACAATCAAACCCTTCAGGGAGGTTGAGGTTTCCGTGCCATACTTTGTGTCATTTGAAACGGCAGGCAACTTTGTAAGGGAAAAACAGCAATGGATAAAAAATAGTCAGGCCAGATTTGCACGATACAGAAATGGTCTTACGGTTTTTGAAGAAAATACTGTTTTTCAAACAAAAGATCACACATTGATCCTGTGCCGGCATGAAAGGCCTACGATTAAAACAATTATCAAAAACGGAAGAATTAGTGTATTTTTTCCGGAACAAGCAGATGTCCGTGATCCCAGGATACAAAAAGTTATTCGCAAGGCTGTTCTGGAGGCTTGGCGAATGGAAGCAGGTAAATATCTGCCGGAAGAGATTCATCGTCTTGCATCAATACATTGCTTCACCTACAGAAAACTTACGGTCAGGAATAACAGAACACGTTGGGGCAGCTGTACCAGGAACAATCAAATTAACCTGAATATTCACCTGATGCGTTTACCCCGGCACCTGTGCGAGTACATCATACTGCATGAATTATGCCACACCGTACACAAGCACCATCAGAAGGCATTCTGGCTATTGCTTGATCAGGTTACTAACGGAAAGGCGAGGGTTTTGGACAAGGAATTAAATGCATTTAGCCCAGAGGTCTGGTAAGGCAAATGCAACCTTTGATGAAAATTTTAAAGGAGAAAACCCGTTATTCACTGCAGGCATTTTGTAAATTTACTAAAATGAAATGCCATGAAAAAAGTACTGATTCATCTCGCCGACGGCTTTGAGGAAATTGAAGCCATCACTCCGGTCGATGTATTGCGCCGTGCCGGCTGTGAAGTGGTAACTGTATCGGTCACCGGAAAACACGAGGTTATTGGTGCGCATGGAGTGACCATGCTGGCCGATAAGTTATTTGTAGAGTCGGATTACGAACATGCCGACCTGATTTTATTGCCCGGGGGACAGCCGGGTTCCAACAACCTGAACCGGCATGAGGGACTTAAAAAACAAATTACCATCTTTTACCAGCAACACAAGTTGATTGCTGCCATTTGTGCTGCTCCGCTTGTACTGGGAAGCACAGGTATATTGAAAGGGAAGAAAGCTACCTGTTACCCGGGGGTCGAATCCCAACTTACCGGGGCAACCTGCACAGGAAAAGATGTTGAGGTTGACGGTAATATCATAACCGGGAAAGGTCCTGGTTTAGCCATGAGGTTTTCACTGACCCTGGTAGAAAAGCTTGTGGATAAAAACAAGGCAGATGAGCTGAGAGGAGCTATGATTATTGAAGTGTAAACAGCGACTATTACATCATACATTAAAACGCTGATGCAATGAGAAGATTCCCCGCAAAGTATCAAAACCCTGCAGATTTCATAGAATCTTCCATTAGAATCAGAATCTATTCTTTCCGTCATTAATCCTCTGATATTCTATAACTTTTTCTGCGCTGAATCGTAAAAACAAAGGATTCAGTTGCTCATGACTGTTGATAAAAACATAGACAGTCGTGAATCATGAATCTTTATATTACTGAACTTAAGCACGTTTAACAAAAGGGATTTCCAAGCAGAACAAACAACTGACAGATAGTCAGTATTGAGGTGCTATCCCTTTGGGCACATACATGAATACCTTATTCCGACATAACTCGCAAAGGTTATGCAAAGGCATGGGAGCCTTTGCTGTTCATGTGTTGTTGCTGTTGTTTATTAGCCAGGATATCCTGCATGCACAGACGCTCTTTTCCTCCTTTGGGTATGCCTATGAGAAAACCCTCACTGTTGATAATTCCAAGATAGTCGGAGGTCCGCACAACAATTTCCCCGTACTGATCAGTATTACGGATAATGACCTGAAACTGGCCCCTGCCGGCAGGGTCCAAAATGCGAATGGTTGGGACATTGTCATTACTGACGGGGCAGGACATAAACTGCTTCACCAGATTGACAGCTACGATCCGGTAAATGGGGTCTATAATGCCTGGGTACTCACCCCAACACTTAATTCGTCATTAACCAACAGTGGAACCATTCTATATGGTAATCCTTATATCAGCAGTGATCCTTCCACTACTGCTGTTTGGAGCAGTGATTATGCCGGAGTCTGGCACCTGGGAAATACTAACGATGCTACAGCCAACGGAAATGATGGAACAGCATTGGGCAATACCACCCCTACTGCAAATGGACACATTGGCGGTGCACAGGTTCTGGATGGCTCCGGAGACTACATCAGAGTGCCTGATGCTGCAACACTGGATCTGAGTTCAGAACTTACACTTTCAGCATGGATACAGGCTGATGCCATAACCAGCTGGTCACGAATTGTTGCCAAATCCCATACCAGCAACAGCAATCCCTATACCATTTATGGTCTGTTGTTTGATGATACCCAACGTACAAGACTTGAATTTACGCAAGGCGGTGTTCAAAGAGTATTTACCGGAACTACTGTATTATCGGCCGGACCATCATGGTATTATGTTGTTGCCAGATACACTGGAACAACACGTTCCCTTTTTGTAAATGGTGTGGCAGCAGGTAGCAGTGCCGCAGTTACTGGGAATTTTGATCAGAATAATGTTCCCCTTGCCTTAGGAGCAGGAGATTATAACGGAAGCCCGGATAATTTTTTTGATGGAACCCTTGATGAAATTCGTGTTTTAAACAAATCCTTAAGTACCAGTTGGATTAGAACAGAATATAACAACCAGAATAGTCCCTCAACTTTCTTTCAACCTCCTTCGGCACAATCCCCTCACTCTGTTTACAGTTTTACCAATGTATGTCAGAATGCCGTATATACTTATTCAGTTCCCCTCTACGCCGGGAAAATCTATACATGGAATATTTCTGCCTCAGGTACTGTTGTTGGTGGAAGTGTTAATTCCAATACTGTAGATGTTCGCTGGTCAGGGAACGGTACTATATCCTTAAGGGTACAGGAAGGAGCTGCAAGCCACACCTCACCGAATTATACCGTAACAGTCACCAATATAACCTCAGCCAGTGCAGGTATTGATCAGGAAAAATGCGGTACACTGGCAACAACGCTGACGGGTAACACACCCACGGCAGGTACAGGAACATGGACAAAGGTGAGCGGGCCGGGGAACGTGTCTTTTACGCCAAATGCAAATACTCCCGGGGCATCAGCCACCGTGGATCTTTATGGCAGCTATGTATTCAGGTGGACGATCGTAAATGGGAGCTGTTCCACGCAGGATGAAGTGACAATCGATTATAACGAAAATCCTGTTGGCCTGAGTGCGGGAGCAGATGCACAGGCTGCATGCGATGCCCATAGCTACACCCTGGCAGGCACTGCCCACAGCTACCAGGTGGGGAGCGATCATAACGGTTCCACGCGCTTATGGACTTATGTAAGTGGTCCCGATAATACACCGACATTTGGCGATGCAAGCATTCCGACTTCAACTGTTGCGGTTGATCTTTACGGAACCTATGTCTTCCGCTGGACAGAAACCAATGGCAACTGCACTAGGAACGACTTAGTGACAGTTACTTTCGAAGATGGAAAGCCGGTGATCAACGACTGTGTGGCAG
>DIAS01000024.1 GCA_002415855.1 Bacteroidales bacterium UBA5072
CTGGAAGCGGCCAGATATATTGACCAGTTCCAGAGCAATTTCGTAGCTGCCTATTTCGATTGCGGCAATATTCTTGCCTATGGCTGGCCTGAACAATGGATAAAGATCCTTGGGAAAAGGATCGCTAAAGTACATATTAAAGAATATAGCCGGAAGATTGCCGATACCGAAGGAAAAGGTGCAGGATTCAGGGTGAAACTCCGCGAAGGCGATGTTAACTGGGCTGCAGTTATGAAAGCGCTTGATGACATAGGCTATCAGGGATGGACAAGTATTGAAATGCCGGGAGGTGATACACCGGAAGGACTGAAGGATCTGTGCGACAGATTGAAACTTATTCTGGATAGCTAGTTCATTTTAACCGCAAAGAACGCAGAGGATTTAAGCAAAGGCCGCAAAGTGAATCTTAACATAGATTTCTTGGCATACTTTGCGCCTTCTTAGCGAGCTTTAAGGTTAACGGAATTGAGATTTCTAAAACAAAACATACAATGAGAAGAATTATTCCATCTTTTTATCTGATTGGTATTGCTTTTATCCTGGCTTTAATTTCGTGTTCACAGAAGGACCAGGTCTTAGTAAAGGACAGACATTCATACAATGGTTCATATTCAGGAGAATACCTCAACAGGATAGCTTTCCCTGTCGGAGGAATAGGAGCAGGAATGTTCTGCATTGAAGGTACAGGAGCTGTATCTCATATGTCAGTCAGGAACCATCCGGATATTTACAATGAACCATGCATGTTTGCCGCAATACATGTTAAGGGTATTGAAAATGGAACAAAAGTAATCGAAGGACAAGTTCCGGGATGGAAACACTTTGGCCAGCCTAATTCAGGTAACGGTTCATCAGGAGCGAGTTACGGGCTTCCACGTTTTGAAAACTGCAGTTTTCTTGCGCGATTCCCTTTCGCAACCATCGAACTGAACGATGATGATATTCCTCTTGATATCACAATTACAGGATGGAGCCCCTTCATTCCAACGGATGCCGACAATTCAAGCCTGCCTGCCGGAGCTCTGGAGTATTCATTTAAGAATGCCACAAATTCTGAAGTTGAAGCGATATTCTCATATAACTCCCGGAATTTCATGCGTCAGCCTGGTGGCAAAGCAACCATCAAACCGATTTCGGGTGGATTTGTTCTTTCTGAGGATGGCACTAAAGAAAATCCTGAAAAAAAGGGTGATTTTGCTATTTTCACGGCTGAACCCGGAACGGTGGTAGATCATTGCTGGTTCAGGGGTGGATGGTGGGATCCTCTCACAATTACGTGGAATACTATTCTAAAAGGTGAGACCAGAAACTCATCCCCTGTGGATATTGAAGCACCCGGAGCTTCACTCTACTTGCCTTTTACAGTCGGTCCGGGTGAAACAAAGACCATTCGTTTAATGATGGCCTGGTATGTTCCTGATACAAACATGAAATATGGCCAGGATTCGGAAGAGCCGGGTGAAGATGAGTGCAAAGATCCTGCCTGCTCATGTCGCGATCCGTATTACAAACCATGGTATTCCGGTAAATTTGCAGGCATAAATGAAGTTGTAAACTACTGGAAAACAAACTATAAAGATCTATACAGCAAGAGTGAATTATTCAGCAAATCCTTTTACGATTCGTCTCTTCCACCGGAAGTTCTGGAAGCAATAGCGGCAAATCTTACCATTATCAAGTCTCCCACCTGTCTGCGTCAGCCTGACGGAAGATTGTGGAGCTGGGAAGGATGTGGTGATAATTCGGGGTGTTGTGCCGGATCTTGCGAGCACGTATGGAATTATGCTCAGGCAATTCCCCATCTGTTTCCTAAACTTGAACGAACCCTAAGGGAAACGGAATTCGGCCCGAATCAGGATAAGGAAGGGCACCAGACTTTCAGGGCTGCTCTTCCTGTAAGGCCGGTTGCCAATACATTTTATGCTGCTGCCGATGGTCAGCTTGGCGGCATAATGAAAATTTACCGCGACTGGCATATAAGCGGCGATACGGAATGGCTTAAGAAGATATACCCGAAGGTTGTTGAGAGCATGGATTATTCGATAAGAACCTGGGATCCACGTTCAACAGGGACACTCGAAGAGCCGCATCATAACACATATGATATTGAATTCTGGGGACCGGATGGTATGTGCACAAGCTTTTACCTGGGAGCACTGAAAGCCATCTCCGAAATGGGGAGTTATCTGGGACAGGATGTTCAGAAATATGAAGCTTTATATTTTAAAGGCAGGCAGGCAATTGAAAATGAGCTTTTTAACGGGGAGTACTTTTACCAGAAAATTAAGTGGACAGGATTGAATGCCCCTGATCCGGTTACAGCTTCAAAAGGAACCTGGTCGTCGGAATATTCAGAAGACGCCATTAAACTACTGCAGGCTGAAGGACCAAAATATCAGTACGGAACAGGATGTTTGTCCGATGGTATACTGGGCAGCTGGATAGGGGAGGTCTGTGGCCTGAAGAATGTTGTTGATTCCTCTAAAGTTACAAGCCATCTGAACTCGGTTTTTAAATATAATTTCAGAAAAAATCTTACAGATCATTCCAATCCGCAAAGGCCTTCATACGCTCTTGGAAATGAAGGTGGCCTGCTTCTCTGCACCTGGCCGAAAGGAGGGAAGTTATCCCTTCCTTTTGTCTATTGTGATGAAGTATGGACTGGTTTCGAATACCAGGCAGCGTGCCATCTGATGATGATGGGCGAGGTTGAAAAAGGTCTGGAAATTGTCAGGACCGCCCGCGACAGGTATGACGGGAGACTGAGAAATCCATTCAACGAATATGAATGCGGCCACTGGTA
>DIAS01000177.1 GCA_002415855.1 Bacteroidales bacterium UBA5072
ACAAGGAGTTTGTATCTTCCAAAATTGAAGGGGATGTGGCCAGTTTTTACGATCCTGCCGTCGACAGCATTCTGGATTTCTGTGCCGAGGCGGGACTGGTGGCCCTGATTCATAACGATATCGACAATCCTTTTCCAAAGCCAGGGAAGCCGAATTACCTCGACGGGATGAAGGATCTTGTAAGACGTCATCCAAATACCACCATAATATGGGCTCATGCAGGCATGGGAAGGGTTGTTGCTCCGCTGAAGGATATGGCTGTGCTTCTTGGCCAGCTTTTATCGGATCCTGATTATCAAAATCTTTATTTTGATATTTCTTGGGATGAAGTGGCCAAGTATATTTTGACGAACGAAACCACAATATCCAACTCAGCGAACCTCATCAATAAATATCCCGACCACTTCCTTTTCGGAACGGATAATGTGGCCCCCGCCAGCCAGGAAAAGCATATACAGATTTATCATATCTATGAACCCCTGTGGAACCTGCTTACCCCTGAAGCCCGGGAGAAGATCCTGAAAACGAATTATGAAAGGCTCTTTGATAAAGCCAGAACCGATGTCAGGGCCTGGGAAAAAGCCCATATGAAGTAAAACAGGAATTCATTTTCCGTCAAACATGCGCCAGGGTAAGGTTCCCAATCTGCCGCAAGAACAGGGGCCTGTCAGAAATCGAAGCTTGCCAGAAAGGAGATCCTGGTCGAATTGCCTTTCTGCAAATCCAGGTTGGTTCTTGAACCTGTTGTAACTTCAAAACCAAGCCTGATCGTTTCAATGGGATTATAAAAAGTGTTCGCTGCAAAATACTGGCTTGATCTGAAGGTATCGTCCGTTTCAAAATCCTTGCCTTTAATATAGGACGTCCCGCCTGTCAGTGAAAATCTCCAGGAAGGACTCAATATGTAAGTATAGCTCAAGAATCCTCCCTGAATGGCCTTGAGAGACATCTTCATTAAAACGGGATCGTATACTGCATCCAGCTGCCTGTCCACGAATCCCACGTAGTAATTCGCAATACCCTGGCCTATGGAGAATTGGCCAGACAGTATGTTTTTCTCGTTGAAGTGCAGATTCGTACTGAGAAGAATTCCCCATCCGTACATCACATCCATTTTTGTCTGATTCAGATATTGTATTCTCCGGAATATACCTGCAATCTGAACATGGCCGAGTTTGTTAAAGAATTTATATCGTGCGGCAATATCAAAGTTGCTTTGTTTATTTTTGTCCTGGATGAGTGTATCGGCTGGATTGGAATAATCCGTCTGGGGTGATTCCAGCGATATGCCCGCAACGCTGCTTTCCCCGAACTTCCTTTCATACCTGATGATCCCATGCCGCTTATTGAGGCTGCTGTTTGGTCCCTCAAAATCCACGGTGGTAGGCAGCGAGGCATTATCCATGAAAGTACTCCAGCTGTATCCGATCTTAAAAAAATTCCATTCTGCATAGGCATGCCGTAAACGCAACAAGGACTCACTCCTGCTCGCAAAATCAACTTCGATATAGGTTTTTATCTTTCCAACCCGGGTATTTGCGTTTCCTTCAATACCTATCCGCGATTGCCGGGCACCGGCATATACACTTGACAAGCCATCAATTGATTCTTCGCCAACCGGTATATCGTAAGGCATAAATCCCTCAGTGCTGGGCATCCCTGTAAAATCGTAATAGGCATTTGTCCTTAAGCTTCCCATAAACTTGATCTTGTACTTTGATTCTTCCATGTCCAGCGGATTGATATCCCTGGCCACTTTACTCGTGTCAGCCTTGATGGGTTGCAAGGCAATGGTATCCACACGGGTTGAAAACACATACACGGTGTCCGTCTTTATTTGCCGATCCACCCTTGTTATAGTAAGCTTCAGGGTATCTCTTTCCTGGGCATGCCCGTTAAGATTTAACAGGACTATTAAGATCAGTAATAATTTCTTTATCAGGGGCACAGTCAGAAACAGTTAATTTAAAAAGGGCATTCCATGCTTTTAAAGTGAAAAATCCAGTTTATAGGAAGTCCCTTTTTTAAGGATCTCCCTGCCAAAGACAGGATACAAACCAGGAGCGGAAGAAAAATAGATAACATCCTCATCGCTGAAAATCAACTCCTTCTTTTCATGAGGAGCCAGGTTGTATACGTTCTTATTGATCCATACAAACAGAGAATGATCCGTTCGGTTGATCAGCTCAATTTCAACATCTTCAGTGTCATTTTCACCCGATTTTTCGAAAAAATGCTGTTTTTGAAAATGGAGTGTATCAGTTACCTTAACTAAAGGCTCGTAAACAAATCCAAATGAACTCGACTCAATGTCGAAAACCTCAACATAGCCGTTTTTAGGTTCGCCGGGAAGAATAACGAGAAGATTTGAATTGCTGACTGTAGATAAAACCTTTGAATTCACACCTGGACCTTCCCTGAAATTGATCTCAGACTGCGAACCGCCAAGTTTCAGCTGGCCGTATATCGGGAACTCATATAGAAATAGCAGAAACAAAAAAACAATTGAACTGGTTTTCATTGGTTTCATTTTTTCCTTACCAGAGGCGGATTCCATGTTAAAGTGGTTAAACAAATTTAACTATTCTAATTCAATATTTCTATTTTTTTTCTGTCCCTCGTTTACTAGGTAATTCACACCTTAGTCCGAGTCTGTGAGTATCTGGAAGAAAGTTATAAACACTGACTTATTATGACTGACTTCTGCTGAAAGATGTCTTTCTCAGGCTCATGGTTTTTTGGAATCTCGACAAAAACCCCTCCGCCAGCCATTCGTCGAAAAATGACTGGGGGATCATTACCTCCCTGGGATATACTTTTTAGAACTCCCCCTCAGAATGTCAGCCTCCATTGGGCGATACCGGAAATACGACCGCTTTGCCGGCCATGTGTTTCAGTTTTTCTACAATTTGCGAAAACTCATGCACCATTGCGTGCAAGGAATCAAAGTCCAGGTCCTCACCGGTTAACCGCGTAAAGAAAACATCCCGTAAGATATTCCACAATTCCTGCGCCAGGGGAAGATTAACGGGCAATTTTACATAAGCAGCCCACAAGGGCATTAACTCCCTTTCCGTTCTTTTTCTGACCTTGTGAAAGGTTTCTTTGAATAAGGGAATTTTCATGTTCCTGCGTAATTGCATCTGTATAAAAGCCGAGGTTTTATACCCGATCAGCAGATGGAGGTAATCCGGATCGAAATGCCTTAACTGCGAAATTTCATAGCAGAATTGCTCAATAACACCATAATGGTAAACAATGAGCTCGGAAAAGAATAAATCGCGGTCACCGAAATGATGATAAAATCCTGACTTATTCCTGTTAACCAGCCGGGCCAGCTTTTCAACCTGAACACCTTCAGGTCCTTCATAAGCAAACAACCTGTAACCGGCCTCGATCCATATTTGTGATGATTCAGATCTTGTCAAAGCAACGAGAGATTAATTCGTCCACAAATGTATGCTTTCTGCCGTTTAGAATTACCCAAATATAATTGAATTTACAATTCAATATATGTTTTTAACATGAAGCGATTAACCCCACCCAATAGCTTCATGCAGGCCAGGAGGTCACATCAGGAGTGACCAGGTTATAGCTTATCGAGGTATTTCTTCTTCAGGGCAATAAATTCCGCTTCTGAAATTATTTTGTTATCAAAGAGCTCCTTCAGTTGCTTTAGATTGCTGATGGCTTTAGCCTTTTCAATTTCCTCGGTGCTTAAGGCGGCTAGTTTTTCTGTACCTGCGATCTTCTCGCCTTCCAGTGCAGCCTGCAAGATCCTGATTTCATTTTTTAGTATTGGTATGCTGTCAGTTGCCACAACATGCAAACTGTCATTGGTCAGTTTTGCAAATTCTGCATCCCTGGAGGCCTTTAGCGAATCGATCAGGTAGGACATCCTGGTAGGATCAAAATTATAATGGATCACCTTCTCCTTGACAACGTTATATACACCGACATATTTGACCAGTTCCTTGGAAACCGAATCCAGTTGCACCGTGAGGCTGTTTGAGTAACGCGTGAGAGAATCTATTTGTGCATCCTTTGGATCCACCTTGGACTTTTTTTGGCCGGTAACCTGGAACGAGACCAGCAGAACGAGCAGCATTGTAAGTAGGGTTTTCATAATCTTGCATATTGGTTTTTAGCTAATTTACATTTTTTTACGCATGGAACCCTGTGTTTCCGATATATTTTCTCATTATATTTGTGATTACAAGCAATCGAACGACATCCGCTGTGATTTCTGACAGGCGCATGATGTATCATTTTAAAATTTTTAAATATACCCGTATGAAAAAACTACTTACCCTCGTCCTCTTCTTAACAGCGAGTTATGTTTTTGCTCAGGAAACGCAGCAGATTGCGCCCCGGCAGACTGTCCCTCAGCGTGCACGTACCATTCGTCTTCATGTGTATACAAGTTATGCATTCGACGACAAAGTGGATTCTTATTACTCCTCCACCGAGTATTTTGAAGGTACCATAGAAGGTGGATTTGAATACGGCGGCGGGCTGGAATATATGCTGCATGAGGCCTATGGTCTTGAATTCTCATACCTTCGCCTCGATTCAAAAGCCCCGATGGAATATTACATGGACGGCATTCAGCACGCTGAGTTTGATGTTGCCTCCAACTATCTGATGCTTGGCGGCAATCGTTATCTTGTAATGAACCCTAAATTAGAGCCTTATTTCGGTGTTCAACTGGGCATGTGTATTTTTAACATCGACAATCCCGAGACCGGGAATTCAGGAAGCGCAACCAAATTCACCTGGGGCATTAAGGCCGGTTTAAATATCTGGGCATCTGAAAAAATAGCCATCAAATTACAAGGCGGTCTGCTTTCAGCGGTACAAGCAGTAGGAGGCGGTTTGTACTTTGGCACGGGTGGTGCAGGTGCAGGAGTAGCGAGTTATTCAACCTTCTACCAGTGGACCCTGGGCGGTGGCGTGGTATTTAGCCTGGGTGGCAGGTAGATCATCGTGTACAGTTGCATGCAGTAAATGAAGGATTCGGTCAGGTATTCGGTGATCATTTTGGCCGGGCTGCTGTTCGGTATCTTTGTTTTCCTGCCGGTAAATGAATTGACGTCATACTATGAATACCGTTATTCCACGGATGTTACAGTGTGGCAGTTTGTTTTTGACCAGTTCATCAGGGCTATTACCCTGCAGACTCCCGTCAAGTTCTTTTTCTATCTGATCTTCGGCGGTTTAATGGGGGGAGTTTCCCTGATTTCATTACTGGCCTATAGAAGACGGAACTTCCTGATTTTTCAGTTGAGAAATGAGCTTGAAAAGAACCTCCATGCGCTGATCAGGCAAGGGGAGGATGAGAATCTTGAGTTCAAATCCTCCTTTCGCTATGATTACCGGCAGCAGAAGGTAAACAAAACGCTTGAGAGCGTTATTGCCAAAACACTGGCTGGTTTCATGAATACCCGGGGCGGTTCTCTGCTGATTGGTGTGGCAGATGACGGGAATATCCTGGGGCTTGAAAAGGACTACCAAACCCTGAACCGTAAGGACAGTGACGGGTATACGCAACTGATCATGACGGTGATCGCTGAAAAGATGGGCACACCGGCCTGCAAACTGGTGCGTATACTCTTTCATGTGCATGAAGGGAAAGAGGTATGCCGGCTGATTGTACTGCCCTCTCCTGTTCCGGTTTATGTCAGGGATGAGGGACAGGCCCGGTTTTATGTGCGCACCGCCTCGGGCACACGTGAAATGGATGTTCAGGAGGCCATGGTCTTTATCAGATCGCGCTGGAGTTAAACGGATGGGAAGCCGGTAGTTCTGATACCAGCACCGCAATGGTGTGATCCTGCACCCTGTATGATCTGCCATTTATTTCAGGATTTTCCTGCCAAAGTGTTATGTCATCCGGTGAAGCCAAAGCTGTATCGATCCATCGTTTCCAGGCATAGGAAATTTCCCCGTATGATGCGGGGATCTCAAAATCCAGTGATTCACGGTAACCGTTGACCATGATGTGCATGGCCATTCTGCCGCTCAGCGAATGAAACGAAAGTGCGATGCTGTGTGAATGAGCTGACCAGTCGGGCTGGTTCAGCCGGGTACCATGCCAGGTGATGTGTGGTTGTTCAAGCAGCTTTTGAAGGCTCATGCTGTATTCCTCTCGGGCTGAATCACGTTGCAGCCGTCCTGCAATAAGCAGTTTTACGAATCTGTAGAGGTCCGCATGCTTATCATGCAGGCTCCAGTCAAACCACGAAAGTTCACTGTCATGGCAGTAACAATTGTTGTTACCGCCCTGGGTCCTGCGTACCTCATCACCCATCGACAACATGGGGGCTCCAAGAGACAGCAGGGTAAGGGTGAAAAAGTTCCTGACCTGACGGTTCCGGAGAAGCATGACTGCCTGATCAGTTGTAGGTCCCTCAGCTCCGCAGTTCCAGCTCAGGTTGTCATTGCTTCCGTCGCGGTTGTCTTCTCCATTGGCCTCATTGTACTTTTGGTCATATGATACCAGGTCATTCAGCGTAAAGCCATCATGACAGGTAACAAAATTAATGCTCTGCTCCGGTTCCCGGAGTTCCCGTTCGTATAAATCGGGACTGCCCAGGAGGCGCGTGGCCAGTCGCGAAACAGTCTCCTGCTCCCCTTTCAGGAACCTTCGGATATCATCCCTGAACCGTCCGTTCCATTCTTTCCAGCTGTCGCCGATAAAACTTCCTACCTGGTACAATCCTGCAGCATCCCATGCTTCAGCGATAAGCTTGGTTCCGGCAAGGACCGGATCGGATTCTATGTCCCACAAAACCGGTGGATTCTCTAAAGGTTTCCCCATTTCATCCCTGGCAAGGATCGATGCCAGGTCAAACCGGAAACCATCCACATGCATTTCCTCAACCCAGAAATGAAGGCTGTCAATGATCATTCGCCTTACGATCGGGTGGTTTGCATTCAGTGTATTTCCTGTTCCCGTGAAATTGGAATATTTCGACTTGTCCTTTTCAAGGAGATAGTAAATGCTGTTGTCAATTCCCCTGAAGCTAAATGCAGGACCGGTTTCATCCCCTTCAGCAGTATGGTTGAAAACCACATCCAGGATCACTTCAATTCCTGCCCGATGAAGGGCTTTTACCATATCCCGGAATTCGTCCAATACAGCCAGGGGATGATGGCCTGAACCATATCCCTGGTGCGGGGCAAAAAAGGAAACCGGACAGTAACCCCAGTAATTTACGAGGCCGGGCGGACAATCCTGGTGATCGAACTGGAATACCGGCAACAGTTCAACGGCAGTGATCCCCAGCTCAATAAGGTAAGGTATTTTTTGGGTCAAACCCACGAAGGTTCCCCGCATTTCAGCCGTTAAGCCGGAATTTGGATTCCTGGTGAATCCTGCCGGATGCATTTCGTAAATGACAGTTTTTGCGAATGGCTTTCCGGGATGCACATCGCCTTCCCATGGGTACAACGCAAGATCGGCCACAACACTTTTCATGGCGGGAGCATGAGACGGCCCGGGCTTCTTCAGTGCATCGCGGTTATAAGCTCCGGGAACAGCCACTGCTTTTGCATACGGATCAAGCAGGACTTTTTCCCGATCAAACCGGTGACCTTTGTGGGGCTCAACAGGCCCGGTAACCCTGTATCCATATAACTGACCTGCCTGCAGACCGGGGACAAATATATGCCAGTACTGGTAAGTATGGTTTTTAAACGGATCCAGGCGGATGATCCTTTCAGGCCGGACATCGTCAACCGCATTAAACAACATCAGTTCAACACCATGGCAGTTCCTCGAGAAAAGGCTGAAATTCACCCCGCCACGCTCAATGGTCGGACCCAGGGGAAAGCTGCAGCCCCGATCAATTCCGGTATTGTCATTTACAGATGCCATTGGCGGCAGGTATTAGGCAGTTAATTCCTTGTCAGATTCAATACATCAAAGATACCGGCAAACCTGGTAGTTATGCCTGGGAAGCGGCGCCGCAGGAAGCATTCGAACCACCCGTCCATTATTGAACAGGACAAGGTTTAACATTCCAGATATCCGATGCATATTCTTGAATGGTACGGTCGCTGGAGAATTTTCCCGAAGCGGCAATATTCATTATTGCCATACGGGCCCAGGCATCCTGGTTGACATATGTTCTGCCCAGCCGTTCGTGGGCCTCACAAAAGGATGCAAGATCGGCCAGGTGCATGTAATGATCGTGTTTAAGCAGTACTTCGCGGAAAGGTTCAAAAAGACCCGGCTCATTGCGGCTGAAATGATCCGAGAAGATGAGGTCGAGTGCAGAACGGGTATCCGGATCATTTTCATAATGCCAGAAAGGGCTGTACCAGGCACGATTTTCGGCAACCTGACCGGCTTTCAGACCGAACATAAAGAAATTGTCTTCTCCTGCTTCCTCGACCATTTCGATATTGGCACCATCGTACGTTCCCACTGTAAGTGCCCCGTTCATCATGAATTTCATATTGCTGGTGCCGCTGGCTTCATAGCCCGCAGTGGAAATCTGGTTGGAGGCATCGCTTGCAGGGATAAGGCGTTCGGCCAATGTAGCACTGTATTCGGGCAAAAAGACTACTTTGAGCAGGTGGCTGACCCGGGGATCTTCCTCAATGGTTTCTGCCAGGTTATTGATGAACTTGATCACGAGTTTTGCCAGATGATAAGCCGGTGCAGCCTTGCCGGCAAAGAAGAATGTTCTAGGGTGCATGCGCAGTCCCGGATTCTCCCGTATCCGGTTGTATTGTATGACAATTCGCAGGGCATTCAGCAGTTGTCTTTTATATTCGTGTATACGCTTCACCTGGCAATCAAAAATGCTGTCGGGATCCACAAACTGACCCTGGGCTGACCGGAGCCATGTGGCAAAATTCTGTTTCGCCGTACGTTTTGCTTTGAGAAAGGCATCCCGGAAGCCCGTATCGCCAGCCAGCGGTTTCAACTCCTTCAGCCTGCCGAGATCGGTTATCCATTTGTCACCAATAGCGTCAGTAATTATGCTTGCCAGAGGGGGATTTGCAAGCAGCAGCCATCTCCTTGGGGTAACACCGTTGGTCTTGTTGTTAAAGCGCTCAGGGTATAGTTCAGCGAGTTCCTTTACCGTTACAGTGCGTAACAGGCCGGAGTGGATGGCAGCCACCCCGTTGGTGCTGTGTGAACCTACAATCGCCAGGTTGGCCATACGCATTTTTTTGCCGGCGTAATCTTCGAAAAGGCTGATGCATTCCACACGATGATTGTCTCCCGGGTAGCGCTCACGCACGTTTTCAAGAAGCCGCCGGTTAATTTCATAGGCAATTTCCAGTTGCCGGGGCATTATTTTCTCAAACCAATCCAGTGGCCATTTCTCCAGAGCCTCGGGCAACAGTGTATGATTGGTATAAGCCAGCGTCTGCCGGGTGATGTCCCAGGCTTTGTCCCATCCCAGGTTTGCCTCATCAAGCAGAATACGCATCAACTCCAGGACTGACATGGCAGGATGCGTGTCATTGAGCTGTATGGCTGCCTTTGATGGCAATTCCTCCCAATCGGTGTTGGATTTTCTGAACCGTCGTACGATATCGGCCAGGGAACAGCAAACGAGAAAATGCTCCTGAACAAATCGCAGGGCCTGACCCATGCTTGTTGAGTCGTCGGGGTATAGCACGCGGGTAAGCGACTCTGCTGCCAGCGTGGCAGCTATGGCACCTACGAAGTCACCGCTGCTGAATCCCCAGAAGTCGAAGTAGTTTGGAGCTGCGGCCGTCCAAAGGCGCAGTGTATTGATTGTTTTTCCTCCGTAGCCAACCACAGGCCGGTCATAGGGTATACCAATGGCGATGGACGGACGGCCTGGTATGGCGCGCAAAGTTTCATCATGAATTTCAAAAGAGCAGTTCAGCCTTACCTCAACCGATTCCTCGGGCTGTGCAATTTCCCACGGATCAGGATAACGAAGCCAGTTGGCAGGTCTTTCATGCTGCCAGCCATCCTGGATTGATTGCTCAAAAATGCCATATTCATATCTCAGACCGTAGCCCATGGCAGGAATTGCAAGTGTGGCCATGGAATCCAGAAAGCAGGCAGCAAGCCGTCCCAGTCCTCCGTTACCGAGCCCGGGGTCAGGTTCCTGTTCCAGCAACTCGATCCAGTTAATGCTCTTCTGTTTTACCAGTTTCATGGCCTGAGGTTCCAGCAACAGGTTTGTGAGGTTGTTGGCCAGGGAACGGCCGATAAGAAATTCCATGGAAAGGTAATATACCCGTTTAGGATTTTCAAGCCGGTAAGTCTCCTCAGTTTTTACCCATTGCGGGGCCAGTATGTCTCTTACCGTGCTGGCGAATGCTTCATAGCGTTCGCGGGCCTGTGCCCTTTCATTGTCTGTTAGGTTTTCCGACATCAGGTGCTGTTCGTACCAGTTTTCCAGAACTTCTGAAAGCGCACTGCCGTCGCTGATAATTGAATCAGAAAGGCTTTTCTTCATTTTTACGGCCATAATTCTTCAGATTGGATTGTAAAAAGCGATTAAAATTAAAAAAGAATCCCCGGCTCTCCTTGCCAAAGCCGATATCGATCTGCAGATCCGTCTTTAACCAAAATTTCCCTTAGTCTGTAATGATGCGCTGTCATACTGCAGGTATCTCAAGGACAGTCGATAAATCCAGGGCAATCCCTAAGTTACAATAAAATAACGAAACAACCTGAGATCAGGGATTTCAGAAAAAGAAACTGAAAACCCTGCCTCCTTGCCAGGTTGAAAAGATACCCGGCAGGCGGCAGGGTCAGCAAAGATCCTTATCGCAAGCTTTACGCAATATTTGTACAACAGGTCTGCTAATATTCGATAAACAGTTTTTGCAATTCCTCCCTGCTCCTGTTCTTCAACAAAGCCAGCATTAAAATCACCCTGGCCTTTTGCGGATTATGTTCCATAGAGGAGACGGTTCCGTATTCTTCATCATTGATCTCACCTTTGAGCAAGACCGTACCGGTAGGTACACGTGAAGCCCTGACAACAGCAATTCCCATTTTTGTTGCTCTTTTGGCTGCTTCCAATGTTCCTGCGTTCATGTTTCCATCGCCAACACCGGCAATTACAATTCCTTTTGCCCCGGCTTTCACCATCAGATCAATTAAATCCGGTGATGCATCGGCACAGGCATAAACAATGTCCACGCGCGGTAACTCCTTCACGCCGTCAACAGAGAATTCACTGTTAACCGTATTAAGGCCGTATGTCCTGTGAAAAAACTCCACATCTCCAAATATGACGCTTCCCAACATTCCTTCCTCGGGAGACTGGAATGTTTGAACTGGTGTGGTAATCATCTTCTTGACACCATGTGCGGAATGGATCTCGTCGTTCATGACAACCAGCACGCCATATCCTTTCGATTTCGAACTGGCAGCAACGGCAACGGCATTATAAAGGTTCAGGGGACCTTCGGCACTCAGAGCTGTTGAAGGTCGCATAGAACCGGTCAATACCACCGGTTTATCGCTTTTCACCACGAGATTCAGGAAAAAAGCTGTCTCTTCCTGCGTATCGGTTCCGTGGGTGATCACAATACCATCAACATCATTTCCTGCTAAAAGTGCGTTGATGCGGTTTGCCAGATCGAGCCATACCTTCACGCTCATGTCCTGCGAACCGACGTTTGCAATTTGTTCACCCCTTAAATTCGCCAAATTCCGGATATTCGGAACGGCATCTATCATTGCCTCAATCTTAACCTGACCTGAAGTGTAGGCTGATCCTGTGGCACTTGCACCGGCTCCGGCAATTGTGCCCCCGGTAGCCAGAATGACTACATTGGGCAATTGTTTTTCCTGCCCGAAAATAACAACGCTTGTTAAAAGAAGCAGGCTGATGAGCAGGTTTCTTCTATGGTTTTGTCTGGTCCTCATGTTTTATGGTTTTAGAGATTAATTGTTCTTTTCACTTTTCACTTTTCACTTTTCATCTTTCATTATTCATTTTTCATTATTCATTATTCACTTTTCCTGTCCTGTCATGGTCGCAGGATCCAGCAGCTTTTTGATCTGATCTTCCGTCAGTAACTTCTTTTCGCGGATAAGCTCAAGTATCCCTTTCCCGGATTCAAGTGCTTCTTTTGCAAGCTCGGTGGTCTTTTCATATCCCAGCACCGGATTCAGGGCCGTCACAATACCCACGCTTCTTTCGATGTATCGTTTCAGGACATCCTCGTTGGCGGTGATGCCATCGATGCACTGTGTCCGGAAAAGAGGCATGCCTTTGTACAGCAGGCCCTGTGATTCCATGATGGCAATTGCCACAACAGGTTCATAGGCATTCAGCTGAAGCAGGCCGGAGTGCGAGGCAAGGGTAACGGTAACATCATTCCCCATTACCTTAAAGCATATCTCGTTCATCAGCTCCGCCATCACCGGATTGACCTTCCCGGGCATGATAGACGATCCCGGTTGCAGGGCAGGCAGGTTGATCTCAAAGATCCCGGTCCTTGGTCCCGAAGCCAGGAAGATCAGGTCGCTGCTGATTTTTGACAGGGCAATGGAGAGGCTTTTCAGGGCAGATGAATACATGACATATCCCTGCATGCTCGATGTTTCAGCGATCAGGTCATTGGAGAGCACAATAGGCTTACCAGTTATCCTGGCCAGGTGAGCGGCACATTTTTCGGCATAACCCGGAGTCGCGGTAATCCCGGTGCCAATGGCAGTGGCTCCCATATTCACCGTGCACAGGTAGGCCTCAGCTTCCCTAAGGGCTTCTATTTCGGCATCCAGTTGTGCACCAAAAGCATGAAATTCCTGACCCAGGGTCATGGGAACAGCATCCTGACCTTCGGTACGGCCCATCTTTAAAATGTTCCTGAATTCTTCGCCTTTTTTGTGAAATGAAGCAGACAAGGCTTCCACCTCTTTGATAACCTTATCGTTGTGGAGCAATAATGCCACTTTAATAGCAGTGGGATAAACGTCGTTGGTAGACTGTCCCATATTCAGGTCATCATGCGGCTCAACATACTGATATTCTCCTTTTTTATGACCGCTTAGCTCAAGAGCAATATTGGCCAGCACTTCGTTGGCATTCATGTTGGCTGATGTTCCGGCACCACCCTGGTAAAGGTCTACCAGGAACTGATCATGGTATTTCCCATCCATGACGGCCAGACAGGCTTTCTCAATTGCTGCAAGCTTTTCATTGCTTAAACGCGCTCCTGCTTCGTTATTGGCACGGGCCGCGGCCAGCTTCACCATGGCAAATGCCTTTACATAATCCGGATAAAATTTGGTGGTGACACCGCTGACCTGGAAGTTCTCCAGTGCCCTAGCGGTTTGCACACCATAATAGGCATCGGCCGGAATTTGCTTTTCACCCAGCAGGTCCTTCTCTGTACGGGTCTGAGAATATCCGCCAAACCCGAATAGTACAATGGCAAGCATTAACAAAAACTGCTTCATATTTCAAATAGGTTTAAAAAGTTTATAAAAGAATTGACTGCAATATAAGTCCGGCGATGACAGATGCCACAGTGGTAACTATACCCGGCAGCATAAAACTGTGATTCAGCACGTACTTGCCTATCCTCGTGGTACCGGTACGGTCAAACTGAATGGCTGCAAGCAGTGTGGGATAACCGGGGATGAAAAAGTGACCGTTCACTGCCGGAAAAACCCCAAGCAGGAATGCCGGTGATAAGCCAAGTGTCAGGCCCAGGGGCATAAGTGCCTTGGTAGTCGCGGCCTGGCTGAATAAGAGGATGCTCAGGGTAAACAATGCCAAGGCAAAGAGCCAGGGTAATTTATTCACCAGTTCACCCAATGTGTCCCGGATAACCACAAAATTATGATCCATAAAGGAACTGCTCATCCATATCACTCCGAATACGGCGATGGTGGCTTGTCCTGCACTGGCAAACAGGCTGGCTTTGGTGACCTGGGAGGCTGTTGTATTCGCGAAGAGAATGATCAACCCGGTTGCAGCCAGCATGATCATCATGATCATGGAGGGTATTTGCACCTGGCCGGCGGCATTTACGGCAAAGTTCGGCGTAAATCCGCTAATTCCGGAGAAACTTGGCAGCAATCCCGGGAACGATCCCACCAGTACAATACCCAGAACCGCCAGGCCGAAAATTACCAGCGACTTAACTGCCCCAGGCTTCATGGCAACGGCTTCCTGTGCTTCACTTTCGAGGTTTTTGGCAAAGACAGGATCCTTCATCTTCTCAAGGAATTCATTGTCCTCGTTCAGTTCCTTACCTCTTTTATAGACAAAAGCAATGCCTACGATCACCCCGATGAGTGTTGCCGGAATGCACACCATGAGTATGTTTCCCAACCCGATCCCCTTGTCTGCCAGAACTGTGAGCAGAGCCGCCGAGGCGGCTGAGACCGGACTGGATGTGATGCCCATGTGCGCTGCTGTAACGCTCATGCTCAGCGCTCTTTCGGGACGGATGCGTGCCTTGATGGCAACCTCTGCAATGATCGGCAGGATAGAATAAGAGATATGTGCTGTTCCGGCAAATAAAGTAAAACAGTAAGTTACTAACGGACCCAATATGGTTATCTGACCGGGATGGCTCCGGAGAATTTTGCTGGCCACACGTACCAGGTAATCCATACCGCCGGCTGCCTGAAGCGCCGCTGCTGCCGTTACCACACTCATGATAATGAGCATCACCTCAAGAGGGGGATCGGAAGGTTGTATGTCAAATACGAAAAGCAGGATCAGCAGCCCGATCATGCCCATCACACCCAGGCCTATGCCGGACATGCGCGCACCAATAAAAATACAGATCAGGAGAATTGCCAGTTGAATGAAAATCATAGCTTAGGAATAATGATAGGTAAAGATACCAAATCAGCTATTAAAGTTAGCTCATTCCTGCGTTATCTTGTAGACGCCTCCGTTCAACAGGAATTCAGGAGCAACCCCGATTAAGCCTCAGGTTCCGGCTGCAGTTTCTGGTCAGCTCCCTTCAGCCAGATCATTGCCAGTTTATATCCGAGTGACAGGATGATGGCTCCCGTAAACAGTCCGATAAAGCCTGACATGATCATACCGCCTATGGCACCGAGAAATATCACCAGCATGGGTACAGGCGCCCCTTTCCCCATCAGCCAGGGCTTGAGAAAATTGTCGCTCATGGAAAAAATGATGATCAGCACTGACCACAAGGTTGCGGGACCAGGATCCCTGACGGTGTACAGGTAAATGACAACCGGTATGGCTACAATACCTACGGGTAATTGCACAATGGCAAACAGAAATGCGAACAAAGCCCACAGGCCTGCAAAGGGGACTTTGGCCAGGATAAGACAGGCACCCACCAGTGCAAACTGAATAAAGGCAACCCCGAGTATACCTTTGGCAACATTCCGGATGGTAAGGACGATCATTTGTACAAATTCTTCCCCGCTCCTGCCAACAAGCCTTGTGGCAAAACTCACGGCTGATTTTCCCGATTTTTCAGCACTGGCGAGCATTATTCCTGAAATAATGATGGAAAGGATCATCATCAGGAAATTGGAGGCCACACTCTTGATGGCGCCAAGGAATTTATCGCCGATAAGAATAATTTGCTCACTGTATGTTTTAATGGCAACTTCAATATTCGTGGTTAACATCTTCCAGGCATTATAGAGAGGTTCTCCTACCACAGGCCATTCAGCAACCCGGGGATTCGGAGGGGGAATTACCAGTGTATTTTCACGAAGGGAAAGTATAAACTGTTTGCCGCTTTCTACTGCAGATGAAACAAGCCAGATAAAAGGAAGTATCAGTAATACAAGCAGTATCCCGGTAGTTATGCTGCTGGACAGGGCTTTTTTTCCCTTCAGCAATCCAAGCAAACCTTTGTACAAAGGATACAAGGTAATGGCCAGAATAATTCCCCAGAGGATGGGTATCACAAAGGGAAGTATGATCATCACACACCAGGCCAGCAAAATAACCATTAATAACAGTTTAATGGTCAGGTCAATACTTTTCCTTTCGCCATGCATGTCACTGTCAGGGATTGGTTTCATAGTTTACAGGGATTTATAGATTAAATTACCATGTTACCAGGAATATTTAAATTGGCATCGTCGCTGCCCAGCCTGACACGCCTATCACGCTGCAAACATTTATTCCGGTTTTGTCTCAGGCGCATTTGCTCCAATCGGGATCGAGAAAAACACGTAAATAGAAGAAAAGTATTGCGGCTTTCCCGTATTATCCTTAAGCGGATCCACGAATGAGTAATAATACCGTATTCCGGTCTGCGAACTTTTGGGCCTTTTCGACAGTTTGGCACCGACTCCCACCATAATTCCTGCATCAATCCGCTTGTAGTTATCCTTGACATCCAGTTTGTAGGTAAGATCGTTGTCATCTTTCACTGTATTCTTGAATGTGTCATATCCTTTGGTTCTGAGCGCCAACATAGGTCCGGCCTCAACATGAAAGAAAGTGGCAAAGCGGTATTTCAGCAGAATAGGAACGTGAAAATAGTTAATCTTCCTGTCGATTATGCCACCGGTAAAAACTGTATCCAATGACGGATTGTTTAACAAATAGGGATCAAGACTGCCGGCTCCCTGGTTTGATTTTACCAGCACCCCGGTGTGTAAAAGCAGGGGGCCTTTTACCCTGATGTCAAAATAAAAACCCAGGTTAAACATTGGCAGATATTTACTGGGTTCCAGGTTAGCAATTTTGCCGAAATTCACCCCGCCATCCAACCCAAATTCCACATTGGGACTGTTTAACTTGTCCCCGAATATCAGGGATATCAGAACCTGTGATGAGGCTGAATATCCAATGAAAAGGAGTCCGATGATAAGTATAAGTTTCTTCATGGTTAACATAAATTAGTAAGGTTTAGGCATTGTTATATACCAAATCGATATTGAAGGCCTCCGATGAATTGCGTCCGGCTTTTCAGAAAGCCTACTTCTGCCCGGATCATAAAGTGCTTGTTAATCTGGAATTGCGACCCGACAACGAAATTCCACATGTCCTTGGGTCGCTTGTTGAGTGAATACTGAACGGTGGCAACGTTTTCATCATTCAACGCACCGTCTATGCTGTTCAAGGTGTTTCCGGCGGCCTCGATGGTTCGGTTGGCAGTTTCGTATTTGGCCTCATTCACCGGGTTCTTTTGTTCCACAGGCGTCAGCCCGTCCCACCAGGTATCCACGGCAACCTGTGCGTCTGCAACCTTATCCATTCCGGCATCCACTTTATCCTGCAGACCGTCTAGAGGTAATACCTCATCCAATGCCAGTGAACCACTTGTTTCGCTTTCAAGCTTTAACCGGAACCCTCCTGCCCAGAAGGCAATGTTGCGTTCGGGGTTCTTCAATTTAAATGTCTTTCCCATTCTGGGTCCGAACACAAAGGTAAAGACAGGTTTCTCGAGAGCACTGATGCTTTGCCAGGTGACGTTCAT
>DIAS01000142.1 GCA_002415855.1 Bacteroidales bacterium UBA5072
AATATGCATTCCATCCCAGGGAACATCCTCATCTGCCAATGCCCGAAGCATTCTCCACGGGGTTTTACCCCCACTGACCGCGATAATGAAACAACCGCGCAAAGCAACGGCTTTGCGGGCCTCATCGGCAATTATTGAAGCTGCCTTTTGAGCCACATCAGCTGCATTGTCAAGTATTTCTATCTTCATTACAGGAATTTTGCCGGGTAACAAATGCACAGTCAGTCCTATCCGGAAAGATAAATTTATTATATTTTTCCTGAATTTGTTTCTTCCTCTGCATATTGCCTGGGTGTATTTTACCGGGAACCGGAGGCCTATAACAGCTGGAAAGGATATCAGCTTGGGGCATTCGATAACAGCGGTAAACCGACCGAAGCACTCGACGCATTCAAATAAATAGAACAAGAATTACGGTCATGACAGATGACCTAAGGGATAAACCGTTATTTTTGTCAGGCAAATACCTTCTCCGTCATGACCCATCTTGAGACATTAAAAAACCTCGTACTTGCTCCCTATATCCTGAAAGCAACAGCTTTGATCGGGGTACAACGGAAAGTAGGAGGTAACCAGTTCCGGCATTGTTTTTCCACGCTGGGGATCCTGCTTGATTACAAGTTCTTCAACGACAGTGTGCTGCTGAAAGCCTCTCTTCTTCACGATCTTCTGGAAGATCTTCCGGAAACCCAGGTAGATGAGATCAGGTGGATCGATAATGAAGGTAATCAGGTGGTTGAACTTGTTTTGGAAGTAACCCGGCAAAAGGGTGAAACCAAGATTCTATTCCTGCAACGGATTCTTAACACCGGTTCACGGCGAGCCCTGTTGCTGAAGTGCGCCGACAGGATCAGCAATCTCACAGACCTTCACCGTGACACGCATACCGATGAGAGTATTTCTGATTACCTTGATCAGACCGAAAAGTATGTGGTCCCGATGGCAGAGAAAGTAAATGCCGATATGGTCATTGAGTTAACGGACCTTATTGTCAGAAGGAGAGAAATCCTGAAAGTAATTGACTAAGCTGATACCTGAAAATAGCACAATGATACCATCATCATGAAAACGGAATTAAAAGACCAGTTTCTTATACACTGGAAAAAGTATTTCAGCACTGCGGAGCTTCCCATAGTATTCTATTATACGACCGGTGATGGCGGAGCGGAGCGTGCTGAAAAACCGAAGGGAAGAAGTTGCCTTATCTGTGAACTGGCAAAGGTAAGAAATGGCAGATCGGTATACTACAATATTGATTCGCTGGCCTGCGGCGGGGCCAGAAGATATCTCGGATATACCGATACTATGAGACCTGGTTTCGAGTATTTTCTGTCATGCGGAAATGATCAACTGGAAGGCGAAAGGTATATCAGGACTCCGGAAATGGTCGGGGAGTTTATGAAAAATCAGAAGACGCTGCCGATTGATGGTAAAAACATCGTGTTCAAACGATGGGACAAGCTTGAAGTTCATGATGATCCGGATGTTGTGATCTTCTTTGCCAAACCCGATGTATTATCCGGATTATTTACACTGGCCAACTTTGACCAGACTGAACCCAACGGAACCATTACCCCGTTCGGCGCAGGTTGCGGCACCATTATCCATTACCCGTACCTGGAAAGCCTGTCGGAAAGACAGAGGGCAGTTATTGGTATGTTTGATCCATCGGCACGGCCCTGTGTACCGGAAAATGATCTCACCTTTGCGGTGCCGATGAAAAGATTTGAGCGCATGATTGGTTATATGGAAGAGAGTTTTCTGATTACCGATACATGGACAACTGTCAGGAACCGGATAAAAGCATAATTTTCAACCCATGTTCAGCGAATTGGATACTTCTTTTCAACACCTTATCAGCCAGTGGTTTATCCTCATGGCGGCGGTGGTTGTTTTGTGTTTTCTGGTAAGCGAGATCACCCGCAATTACAGTCAGGTGGATAAGCTGTGGAGCCTGATGCCCGTTGCTTACAGCTGGATGGCAGCGGTCTCTTTCCCTTCACCGCGGTTGTTTCTGATGGCTATTCTGGTTACCCTGTGGGGTCTGCGTCTGAGCTATAATTTCTACCGGAAGGGCGGCTACAACATTATTCCATGGAAAGGTACGGAGGATTACCGGTGGCAGATCATGCGATATAACCCTGTGCTGAAAGGAAGGATAAGATTCGGACTGTTCAACCTGTTCTTTATTTCGCTTTACCAGAATCTGCTGATCCTCCTGTTTTCATCCCCCTTGCTGCCGGCATCCTTATATCACGATCAGCCCCTGACTGGAGTTGACCTTATTGCAGCCATCCTGGTACTTACTTTTGTGATCATCGAAAGCATTGCAGACAACCAACAGTTCAGGTTTCATCAGGAAAAGCAAATTGGAGGATTCAATGAAAAGCACTATACAGCATCTTTAAAGAAGGGCTTTTTAACCGAGGGATTATGGCGGTATGTCAGGCATCCGAACTTTGCTGCTGAACAAGGAATGTGGATCAGTTTTTACCTTTTTGGTGTGGCGGCCTCCGGACAATGGATCAATCCGACACTTGCGGGATGTGTCTTACTGGTTCTGCTGTTTGCAGGAAGCACCTGGTTAACCGAAGGCATCAGCAGCCGGAAGTATCCCGATTATGCTGTTTATCAGAAAGAAGTACCGAAATTCATACCACGGATCAGGGATCTGATCAGGAATCAAAGAAAGTCCTGAGATGTATTAAAACAAATGTCCGGCTGAGGTTATGCTGCAGCCGGACAAAAGAAGCAACCAGAGCCTTATTATTTTACAACGGCTTTGTCCAGATTCACGAATTTGGAAACCGCATCAAAATCACTGATATCTACCATGCTTTTTAAGGTAGCCAGCGGGATTCCTTCGACGATCACCACCTTGAAAGACATCAGTGATTCGGGAGCATAGGTATCATTAACCCCGTCAAATACTTCTTTGTAGATCAAATCAATACCCCCCAGGTAGGCATCATAATCCATATAGATGGTCAGGGCGTTGTCAACATAAGTATACGGAAGCATGTTAAAGCTTATTGGATCGATTTCAATCAAGCGGTATACCAATACTGCGCCTTCGTAATAAATGGTCTCGGTTATTTCGGGGACATCAAGAAATACATCGTAACCGTCTGCATTTCCAGACCATTCGTTAGGTTCAACATCATAGATTGCGGAATAAGCAAAGGCCGTCCCATCATATCCCGGAGGGCCCATAGGTCCTACTGGTCCGGTACACTGTGCAAGCACTATCAGCAAAGCCAGTAATGCAGCAATTCTGATCAAACTACCAGCTGTTTGTTGTTTTTTAGTTTTCATAGGTCGCGTGTTTGAGATTATAATTATTTAATCAATAATCATACCAGCATTATTTACGCAACAATTGCCATCGGGTTATGGCAAATAAGATGGGCATTGTTCTTTGAATGGCGAATGTTTTAATAAAATTAGTGGTATTTTTATATAACTGTTGTCGTGTATGGGTATATTGCCTAATTGCTTCATATTAACATATTTGAACATGAGAAAACTTGCGATTTTGTTACTGGCCTTCAGCTTCTGCAGTACCACGGCCCTTCTTGCCCAGAAGATAAGTACATTTAAGATCCAATCACCCGACAAAAACATCACCCTGGTGGTGGATGCCGCTTCAGGACTGCAGTGGTCCGTGCAGCACAAAGGCCAGGAGGTGCTGGCCCCTTCCGCCATTTCCCTGCAAACCGGCGAGGGTGAAGTGCTGGGGAATCCGGTAGTGGTTCAATCCTCCAGGATCCAGGAGGGTAATACCGAAATAAAGGCGATCAATTATAAAAAGGCGGTTATTCCCGACAAGTATCAGCAGCTTACCCTGCAGTGCAAAGGGAACTATGGCATGATCTTCAGGGTTTATAACGATGCGGTGGCCTACCGCTTTTTTACCACGCGAAAAGGTGAAATCATCATCAAAAACGAGGAAGCCAATTTCAATTTCACTGCCGATCACATTGCCTTCATCCCTTACATGTGGGACTACAGGGATGGCAGGATCTTCAATTGCTCCTTCGAGTCACTTTACACAGTACAGCATATATCGCAATTCAGGCCTGATTCACTGGCATTCCTCCCGCTTCTCGTGGATCTGGGGAATGGCAAAAAAGCGGTGATCCTGGAGGCAGACCTGGAAGATTATCCGGGTATGTTTTTGAACATCAATGATACCCGCAAAGGATTTATGGGCGTATTTGCCCCGTACCCGAATGAAGAGAAACAGTTCGGAATCAATTATATCCCGGTGAAACGGGCGGAATACATTGCTAAAACAAGCGGTACCCGCAGTTTTCCCTGGAGAGTGCTGGCGATCAGTGAACAGGACAGGGAGTTGCTGAACAACGATATCGTGCAGAAGCTGGCCTCACCCCCCAGGATTGATGACGTATCCTGGATCAAACCGGGGCAGGTAGCCTGGGATTGGTGGAACGACTGGAATATTTCCGGTGTGGATTTCAGGGCGGGTATCAACACAGCAACGTACAAATACTACATTGATTTTGCTTCTGCAAGCCACATCCCCTATATCATCATGGATGCCGGCTGGTCCGATTCCCAGGACCTTACCAGGAGCATACCCGACATCGACCTGCAGAAAATCATAGCCCATGGAAACGCAAAGGGGGTTGGCGTGATCCTCTGGGTTGGATGGCGGCAGCTGGTCGAACAGATAGACAGCGTATTTCCTTTTTATGCAAAGATGGGCATCAAAGGATTCAAGGTTGACTTTTTTGACCGGGATGATCAGCTGGCAGTGGCTTCCACTTATGAAATAGCCAGGAAGGCTGCTGAAAACAAGCTGATGGTTGATTACCATGGGATCTTTAAACCAACAGGTTTGCAGAGAACCTATCCCAACCTGGTAGGAGTTGAGGGTGTCAAGGGCATGGAAAATGTAAAATGGGCCTTTGAGGATGTGCCCCGGTACGATGTGACATTACCCTATACCAGGATGATGGCAGGTCTGATGGATTATACACCCGGGGCCATGAGAAATGCCATCAGGGATAATTTCAGGCCCATCAATTCAAATCCCATGAGCCAGGGTACACGTTGTCACCAGCTGGCCATGTATGTGGTCTTTGAAGTACCGCTGCAAATGCTGTCGGATAATCCAACCAGTTACATGAAGGAGCAGGAATGCACGGACTTTATTACAAAGATACCCACCGTGTTTGATGAAATTGTTCCACTCGATGGCAAGGTTGGCGAGTATGTTGCTCTTGCACGCCGCAGGGGTGATACCTGGTACATAGGAGCCATGACCAACTGGGACAGGCGGGAGCTGACCCTTGATCTTTCGTTTCTGCCGCCGGGAGAGTACAAAGCCACAATTTTCAGGGATGGCCTGAACGCCGACCGTGATGCAACCGACTATAAAAAGGAGGCAGGCAAGGTTTCAGCTGGTGATCAGCTGAAGATCTCGCTGGCACCGGGAGGGGGCTGGGCCGCAATTATTCAGAAATGAAATAATGCCTATACAGGATAAGTTTCCAGCCGGTCTGATGCCTGGCTGTTGATTTTCACCAGCGACTCCGGCGACTGCATCAATCCGTCGGGCAATCCATCAAGTTCAAGATTGACCAGCAGGGTAAATGCAGAAATAAGCCGTGTTTGCCGGCAGAAGTCGTCATAGTTTACACTGCAACCGGGAGGGGTGATTCCCACGTGACATCCTCCTGAGCAAGACCATTGACAAAAACAACCTGCACATCTGGGTTTATTCTCTACCATGCCCCGGATAGCTGAAATTTTTGTTTCCTCCAGCTGAACCCTGCCGTTTTTACCAACCTGGCCGAAATCAAGGTCAAGGCCGGCATTCTTCCAGCGTTCCGGCAGCAGGTAACAATTGCTGATGCGTCCGTCGGGCGAAACAATAGCCGTGTCTTTGCCGACAGGGCATGAACTCACACCGGGCCGGTCCGTAATGTCGGAGGCATATACCACCTCAATGCCATAGTCCAGGGCAATTTTCCTGGACCGGTGGAAATGCACTGCAAAATCTACAGGATCGGGGGGGAACAGTCCGGCAGCCTTTGTTTGTGATGTAGCACACAAAACCTCAAAATTGATCGTTGAAAGGCGGAGATTCTTGCAGAACCACGCTGTGATCTCCTCCATTCTCAATACATTTAACCGGCTGATGCAGCAACGAATACAAAGTTCAGCATTTGAACTGCCAATAATTTTGGCAGTTTCAACAGCGTTCTCATAACTTCCGCGGTTGCCTTTCAGCGGACGATGCTTATCGTGAATTTCCTGAAAACCGTCCAGTGAAAGTACAACCTTGTTAAAGTACACACCAAGAAACCGGGCATCAGCAGCGATGAACTGCCCGTTGGTAGAAATTTCAAAGTAAGGAATCAGGTCATGTTTCATGGCAACGAGTCGCGCCCTGTGGACAACAACCTCTATGACATCACGAGCCACCATGGGTTCTCCGCCGAAGAAGTGAATATCCAGCATGTTTCTTTGCTGTGACCGCACGATTTCGGCATACCAATCAACGGCTTTGGCGGCCAAATCATAGGACATTTTTGCCCCGGAGGCTTTGTCGGCCCCAAAATCGCAATAGTTGCAGGCTCCATTGCATGACCGGGTAGGAATGATGCCGAGAAATTCAGGATTCAGACTGCCGGTTTTCCGGGCAGGAACCTGTTCCGGAGAATGAATAAGTTCCCTGGCCAGTTCATGTAGTTTAGATTCCTTGTTTTCCGGGTTCCCGGAGGCTGAATGCAACAACTTCTTTAATTCCGAAACGCCCCTACGGTTGATCAATGCTGAAATGCCTTTCAAAGGCGCATAAACGAGATAATTGCTGTTTACGGGGATGATAAAAATATCGCTGAAATCGGGATTCATGTCCGCACTGTGTTTTAATTCGGGTACCAGTATGAAACATAATATCCCCCGCTGTAATAGTAGTATGTATGTGAAGGACCAACGGCAACGCAATTGCAGGTGCATACGGATCCTTCCGGTATTGGTGATCCGCAGGGAAGCGTGAATGAGGTAGTCCCTACACGGTACCTGATCCCTTCTGTTCCTTCGGATAATTCGTTTTTGTCATACAGACAATTTGAGAGTGTTGCAGTGTTTATGAAACTGTTGAATGTATAAACCTGAAATTTATAGGAACAATAGGCAACCAGCTTATTGTCATCCAAAAATGATAATCTTTGGATACCCTCTGTGTCAAATGTTCTGAGAATATTCATGTTCTCCATCAAACGGATCTCAGTTTCGCCATAATTGTATGCAATAGCAAGGTATTTTCCGTCAGATGTTGCTGATGCAGAAACCACGGATCTTTCAGTGGTTACGGTATGAATAATGGCCCCCCTCTCATAATCATAGATCTTAAAGCCTTCGGGGTTCTTCACAAGCACCTTGGCGCTTTTTGGTGATAACAGGAAGAATGTTGTATATTCTGTGACGGAATAACCAACAGCATCAAAATTCTCCTGCATATTTTCTTTAAAATCATCGATGGATCTTACACGGGCATAAGTCACCATTGACCAGATCTGCAGTAAATTATTACTGCAGATGATCAGCGTCTTCTCATCCGGGCTCAGAAGAATATTGTGAATAGGGCCCATTTGAATATCCAATGTTTTCAAACACTTGTTGTCAGACACTGCCCAAATACCGATCGTTCCATCGAGGCCGGCGGTAATGAATTCCTGGTTGTTTTTTTTCAGTATAACTGCGGATATCTTTTGGGAATGTGCCTTCACTGTCGGTTTTTTCTTTCTGTTCTCCAGGTCCCAACTTTTTATATTTCCGTTAAAATCTCCGATAATTAACACTTTGGCACTATGGCTTAAAGCCATGGCGGTAACAGATGTTCTGGCCGCCACCGAAAATATGAAATTGCTGATACCCAGGTCAAAGATCTTGATCTTATCATTTTCAATGACCTTTTGTCTTATTGCCAAAAGGTTACCTGACTCCGTACAGGGGAAAAGCTGTTCATGGGCAACCTCCCGGTAAGTCACGTCCGGTCTCATCTCCTCATCTGAAGACCATTGCCATAATTTTATGCTTTTGTCTGTGCTTCCCGAAGCCAGTAACTTTGCCACAGGGCTAAAACAAACCGAGTTGACATCTTGGGCATGGCCTTCAATTGCCATTTGCAGCAAACCGTCATCAACAGACCAAAATCTGATCGTTTTATTTCCGCCGGATGCCAGGAACTTGCCATCATTACTGAAACTTATTGAATTGGCAGAATCATCATTCAGTACCAGCGTTTTCAGGAGGGTTCCATCCGGGACTGACCATAGCCTGATGTCACCATAATTACTTGCAGTTGCAAGGATCTTGCTATCTGCGCTGAAGCAAAGAGTATTCACGGAGCCTGTCATATCCTTCAGCGTACTCAGGAGACTGCCATCAGGAACCGACCAGATCTTAACAGAGAGATCCTCACTTCCTGATGCCAGGAACTTCCCGTCGTTGCTAAAGGATACTGAATTTACAGCATTGCTATGCCCTTCCAGGGTCTTTATCAATTTTCCATCGGGTACTGACCAGATCTTAACGCCATCCGAGCTCCCTGAAGCCAGGGTTTTACTGTCGGGGCCGAAAAAGACGGAGCGGACATTGTAACCATTTCCATCCAGGGTTTTTATCAAATTTCCGGCCGGTACCGACCACAGTTTTATGGTAAGATCAGCGCTTCCCGATGCAAGGGTTTTTCCATCGGGACTAATGTTGACAGAATTGATGGTATCGGTATGTCCTTCAAGTTTCTTTAAAAGCTTCCCTTCCGGGACCGACCAGATTTTCACTGAGTTATCATAGCTTCCGGAAGCAAGGATCTTCCCATCGGAGCTGAAACACAGTGATTGAACGGCACCGGCATGCGCATTCAGGTCGTTGCATGGTTCAACGTGTTCCGGTGCAATGTTGTTTTCACCCAGGGCTTTTGAAGTTCTTGATTTGCTGATATCGTTGCAGCCGACTAGGGTTGCAGTAGTGAGGGTTCCCAATGTTTTCAGGAAGTCACGCCGTTCAAATCCCGTACCTTGTTTATTGATTTTGACGGCATAAATCTCGGGGCTGGTCTTTTTTGGTGTTTTCATGACAGGATTGTTTGGATGAATCTGTAATATAACCTAAAAACAGGGATTAATTTTTCAGCTTATTGAATAAAATTAAGTTGTCGCCATTTTTCCATACACTGGTGAATGTAAAGGTCTGTTTTTGTTTCCGGTTTGCCCAGAATGGCCTGGAGCATCTGCTTTGATCTTTTATCAGCGTTACCTTCAACCAGGACACACCATACCGCGGCTTCAGGGTAGGTAAGGAAAACATGCTCATTGGTCTTCTTGTACAGGATAGCCACCCCCCTGGTATCAACTGCATAAATTGCATCCTCCTGCAGTTTAAAAACGGGCAATTCTTGAACTGATTTCATCAGGTATCACTTGGTTTTGTTTATCACACCGGTGTCGGTTAATATCAGCAGTCCTCATCCAGAACTTTGAGCAGTTGATCCTTTGTCAATTCCCTGTTGATATAACAACGGTCAATATAGTCTTCGGTCCTGTTTATTTTGCGTGATAATGTTTTGACAGGACAATCACCGGCACAGTGAAATTTACAGAAGCAATCAGAACATTTTGTCTTTTCCTTGCTGATCATCCGATGAAGGGTTGATTTCTTCTCCTTGTCAAACTTAAGTTCCTGGCTCTCCGGATCATACTGACCGTGGATAAAGTATTCAGCAACAGGGCTGCTGCTTTCGGTGATCTCATAGCAGCAGGATATATCACCGTCGGGTGTTATAACAACTGAATTATCCAAGGCCTTGCAGAAATAGTTGGTCATAACGTTCAGGCGGGCACCGGAATAGGATAATTCCCGGTGATACTTCTCCGCTATCTTCCTGGCCTTTCTGTAGTTTTCAACAAAATCATCCGCACCGGGAACTTCAATTTGTAATCCCCGTCCCATCGGGAACATGGGTTCTACCATAACTCTTTTGAATCCATAGTTCCTGCAAAAGAATTCAATGATCTCAGGAAGTTGTTTTACGCTCCGGGAGGTGATGGTGCTCCTGATCCCATAGGAATAGCCATGTTTGTCAAAATACTTCAATGTATTGTCAACCCGGTTGAATGAATCTTTGCCATTAGCCAGCGGCCTGTTTAAGTTCTGTATTTCAGCATATCCGTCCAGGGATACTGTTGCGTGTTTGGTGTGGTTGATAATAAAATCAGCCTGCTGTTTTGATAACAGGCCATTTATTCCCACTGAAACTGAAAAAGACCTTCCTTTTCTTTTGAAGGAATTTTCAATGTAGGTAACTGCTGCTTTAAATAATTGCCAGGCGGCTGAAATATCGCCTCCGTGGAATGAAATATTTGTACCGTCAGGTTTGTCCGGGCTGTTGTCAACCCTGAGGATAAAGTCGATAATTCCGGTAAATGTATTCCAGGGCATGATCTTGTTGGTAAAGCCTCCGTTTGCATAGCAGTAAATGCATTGCATGGTGCAACCGGAGGTCAGAATGAATGTCAGATTTGAGACGGATAAGCAGGGACTATCCGAAGTCGCCGGCTTTTCAGGGAACAGGGGCTTGGTTGATTGGAGCTCCTCCTGGTTTTGCAGGGCTATGATTTCGTTCGCGGCTTTTCCGTTGAGCAATGAAATGATGCCTTTTAACGGGGCATATAAAATGAACTTTTCTTGATGAGGAATAAGAAAAATGTCATTGCCCATAGATCAATCCTCCGATGGAAAACTTCATTTCGAAGCCTGCAGTTTTGTCAAACTGATTGCCCGAAACGAGGTATGGCCTTGCCTGTAACTGGAGGCACAAGTGTTTGGCCACAGCAAACTGAAACCCGAGCGAGGCGGCATAGATCCAGGAATAATCTGTCCCGTGCGTTCCTTCAACTTTCATCAATTGGGGAGCGATGGCGGCTCCCAGATATAAATTCGCCCGTCCGGATGAGGAGGTTATAATATTGAATCGCCAGTCAAGCGGGAAGAAATAAAAGGTATAATACTGGCAAAGCACTTTACTATCGCCAACAATGTTTTGATTCTCATAGTAATCAAAACCAAAAAGCCCGGCAGACACCTTTTTCATGCTAATAAAGGATTCCATGGATACGCCCAGTCCATGGTCAAATGTGGTGACATCCTCATTGCTGAGCTTGTCGGTCTTAACTCCTATCGTCAGCACAGAACCGCTCATATCCTTGAAGAACTGGGCATTCAGCGTTGAACAGAAGAGGAGGAGCGTGGAAAAACAAAGGCAGATTTTAGTTTTCATTTTTAAGCGGCATTAATTACTACAATACAGATCCCGTCAGGTCCTTCGATTAATTCGGATACCAATAGGAAATATAATAGCCGCCTCCGCCTCCGCCTCCTTCTGAATCACAGGTGCATACTGAATTGCAGGTACAAACGGTGTTGCAGGTGCATCTTCCGCTATAATAACTTGCATCATACACATCGCTTTCCGTGTCTTTAACCTTATCGCAGGTACAGACCACATGACACGAACAGGTTTCGGTCCCTTCTTCAACGTCAAACGTCATGGTATCCTTGCAACCTGAAAGCAGTTTGCTCAAAGAGGCAATACCTGCGATGCCGACAGCTCCTTCGGCAATTTTCTTCAGCGCGTCCCTGCGGTTTTTTATCCGGATTTTATAAACCACCGGTTCTTCCGGCTTGTTTTCCTGGCAATTCGGGGTGATGTGATCATCAGTATTCCCCTCTGCAGGTTTTTTAATTTTTTTTCGGCTCATGGGTTAGGTTTTACTGGGTTAAAAGACTTAGGTGATAAAACAGACTGGGTTAGATTTCATAAGGAAACCAATAGAAACCATACCCATAAAAATACGAAAAAACCCGGATTTAGCAAGTTTATTACGGAACAATTCACTGAGGTTTAACCGATATTGATAGGGTTACCTGAAATGCCGGCCGGTCTGATAAGGTGTTAATTTCAGGCATTGATGTGGAAACCAAGTCTGTCAAGTCCCGTCCTGATCTCAGGTGCTGCCATGAACAGTTTCCAGAGCAAGCCGCTGCGGTAATTCTCAATCATCACCACAACAGGCCCCTGGTCGATAGCCAGGTAACGTTTTGGGTACCAGTTTTTCGCAACGCTGAAGCCATCGTAAAACCCGTATTTGCCGAGAATGCTATCGCCATGTTCATAATAAAAGCACTTCAGGGCCTTCATCGATTCTTCGGGGGTATAGGGGAAAGAGGATAAGGCTGCAGATGGGGTTATAACGCCAAGATCATTCTTTTCACCGGGTGCATGAGCAGCGTAACCATCGGGTGAGTATCCTGCAGTGAGGCCCCAGCATGAATCGCTGTAACCAGCATAATGTAATGGATTTTCCCGGCACCACTGCCAGTTGATCAATGCCAGGTTCCGGTTCAGCTGCCAGTAGTTGGCATACCTGTCACTGATCTTCCGTGGGTCAAGTCCGAGATACGAATAATGTGCCCAGAAAAGTGGCCCGCCATATTCTTCAGCATAATTATATTTAAGCAGCAGGGGATGGCCATACATTTGGCCGGAGGAGACGATGTTGCCTTTTCTGGCCC
>DIAS01000132.1:0-44236 GCA_002415855.1 Bacteroidales bacterium UBA5072
TTCCTTCTTCAATCTTCCTTCTTCCTTCAAATATATTACATTCTGTCGGGCATTTCAATACCCAGCAATTCCATGCCATTTTTAACAATGCCGGAAACTACCTGGGAGAGAACAAGCCTGAAGTCCTTCACTTCAACATTCTCTTCCTTTAAAATGGAATAGTCGTGGTAAAACTGGTTATACTCCTTAACCAGTTCATACATATAATTTACAATGAGTGATGGATTATAGTTTTCTGCGGAATCAACAATAATCTCAGGAAAATCATGGACCAACTTCAAAAGCCTTTTCTCCTTATCGTTTAATGCTATATTAACCGGTGCCCTTTGGGGAATGCTGATCATGAGTTCATCAGCTTTCCTGAATACCGACCGGATACGGGTATAAGTGTACTGAATAAAAGGGCCGGTATTACCATCAAAATCAATTGACTCGCGGGGATTGAAAAGCATATTCTTGACCGGATCAACCTTAAGCATGTAATATTTCAAAGCGCCAAGTCCAATGATCCTGAAAATATCTTCTTTTTCTTCAGCATTAAGTCCCTCAAGCTTTCCCAATTCTTTCGACATTTCACGGGCTGTGTCGATCATCTCGTTCATCAGATCATCGGCATCCACAACAGTTCCTTCACGCGACTTCATTTTTCCCTCCGGTAATTCAACCATGCCGTAGGAAAGGTGATGCAGTGTTTTTGCCCACGGGAAACCCAACATATCCAAAACAATGGCCAATACCTTGAAATGATAATTCTGCTCGTTACCTACAACATAAACCATTTTGTCAGGAGCAAAGTCCAGTTGCCTTACCTTGGCGGTTCCTATATCCTGTGTCATATAAACCGAAGTCCCATCAGACCGCAACAATACCTTCTCATCAAGTCCTTTATCGCGCATATCAGCCCAAACCGATCCATCCTCTCGTTTAACAAGGATATTCTTCTCCAGGCCCTCGAGAACGGCCTCCTTGCCAGGGATCCATGTTTCCGATTCGTAATAGATCTTATCGAAGCTGACACCCAGTCTGCGGTATGTTTCATCAAACCCTTCATAAACCCAGGAATTCATTTTCTTCCATAGTCGGATAACATCACTATCTCCGGCTTCCCAATTCCTCAGCATTTCCTGTGCCTCGATTATCAAAGGAGCCTTCTTTTCAGCTTCTGCCTGAGACATGCCTCCCGAAACCAGAGAAGATATCTGTGCTTTGTATTCCTGGTCGAATTTCACGTAATAATCTCCCACCAGGTGATCGCCCTTTTTGCCTGAGTTTTCAGGAGATTCTCCATTCCCCCACCTTTCCCAGGCAAGCATTGATTTGCAAATATGAATACCCCTGTCGTTCACCAGGTTGGTCATGATCACCCTTTTGCCATTTGCCTTAAGAATATTGCTGACAGCAAATCCCAGCAGGTTATTCCTGATATGACCCAGATGAAGAGGTTTATTGGTATTTGGTGAGGAGTATTCAACCATGATGGTCTCTGCCTTGTCCGTAGGCTTCCTAAAGCCGTACAAGTCATCCTGCAAGGCAAGATTTAAGTGCTGCAGATAATAATGATCGGCAATTACCAGATTCAGAAATCCTTTCAGTACATTATACCTGATGATTTCCCGGTAATGATTCTGCAGGTATCTGCCAAGTTCATCAGCTGTAACATCTGGTGATTTTCTTGACATTTTTAATAAAGGAAAAACCACCAATGTGATATCACCTTCATAATGACCCCTTGTTTTTTGCAACTGGACCTGTTGCGGTAGGCAAATCTCGTCATATAATTCTTTGATCCCATTAACTACCAGAACGGTAAGGGAATGTTCAATAACCTGCATGTCTTATCCTTTGAAAGGCACAAATATAAATTCATTTTTTTTAATAACTTTATAATATAAATATTACACACATGGAAATTAAAGAAAAAGTACTCTCAGCCATGAGCAAGGCTGCTAAACCTCTTAGGACCGGTGAAGTTGCTGAATTAGCCGGCGTTGAAAAAAAAGACGTTGAAAAGGCAATCAAACAGCTCAATACCGAAGGCAAGGTTTTTTCACCGACAAGATGTTTCTGGCAGGCTAAGCATTAAGGATTGATCGAGCTTGTCCCTGATTTTTGTTAAAATCATGGTTTTCCTTTGGCAGAAAAAAGCATTGAATACCTTTTTTTATATCTTTCCACAAAAAATAGATGCAGGTATACATTAAAGAAGTTACCTCTAAAGCAGATCTAAAGCTTTTTATCTACCTCCCTGAAAAGATACACGCCAGTCATAATAACTGGGTACCTCCCTTATATTTTGATGAATGGGACTTTTACAACCCTGCTAAAAATCGCTTTTTCAGCGACTGCGATGCCATTTTACTTCTGGCATTCCGCGATAACGAACCTTGCGGCAGGATTATGGGCATCATCAATCATAAGTACAATAGTGTTCACAACGAAAAAACGGGAAGGTTCTTCGCGCTGGAATGTTACAATGATCCTGAGGTAGCAGTTGCCCTAACCAGCCGTATTGAAGAATGGTGCCTGCAAAAAGGCATGCGAAAGGTAATCGGCCCATTTGGTTTCTCAGATAAGGACCCCCAGGGCTTTATGATTGAAGGTTTTGAATTACCCGCGATTATCGCTACCAATTATAGCTTACCCTACATGATCAACCTCATGGATCATTGCGGCTACACAAAAGAAATTGACTGCGTGGATTATCAATTGCCTGTGCCAAAAACAATTCCTGACTTTTACAAGACGATATACAACAGAACACTGGAGACCAATAATTTCAGACTTGACGAATATGAAAGCAGAAGACAGCTCAGGCCTGTCATTCGACCTGTATTTGAATTGATCAACAAGACTTATGCACATATTTTCGGATTCAGTGAACTAACGCCCAAGGAAATTGATTACTTTGCCAACCGTTATCTGGCCATAATCAATCCCAGGTTTGTCAAAGTCATTTACAATGATCAGGGTGACTTAATAGCTTTTGCGCTGGCGATGCCGGAACTTTCAGATGGAATCAGGAAAGCCCGTGGTAAGCTTCTGCCCTTCGGATTCATTAGAATCCTCTGGGCATCACGCCGGACAAAGCTGCTAACTATGCTTCTGGGAGCTATCCGTTCCGATTACCGCAACAATGGACTTGATGCGGTACTTGGTTTGAAAATACTGGAATCAGCACAACGCATGAATTTTGAATCTATTGACAGCCATCTGGTGTTGGAAAATAATACTAAAATGCGCGCAGAATACGAAAAACTGGGAGGAATAGTCGGCAAACGTTACCGGATCTTCAGAAAGGAATTTCAGAAATAAATCCGGGAAAGAACAATTACGGCCACTGCCATATAAATCAATGTAAGCGGCAAACCGATCTTCAGAAAATCCCTGAATGCATACCCACCAGGCCCGTAAACCATCAGATTAGTAACATAGCCATGCGGGGTAATGAATGTACAAGCTGCAGCATAGGCAACTGCCAGTACAAAAGGCGTCCCGGGTACTCCCAGCTGCTGGGCCACACTGAGAGCTATCGGAAATACAATTGCCACTGCCGCTTTTGTAGTTAAATAAGCTGCCATCACCGCGGTTATTATGTATATGCCAAGTAATACCCCCACCTTCCCAAGCGGGAAAAAAGCGGTTATCACGCCATTGGCCACAAGATCGGCAGCCCCTGATTTTATCATAGCTGTCCCGAATGCAAGGGATAGGACAATTATCAGCGCCAGATTATAGTCGATTGTATGTGGAATGTCTCTGGGGTTGGTTGCTTTCAACACCATAGATACCAAAATCATCATGATCAATCCCATAAATAAAGAGATCACATTAAAAACAGCCAAACCAATGACAAGCAGGAATCCCCCGACCAGAATCAGTGATTTGGACCAGCCAAGGTTGATAAACTCACTTACCTTGGAAATGAAGTAGAAATCACTCGTGTCTTTGGTACGGCTTACGAAGTTCTCACCGGCAAAAAGTAGAAGGACATCACCCGATTTAAGAATGACATTGCCAAGTTTGCCTTCAGTTTTTTCACCATTGCGGTGAACAGAAATAATAGCAGCATCATACTTACCCCTGAAGTTGGAATTCCTTACAGAATTGTTGATCAGGGAAGAGTTTTGTGAAACGACCACCTCATTGACATTGGCATGCCTGACGCGGGTGAGCATTCCAACTTCAGGAAGTATGAGTCCTGATTTATCGCTGATCAGATCAGCGATGTTTCTGGTTTCGCTTGTAAAAACAAGAATGTCTCCACCATCCAGAACTACATCATCCGGTACTTCGGTGATCCGGAACGATTTGCGCAGAATTGCCGCCAGGTTCAGACCCCTAATATCCAGTAAACCAGATTCCCTGATCGTTTTACCGATGAGATGCGATCTCATCCTTACCTTGGCTTCAATCACGTACTCCCTTGATCCTGAACTGAACTCATCCATTACACCTGCTTTGGAAGGAAGCAGTGCATTGCCAAAAAGAACCAGATACAGCCATCCCAAAATAACCATGGGAACACCTACCCAGGCAAAATCGAACATACTCAGACTTTGAAGATCAGGCAGAATGGTCTGATTGATTACCATACTGTTCACGATCAGGTTTGTTGATGTACCGATCAGCGTAGCAGAACCACCCAGTATGGCTGCATAGGATAGCGGGATCAGAAACTTAGACGGCGCATACCGGTTTCGTTTGGTCCAGCTGTTTATGTACGGCATCATCACAGCTACAAGGGGTATATTGTTCATAAACATAGACAACCCGGAGACAGCCAGTATCATCCGACCAACAAATCCACGGTATGTCCGTGTCTTATGAAAAAGGCGGTCAAAAATGAATTCAATAATATCGGTCTTTCTGATCACATCACTGAAGAGCAACATGAGGATAACGACCGCGACCTGTTCATTTCCAAATCCATCGATGATCTCCGAGGGCGTAAGTATACCAAAAATCCCAAGTACCATAATGCCAATCAGGAAAGTGAATGAAATGCCAAGCAAATTCCAATAAAGCGATACAAGAATGAAAAGCAGCACTACAAATACCAGGATCAGATCAAAGGTGATCATAAGCAGTTTATGTACAAGTCCCTGCGAATGTATAAAAATATTGGTATATTGAAAACCCTATGTCTGCCGATCTGTTAATAATATGATCTATATTTGATCAATTTCAGATAATCATCAAACACCAACAGCATCATGTCAAATTTGGGCAGTCTACAACCCGCTTCGGTATGGAGATATTTTGATGAAATAACCCGGATCCCGCGACCTTCTAAAAAAGAAGAAAAGATCATCGATTATGTTGTTGCTTTCGCTGAAGATCATCAACTGGCGTACAAAAAAGACGAAACTGGCAATATTTTGATATGCAAACCGGCGACGCCGGGTTTAGAGAACCGTAAAACCGTTTGTCTTCAAAGTCACCTTGATATGGTTTGTGAGAAAAACAGCAGCAGTTCACATAACTTTGAAACAGACCCCATTCAGACGCAAATTGACGGAGACTGGGTTAAGGCATTGGAAACTACCCTTGGAGCTGATAATGGAATAGGCATTGCCGCACAACTCGCCCTGCTTTCTGACCCCCTGCTAAAACATGGTCCTGTTGAATGTCTTTTTACCGTAGATGAGGAGACAGGATTGAACGGTGCAATGGGACTGGAAAGTGGTTTTTTTAACAGCAAGGTTCTGATCAACCTTGATTCCGAGGACGAAGGAGAATTGTTCATTGGTTGCGCCGGCGGAATGAATACCGTTGCCACATTAAAATACAATACAAGGCCAACCCCGGAAGGTTCAACCGCATTCCGTATAGATGTTACTGGTTTACAGGGAGGACATTCAGGAACAGATATTCATAAAAACAGGGGCAATTCTGTCAAAATATTGAATCAGTTCCTCTGGGAATCAAGAAATCGTTTCGGTGCCAGGCTTTCTGTATTCGAGGGGGGAAACCTTAGAAACGCCATTCCACGTGAAGCCTATGCTGTGGTTGTGATTCCTGAAAAATACAATGAAGTGTTCAGTACCTATTTTCATGATTTTACGAGAATCCTAAAATCGGAATACCTGATTGATGAACCGCTGATTCAGTTTACCCTCCAATCCTGCGATCTGCCGGAAAAGGTCATCAAGAAGAAAGTCCAGGAAAAACTGCTGAATTCTCTTTATGCCTGTCCGCATGGCGTAATATCCTGGAGCAGAATCATGGATAACCTTGTTGAAACATCAACCAATCTGGCTTCCATTAAGTTTGCTCAACCTAACCGGATAATTATCAGTACAAGTCAACGGAGTTCTGTGAATGCTGCCAAGGTACAGATTGCCAATACGGTAAAAAGCACATTTAAGCTCGCAGGTGCCCTTGTCGATCAAACAGAAGGTTATCCTGGCTGGAATCCCAATCCTGGTTCAGAGATACTGCAAATTGCCAAATTAAGTTACCTGCGTCTGTTCAATACAGAACCCGCAGTGAAGGCTATTCATGCAGGACTTGAATGTGGTTTGTTTCTGGAAAAGTATCCCTATCTTGATATGATATCCTTTGGACCAACCATACTGGATCCTCATTCCCCCTCTGAACGGATCAGCATATCCTCAACGCTTAAATTCTGGCGGTTGCTGCTGGATATATTGCCGCAGATTCCGGAAAACTAAAGGTTTACTCCGTTGGTTCAAAATCAGATTTGGTCACACCGCAAACAGGGCAAACCCAGTCATCGGGGATGTCTTCAAAAGACGTTCCCGGTTCAACGCCACCGTCTGCATCTCCTTCGAGGGGATCATATATGTAGCCACAAATGATGCATTTATATTTTTTCATATGGAAATAATTCATTCATGTGCACAAAAGTATAATTTTACACTTAATAAAGATTTATTAATAAAACATAGTATTCCATGAAATTCCGGAAAATTTGCAAACTGCTTTCGCTGGTGATGATTCTGGCATTGATTTGTATGAATGGCCTGGCTCAGAAAAGAAAAACCAGGTCTTCGCTCGAAAAGCTGCCGAATAACATAATCCTGATGATTGGCGATGGTATGGGCGTTGCACAGGTTTACAGCGGGCTTACAGTAAATCACGGGCAGCTCAACCTTACTGGTTTTAAAAGCATAGGATTCAGCAAGACATATTCTGCCACGGATTATACAACAGATTCAGGAGCAGGAGCCACGGCTCTTTCTACCGGAAATAAAACCTACAATTATGCAATTGGGGTTGACAAGGATTCGGTGCCCTGTAAAACCATCCTTGAATATGCCGAAGAAGCCGGCTTATCTACCGGCCTTGTATCCACCAGCTCGATCACACATGCAACACCGGCAGCATTTATCGCACATCAGCCCTTCAGGGATGATTATGAAGCTATCGCCGCTGATTTCCTGAAAACAGATATCGATGTATTTATTGGCGGCGGAAGACAATTCTTCAGTCAGCGCAAAGACCAGCGTGATTTGTTGAAAGAGTTGCGTCAAAAAGGCTATCAGGTGGTTTTTTCGATGGATAGTATCCAGAATATCCGGCAAGGTAAACTGGCAGGTCTGAATGCTCCGGATCACAATCCTGCTGTTGTTCAGGGACGAGGCGATATGTTGCCCCGTGCTGCCGAAACTGCTATAAACATACTCAGTAACAACAAAAAAGGCTTTTTCCTCATGGTCGAAGGATCACATATTGACTGGGGAGGACATGCCAATAACGCGGATTATGTTGCCCGCGAGGTAATTGATTTCGACAATGCCATTGGGAAAGCAATGGAATTTGCACAGAAGGATGGAAACACCCTGGTAATCGTCACAGCCGATCATGAAACAGGAGGATTGGTGTTGCTGGATGGCAGTTTCGAAAAGGGGACCATTGTTGCCAAATTTGCTACAACTTCACATTCCGGCACCATGGTACCTGTTTTTGCCTGGGGTCCGGGAGCCGAGAATTTCCAGGGTATTCAGGAAAACACCGAAATCTTCGGTAAAATGATGTCATTGCTGAAGCTCGGTGGAGTTACGCCAAATCCACAAGAATAATTGTTGTTACAGAAATTATGGCATATCTTCCCAAAAAAAGAACTTTAACCTTCATGATAGGAATATCATTGTTTTTGTTGACCTGTATTCCAAAAGAGGAACCGATTTTTGTCCTCAACCTTTCCTATGTGCAGGAATTACCTGCCCTGCTTCAGGAAAACTCGGGTATGATTGAAGCGGGAAATCTTATCTGGTTCCACAATGATGGCGGCAATGAGCCCGGTCCTGTCCTTTACGGTTACAGCCTGCAGGAAGAATCGATTGTCAGGACTGTTATGATCAATGGTGCATCCAACATCGACTGGGAAGATATCACCCAATATGGCGACAACATATATATTGGTGATTTCGGTAACAATGAGGCAGGGAACAGGACCGACCTCCGTATATATGTTATCAGCAGAAATGATTTACTTACGGACGCCGGGGCCTTGGATGTTACTGACACAATTGCATTTAGCTACAGTGACCAGACCGTATTTACCCCCCAGGAGGAGAACTCCACTGCTTTTGATTGTGAGGGATTTATCGCCACAGCGGATTCACTCTATCTCTTTGCCAAGGATTGGCAAAACCAGAAAACCAGGATTTATTCACTCTCCGTCCGGCCAGGGCAGCAGATTGCCAAATTAAGGAAGCAATGGAATGTCTCAGGCCTGATTACTTCTGCAGCATGGTCACCAGAAAAACAGGAATTATACTTGCTGGGATATACCCCGTATGTTCCTTTTGTCTGGATATATTCTGGATTCTCTCCGGATGATTTGTCTTATTTGACGGCGAAAAGGACTGATTTCAATGAATTCCTGGGTGCCCAGACGGAAGGTATTATGGTTGCCGGTAATGGTACGGTTTACGTTTCCAATGAAAGTTCATCCCTGTTTAATGCGTACCTGTTCAGTATTGTCGAAGAGATCTACTAACAGCAGGTTACAGCAATCACAAGTGTTCTAATTGAGTTTTGCCGGACCTAACGTAAAACTCAGGGTGGTACCTGCTCCTTCCAGACTGGTAGCTTTTATCCGTCCGTTGTTTTTTTCCACAAATTCCTTGCAGATGATCAGGCCCAGCCCTGTCCCTGATTCCCCCATTGTTCCGGAAGTGGAATAATAGGTATCGATCCGGAACAATTTTCCCAGACTCTCACGGCTCATCCCCACTCCCTTGTCAATTATATTTACTTCAACACAGTCCTGCGTTAAGGAAGCCGTGACCAGGATCACACCATCGGGTTTGGAGAACTTGATGGCATTGCTGATAAGATTACGCAAGACCGTATTTATCATATTCTTGTCTGCATGAACCATGGTATGAAGCGCTATTTCGTTTTTCAACGTTACACACTTCTTCTGCGCAATAATACCATGCAAATTGATCACGAGGTTGACCACTTCGTGCAGATCGAAATTTTCAGGACTGTACTTTATCTTGTCAGTTTGTGTACGGGCCCACTGCAACAGGTTCTCAAGCAAATTATAAGCTGTTTCCGAAGATACATTGATTAGTTCTAATAAATTCAGCTTCTGCTGATTATCCATCTCATAGTAGTCGTTTCTCAGCAATTCGGAAAACCCTATGATGGCATTGAAGGGATTTCTTAGGTCATGTGCAATGATGGAGAAGAACTTATCCTTGGTTCGGTTTAGCCTTTCCAGTTCTGTATTTATAATCCTGAGATTCTGTGCCTGTTCAGCCAGTTCTTCAGACTGGTAAAGAATTTCCTCCTGCCGTTCTTCAAGAATACTGTTTGTTTCCTGCAGATCTTCTGATTTCTTCCGTAGCTGAATCTCAATCCTCTTCAGTCGTGTAATGTCCCTGCATATGCCGACAATGCCAATTATTTCCCCTGTTTTATTCCGATAAGGTACTTTGGTGGTTGAAAGGATGATACGGTTGCCCTGTTCATCCAAAGCAGGTTCTTCGTAATTGATCATGGGATTGCCGGTTCGGATGATCTCCTGTTCATCGTTGAAAAAACCCTGTGCAAGATCTGCCGTATAGAACTCAAAATCGGTCTTGCCAATCAGGTTCTCCGGCGTGGTGCCCATTAATGAAGCCACCTTTTTGTTGGCTACGAGAAACCGGCTCTCTTTGTCCTTGATAAAGATGGAATCAGGGATACTGTCGATCAGTGTGCGTAACTGCCAGCGTTCATCCTGAACCGACTCAAGCGCCTCCTGCTCAGCTTTAAATTTTTCTTTGCGGTATTTTCTGATAATATACAAAAACAAAAAGACAACAATACCAGCAATGATCAGGATTATCATCACACGAAAATAGGTCGTTCCCCAGAAAGGCGGCATGATTGTGATCTCGATTGAAGTACCTTCATGATTCCAGATATCATAGCTGTTGGATCCGATGACCGTAAAAATATACTTGCCCGGCGAAAGATTGGTATAATTAACATACCTTCTGGATGCGTCGGTTTCCGTCCAATCCTTATCATACCCGTCAAGCCTGTATCGGTATCTGTTCTTGGCCGGCATTTCATAGTCCAGTGCAGAAAAAGACAAAGAGAAATCATTAAGATAATATGGCAATTTTACCCGTTTTGTGATTGCTGTAGATCCTGCGTTCAGGTAAGAAATGTGCTGATTACCATGGGTTCCGCTAAAATTTAGTGAAGTAATTACAGTTTTTGGCACCCTGAGGTTGATCCTGATACTATCCGGGTGAAATGAATTACATCCGCGGATGCCTCCGAAAAACAACTCACCGCTTGGTGCCTTGAAAGTAGATCCGTAAATAAAACCGTTTTCCTGCAGCCCGTCGCTTCTGTCGAAACTATGCATTTCACCGGAAAGGAGATTGAATGCAATGACCCCCCTGCTGGTGCTTAACCAGAGGTTATTGTTGCCATCACTCTGAATCCCGTATATAATGTTATTCGTGAAGTATTTATTCCTGGGAAAGGAGGTAAATGTTCCCGAATTACGGTCGAATTTACTTAATCCACCCCCGCTTGTCCCAATCCATAGATTATTCTTTACATCCTCTTGGATCGCATACACAGTGTTATTGCCTATGGAATGAGGATTAGCCGGATCGCTGATATACCTGACGAAATATCCTATATCCCCCGCTTCCTGAGCATCTATATTCTTAATTACCAACTTATTCAAACCACCGTTCCGGGTACCCACCCACACGGTGCCGGATTTGTCCCTGAACAAGAAAAGTATATTATTGTTGCTCAGGCTGGAAGGATTGGACGGATTGTTGCGCAGGTTTACGAATTTTCTTGTCTTCAGGTTAAAAACATCCAGTCCCTCCCCCAGGTTTCTTCCCCTTGTTCCGATTAGCAAATGGTCATTGTCATAGGAGAGCAATGAAGATATGCTGTTACTGCTTGGTCCTTCGGGCGATCCGTTCCGGCGAATAAAAACGGTAAACTCGCCCGTTGCGGGTTCAAACCGGTTAAGACCACCGCCGTCGGTGCCGATCCAGATGACCTGCCTGCCCCCCTCATCATGTTCAATCAGTGAAAGTATGTTACTGCTGCTCAGTCCGTTTATTCCTGTCGACTCCCTGTTATAAACCTTATACCTGTTCGTTTTCCTGTCAACCTGGTAGAGCCCCCCGAATCTGGTCCCAAGCCACAGGAAACCTCTTGAATCCTCCATTATGGCAGTAACGCCGCCCCGTTCACGAACAGAGGGCATGAAACCATTGCTGCCATAGTGATTGAACCTGTTTATCAACGGAACCAGTTTAATGATGCCGTCATAGTAGGTGCCAATCCAGAATATTCCGGTAGGATCGGCATAAAGCGACATAACGACTTTATCATTCAGCTCTTTGTTTATCTCCCTGTATTTCCAATCAGTGATTTCTCCTGATTTCAGGTTGCACAACAGCAATCCAAAGTCAGTGGTGCTCATGATGAGGTTATCCCTACCGTAAGGAACAATATTCCTGACTATGCAGCTTCTATAGGCACTTGCTTTTGCTCCGCAAAGCTTCAATCGTTTGGATCCTCTCTCATATTTTAATAACCCATTTCCCCATGTGCCGATGTAAAGGTTTCCTGAACCGTCCTGCACCATGGATTGAACAGAGAGCGAAGCATTTTCGTTGCCGGCATTCACCTTGTTAAAGCTCCTGCTGGCCTTTTCATAAAGAAACAGCCCTTCGGCAGTTCCGAGCCATAAAATGTCAGTATTTAGATTATCAGCAAGTATACAGTAGATGTTGTTACTCTTGTCTGAGAATGTATTGAAGAAATGCGTGAACTGACCAGTTTGCTTGTTGAAGGAATATAGACCGTTATCCTGTGAGCCGATCCACAATAAACCGTATTTATCCTGTATTATGCTATTAATCTGGAAATTGGAATTCCTGTTTGCGTTTCTTTTCTGGGCGTAATACCTGTGAAATTTTCCGGTTTCCAGATCATAACGGTTGAGACCATCATCTGTCCCTATCCACATTAAACCATCGTTATCCTGATACAGCGCATTGATCCTGCTGTTGCTGAGAGTTGTTGAATCCTGCGGATCAAACTGAAAAACAGTTAATTCATATCCGTCATAACGGTTTAAGCCATTCCACGTCCCAAACCAGATGAAGCCTGCTTTGTCTTTGTTTATACAGCTTACAGAACTATTTGACAAACCATTGTCCCTGTTAATGGCATCACTCCGATAATTTAAATCCTGCGCTGAAACACTCCAGACAGTAATTCCGAGGAGAAGCAATGAAAGAGATCCTAAGTAACGGTTAATCATTTTTGACTGTGAACTTTCATTTTGTACGCAAAAAAAAAAAATGAGTTAAGATTTTAATGGCCTATTTGGTGTCATAATGTTAACAATGGCTTAGTTTGACTAAATTTATCCCTTGAACAGATAATCAGGTTGCAATGAATAACAGAAACAGAAGGTTATTTCTCATACCCTCAACATTGGGTGATTCGCCTCTTGAACCTGTCCTTCCCCAGGGTAATCGGGATATTCTTGAATCACTCAATCATCTTATTGTGGAAGAAGAAAAAACAGCCCGTCGTTTTCTGGTTCGTTGTGGCCTAAAAAGTAATTTGGAATTGATACATTTTTACTCACTGAATGAGCATACTGCCGACAAGGAAATTCCTTTAATGATAAAAGAAGCCGGAGATGCTGATCTTGGATTGCTTTCAGAAGCCGGGGTACCGGCCGTGGCCGACCCGGGGGCCAAGGTTGTGGAAGAAGCCCACAGGCAAGGCATACAGGTAATACCACTGGTGGGACCCTCGTCCATTATTCTGGCTTTGATGGCATCAGGGCTTAATGGCCAGTGCTTTGCCTTTAATGGCTATTTACCGGTAAAAAGCCACGAAAGAGCGGGTAAGATCAGGTTCCTGGAGAAGCGTTCTGAAACAGAAAAACAGTCACAGGTTTTCATTGAGGCTCCTTACCGGAACAATCAACTGACCGAAGCTTTGCTGGAGAATTGCAAACCTGGAACCAGGTTATGCATAGCGGCGAACCTAACCCTACCCTCGGAATGGATCAAAACCAGACCGATCCGGGAATGGCGCCTGCAGCCTCCTCCGGATCTGAACCGCCAGCCTGCGGTTTATATTATTCTGGCATAATGAGCTGATCATTTCCCGGCCGGGGATTTTATATCCTGCACCTCGATGTCGTAAACAACCGTCTGGTATTTAGGGACAATGTTATATCCATAAATAGTATTTGTGAGGCCTTTATCACCGAATGCCTGATCATAAGGAAGCAAAGCCGTTGCATGCGTACCTATCCTCATACTGTCCAGGGCGATAATTAACCCTTTTGGGATGGCGAGAATTGTCCCCGATTTAACTTTCGGACTTGAAGTGCTGTACACGAGCTTAATGGGAACTCCATCATCTTCACTGGTATCGAAGATGCGATCATCCTTGATCACTGGTTCATAGCCATCGACAAGCCTCCCTGTAAACATGAAATACACCGTATCATTTGGTTCTACGGTCCGAATATCCGCCGGATCAGGTGTAACAGTCTCCCTGAACCAGATTTCATCATAGGCTGTGCTCTCATCAAATCCCTTTTCAGTGCGGTAAATATTCAGTACAGAGTCCTCATGTTGTACCGGATCTTTAATCACTTTAAGCAGTTCGATACTGTAAACCAAAGGATTGTAATCATAGAATGCTTTATCGGAAGGGATGACCATTGTTGATTTGCCTCCCTCCTTCATCATTGAAATGCCCTCATTGAGCCCTGCAATGCTATAGCCATACTGAAATTTCGATGGGCCATAAACGAAATATTTGAAGTCTGCAGCGGCTGACCATTCCTCTTTCAGTGAGTCGTAGCTGGTTTCATGAATGGCGTTATTTTCCAGATACCGGCCAACATAGTTGATTACGATATAATCATCCACCACCGGCGATTTACCTGTTCCTGTCTTATCTTCAATATAATAAATACCCCCTTCTGTCTTTGATTCGGGTGAAATGCCATTGGCAGTGAGAAATTCCTGAATCAATTCTGCTTCATGATTTTCCTTTTCTTCCAGATCATTTGACAAACAACCCGAAAAAAGCAACAGAATCGCTGACAGTGATACGAAGACATATAGGATCTTATTAGGTGCTACCATTTTGACTCTTTTGCAGTTATACAAAAATAAAACCTGAAAGCTGATCATAGAACGTAAAAAAACCCATCAGATTTTATCCGGCGAAGATACTTTTAATATTTCAACCTCAAAAATCAATGATGTAAAAGGAGGTATGATACTACTCGACGAACCCTGGTTACCAAAAGCCAATTCGGAAGGCAAAATAAAAAGTGCCTTCTCACCTTCGCACATGATTCCGATAGCTTCTTCCAGACCTTTGATAACCTGCCATTCTGTGCCATAAACGAATTGAAAGGGCTGACGCCGTTGAATGGTGGAATCAAAGAACTTCCCGTTCAGAAAACGTCCCTCATAGTTCACTGTGACAGTATCACCCAGTTCAACCTTTTTTCCTGTGCCCGGGTTCAGTTTCAGGTAATATATACCGGAAGGCAGGGGACTCACATTTATTTTCTCCTCACGGATAAATTGCTGAAGTATCACCTTTTCATATTCACCAAAATCCTTGATCCAGGAAAGAAATGCTTCTTTTTCTCTGTTATACTCTTCTTCCTTCTGTATATCACTCATTTCAATTTTAACTTTCATGCTACTACCGGTTGGAATAAAACGAGGCAAAGCTGCGTGTAGTGTTTCCTTGAAGAACCTATCCGCCTGGATGATAAAGGTAGCGCTCTCATCCTTTGACAGCATGGAAAAGCACTCATCGATGGCTCCTTCATATGCCGGCTTATTTACCTGGAACTTACGGGTCCCTTTAAAAAATAAAGAATCATTCATGGTGAGATAAGACAGGCTGACGGTAATATAATCGCCCGGGCAGGCTTTTGCCGTATCCTCGCCCAGGGTATGCAGCTGATAGTAAATACCGTGTTTTGATTTCCTGTAACCGGGATATTCCGATGACCTTCCGCAGCCAACTATGATCACAGCCATTATCAGCATCAGGATGATGTTTCTCACACGAGTCATGGCTCTACTTTTAATAAAACCACTTTGTATACAATTATGGAACGGGCTGGAATACGGTTCCCGTCACCTGGCAAACCTTGTGCCAGATGCGGAGGCATAATGAAGGTGGCCTGGTCGCCTTCCGATAACATCAGCACACCCTCTTCAAGTCCTGACTCCACACCTCCCTTACCTAATCTGAATTGCTTTATGCCGAGTGAATCTGAATTGTAACAAACTGTGCCATCGAGCAATTCTACGCTGTATTTAAGTGATACCCTATAATTTGCCCTGGCTTTTGCGCCGGATCCATGGTGATTGACTGCAAACCACAGGCCCGAAGGTGTCTCCTGCATGATAAGGTTATTGCTGTCAATATAGGCCCTGATCTTTTCCCTGTCCTTCTTGACAAGAATCCGATTGGCCCCAACCAATGCTTCCTCGGTTTGCTGAATTTCGGCATTTGTCAGGGGTTTTTCCTTTTTCCTGCAGGAGCAAGCCGGCATGAACAGGACCACTATTAAAAATGCGATGTTAATCTTCATGTCTGGATAATTCATCTTTATAGGAGGGAAGAAGTTCCTTGAATCGCCTGACAGTATCCGCAATGCTCAGATAGGATTCCCCCCCAGAGGCGTTGGCATGACCTCCTCCATTGAAGTATTTTCGCGAAAATTTGTTCACTGCAAAATCACCCTTTGAACGGAATGAAATTCTTACATGGTCTTCCTTTTCAACGAACAAGGCGGAAAATCGAATTCCCTTAATGGATAGGGGATAGTTTACAAAGCCCTCCGTATCGCCAACCTCGAAATGGTATTTGTCCAGGTCATCACGTGCGAACCAAATAATTCCTGTGCAGTACTCAGGAAATACTTCCATCCGCTCGTTCAGGCCGTAACCCAGCAGCCGCATCCGGTGTTCTGAAAAATTGTCATAGGTCAGGTAGTACAAACGATCCTTATCAATACCAAAATCAAGCAATTCCGCAACAGTTTCCCATGTTTTCCTACCGGAGGAATTGTAGCTGAAACAACCGGTATCCGTCATAATGCCTGTGAACAAGCAGGAAGCAATATCCCTGTCGACCAGTGAATGCAGGCCTGTTTCTTTAATGAACCTGTATACCAGTTCCGCAGTAGAGCTGGCAGATGTATCGGATAACATGCAGTTGACATCCATATTCGGACCCGGATGGTGATCGATCAATACCTTGAAGGCCTTTGATTCACAGAAAGCTTCATTAAGCTTTTTTACCCTGGTCAGCTCATTAAAGTCAGCTGCAAAAATAATATCCGCTTTCAGCAAAGAATCCATGGCTTCTGCCGAGCTTTCTTCCATGATGATTACCTGTTCTGTCCCCGGCATCCATTTCAGAAATCCCGGGTAATTATTTGGTGAAATCACGCTGCTTGTATGCCCGCACTTATTAAAAATATTCAACAAGGCCAGGGAAGATCCCAGGGCGTCTCCATCGGGGTTTACATGAATAATGACAGCAACCCGTTTCCCGGGTGTTCGGAGCAATTCCGCAACAGGAGCAGGATCGGTCCAGATTATTTGGGCATTTGATTGGTTCATAATGATTTTGTCCGTGCCAAAATTAATTAACTTCTCCTCTCAAAAACAGCAATCTTTGGAAAGTTTATAAAATATTTCAACACCAGGTTTAACCTGTAATTAATACCGGAACAATTTACCGATTATTTAATTATATTCGCCCGCATACCAATTTCTGCATTATTATGGCGGGCACTAAAACTTTCTTTATTATCAAGCCAGGTGCGGTGAGTCATGAATACATTGGTCCCATCCTGGCTAAGATTAACGCAAACGGATTTCACATTGCGGCACTTAAACTGATTCAACTCGATCGCTACCATGCCGAGCATTTTTATGCCGTGCACCATGAGAAGCCTTTCTTCGAAAGTCTCGTCACTTTTATGACCTCCGGTCCCGTAGTGGTGGGGATCCTGGAAAAGGAGAATGCCGTTGCTGATTATCGCAAACTCATGGGAGCTACAGATCCTGCAAAGGCTGAGGAAGGAACCATCAGGAAGCTTTTTGCGGAAAATATTGAGCGTAATGCTGTACATGGCTCCGATAGTGATGAGAATGCTGAGATCGAATGCAACTTCTTCTTTTCAAAGAGCGAACGTTATTCCAAATTTGAAGACTGAGGGGACGATAAACATCATGATGGGGGTTGAAAAAGATTTCTATATTTGTGAACAACGGACGTAAACTTTAATCTAAACTCAAAATCTATGTTCAAAGGACACCCCAAGGGGCTATTTGTAGCTGCACTTGCCAATATGGGCGAACGTTTCGGCTATTACACCATGATCGCCATTTTCACCTTGTTTATACAGGCAAAATATGGTTTTGATGCTGCCAGAACAAGTCATATCTATGCTATTTTTCTTGTTTTTGTGTACTTCCTTCCCCTGCTTGGCGGAATCGTTGCGGATCGGGTGCTGGGATACGGACGAACGGTTACAGTGGGTATCATTATCATGTTTGTGGGCTATCTTTTACTATCGGTACCAACGAAGTTCGGCACAGGATTGTTATCCATATACGTGGCACTGGGTGTAATTTCTTTGGGTACAGGCTTGTTTAAGGGGAACTTGCAGGCGCTGGTGGGAAATCTCTATGATGATCCCAAATACGGGGCAAAACGGGATAGCGCTTTTAATATCTTTTACATGTGTATCAATATCGGTGCCATGTTTGCTCCAACTGCAGCAGAAGCAGTCAACAACTACATCCTCAAGGCACAAAATTATACCTACGACGGACGTATACCCGCCATGGCCCATAAGTTCATCAACGGTCAGCTTGCCAATGCACAGGAGTATCTTTCCATTGCTCAGCTACAGGACCAGCATGTAACTTTGGAAAGCCTCAGAACATTCTCTGAGAATTACCTGAACCAGCTTTCAACCTCCTACCATTACGGATTTGGGGTTGCCTGCATCAGCCTGGTCATTTCCATGATCATCTTTCTTGCTTTCAGAAAACATTATAAACATGCCGATGTGACTGAAAAACAGAAAGTTAAAAACAACGATGTAACAGTTACTGTCGAATTGACTGCCAAGCAGATAAAGGAGAGAATGATTGCTCTTCTGTTGGTTTTTGGCGTAGTAATATTCTTTTGGATGGCCTTTCATCAGAATGCCGCAACCATGACTTACTTTGCCAGAGATTATACGGCTACCCACGTAGGAAAACTCACGAACATATTTTTTGACCTGTTTACACTGCTGTCGCTATTCCTGGCTATATTGGGACTTATCTTCCTGTTTCAGAAGAAATCATCTTCCACAACACGTTTAATAGCCGGCATTTCCTTTGTTGTGTTTGCGGCGATCGCTGTTTACAGGTTCTCAAGTTTCGGGAATTCAAATGCCTTCACTCCGCAGATGTTTCAACATTTTAATCCTTTCTTTATTGTAGTTCTAACCCCTTTGGTCATAACACTATTTGGCTGGATGAACAAAAATGGTAAAGAGCCTTCAGCACCCAGGAAAATCGGGATCGGGATGATCATCACCGGATTGGCATTTGTGCTGTTGATGATAGCCTCTATTGGTTTGCCCAGCCCAAAATCACTTGGTGGTTTAGGTGCTCCCGATCCTTTCAGGGTATCTACATATTGGCTGATCACCACCTACCTGATTCTTACTGTTGCAGAATTGTTCCTCAGTCCCATGGGGATATCATTTGTATCCAAGGTAGCACCTCCAAAATACAAAGGTTTAATGCAGGGTGGATGGCTTGCTGCCGTTGCCGGCGGTAATTATCTGATGGGTCAGGCTGCAGGCCTTTGGGATGTTCTACCTTTATGGGCCCTGTGGAGCATCTTCGCAGTATGTTGCCTGGTTGCAGCTACCTTTATGTTCAGTATACTGAAGCGACTGGAGAAGGCTACGAATTAGGACGAGGGATAAGAGACGATTCACAGCACATTGACACAACAATAAGCATTAAAAAACCTGGAGGTAACTGTGTTAACCTCCAGGTTTTTTTGTTCAAAGAACTAAGCCTTGTCCCTTGTCCCTTGTCCCTTGTCCCTTTTAATGACCGGCTCCTTCCGGAACTTTGAGCCTGTCGCCTGCATCTTTAGCAACCTGCCTGTACCAGGCTTCATCATATCCGGGTTGCTCGACCTTTGGATTTTGCTGCCCTTCAATTTTGGTTTTTACATTGCCATCCATGAAGCGGGTAAAAAGGAAGGCATAGAGTTCTTTCCATTCGGATACAGTTTGTTCACCCGATCGGACCGAATAATCGGTAATCAGACGGCGTGCCTTTTTCGGGCTTTTTTCATACAACAAAACCGCCTGCTGATCAGTATGCTTGATTTCAGCAAGATACTTACTCTCAAGCTGTTTCTGTTTTTCCTGTATATAAGGTAACATCAGGTTATAACGGGTATACGCCAGATTGGAAACCTGGTTGAAAACCCAAAATGCAGCATCGGGACTGAATTCCATAATGGCACCATTGCCCACTGCATATGAAGGCGGTACAGATGTCATGCCACAATACATGGGCGTATAAACTGTACTGTAAGTATCATCCACACCAAACCAGATTATCCCGCCTATTGGGTCGGGCAACCATGAACGCGATTGGGCGATAAAGGAAAAACCTGTTTGCTGGGTTGATATGGCTCGTTCATTCAGGTAAGTGACCCCGTCAACCTTCCAGGTCATCGGTCGCCAGCGAACAATAACCTTGTTCGGACCTGCTCCGATGTCCTTAGTCATATCCAGCGGTGTATCCTGGTAATAATCACGCATCATGGCCATCACATCTTCAACTCCCAGCTTCCGGTTGGCTTTTACCCAAAGTGGTAGCCGGTGCTTCAGGTTTTCACCCGTCGCATAGTCGGTGTATTCATCCATACCATCAGCTATTTTCCTGAAACCGGACCAGACGCGGGCATCACAGAACCTCACAGCGCTGAAATCAAGCGGTGCATAGGCATCAGCAAAGCTGAAACTTTCATCATTGCCACTAAAATATCCTTTGGAACGGGCAAAGGATATCACATCGGGAGCATAAAGGCAATTCTCTGCATCATTCAGGGGAAATGTTGTGATCCTCGACTGATTCGCATGTCCGCATACATAGCCATCAGGAACCCTGAGGGCAACCCAGACAGCCCCCTTGTTTCCGGGTCCTTTCCCTATTAATTCCATGATCCAGACTTCATTGGGATCAGAAATGGAAAAAGACTCACCGCTGCTGCAATAGCCATAATCCTTCATGAGTCCCGTAATTACCTGGATCGCTTCACGTGCAGTTTTTGCACGCTGCAGGGCAATGTATATAAGGCTTCCGTAATCCATAACAGCAGTTGTATCAACCAGTTCACTCCGGCCGCCATAAGTTGTCTCGCCGATAGCAAGTTGATGTTCATTTATATTGCCAACAACAGTATAGGTATGACGCACCTGTGGAATTTTCCCCAGCCATCTGCCGGTATCCCATTCCTTAACCTCAAGCATGGCACCAGCAGGATAATCCTTTGCCGGCCAAAAGTACAATTCGCCGAATAACACATGGGAATCTGCTGAATAGCTGATCATGGTTGACCCATCTTTAGTAGCTCCCTTGGTAATTAAAAAATTCGTACAGGGCAATGCTTTGTCAACTAAAAATGAAATGAGAATAAGTGTTGCAAGAATTTTATTTGTCATAGTATTGAGATTTACCGATAAAAATAACATTTATAATTGAAATTAGTTGCTGAGGAATATCAGTAAAAATGACAAGCGGTGAAGCGGTTCTTTTTTTTGTTTTTTTGATTTTACCCCGGGTTTTTAATGTTATATTAACATTTTTTTGATCTTTTTAACATTAGAACCCTGAAAGGTGAGTACAAATTAGTTATTTTTGATCCATTAATCAGGAAGTAAGGTTAAATAATAAAATATTAGGTTTTAATAGCAAATAGAAAGAGTTGGATTTTCATAATTAGTAGTTTTAGTTAATAATTAGTTTGTTTTTTTGTAGTTAGGGTTAAAGGTGGGTGAGTTCCAAAAGGTTCTCACCCATACTTTTTATGGGAGGTCAGAAAATTACAGTTATACCGTTTTCATCCGGTGGATAATTCCTGAAGTGGAATCATAAAGAGCACCAGTAACACTGGAAAGGCAATTTATTTCATGCTGGTGCCTGAGCAATCCCAGAAATGCGAAGACAATTGCCTCTTTGAATTTTACCAATGGCTCATCGGGCACAATCAGCAGTGATTTTGATTTATCCTGTAAAAGTCTGATCAGAAAGGTATTGAACGCACCACCACCGGTAACAAGTACTTCGGCTGCCTCATAATTGTTTATATACCTGCTGATCTGGAAGGCTATGTGCTCATATACATTGCGCAGCAGATCTTCCGGTGGAAGGCTATATTTGGCAAGGACCGGAAGAAAGCTATGCTCCACCCACTCACGACCGAGTGATTTGGGTGCCGGTTTTGAATAAAAGTCCAGTGCATTCAACTCTTCCACTATTTCAGGCATGAGTGTGCCATGACCTCCGATTATGCCGTTCCGGTCATATTCCTTACCTTTACGCATCGCGAGCACATTGGCAACTATGTTTACCGGACAGAGATCACAGGCAATCCTGCCCCTCTTTTCCCTGTTTGAAATGTTGGCAAAGCCTCCCAGGTTCAGGCAAAACCTGTATTCACCGAAAAGTAGCTCGTCCCCTACAGGTACGAGGGGAGCTCCCTGTCCGCCCAATGCCACATCAAAAGTCCGGAAGTCCGATATAACATCCATTTTACAGGTTGCAGCAAGAGCTGCCCCGGATCCCAGCTGAAAAGTAAACCCCTTTTCCGGCTGGTGAAATATGGTATGTCCGTGCGAGGCAACCATCTCGGCCTTAAGGTCATTTTCTGAAAGAAAACCGTTAACCTGGTTGCCAATGTATTTGCCATATTCATTGTGGAGCAACATAAAGGACTCTGCATCCAGCAGGGGTGCATCTGTCAGTTTTTTTCTCCATTCAGTGGAATAACCATAAGTAACGGATCTGAGTAAGCGGAAATGCCAGTTCCCGTGAAGTTTATGAAACCGGCAGAGTACAATATCCAGGCCATCGAGACTCGTGCCCGACATAACCCCTACAACATTAAAATATTTAATTGACATAATTTGATGGCTGAAGCAGAAACATTTTCAATAAAAGAATTCACCCCGGTATCTCGCTGCGTTGTTCTTGTTGTCGGTCACAACAATTTCAAGAATATGCAGGCGGTTTTTATCCAGTCTGTTGTCATCCAACACATAGGTTAACAAATCATTCTTGGCGTCATACTCAAACAATGCCCATTTCCTGTCGATATACCCCGCAAATTCGCTGATTCCCGATAGTGAATCAGTAATCCTGAACGAAAGGTTTTGTTTGCCTTCAAGGCTGTCACCCGTATTAAATCCCACCGGAGCAATAGCAGGATTGGTAGTATCCACTGCAACGAAGAAATCTCCAAATTCCTTGACCTTTGTGGTAACATAGCCACCTTTATATGTTCCTCCCTGACTGATCCATTCTCCTTTTTTGCCGAAATTTGCGATCAAGGCTTTATCCTGCAAAGCCCTTGGGAGATATTCAGGTCTGATCGACAAGATGTAGGGCTTAAAGAGGGGTGTATACCTGTTGTGCACCTGGTGGATCATGGAGTATATGCAACTGTCGTTTTTGATCCTGGAATACTGAAAATCAAGGTTCCTGAATAAAGCATCACGCGGAATTACCACCCGGATATCCTGATCCTCAAAAACATTCAGGGTATCATAACGGAAGCCTTTTTGCACAATCTGATCATTGTTCACCTTCGGCTTTTGCACGAGCGTGCCTTTGCCCCGGATTGTGAACCGAAGCTGTGATTCATTGCCATAGGTATCCTTAACTTCGATGCTGACATGATGTACCAAAGAATCCCGGATCTGGATTATCCCATTGTTTACCAAAACTTTGTATATCCTGAGCGGATTGTTCGGATCAACATAAAGCTTCTGGATGATCCTCCCGGACTTGAGTTTCTCTTCATAATCAATATGACTGTCGGCGGAGGAAGTAAGTGAAAACGGGATACTGTCGATACGGCACATGTAAACCTGTCGTTCATCAAACGTCATGGCCAGTGTATAAGGACCACATTCATTGGCCGAGTAATCAAGAAAGTCAAAAGTCTCGATACCCAGGCCAATGTTTCCCCCAGCTTCAATGCAATCATCAGCGATGTAACAGGTCGCATCACTGCAGGTCACCGGTACCAAAAGCTTTTGGCTTGCGCCGCTGACTGTGCTCTGGTGATCAAGGGGATAAACCGCCAGCCAATTGATTCTGGGACGCGTTTTGTCGGCAATGCTAAATCCGTACTGCAAAGCGTTTAGAGGTACCGATAACTCGTCGCGAATTTCAAAATGAAGGTGCGGCCCAAAGGAATTACCTGAATTTCCGGAAAGACCAATAACATCCCCCCGGTTAAATGAAAACTGGTTTGCTTTGGGGTATAATTCAATCTCGAAGGATTTTCTGGCATATTGCTGTTCCCTGACATAGGAATCCACTGCGGGTGAGAATTGCTGCAGGTGGCCGTAAACGGTCACCTGTCCATTCGGATGCTTCAGGTACAATGCTTTACCATAGCCTCCGCTATGGACTGCAATACGAAAGACATAGCCCGCATTTGCCGCCAGTACATGTTTGCCTTCAACCTGTTCTGTTTTAATATCAATTCCAGAATGAAAATGCGCTGTCCTGATCTCACCGTAATTGCCGGAAAGCAACATGGGAATATCAACAGGTGCAGCATAGTCCGAAGCAGAAGCCTGCTTTATCGGTACATTCTGAGAATAGCACAAAGTACTTATCCATACCCCTGTAAATATCAGGAATCCTGAAATGAATTGCATGGCTTTAACTGTATTCAACGTTATGCTGCAAGGCATGTAAAGCTATTACTAAATTTTTACTTTTATAATTCGATTAAAGAACAAAATAGTATATTTACTTTCGCGAATTAAAAATTGAAGCTATCTTTGTACTAAATGGATTCAAAGCACAATGAAATATTTACTGGTCTAAGACAGAGGATTAAGACTATAATCTCATTGTACGAGGAACAAAAAAGTAAAAACAATGAACTCCGTAAACAAAATCAGGAGCTGAATGAAAAAATTGAAAAACTGGAAATTAAATTAGACGAACTGGATAAGAAATACGAAAACTTAAAAATATCAAAAGTGTTGTCCTCAGTACCTGGTGAGGATGTACATGAGACGAAATTACAGGTAAACAGAATCGTGCGGGAGATTGACAAATGTATTGCTCTCTTGAACCGATAAGCTTGGAACCTTGCTATGGATGATAAACTGTCAATTAAAGTGAATGTAGCGGACCGGTATTATCCACTTAAAATAGAAAGAAAGGATGAAGAGAAGATCAGAAAAGCAGCCAGGTTGATAAATGAAAAGGTTTTGCAGTATAAGCAAAGATACCAGGATAAGGATGTTCAGGATTTTTTGGCAATGGCTGCCCTGCAGTTTGTAACGAGGGTAATTGAAATGGAAGATAAGTTTGATGTTTTGCCACTCGAACAAAAGCTTCAGGAGCTGAACGATGAGTTAGGCGATTATTTAAAAGGAGAGTAATAAACGTTCTTTACATAAAAAAGCATAGCCCGCATAGTTTCTCTCAAATGCTGTGAAACTCAACACTTTCTAAATTGGAGAATTGCTCAGCATGTCAAGAACAGGCCTTTTTCCCGGTTATGCCGGGAATTCTGCAGTAATGCAGGACATTGGAAGTTCGAAACATATTGGCCTCTCCACCCCTGTTGTATTGGGGTTTTATCAACATAAGGAGAAATGTATGCGGGTTTTTTTATATACATAAACCAAAATAATTATTGATTCAATGGTCATACTTACAGATACACTAGTGATAGTAAAAAGCCTTTTACTGGGGAGCATTTGCTTCATCGGAGGCACTGCCCTATCCTATTTTCTGTGGAATTTTGCCCTTAAAAAGAAACGGGACACAATCCTCAGGGAAGCTGAAACAGAAGGAGAAGCACAAAAACGTGACAAGATGCTGCAAGCGAAGGAAAAATTCCTGCAGTTGAAAACGGAACATGAAAAATACATCAATGAAAAAAACGGCAAAATCAATGCAACGGAGAACCGGCTGAATCAGAAAGAGATGCAGTTATCTCAAAAGATTGAGGAACAACAGCGGATGCGAAATGAACTGGATGCCATGCGTGAAAATATGAACACGCAGCTCGGTTTACTGGAAAAGCGTTCAGAAGAACTTGAAAAAATTCACAAACAGCAGGTTGAACAACTCGAAGCAATTTCAGGACTTTCAGCAGAAGATGCCAAAAATCAACTGACAGAATCATTACGTGAGGAAGCCAAAGTTCAGGCAATATCCTATGTCAACGAGATCATGGCTGAGGCAAAGATGACGGCTGGGCGCGAAGCCAAAAAGATTGTGGTGGAAACCATTCAACGGGTAGCCTCTGAAACAGCCATAGAGAACTCGGTAACTGTTTTTAACATCGAAAGTGATGAAATCAAAGGCCGGATAATCGGTCGCGAAGGACGTAATATCAGGGCTCTCGAAGCGGCAACAGGAGTAGAAATCATTGTTGATGATACGCCTGAAGCCATAATTCTTTCAGCATTTGATCCGGTGCGCAGGGAAATAGCCAGACTGGCACTTCACCTGCTGGTTACCGATGGCCGTATTCATCCGGCACGTATCGAAGAAGTGGTTGAAAAAGTCAGGAAGCAGGTCGAAGAAGAAATCGCGGAGGTTGGTAAGAGAACGACAATCGATCTTGGCATACATGGTTTGCATCCCGATCTGATCCGGCTGGTAGGAAAAATGAAGTACCGTTCATCCTATGGGCAAAACCTGTTGCAGCATTCACGTGAAGTAGCCAACCTCTGTGCAATCATGGCCAGCGAGCTGGGACTCAATGCAAAGCTTGCCAAACGTGCAGGACTGTTGCATGACATCGGCAAGGTTCCTGATGATGAACCAGAACTTCCACATGCTGTATTCGGGATGAAACTTGCTGAGAAATACAAGGAAAAGCCTGAGATCTGTAATGCCATTGGTTCTCATCATGATGAAGTTGAAATGACCACCCTGATCGCACCCATTGTCCAGGTATGCGATGCCATCTCAGGTGCCCGTCCCGGTGCCCGGCGTGAAGTTGTGGAGTCGTATATTAAACGACTCAAAGACCTGGAATCCCTGGCACTTTCCTACCCGGGAGTAATGAAAACCTACGCCATTCAGGCCGGACGGGAACTCCGTGTGATAGTTGGCAGTGAGAAAGTATCAGACAAAGAAGCAGATAGCCTTTCCTATGAGATAGCCAAAAAGATCCAGGATGAAATGACCTATCCCGGACAGATAAAAATCACGGTGATCCGTGAGACACGTGCGGTGAGTTATGCCAAGTAAATCAGATTCTGAAGGATTCTGATTCCCTTTTCAAGATTCCATTACCCGGAGGAGTTCTTTCATCCGGGTAATTTTTTGTGCGTAGCCGAGTTTTTCAAACGAGAGAATAAGGTTGTTAATCAACCTGATAATGATATCCCGGTTCGAACAGGGCACATAAAACGAAGGATGTGGTTTTATTTGTTGCTGCGTAATGAAATAATCGATTTCCCGCCGGCCCAGTACTGCTCCCTTGTTGTAAGGGTTTATATAAAAAAGAATATCTTCGGATTCATCTGCGGCATCCCGGTGCCTGAATTCATCCTTATAAGCCAGAATGAAGTTCTTTGGCAGATTCACACCATAAACCGGCAATCCGAGTTTCCAGGCAACCGACAGGTAGATAATGGAAAGGGATATCGGATTTCCCTTCCTGGTCTCAATCACCTGATTGATGTAAGAATTCTGGGGAGAATAAAAGTCCGAATTATTCCTGGAAAACTTATGCAGGTCAAAGATTATGTAGTTCAATATTTTAACCTTCTCCAGTGCAGTCAGGTTGTTATTGATTTCAATCCAGACATCCTTGCGGATACTTTCAATTTCTTCATTGATCTTGGCGACATTTAATTCAGGAAACTGAAACTTTGCCACATATATGGCTCCATCAAGAATATATTCTGCGCCAGTTTTAATCCAGCGACCCAGGTCAGCTTTCACATCATTGAACTGAATCTCCTGAATGAGGTTCTCAAGCCTTACCTGAATCGTTTCATTGAGTGTGCCTTCCCATGCTTTCTCCAACTGTGGAATTATATCGGCTCCCTGCTGCAGTAAACTGCCAGTTACCGTACTGATGACCTCGCGATCGGAATCATCAAGTAAGGAGATCATGGCCTGTATTTCCCGTTTTTCCATTTGCACGTGCATTTCAATTGCCAAAATTACCCAATTTCAAAATTCCGTGCCATACAAATTGTCAACAGGATATCCCGAACAAAGAAAATTTATACTTTTGATGTACAAATTTGTTGCTTATGATCCAGCGTATCCAAACATTATATCTACTACTGGTTACTGTTCTGATGAGTTTGATGGTAGTTATGCCTTACGCGGAAATTATGCGGGAGGATATGCCGCTGCTTACCTTTCATGCCAATGCCATTCATCAGAGCGTAATTGGCGGTACCGCTCCGGTATATAAAATTACCAGGTCCGTTATCACCTTAATTTTGCTTATCGGTTTGCTGAGTTTCGTAAACATCCTGCTGTATAGGAACAGGAGGCACCAGATGAGTATATGCCTTGTTAATATTGCACTTTCAGGAGCTCTTTTGGCTGTCATGTTTTTTTATTATAACGGGGAACGCCACCAAGGGGAATTCTTCCGTGACCTCAGGATTCCGGCATTTATCCCCCTGCTGTCCGTTATTATAACCATACTGGCCTACAGAAGTATTCGCAGTGATGAAAGACTGGTAAAATCAAATGACAGGATCCGATAACGGTAGCAGGTTCATACAATTTCAATGTGTTCCTGATCAGTTATCTTTTCACAATAATGGCATCTTAATTTGACATCCCGGCGGGAAATCACCGAGAACCGTGTGACTATCTTTTCATTGTTGGTGATGCACTTCGGGTTCATGCATTTGGCTATGCCGATAATTTCTTCAGGGACTTCCACAACTTTCTTCTCAACCACATTATAATCACGGATAATATTAAGTTTAGCCTGGGGTGCGACCAGCGCAATTTTGTTAATCTCCTTATCAATAAAAAAGGTGTCGGATAGCTTGATAATGGCCTTTTTACCGAGTTTTTTACTATCAAGGTTAGTGCCAAAGGTGATCTGTTTGTCAATTTTATCCAGGCCGAGTATGGATATGACTTTGAACAAAGCCTTGGCAGGTATATGATCGATGACAGTGCCATTTTCAATGGCACTAACTTCCAGTTTCTTATCTTTGGTGTGCAGCATGGATATTTGACTTTTATGTTATTTCAAACCCAGGATTGAGGCAATAATAGCCTGACGTACATAAACCCCGTTCAAAGCCTGTGTAAAATAATAAGCCTTGGGATTCAGGTCTACATCCTGATCTATCTCGTTCACACGGGGCAGCGGATGCAACACTTTCATGTTTTCTTTCGTTCCGTCAAGCATTTTGTTTTTCAGCACATAGGCATTTTTTGTCCTTTCATACTCAATAGGATCGGAAAATCTCTCCTTCTGAACGCGCGTCATGTAAATGATATCCGCTGAAGCAATATTGCTGTTGAAATCCTTCTGCTCAGTATATTTCAATCCCAGGCAGTTCAGGTAGTACTTATACTCTTCAGGCATTTTCAGCTCATCGGGGGAAACAAAATGAAAGGTGGTCTGAAACTGCGACATGGCCATAAGCAGTGAATGTACCGTGCGTCCGTATTTCAGGTCGCCTACCATAAAAATAGTCAGGTTGTCCAGCGTACCCTGTGTCTTCAGGATTGAGTACAGATCCAGCAGCGTCTGTGTGGGATGCTGGTTGGCTCCGTCTCCTGCATTGATAACTGGTACGCTCGTCAGTTCACTGGCAAACCTGGCTGCTCCTTCCAGTGGATGGCGCATCACAATCAGGTCACAGTAATTGCTGACAATTTTAATGGTATCGTACAAGGTTTCTCCCTTGGTAACACTTGAAGAACTGGAATCGCTGAAACCGATGATTCTTCCACCCATCTTCAGAACGGCACTTTCAAAGCTCAGCCGGGTCCTGGTTGAAGGTTCAAAGAAAAGGGTTGCAACTACCTTGTCTTTAAAGACAGCTGGGTCAGGGCGGTTTTCAAATTCTTCCGCCAGAGCCAAGATCCGCAGATAATCGTCCTTGCTGTAATCGGTAATGGAGACCAGGCTTTTGTTTTTCATCAGGTTCATATTATATATTCTGCATTTAAGGTATTGCATTTTATTTTACCGCGCAATGACTTTAGTCGGCAATTTGTATCGATTCATAAGCCAACCCGGGTACTCCCGATAACCGCGTGGTAAGTATTCCCGAATGGCTTTTCCTCACGATGATATTCATACTGCATAAGGTGTTATAATCAGGCTGAACTGGAATAAGATTCTCCTCTTTCAGGATTTTCATTACCGCATTTAACCTGTCATACGGAAATCTGATCCGAAAACCTTCTTCTACATATTTGGTTACCAGGGATGCATGAGCGAGCATATCTGCCGATGCGGACCTGTAGGCATTTTTTAAACCACTGGTGCCCAGCAGTGTTCCTCCGAAATAACGGACAACAATGACCAGCGTATTGGTAAGATCAAACGACAGCAACTGACCGAAAATAGGTTTCCCTGCCGTGCCGGAAGGTTCTCCGTCGTCATTCATCCTGAAAACATCTTTATCGCTGCCAAGGCGGTAGGCATAACAATGATGCCTGGCATCATGGTATTTCTTCCTGATGCCGGCAAGTATTTCGTTGATTTCCTCAACCGTTCTCACCGGAAATCCGAATGCCAGAAACCGGCTGTTGCGGTCACGAAAGATCCCTTCGGCTGGCTTTTCAATCGATCTGTAAATATCCTCCATCAGCAAAGAACGAGTAAAAAAAAAGGTTCATTGAATGAACCTTTTTACTATCAGAATTTCAGTTTCTTTTCAATTTCTTCTATCTGGTTCTTAAACTGCTTGTCCGTCTCAACCAGATTGTTTACTGTTTTACAGGCGTGTAAAACAGTGGCATGATCCTTCCCTCCAATCTGTGCTCCGATGGTAGCAAGTGATGATTTGGTAAGGTTCTTGGAAAAGTACATGGCCACCTGTCTGGCCTGTACAATCTCTCTTTTCCTAGTTTTTGACTGCAAAGAATCAACAGGTACATCAAAGTAGTTGCACACCACCTTCTGGATGTAATCAATGGAAACCTCACGCTTGGTATTTTTGATAAGCTTATCGATCATTTCCTTGGCAAGGTTGAGGGTGATCTCCTTTTTATTGAGTGTACTTTGAGCCAGCAATGAGATCAGCGCACCTTCGAGTTCCCGCACATTATCTGTAATGTGTGTGGCAATATATTCCACAACCTCTTCGGGAAGTACGATGCCGTCTTTGTACGTTTTTTGCTTTAATATGGCTACCCTTGTCTCATAATCAGGTATTTGCAGGTCTGCAGAAAGTCCCCATTTGAACCGTGAAAGCAGCCGCTGTTCAAGGCCCTGTAATTCCACCGGTGGTTTATCGCAGGTCAGAATCAGCTGTTTGCCGGATTGGTGGAGGTGGTTAAAGATATGAAAGAAGATGTCCTGCGTTTTTTCTTTGCCTGCGAATTCGTGTACATCATCAATAATCAATACATCAATCATTTGGTAAAAATGCAGGAAATCATTCTTGGTATTGTTGCGGATTGCTTCAACAAACTGTGTCTGAAAACGATTAGCAGGAACATAGAGTACTGTTTTATCCTGGAATTTATCTTTGATTTCAATTCCAATAGCCTGAGCCAGGTGCGTTTTTCCCAGACCGCTGTCGCCATAGATTAGCAATGGATTGAAAGCAGTGCCGCCCGGATTAATTGCTACTGCAAAACCAGCAGATCTGGCAAGGCGATTGCATTCACCCTCGACAAAATTCTCAAAGGAATATTCCGCATTCAGCCTCGGGTCAATGTTCATTTTCTTGATCCCAAGCAATACAAAGGGATTTCTGATTGTATTCTCCTCCACATTCAGCGGCAGATTTACCGGATTGTTCTTGATCTCAATCTGGTTTTTGGCAGGCAGCTTAATGGTATATAGTTTAGAAGTGGATTGACCTTGATTCTCCATGACAATGCTGTACTCCAGCTTAGCTTCATAGCCAAGCTCCTTCCTCAGGGTTTTGCTGATAATATCGATGTACTTTTCCTCGAGGTATTCGTAAAAGAAAGGACTTGGAACCTGTATGGTCAGTACCTTGTTCTCTAACCTGAGCGGAATAATAGGCTCAAACCAGGTTCGGTAACTGATGGAGGGAACGTTGTCTTTTATAATTTTCAAACAATTATTCCAGACTTCTTTGTGCATTTTTATACGGGGTTTAGTTATAGGTCAATAGTGTTTTTTCAGCCCATGGAATTTCTACTAGCAAGATTGTGAAAAAAAAAATAAAAAAAAAATCATTTTTCGCTTGATTTTTACAGAAATACCTTATCAATTTTTGAGTCAGTTGTTTAAAAAAAAATAATTTTTAATAAATACCTATATTGTTATATATCAACACATTAAATATAAAATGACAATACAAAATTGTATTTTAAGATATTACTAAAAAGTACTTAAAGTGTTAATTTGATAACCTGCATTCCGGCATTCTTTAGAATATCTCTAAATAACAAAAACAGGATTTTTTTCGCATGTTAATAACTTTGTGTGCAAGTAGCAATGAACCCTGATAAACCGTTGGTTATCAACGTTATTTATCCTTTTTGCCAAACACCGAAAGATGCACATACCGTTTGGGATGTTCCCGCAGGTCAATCAGCAGGCTGTCAAGGCTTGCCAGGGCGTTGTTCAGGTTATTATAAAGTGAGTCATTGACAACAAGTTGTCCGGCAGTACCTTCACCGCGATTGATTGTGGCGAACAATTCCGAGGTTTTCGCAAAGGTTTCATCCGCGTGTTCAATCAGCGCTTTTAGATTCGACTGTTTCAGGGTATCTGAGATGGCTGCAAAGTTCTGAAGCAGCCGGGTTATGTCCTCATTGCTCTTTTTAAGGTTTTCAGTTATGCCTGCAAGGTTACCAAGTGATTGATTCAGGAAACCGGCAGGCTGGAGGGACTGTCTTAGTGATGCTGTGGCCTGATTCAGGTTGGCTATCGTGCCCTGCAGATTCTTCCGGGTTTCATCGTCCATCAGCACATTCAATGCAGTCATCAAAGTGTCAATCGAAGTCACAAGCGACTCAACCTTGTCCCGGATCGGTTCTATATAATCTGTGAGTTCAACCTGCACGGCAGTATTCAGGGTGTCACCCGACTCATGAAAACCTGGTCCTTCCCCCAAAAGCAAGTCAAGGTCCTTAGTTCCTGATATCAGACTGGCACTTCGAAGGACCAGGGTAGTTGTTTTTGTAAGTTTCACCTTTTGTTCGAGGGAAATTTCAACGATTATCCTGCTGAAGTTATCTTTGTCGAATTCAATTTTCCTGACCTGGCCGACTTTAAAGCCATTCAGATTAACAACAGCATTTTCAACCAGACCTTTGACATTGCCATATACAGCATAATAATTGTCAGTTGATCTGAATACGTTGATCCCTTTCAGATAATTAATCCCCCAAATGGCCAGGGAAACAGCCAGGAGTGCCACCAGACCGATTTTTGATTCTCTTGAAAATTTCATTATTACTTTTTTTGAGTTTTTATTGTGATTCTTTCAATGCTTGATTAAGCGGGATAATCTTATTATCCTTAACGGCAATGATAAAAGCATCCGGAAACTTTTCCTTGATCTGCCTGCTGAAGACAATCGCATCCTGAAAGGTAGGACTGCTGCCGACAGCATACTTAAACATATTTCCGACCTGGTATTCAGATACTTCTTTAAGGCCTTTAAATATATGTGAATCAGGAGAAATCCTTTTCATCGATGCTGCCAACTGTACCTTGAATTCCACGACCGGAACATCCGGAGGAGCATTTGGCTGATCGGGTATTGCCTGCTGCGGATCGGATAAATGCTCCTCAGATGCCAGGGCATCACTATCCGTGGGGATATCCTGCAGCCGGGAGGCAATTGCAAAGGATGTTCTGGTTTCAATAAGATTTTTATAGCTTTTGAATGCTCTGTATATCGCTGATGCAATATACTCCTTTCCCTGTTCCGACATGAGGTAGACTTCTTCTTCGGGATTTGTGATGAAGCCGGTTTCAACCAGAATACCAGGCATAGCAGTTCTGGCAAGAACAAGCAAACCCTGTTGTTTCACACCGCGATCCTTTCGCTGTGCTCTCTCCCTGAACTGTTCCTGCACCAAACCTGCAAAATTGATGCTCTGTTCAAAATACAGGTTCTGCATGAGCGAAAAAATAATATACGATTCAGGCGAGTTGGGATCAAAACCCTCGTATCTGGTGTTGTAATCATCCTCAAGCAATATCACGGAGTTTTCCTTTTTGGCGACCTCAAAATTCTCATTCGCACGGTGTAAACCCAGAACAAGAGATTCTGTGCCGGTGACCAGGCTGTTCTCATTTCCATTGGCATGAATGGAAATAAAGAGGTCTGCCTTGTTGGACGTTGCTATCTCGGCCCGTTTATGCAAGGGAACAAATTCATCCGTTTTACGGGTATATATTACCTTGACTCCCGGGATGTTCTCTTCAATATATTTGCCGGTAAGCAAGGCAATCGCAAGGACTATGTTTTTTTCACTGGTTTGCTTTCCCAACGAACCCGGATCTTTGCCTCCGTGACCTGCATCAATAACAACTGTTTTCAACTTGTATCCATTATCAGCATCCTGTGCAACCATGTCAAACGTGAAATGTACACTTATAAAAACTGTTAATAATAACAATGGAATGCAAGAACCTGCATATTTTTTGTTCATTTCAACCCGTTATTTTATTAGCTTTGCAGCCTGTAACCATAATTTGGTTATGCAAAAATAGTATTTCTGATTTGATTTCAATAAACGGCCATTCTCCGGGAATTAAAGTTTATATGTTTTTTAACCACCAGCAAAATATTAGAATAGTCCATGCTGCCAATATTTTGTCCGGTTTTTTGATGCTTCTCGTGTTTCTCTTTAATTCCCCGGTTAATGCAGTTGCCCAGGAACCAGGACAAATCCAACCCGACACCATCGGTGCAATTACAGATTCGTTGAACCAGTCAGCCGACAGCTTAAAAGCAGACACGTTGGCCGCCAGTGAAAAAATTAAGGAGAAAGGAATCCTGGAAGCTCCGGTTATATATGCCTCTGAGGATTCCTTCATTATTTCCATGGGGGAACAAAAAACTTACCTCTTTAAAGATGCCTCCGTAGATTATCAGAATATCAGCCTGAAAGCCAATTATATCGAATTCAATATTGGAACAAACACGGTGATTGCCAGCGGCATGGTAGACTCGGCAGGGCTCATCGCCGGCAAGCCGATTTTCAAGCAGGGAGCTGATGAATACGACTCGGATACCATCCGGTACAACTTTGAATCTCACAAAGGCATCATCAAAAACATTATTACCAAGCAGGGTGATGGATATTTGCACAGTACCCGCACCAAACGGCTTGAAGACGGAGAGATCCACATCAGTAAAGGGAAATACACAACGTGTGATGACCCTCATCCGCATTTCTATATTCGCCTGACAAAAGCCATTGCCATACCCAAAGATAAGATCCTGAGTGGTCCTGCCTACATGGTTATGGAGGATATTCCACTGCCTCTGGCACTGCCGTTCGGTTTCTTTCCGAACACAACAACCCGTTCTTCGGGCCTGATCATCCCTACATACGGAGAGGAGCAGACCAGGGGTTTTTATCTCAGAAACGGAGGCTGGTATTTTGCCTTGAATGACTATTTTGATTTGACCCTCCTGGGCTCGGTTTATTCACGCGGCACATGGGGGTTAAGCGGTTCATCGGTATACAAAGTCAACTATAAATTCAATGGCCGTTTTAACGCTGAGTTTGTCAAGAACCAGGTCAAAGACGATCCCGAATATGTGGAGTCCTCAGATTTCAAGATCACCTGGAACCATTCGCAGGATGCAAAAGCCAATCCTTCGCAACGGTTCTCAGCGAGCGTGAATTTTTCTACCCACGCCTACGACAAGAACCAAAGCTATAATATAAACGAATACCTTACCAACACGAAATCTTCGAGCATCTCCTATAGCAAAACCTGGGAGGGAAGCCCGTTTAATCTTACCGCCAACCTGCAGCATTCTCAAAACAGCAAGAACAATACCGTCAACTTGTCGCTCCCTATCATGGCGTTTAACATGAACCGGGTTTATCCATTCCGTGGTAAGAATGACGACGGCAAATACAACTGGTTTGAAAACATACAGGTAAGCTATGCCGCCAAACTCGAGAACAGGATAAACGCCACCGATTCCACCTTATTCACCAAGAAAACCCTGGAAAACATGTCCAACGGTTTTTCTCATTCCATACCAATTTCTCTTACCAACATAAAGATCCTTCATAATTTCGTCAACATTACCCCGGGAATAAGTTATAACGGCGTTCTGTACACCAAATACATACAAAAAACGCCCGTTTATACCGATACATCACTTTATATAAACGAGATCAGAATCGACACCATTGACAGGGTGACGTATGCCCAGTCATTATCCGCTTCGCTGAGTATCTCGGTGAATCCGAAATTCTATGGTAACTATCAGTCGACAAAGCCCAATTCCTACGTAGCTATTGTCCGGCATGTCATGAGTCCTTCCGCCAGTTTCAGCTTTTCACCGGATATGTCTGGTGTAATGCCTAATTACTACCGGACACTTGCCACCAATGGTTCGGTGACACAACCGCTGGAAACGGAGGAATACTCGGTCTATGAAGGTCAGATCTACGGCACGCCATCGGTAAATGGCCGCAGCGGATCCTTGTCACTCCGGCTGAACAATACGCTCGAAATGAAGGTACGTCCGAAAAATGATACCACCGGCGAGCTGAAAAAGGTGAGTATTCTGGATAACTTGAATTTCTCGACCGGCTATAGTCCTTTTGTCGACCATTATCACTGGTCAAATCTTGCTATGACAGGCTCTACCACTTTATTTGAGAAAAAAGTAAATGTACAGTTCAGTACGGTATTCAACCCTTACGCTTTAGATTCCTCAGGCAACAAGGTTGACAAGTACCTGATCAAAGAAGATGGTAAGCTTTTCCGAACGACCAATGCCAGGATAACCATTGGTTTTGATTTGAAGTCGGCAGCGGGTGATAAAAAAGAAAGCCTGTCGACCACGGCCCCGGAAGGTGAACCAAGGGGTGAATCGAATCCAACGCTTGATGCTCTGAACGAATCACCCGCCTACTACGGGGATTATGTCGATTATGATATTCCCTGGACACTCAGGGTGGATTACTCCTGGGCTTATACCAAAGAGAGACTGACCCCGTCGTTTACGCATACCATCCGACTCGGAGGTGATATCAGTCTTACTCCGAAATGGAAGATCAGCATGAATACAGGCTATGATTTCATTGCAAAGGCCTTTACCATGACCAATATTAATTTCCACCGTGATCTGCATTGCTGGGAGATGAGATTCAGCGTGGTCCCGTTTGGAGAACGGCGCAGTTATTCCTTTTCAATCAGTGCAAAATCATCGATATTGCGTGATGTAAAGTACAACAAAAGCCAGAGCTGGCGGGACAATTTCTAATAGGCAACAGCAAATAATACCCGCTGTTTGGAAGGTCTTCCGGAATGAATGCATTTCCCTTCCTCCGCAGGGTTATCCAGGGGAATACAGCGTATGGTGGCTTTGGTTTCTTCCTTTATCCTGGCTTCGGTTTCAGGTGTCCCATCCCAGTGTGCATAGGCGAAACCGCCTTTAACCTCCACAACATCCCTGAATTCCTCCCAAGTATTGACAGTGAAGGTCTTCCCTTCGCGGAATTTCAAGGCCTTACTGTAGATGTTCTTCTGTATTTCATTGAGAAGACCTGTAACATAAGCAGCAATACCCTCAACAGGAACTACTTTCTTTTCCAGCGTATCTCTTCTGGCCACCTCAACTGTATTGTTTTCCAAGTCTCGCGGCCCGATTGCCAGACGGACGGGAATGCCCTTCAGTTCATATTCGGCAAATTTCCACCCGGGCTTATGTGTATCGCGTCCATCATATTTCACAGTGTGCCCTTCGTTCTCAAGCATCTTCTTGATAGCCAGTGCTTTTTCTGAAATGCTGGTCAGCTGCTCATCCGTTTTGTGTATGGGAACAATTACCACATGAATTGGGGCAAGCTTTGGCGGCAATACCAGGCCATTATCATCGGAATGGGCCATGATCAGGGCGCCGATAAGACGTGTGGTTACTCCCCATGAGGTAGCCCAAACCAGATCGAGCTGCCCTTCCTTGCTCAGATATTTCACATCAAAGGCCCGGGCGAAATTCTGCCCGAGAAAATGCGATGTTCCGCCCTGCAGCGCCTTCCCGTCCTGCATGAGTGTTTCAATGGTATAGGTATCAACCGCTCCCGCGAATTTCTCACTTTCGGTTTTTATACCCATAATTACCGGAAGTGCCATATACTGTTCGGCGAAGGTGGCGTAAACCTGAAGCATTTTCAAGGTTTCTGCAACAGCTTCCTCCCTCGTTGCATGTGCAGTATGACCTTCCTGCCAGAGAAACTCGGTGGTACGCAGGAAAAGACGGGTCCGCATCTCCCAACGGACAACATTGGCCCACTGGTTGATCAGTATAGGAAGATCACGGTAAGACTTTATCCAGTCCTTGTATGTATTCCAAATGATGGTTTCTGAGGTTGGTCGCACAATAAGCTCCTCCTCGAGTTTTGCCGTTTCATCAACCACCACGCCCCTGCCGTTTTCATCGTTGCGTAACCTGTAATGAGTGACAATGGCACATTCCTTGGCAAATCCCTCGACATGTTCAGCTTCCTTGCTAAAAAAAGACTTTGGAATAAAAAGCGGGAAATAGGCATTGACATGTCCGGTTTCCTTGAACATTCTGTCAAGTACTGCCTGCATCTTTTCCCAAATGGCATAACCATATGGCCTGATTACCATACATCCTCTGACGACAGAACTCTCTGCCAATTCAGCTTTTATCACGAGATCATTGTACCATTGCGAGTAGTTTTCCTGCCTGCTTGTTAATTCTTTGGCCATAAAAAAATTTGGTATGGTATTTGTGTTTACTTTTATGCAAATTGACGGCTGCAAATTAAAGAAATAAAATTATAAATTCACACAAAATTAACGGAGGTCGGTCATGAAAACAACATTACATACTTTAATGGTTCTGGCACTTGGGCTTTTCTCCTTCACCAGCGCCCTGAGCCAGAAAACTACCTCGGAATACGATGACCTTTACTATCAGCCTTCGGACAAGGCACAGACCCCGGCTGTTCAGAATAAGGCTACTGTTACTCCACAGGAACCCGCTTACGTACCTGATGACTACGAGAAATATATTAACAATCTTGAAAACCAGCGTACGGCAACCCAAACCCAGGAATATACCAGTGACACCATGGAATATGCCACAGATCCGAATTATTTAGGCAGCGACTACATGGAAAAGGATGGCAATACTTACATAACCAATAATTATTATACTTCGGATGGTTATAGTTATGCCTCCCATATCAATCGGTTTTACAATCCCATGTATTCTGCAGGTTACTATGATCCCTGGTATTATGATCCTTACTGGTATCAACCTGGATGGTCATTCAGCATGTCTTTCGGTTTTCCCTATGCATCCTTCGGAATTGGTTACGGATGGCCCGGATATTCATCCTGGTACACCAACCCGTACTGGGGATGGGGATATTCACCTTATTATTATAATCCCTGGTATTATCCAAGCTACTATTGGGGATACGACCCTTATTGGTATGGCTATAACCACGGATATTATGACGGGTATTACGGACATTATTACGGGAGTGACGGCGGATATTATCCTGATCATCATCCTGTTTACTATGGCCCGCGCCGTACGATCGAATCCAACCGTCTGGCATCCACAAAAGCTGTAGCAACCGACTACGGTCGTCGGATAAGTTCCGCTTCCTCCGTGCCCAGTAAAACTGCTGCAGGTACCAGTACTATTGCATCCAGGAGACCTGCATCTTCGGGAAGTGTTGCCACAAATACACGCCAAAGTTCAGGCGCTGCAAACACCTCCTCCGGGACCAGCACCTATTCGCGACGTCCTTATGGAACTTCCACGGTGGCACGCGATGTAAATACAAATAGCAATTCAACTGTGACCAAGTCGACGCAAAATTCGCTCACTGCTCCGCAGGACCGCCCGGTATATTCCAGGCCCAGTTCAACCACATCGCAAAACAGGACCTCTTCCTATTCCACTGTTCCTGACACCAAGGGTCAGAGCACAGGACAATCCATTAATACCGAAACCAGGTCATCGTCGTACAGCAGGCCTTCTACAACACCTGTCAACAGGTCGACCAACACGTCACCGACATACAGCAAACCAAGCAGCAGTTCTTCACCCTCATACAGCAGGCCTAGTACTACTCGCTCGAGCAGTTCAACACCATCATACAGCAGGCCAAGCACTAGTTCTTCGCCTTCTTACAGCAGACCGAGCAGTTCGGGTTCTTACAGCTCCGGAGGAAGCCGCTCCAGCTATTCCGGTTCTTCATCCGGTGGTTCAAGATCTTCTTCCTCTCCTTCTTCTTCCCACAGCAGTGGCAGGAGGTAATTGAACCACAGTCGATCTTTATCGAGAAAGTAATCTTCTAATAACCTGTAATGATGAAAAAGCTAATTTCATTCGTCAGCATATGCTTATGCATCACGACAGCGCAGGGTCAATATGTTGCTGATGCATTGAGGTTTTCACAGAATTTTCCGACACTTACGGCACGAAGCATGGCCATGGGCAACGCATTCACTTCGCTGGGGGCAGATTTCTCGTCTGCCTATACCAATCCTGCCGGTTTAGGACTATACAGAAAATCGGAAATCCTCTTTTCCCCGGGGATGGGCTATTCCAATATCAAAGCTGATTATATCGGACAGCAATACCACGACGACCAATACCAGTATATCAACAGCAGCGTGGGCTATGTAGGTACATACAATTCATCCAGGCAAAAGGGACTGATAAGCGCCTCACTCGCCGCAGGCTATAACAGGCTGAACAACTTTTACAACAATACATTCATCCAGGGCACCAATGAACTCAGTTCCTTCTCGGACCAGTTCGTGGAATATGCGAGCGAAAACCACCTGCTTCCCGATGAACTCGATCCGTTCTATGAAAGACTTGCCTATGACGGCTGGGTTATAGATACCTTTGAATACATGGACCAGTATAAAAGTATGGTTCCGGTACCAATTGATCAACGAAAATCGATTCATACACAGGGTGGAACCGGCGAATGGTCATTTGCTATCGGCTTGAATTTCAGTAATATAATCTATTTTGGGACTGGAATAGGTATTGACCAGTTAAACTATGAACAGCATGCCGTACTAAGTGAATACAATTATGATAACTATTGGGCTTTCAGAAGCTTTGATTTCACTGAAGATCTTGATGTTAAGGGCACTGGGGTTAATTTCAAGTTCGGATTGCTGGCAAGGATTTCCAATTCTATCCGCCTGGGTGCAACATTATTTCTACCGACCTATTACAATATTGAAGAAGTATATTACAATACCCTTTATTCAGAATACGATGATTCTTCATTTTTCATAAGGCCCACGAATGAATATGGAGATCTGCTCGAAGCCGGTGTATTCGGCTATAATCTGAATACGCCCATGAAAGTAAACGGTGGAATGAGTTTTCAAATTGGCAAAACAGGTATCATCTCGGGAGATGTGGAATATATCAATTATGCCGGCATAAAAATGTCGACTGATGATTCCTATAACACTTCCGATGACCGGCAAATGGTGGAGGAGGTAAACTCGGCCATTGATGACACATACAGGTCGGTTTGCAACTTCAAACTGGGTGCTGAATTCAGACTGGGCAATTTTGCCCTGAGGGCCGGCGGCGGATATTATCCCAGCCCTTACAGCAGCAATGAATTAAACAGTAATGCCAGTTACACCGAAATTACATCCGGTGTTGGTTATCGAGACAGATTCTTCTTTTTTGATCTGGGATTCTCAGGTATTTTTCACAAGGAGAAATACAACCTATACACTTCCAATAATACCAACAACATAGCTGATCTTAGTTCCCAGGCATACAGATTTATAGCCACAATGGGGTTAAGGTTCTAGTAGTGACTGGTGATTGGTGACTGGTACCGGCAACCGATTTACCGATTACCGGTTTTTATTCACTCCTTTCTCTTAAATAGATCAGGCCTCAGCCGTAACGTCCTCTCTTCTGCCTGCTCGTGCCTCCATTCATCAATTTTGCGCTGGTGGCCTGATTGGAGGACCTCCGGCACCAGCCATCCTTTATAATTGGCAGGTCTGGTATAAACAGGCGGTGCGAGCAGGTTGTCCTGAAAAGAATCTGTAAGTGCCGAGGTCTCATCAGATATTCCGCCAGGCAGCAGCCTGACCAGACAATCAGTAATAACGGCAGCAGCCAGTTCGCCTCCTGAAAGCACATAATCGCCAATAGATATCTCCCGGGTGATCAGGTGGTCCCGTACACGTTGATCTACTCCTTTGTAGTGACCGCAAAGTAAAATAATGTTGTCTTTTGTAGCCAGAAAATTAGCTGTTTGCTGAGTAAACCTCTCCCCGTCCGGAGAAAGATAGATGATTTCATCGTACATGCGCTCGTTGCTCAGCCTGGATATCAGGATATCTATCGGCTCAACACACATGACCATTCCAGCCCCGCCACCAAATGCATAATCGTCTACCTGTTTCTGCTTATTGCGTGAATAATCGCGGATATTATGCAGGTTTATCTCAACTATACCTTTCTCTATTGCTCTTTTTATGATGGAATGCCCCAGCGGGCTTTCAATAAGTTCCGGTAAAACTGTTAAAATATCGATGCGCATGGGTATGAGTTTTAATCAATTTCTATCTCCGACAAATTGCCTTGTATGCACAAAATGTACATAATCTGGGGTTGGAAGTTTGTGTAAAAGGTATTCGCTCATCGAACATCTCCGTTAAGCTTTGGGTAAGCCAGTCCTCAAATTCTTGTTTCACAGATGCATAGCTGGCAACAACTTCTCTTTTGGCTCCATGCTTTATGAGATAGGAAAAGTCATCTGAATGACTCCCGCGGATGAAGTATAGTCCCGGAATGACTGTTTGGCCTGGTTTCAGCCTGCTGTAAATATGAGCATATAACAGGACCTGGAAAACAGCTTCATTTCTCAACTGTTTTTCAGCATGGAAAAGTGATTCAATGGTGGAAAAATTGTTTTTGACTGTTCCGGTCTTGTAATCGATGATAACAATATCGCCCTGTCGCGAATCAATTCGGTCAATTACGCCGCCAATGTTAAGGTCCCACCGTTTCCCGTTAACTGAAATGGGCATGGAGATCAGGTGCTTTTCTTCGAGGCTTACAATACCAAACGGGCCTGATTCCAGGTCGGCTCTGACCAGCTGACGGATATACGTTTGTATCACTTGCCTGATGATCAGGTTATACCCTTCTATTTTGCGATCGCCATCTTTTTCATCCTCTCCGTAGAACTCTTCGGCAAAGGCCTTATCCAATGCTGAATCAATATGTTGTCCGTCCTTCAGTAATGGTTCGAGCTGGGTTTTGGTAACCATTGTACTGATAAACCTGGCATAGAGGATCCTCATCGCCCTGTGCAGAATATTACCCAGCATCCGCGCATCAATATCCTCAGTAACTTCAACAGGCTGAGGCAGATCCAGAAGATGGTGCAAGCAGAATTTCAGCCCGCAATTCAGAAACTCATTAATTGCACTGGGTGAAAGAAATTTTCCATTGTCGCTTTTATAGAGAAAAAGCTTTTCTGCCACCCTTCCTGCTTTTGGAATTGCTATAGGTTTTACAGGAATCCGGGCAATGGATGCTGTCATATTGATTTCACTTACAGACAATGACATTTCGTAAAATATCTGGTGGAGGAACCGGCTGCGTTCTCCCGTGCGCAGTCCGCCAGTGCTGCAATCATATATCAAAGTCACGTTTTTTGCACGCTGAATGAGTCTGTAGAAATAATAGGCATAGATAGCATCTTCATGATCGGGGCCGGGAAGTCCGAACCCTGACCGCAGGCTGAAGGGGATGAAAGAAGGTTTGTCGGTATGCCGTGGTAAAACTCCCTCATTGGCAGAAAGCAGGATGACATTATCGAAATCGAGCGTGCGGGTTTCGAGCAATCCCAGAATCTGTAAACCGGCCAGGGGTTCGCCGCTGAAGGGCAGGTGCATGTTTCGCATCATCTTCCTGATTAACCTGAATACAATATCAGTGCCGGGAACAATACCCTGGTCGTTTATCAGGTCATTCAGACGGATCAGAAAAGTATAAACCTGGAAAAGC
>DIAS01000132.1:44482-44699 GCA_002415855.1 Bacteroidales bacterium UBA5072
AAGTATAAACCTGGAAAAGCATTTCCAACTGAACCTTGTTCAATGTTGCCGGAACATCGCCCTCCGATGACATTTGTCGCATGATCCATGCAATAATATCCGACAGATAATTCACTACATTGACATTCTGTAGATGTCCGCCAAAGATCAGGTCCTTTCTGCGATCGGGAAAAATGTCAGATTCCTTTACATAAACAAGATTCTGATCAATAACTTT
>DIAS01000002.1:0-6562 GCA_002415855.1 Bacteroidales bacterium UBA5072
AACCATCCTTAACCGGCATCATCACATCCAGGATGCACAGGTCGTAATGGCTCTTGATGAAGCTTTTATAGGCCTTTTCGCCGTTAATAAACCAATCGGCATCATACGATTTGACAATGAGGTACTCCCGCAACAGCATGCCCAGGTTCTCATCATCTTCTGCCAATAAAATTTTAATCTTCTGCATGATTTCCAATTTCTTTCAATGGTAAATATACTTTAAATGTACTGCCTTCATATAGCTCGCTTTCAACCTCCACAAAACCGTGGTGTTCTTCCGCGATCATTTTTACATAACTAAGGCCTAAGCCAAACCCTTTTACAGCATGGACATTCCCTGTAGGAACCCTGTAAAACTTTTCAAAGATCCGTTTCTGATCAACTCTGTTTATACCAATGCCATTATCGCTTACCGAGATCAGGAAAAAACCTTTCCGGTTCGAGGTTTCCACCACAATCTCCGGGTTCCGGTTGCAGTATTTTATGGCATTGTCAAGCAGATTCGACAACAAATTGGTGATGTGGACCTGATCGGCTTCCAACATGAATTCAGCGGCGTTCAGCCATGAAGTGATCTTCCCGTTACGATTCCTGACCTGAATGGAAAAGTTCTCGATCACCCCAGATATGATCTCATGCATATTTACTTCGCCCAGCCTTAGTTTCAAACGGCCCTTATCAAAAACAGCAGTCTGAAGGACTTTTTCCACCTGGCTGCCAAGTCGCTTGCACTCCTCAGCAATGATCTTGGAAATCTGTTCTGTGTTCTTCATCTCAACCGGTATGCTTTTATCGCTAAGCATTTGCGAAGCCAGTGAGATGGTCGAAATCGGGGTCTTCAGTTCATGCGTCATGTTGCTGACAAAGTCGCTTCTTATTTCTGAGAGGCGCTTTTGCCGGAACATTACAAAGACTGTGAGTGCGAAACTTACCAGGATGGCAAGCGTCAGCAGCACCGAGGAGAAGGTAAGATAGCCCAGCGACTTGAAGAGAAAACTCTTCTTGTCAGGAAAATAAATGGTCAGATAATTGGAGTTGGCATATACATCATCTGCGAAAAGCTGCACCCGGTAGGTTTCCTTGCCAACATCGTTAAAATCCGCAGATTTGTAAGCAATCTCATTGTTCCACCTTACTACGGCATATTCAAACGGGAGATCAATACCCGATTCATTGAATACATTTTGAATGATCTCTTCAAGTTCATCGGCACGGATACGGTTCTCAATAACAGGTGAAACATTGAGCATACCGGCGATCACACGGTCAACAAATACACGTCGGTTCTTAAGCCATTGCTCAGCCTGCTTCTTACGGTCCCTTTCCGGATTTATGTTATTCAACGAACCGGTTCCGGGGCCAGGTGTGCCGGTCATGGATAGTGAATCGGGTTCATCACGGTTTACCTGCCGGGAGACAATTTTCGAAATTTCGCGGTGCTCTATGTCCCGTGCAATATCATACATCGACCGGATGATCAGCTGATCAAACTGCTTTCGCTGAACAAGGATGGCATTCTTGATCCAGTAAGCCTGAACAACGATCAAAGATGCCATAGCCAGCCCGATTAAAACAGTCACAATCCAGATCAGTCTCTTGCTCATGACAACAAAGATACTTTTATAACATTTTGCCGGTAAGCTTTTTAACAATCTTTAACAGTTCTTCGGTTTTGTTAACCATTAGTATAACTAACTTAGCTGAAGCAAACAAATAAGATGAGATAAGCAGTATTTTCTTCCCCGAAAATGTTGTTTAGGTTTTACAGGTTCGGTTTAAGGTTAATTGGTAGGGTTAGGGTTTAATCAAAAGGCCCCGCTTCAGGCGGGGCCTTTTGATTACAGGAAAATCTGATTTTATGTAAGAAATTTGTATGCATTGTGTACTTTTATGCGTTTTATCCATGCCGGCATGTGGGCAAAAGAGTGAGCGGTAAATTATGAAGTCAGCTGAGTCAGAGACACTTGACGATATACTGTTTGAACAGCGCAACAGGGAATATGGTTCTTACCAGCTTCGGAAACAGTATTTCCGGCGGCTTGCCTTGAGCCTCCTGATCTCTCTATCCTTTACAATAATTCTGGTGCTTTGCTATTTCTGGTTTTTAAATACGGCAGGGGATGCCACAGTATATCTGTTTCCCTCATCCGGTCCCTACCTCAAATCGACAGACGGATCCCTGATGGATCCAGAAGACCTGAAAGCTTATCTTAGCGATCCTGCTGCGCCGCAGGAAGAACAACCCGAAAAACCTGCCGATCAGCCTGCGGATATGACACAGAATTTCCAGGTTACTGAAAATGCCTCTGATACATTTAAACCTCCCGAAGTAACGGAAGTTCCTTCGGCCAACCAGGGGACTGAATTGGGAACTTCAACCGACAGCACGGTATTTGGAGGCTTTTTACTGGGGAATGGTGAAGGAGGGGGCCCTGGGAACAATCTCGACAGGTTTCCGGTATTTCCCGGAGGTGTCGAAGGTGTCCGGCGGTACCTGGAAATGAACGTTAAATACCCGGCAATGGCGATCAAACAGAAAATCAGCGGGGTCGTACTGATCAGCTTTCGTGTAAACAGGTTCGGTGAAGTGGACAACATTAAAATTGAACGTGGGATAAACCCCCTGATTGATGCTGAAGCCATCAAGGCCATCCAGGCCATGCCCAGGTGGAAACCCGGGATGCGGCATGGCAGACCGATCAATGTTACCTTTGTAATTCCGGTAAATTTTATACCCGTAAGTTGATTTTGAAATTTAGAATTCGGTTAATTTTGTACCCTTTGAAGTAAAATATACGTTATATACTTGAACTGAAAAAAAGCTTTATGATCAATTCAATTCTTTTGTTTGCTCAATCAAGTGACCCCGGGTATGTTATGCAAATGACAGAAACAACTGGCTCCGGAGAAATTTCCTTTTTAACGCTTTTTCTGAAGGGCGGATATATCCTGTTTCCCATAGCTCTCCTGTCCTTTGTTTCGGTATATCTGATCATTAAAAAATACCTGGATATCCGCAGAAGCCTCGGGATCGATCCGGGCTATGTTGCCCATTTCAATGAACTGCTGAAAAAAGGTGACCTGAAGGCAGCTTCAGTTCACCTGGACCAGGATCATTCCTCCTACGCCAATATTTTCAGGCGTGTAATCGGCAAAATCGGAAAATCAACGGAAGAAATCGAAAGCACCATCGAAACTGCCAGCAATATTGAAATTGCCAGGGTAAGCAAACACCTCGGTTATCTGGGGCTTATTGCTGGAATCGCTCCGATGCTGGGCTTTATTGGTACAATCTCCGGCATTATCAAGATCTTCTATAACATCTCCTTAACGGATAACATCAGCATTGGCATCATTTCCGGAGGTTTGTACGAGAAAATGATCTCCAGCGGATCCGGACTCGTTGTGGGTATTATTGCCTTTACAGGATATCATATGCTGAACATGCGGATTGACCGTTTTATTTCTCAGGTAGAGGAGGAAGCTTTTGAATTTCTGAATATTGTCAGTCGCTGACCATGAAAATCAAAAGACGGCACGAATTCAAGGCAGAGGTTGCTACTGCTTCGCTGAACGACATAATGTTCTTCCTGTTGTTGTTCTTCCTTATTGTTTCCACCTTTGCCAATCCCCATGTGATCAGGCTTTTTCTGCCCAAGGCCAATTCAAGCCAGACCATTGCCAAAAAACAAATGACGCTTTCCATAACCCGGAAGAAATTATACTACCTGGATGAGAAGCCAATCCTTTACCAGGACCTGGAATCAGAACTGTCAGCAGTAAAATCGCAGCTGCCCGATGTAACGATTGTGGTGCGTGCCGATGCCTCACTTACCATACAGGACCTCGTGGATGTCTTACAGGTAGGAAGCAACCTTGATATCAAGATGATCCTGGCAACAGAAAAGAAGGGAAGCTGACAGCCGGATACCGTCAATAAAAATCGGGGCTACTCCTGCAGAATCTGACCGAGTCCCTTGATCTTCCCGGGCTGAAGTAAGAATGTTGCCGAAACAACCTCCACCTTTTTAAGCATTTTGCTGATTTCCTTCAATTCATGATCAGACAATTCCCCCTGGATCTGCAACAAAAAGTCGAAATTTTTTATCTCCGGAAAAAGAAAGCCATCAGGACAACGGTTTGAGATCAAATGAAAGGTCAGGTACCTGTCCTCATCATGCCAGGTATACTTGCTGAATTCACGGTCAGTTTCCAGTTTCTGGTTATGAACAACCAGGTTCCCGGTCCTGACAAACTGCATATCCATGAGGTTGTTGATGGCCCATACCAAACGATAGTCGTTCTCATGGCTTGAGATACCGATTAACCGGAAGCGGATATCGTCATCAACCTTGAGCTTAAGGGTTTGCTTTTTTACAGGGGGTTTGGATTTCATGATCAGCATGATTGCTGTACCAAAGATATAAAAAGTGAGGCAGGTTTATTATCCTTCGATTATCTGCAATGCCTGCCTGGCAGCATTTTGTTCTGATTCCTTCTTGGAATTCCCGCTGCCCCGACCTACAATGTCATCAACAATAATCAGGTGAGTCACAAAAACCGGGGAATTGGTTTGTTCATCCATTTCTTCGAAGCTGGTGAAATTCACAGACTTCTTATTTTTCTGTCCCCACTCGATGATCCTGCTTTTGAAATCAATCTCCGTTTCCAGCAACCGGTTAATGTTGATGTAGCTCTGTATGATCCTTTCCAGGACAATCTTTTTCGCCCTGTCATAGCCTTTGTCGAGATAAATGGCCCCGATCAGGGCTTCAAGGGCATCCCCGTAAACGGATTTGTGATTGTCCTTCGACATTTTCGAAATGATCATATCGCCAAAGCCAAGCTTGATGGCCATATGGTTCAGATTGTCCCTGTTAACAATTTTAGAACGGGTCTGCGTAAGAAATCCCTCTTCCTTGTCCGGGAATTTTTGGAACAGGTACTCCGCAACCATGGAATCCAATATGGCATCACCCAGGAATTCCAAACGCTCATTGTTGACCTTTATATCGTTGAAGAAGAAATGAGAAGCGGATTTATGTACAAAGGCAAGCTGGTATAATTTGAAATTCCTTGGCAGGAATCCGAGTATCCTCTTTAATTGCCTCGTGAAGTTCTTATCCGGGGTAAACAGGTATTTTTCAGATCGGATAATTTTTTTCAACACAATGTTATGCTGAGAATTTCCTGAAGATCACTGAAGTATTGTGCCCGCCAAATCCGAAAGTATTGCTCAGTGCAGCATTAACAGTACGTTTCTCTGCCTTGTTAAAAGTGAAGTTCAGTTGTTGGTCGATCCCTTCATCCGGGTACTGGAAATTGATCGTTGGCGGAACAATATCATATTTGATGGCCAGGATGGCAGCAATGGCTTCCACTGCTCCGGCCGCACCAAGCAAATGACCTGTCATTGATTTGGTCGCACTGATGTTCAATCTGTAGGCATGTTCGCCGAATACATCGATAATAGCCTTTGCTTCGGAAATATCGCCCAATGGTGTCGCTGTGCCATGTACATTAATGTAATCGATATCCTCCGGCTTCAGATAAGCATCTTCGAGTGCGTTCTTCATAACGAGTATGGCACCAAGCCCTTCGGGGTGGGGTGCTGTCATGTGGTACGCATCGGCCGATAGGCCGGCACCGACAAGTTCTGCATAAATATCTGCGCCCCTGCTTTTGGCATGTTCCAACTCTTCCAGGATAAGTGTCCCGCCACCTTCGCCCATGACAAATCCGTCCCGTGTTTTATCAAAAGGCCGGGAAGCTGTTTTACACTCTTCATTGTTGGTCGAAAGTGCGTGCAAAGCATTGAATCCCCCGATCCCGGGTTCACAAATCGTAGCTTCGGAACCGCCACATACAAAAACATTGGCCTTGTTCAACCGGATAAGGTTGTAGGCATCTATGATGGCATTGGTACCTGTGGCACATGCCGATACTGTAGCATAATTCGGGCCATGGAATCCGTATCTGATGGATATTTGCCCTGCAGCAATATCACTTATGATTTTAGGTATAAAAAAGGGATTAAAACGCGGAATTCTATTACCAATAAAATAATCCCCCACTTCACTCAGGAAGGTGTTAAACCCGCCAATGCCTGAACCGAAGATTACCCCGATCCTGTCTTTGTCAACAGTTTCGAGATTAAGCCCTGAATCTTTTACAGCTTCATCAGCTGCAACGAGGGCATAAATGGTAAAAAGATCGTATTTCCTTACCTCCTTACGATCGAAGTAATCTTCGGGCTTGAAGTTTTTGACCTCACAGGCGAATTTGGTCTTAAAATTCTCGGTGTTAAAACGAGTAATCATATCTGCACCACTCACCCCATTAACCAATCCATTCCAATAATCCTTAACATTATTACCCAAGGGGGTTACGGCACCCAGTCCGGTGACTACTACTCGCTTCAACTCCATAAATGACAGTTTTTGTAAATAGCTGATTTACTTCTTAACGTTCTCATCAATGTATTTGATCGCGTCGCCAACGGTGGAGATGTTTTCAGCTGCATCATCAGGAATTCCAATGTTGAATTCTTTTTCAAATTCCA
>DIAS01000002.1:6808-55189 GCA_002415855.1 Bacteroidales bacterium UBA5072
AATTCTTTTTCAAATTCCATGATCAGCTCAACTGTATCCAAAGAATCTGCACCCAAATCATTGGTGAAACTGGCTTCGGGGGTAACTTCGCTCTCGTCTACACCTAATTTGTCTACAATGATGGACTTTACTCTTGATGCAATGTCTGACATAATACCAAGTTTTAATGATTACTTAATTTTTTAAAAAATGTGCTGCAAAGAAAATGCAATAATAAGGAAAAAACAAACAAAATTTTATTTTTCTTTGGAGTGCGGCTTTTTATTCGCAAAGCATCAATTATAATTTATTGATAAATAATAATTTATATAAAAATGCATCATCTGGCCATATTTGCCTCGGGATCAGGCAGCAATGCAGAAAACATCATCAGGTATTTTCAAAATAAGCCTCAGATAAGGGTTTCGTGCATCTGTACAAACCGGCCCGATGCCTATGTGATCGACAGGGCTGAAAGGCTGGGAATACCCGTCCTGATCTTTACCAGAGCCGATTTCTATGAGACGGATCTTGTTCTTAAGTATCTGATCAGCAATAAGATCGATTGGATCATCCTGGCCGGGTTCCTGTGGCTGGTTCCTGCCTACCTGATTGACAACTTTCCGCAAAGGTTGATCAATATTCACCCTGCCCTGTTACCCAAGTTCGGCGGGAAAGGTATGTACGGCCAACATGTTCACCAGGCTGTGATCGACTGTAAGGAGAATGTCTCAGGTATTACCATTCATTATGTCAACCATGAATATGACCGTGGAAGTACGATATTCCAGGCTACCTGTCCGGTTGAGGCGGGAGATACACCCGAATCACTGGCCGCCAGGGTTCATGAGTTGGAATATGCGTATTTCCCGAAGATCATCGAACAAGAAATACTGAAACAGCAGAAAACTTAAGTGGGGATGGTTGCGGGCAAGCCATCCGCAAACTAAAACTATCAACTATCAACAATCTGAAATACATCGACATTCATACACACTCTCTTTACCGGGATCCGGAAACCACCCTGGTATTGAACATCTTCCCCGATGACCTGGATAAGCTTGGCCTGCCGGTATATTTTTCCGTAGGGCTCCACCCCTGGAATGTGCAGGGCACAACCTGGGAAAAACAGGTTGAAAAAGTGAAAACAGCAGCCGGCAAAACCTGTGTGCTTGCTATTGGAGAAACCGGACTTGACAAAACGGTAAACAATCCTTTTGAAATACAGCAGCAGGCCTTTGCTGCTCATATATCAATCGCGGAATCCCTGAAAAAGCCCATCGTCATTCATTGCGTCCGATCATACAGCGAAATGCTGGCCATCCGGAAAAAATCCGACTTGTCCGTACCCTGGATATTCCATTGGTTCAATGCGGATGAACAGATTGCAGCGGAACTGGTTCGTAAAAACTGCTTCCTTTCGTTCGGCCACATGTTGTTCAATGAACAGAGCAAAGCATTCAGGGTTTTTAAAACTGCGGACCTCCGTCAGGTCTTCTTTGAAACAGATGACGCAGGATGCACCATCAGGGAGGTATATGCCCAGGCTGCAGGTATAAGAAAAATGCAGGTTGATGATCTGAGAACCCGGATTATGGATAACTTCGCCAGTTGTTTTCATCAATAGTCAATGGAAAACTGGTTGAGCCGTACCGAATTGCTGATCGGGAAAGAAAATCTTATCAAACTTACCGGATCACACGTGTTGATAGCCGGATTGGGGGGCGTTGGCGGATACGCTGCTGAACAGCTTTGCAGGGCAGGCATTGGTGAATTTACCCTGATTGAAGGAGACATGATAAGTGCCTCAAACCGGAACCGGCAGATCATCGCTCTCACAAGCAATGAAGGAAAACCCAAAGTCCAGCAGATGGCGCAGCGGCTACTTGACATTAATCCCGGCGTAAAACTGAACATCATAGGTGAATATCTGAAAGAGGACCGCTTTGCTGCAATTCTTGACCGACCGTTTACCTATGTTGTCGATGCCATCGATACCTTAACACCCAAAGTAGCGCTTCTGAAGGAATCGGTCAAAAGAGGTCATTCCGTTGTAAGTTCCATGGGATCAGGGGGAAAACTGCATCCCGAAAATGTTGAAATTAAAGATATCTCAGAATCACATCACTGCAAATTCGCTTACATTGTCAGGAAATACCTGCACAGGCAAGGTATATTCAGCGGAATTACAGTGGTCTATTCTCCGGAACCGGTAAGCAGAAAGGCCATCCTTGAAGTTACAGGTGAGGAGAACAAACGTTCGGTAGTTGGCACCATATCGTATATGCCCCCGGTTTTCGGCTGCTTTTGTGCTTCGGTTGTTATAAGGAATATTATCAACAAAGGTTGATGTACAACTTTGAAACCAGGAATTTATCGTTCTGCAGACCGAAGGGAAGATTCTTTGTGAAATGAGTTGCTTTCCTTTGGCCAGCATGACAAATGTACGCAGCATAACCTATACTCAAATCAAAACCTGATGTGTCGGCCGATGACTTTGATCAATTCATCACCCACAATTGGTTTTGCCAGGTAATCGTTGCATCCGACCTCCAGGGCTCTTTCCCTTTCTCCGGCCATTGCAAAGGCAGTCTGTGCAATGATGATCACCGATTGATTGAATTCCCTGATCTGCCTTACCGCTTCATAACCATCCATTTCCGACATTTTGATATCCATGAGTACAACATCAAAATCCGGATGATTCCGGCACGCCTCAACCGCTTCGGTGCCATTTACAACATGCATAAGTTTTTTACTGCGCCTTTCAAGCATCAGCCTGAGCAGCATGGCTGCCTCCCTGTCATCTTCGGCAATCAGCACCTTCAGATTGTTTGGTATTCCATCGACGGATGATTCAGAGATCATCGCAGGTGAGAAGTTCTTCAGACCGGAAAAGGGTTTATAAGGTATGGTGAAATGAAACTGCGATCCTTTGTCCGGTTCAGATTCCACCCATATCTTACCACCGAGCATTTCAACATAGGCCTTTGTAATGGCAAGACCCAACCCGGCACCCTCATACTTGCTCCGCAGGTAATCCTCAGCCTGAACAAATCTTTCAAAGATGTCATTCAGCTTGTCCCTGGAAATTCCAATACCTGTATCTTTTACAAAAAACTCAAGAAATTCGCCACTTTTCTGACAGCCGAATTCAATCGTGCCTTTGTGGGAATACTTTACGGCATTTTTAACCAGGTTGATCAGTATGGCATATACTTTTTCACGGTCGGTTTCCACAAAAGCATCTTTTTCCGACAGACCGGAATTATAAAAGATCCGCATCCCCTTCTTTTCCACCTCGGGCCTGAAAAAGGCATGTATAAATTCGATCTGTTCATTGATGTTGGTACGGGAGCGTGTAATGCTCATCTGACCCGATTCAATCTTTGATATTTCGATCAGGTCATTGATAATGTTCAGCATTCTCTCCCCGCTTTTTTCAATGATGCTGAGATACTTTAACTGTTGATCATACGGCAGGCCCTGTTTCTTCAGCAGGCTGGCAAATCCCAGAATACCGTTCATCGGGGTCCTGATCTCATGGCTCATGTTGGCCAAAAATGCTGACTTGAAACGATCGCTTTCCTCAGCCTTTACTTTTGCCTTTTCCAACTCAGCATTGATCTCTTTATATCGCTCGTACTGCAATTCAATTTCGACACTGTGCCGGATTTCATCGATCATGATGTTGATGCCCATGGCGAGTGCATCAAGCATATCATTCTTCTCTGTAATCTCAAGCTGTACGGAGTAATCACCTTTTGCCACGAGCATTATCGCCTCAATAAACTGCGTTATCCGCTCACTCCCTGATATGCTGTTCACATTCCTGTTTATTAATATCCGTTAGATTATTCTCTTTCGATCGGCCTATTCCCGAATCCATCGGAGACCTTCCTCCATTGAGTTGAAAAATTGTATATTTCGTCGCGAGGTGAGACTGTTGACAAAGGATGCCAGTACTTTGGCCACCGGATGTAATCCGAATTGGGCAACCCGGTATACCTGTTTCTCTTCGGCAGCACGTTTCCACAGGCGGCTCGCTTCAGGGGAGTTCTTTCCGGCCTTGTTCAGATCGATCAGGTAACTCACCTTACCTGCTATCTGTTTCTCCAGATGTCGTGTTGCCCGGTATACCGCAAGCGCAGCCTCTGTGGACTGCTGGCCAACCACTTCAACACATATGATATGCTCATCATAAAGCCATGCCCTGTTTTCGCCAATGCAATATTCCCGGCGGCTTACCTGGACTATGTCTGAATTTTCCGTCATAAGTGCTGGTTTTAAAATGCTGAAACTCTCTTTACAGTTATTCAATAATACAGGATGTACCTGCAATAGAATAGGATTTGGCGTTGATCGAGAACATCAGGAGGGTCTTGGTGGCATATTACGAATAACTGACATGATGGTTCAATTATTGTGATTAACGGCTGACCGGGCCGGATAAACTGCCGAAATCAGGGGGCAAACAGTAGCCATGCCATGCAACTTTCCGGAAAATTTTTGTCCTTTTTTATTATAAAATAACCCGTTATGAAACCAATCCTATTAACCCTGTTGCTGGCAAGCCTGCTGTTTTCAGCCGCGTTATCCCAATCAATAACACAAACCATCAGGGGAACAGTGGTCGAGCTTGATACGGAGATACCTGTGGCAGGAGCCTCGGTGGTACTAGTAAACTCAGATCCGCTGACAGGTACTGTGAGTGATACCAGAGGCGAATTCAGGCTGGAGCATGTCCCTGTAGGCCGTCACACCCTGCAGATCAGTTTCATCGGATTTAAGACGGTTACGCTACCGGCTCTTGATCTGGTTTCAGGAAAAGAACTGATCCTGAAAGTGGTGCTCGAAGAAAACATCATCGAAACCGGTGAAGTGGTAATCAGGCCAAATACGCGGAAGGATAAACCATTGAATGACCTGGCCGTTGTTAGTGCCAGGTCATTCACCGTTGAGGAAACAGAGCGTTATGCAGGCAGCTGGGGCGATCCGGCCCGCATGACACAAAACTTTGCAGGTGTGATGGTGGGGAACGACCAGCTGAATGCCATCATCGTAAGAGGGAACTCTCCGTCGGGACTGTTGTGGATGCTCGACGGCCTGCCCATACCCAACCCGAACCACTTTGGCAGTATGGGTTCAACCAGCGGCCCGATAAGCATGCTGAACAACAATACGCTAAGCAACTCCGACTTTTTCAGCGGCGCCTTTCCGGCCCAATATGGAAATGCATCCTCCAGTGTTTTTGACCTGAACATGAGAACAGGCAATAACGAAAAACGGGAGTACATGGGCCAGATTGGATTTAATGGCTTTGAACTCGGGGCTGAAGGCCCTTTCAGCAAAAAATCAAATGCATCATATATCGCAAATTACCGGTATTCAACACTGGGGGTTTTCAATGCCCTGGGCATTGATATGGGAATTGGTGCCGTACCGTATTACCAGGATCTATCGTTCAAACTTGATTTTCCCGGAACCAGGCTTGGCAGAATATCTGTATTCGGACTGGGGGCGAGGGACCATATAACCTTTGATGATCCTGCCGATGAATATGGCAAGAAGGAATATACGGACTTTGCCTGCGACATCGGGGCACTGGGCCTGAACCATATCCTGCGGATACATGAGAATTCCAGGCTTAAAACCACCGTTGGGATCACCTACCAGAAGAATGCCACGATCAGTAAAGTATACAGGGACGAAGTGCTGAATGACTGGTACGGAGACGACCTGCATGAATCGAAGATTTACCTGGCTGAAGAATTCCGGGGGAGAATGAATGCAAAAAACACCCTCCTGGTGGGTGCAAACATGGAGGCGATCAGCATGGGTTTCCTCGACAGTGTGTACCTGGAAGAACCCCGGTTGTTTGTACGGCATCTTGATTTTGACGGGAGTCTGATCCTTTTCAGCGGATACGCCCAGTTACAGCATAAATTCACCAACCGGCTTTCTTTAATCCCGGGAATCCATATCCAGAAAACCAGTATTAATAAGGAGATAGCCATTGAACCGAGGGTATCGCTCGAATGGCAGCTGGCACCGGACCAGACGTTCAGCCTGGGCTATGGACTGCACAGCCAAATGCAGGCAAGAGATGTCTACTTCAGGGAAGTGCTGGTGGATACTTTGAACGGTACTTATATTCAAACCAACAAAAGTCTCGATTTTTCCAGGAGCCATCACCTGGTGCTGGGCTATAACCTGATGATGAACGAGAAACTGAGGCTCAAAACCGAAGCTTATTTTCAATACCTGTACCACATCCCGGTTAAGCAATATCCTTCCTCTATAGCCGTGATCAATAAGGATGCCGGATATTTCAACATGAACCTTGACAGTCTCGTAAACGAGGGAACCGGACGGAACATCGGGTTGGAAATTACCTTTGAAAGGTTCCTGACCAACAATTATTACTACCTGGCTACCCTCTCCATTTTTGATTCACGCTACACTGCAAGTGACAAAATCCTGCGCAATACGGCCTATAACGGGAACTATGTGTTCAATATCCTGGGCGGATACGAATTCAGGCTGCCGCATCACAACATTCTTGCCCTGGATGCGAAATTCACATGGGCAGGCGGTTTACGGTCGATCCCCATCGACCTGGAAGCGTCGCGGCAGGAAGGTAGCACTGTTTTCGACTACAGCCGTGCCTTTGAGGATCGGAATCCTCATTATTACCGTGCCGATCTGAGGATATCATTTAAGATGAACCGTCCTAAATATAGCCAGGAATGGGCACTTGACATCACCAACGTGACCAACCACAAAAATTGGTTTTTTGAAATGTATAATCCTGATACCGACCAGGTTGAAGAGATCGGACAAATGGGAATCGTGCCGGTTGTCCTGTGGAGGATAAGGTTTTAACCCTGTTGTTTAAAAGCGGATTCCCATCACGGTTATATCATCCGTTTGAATATTGTCTTTCATCCATTCGGCTAATCTTTGTTCCAGGATCTCTTTCTGACTTTGCATGGGTAGATCATAGATTTCCTTCAGGGACTGATAGAACCGGTGACTTAAATATTTTTTATTTTGCCTTCCTCCAAACTGGTCCTGATATCCATCGGAAAACAAATAAAATACGTCTCCTTTTTGAAAGGCTATTTCTTTCATAGAAAAATGACAGGATTCTTCATATGCAACACTGACAGACAAATGATCTGCCTTAATTATAGTGAGTTCCCCGCACCGGATGTAAACAAGATCGTTCATTCCTCCTGTATATTGAATAACTTTCCGGTCCGGATCAAGCACGCAAAGCACTATGTCAATACCATCCAGGGTGGTAATATCTTTCCTGCTTTGTTGCAGGGAATGAATGACCCTTTCACGCAAAATTGTAACTATGGCGTCTGATTGCGTAATTCCCTGAACATTAACTATCTCATTTAACAAGGTAATACCCAGGAGACTCATAAATGCACCCGGGACGCCATGGCCCGTGCAATCTGCCACAGTAAAAACAATTTTGCCATCTTTTTCCGTCAGCCAGTAGAAATCACCACTTACAATGTCCTTTGGTCTGCTCATGATAAAACTGTCGGGAAACAATTTCTCAATGAGTTCACACGGTGGTAGGACTGCATTCTGTATATGGCTCGCGTACTGTATACTTGATGTGATACTGGCATTCTTTTTATCAATCAGGTCCCGCTGCAGCTCAATTTCATTTTTCTGCTGCTGAATTTCTTTTGTACGTTCCCGGACTTTTTCTTCGAGCATTTGCCGCTCTATCAGGAACCTGTGTTCACGTCTTTTTATATATAAGAAAGTAAGTAAGATCAGACTGGATACTATCACAACGTAAAACCACCATTTTTTCCAGAGAGGTTTCTTAATGATAATACTTATGGTCAGCGGCTTTTCTGATACGGTACCGTCTCCGCTTGACGCATTTAAAACAAATGTATATTCCCCCTCGGTCAGGTGATTGTAAATAACACTGGTGCTTTTGGAAATATCCGACCACTGATCATACCCTTCCAGCTTATACTGATAGGTGACCAATGTCGGTTCCTTAAGACTGACTCCAATAAAATCAATCTGTATTTTGTACTTTCCGGGAGGAAGAAGTATTTTATCCTGATAATCCCATTCCCTGTCATTAACCTTAATGGAAGTAATTCCTACTACCGGTGGAGGAAAAAGTCGATACTCCATGGATGCGTCATAAGAAACCAGGCCTTTATCCGAGCCGAACCAGACTTCTTCCCGAGGATCTTTAAACACGGCATTGGGGTTAAACTGGTAGCTATCTGTTACCCCTTCGAATTGTTGTACGGGCTTAACCGAAAAATCAGTTATCCTGATCCTGCTTAATCCACCCTTATGACCAACCCATAAATTTCTATTACTGTCACAAATAAGCGAGTAACAATAATTGGATAAGAGTCCCTCTTTTACAGTAAGATTCCTGACAGAATCGGAATCAATCAAAAGAACACCTTGTCCGTTCGATCCTACCCAGATCCGGGAATTTTCATCTTCAGTGATCGGTCCCAGTACTAACACTCCTGTCACATGAATGATGGGTATCTTGTGAACCTTTTCATCCTGAATATATGACAGGATATTGCTTCGGGTGCTTACCCATAATTTACCTGTTTTATCCATAAACAGACAATTAATTACATTATGCGGTAAGCCCCCCTGGCTTATGGAATACCAGTTCTTCCTGTTGGTGCCTGTGTTTATATTACAAAGTCCCTTTTTTGTGCCTATCCAAATCTGATCCCCTTTCCCGGTTATACTGGTCACAGAGTTTTCAAGCGTTCCAATTCCCAAAGGATATTTATGAATTCTTTCCTGTGCAACCGCCATGCGGAATAACCCATGTTTATCAGTTCCAATCCAAAGGTCGGTTCCGTCGGCGGAATATATCGCTGTAACTGTATCACTTGGCAATCCATTTCCTTTGCCATAAAACCCGACGATCATGTTTGTCAGCGGGTCCATTTTTAACAGGCCTTTCTCAGTCCCTATCCACCTGTATTTACTGTCAAAATACATTGAAAAAATGCTATTGCCATAGGAACGCTTATCAAATGTAAATACAGAAAAGGTTTTCGGGGTGATTTGCGTTAATCCTTCTCCATAATTACCGCTCCATATGTTTCCTTCACGATCTTCAAACACTGTTTTAATATTGTCTGCTGTAAATCCGCCGGTAAGCAAATAATTGATCTTTATCAACTCTCCCTGTGAGGTTAGACTCATTTTGATAAGCCCGTTTCCAAATGAGCAGGCCCATAAATCTGACTGGCTGTCTTCCAATATTCCCTGAATTCCTGTGAAGTCACCCTCTTTACCAGCAGCTATTCTTGAAATCCTGAATTGTTTGCCTGTAGCACGGAGATGAAATATGCCATCGTTTTCCGTTGCAACATAGTAACCATTTCCGTTCCTCATTTTTTGAATACCGGAAATTTTGGATTCCGGAATCTCTGAAATGGACCTGATGATCTCAATCTCACTTGTTTCTGTTAATCTGCAATACAGCAAGCCTGAAGTGGTGCCAACAAGCAATTCATCCTTGGTGCAAAAATCAAATGATACCATTAGTATCTGATCCTTAAATAAATAGTGCTTCACAACACCTTGCTCCCTGCCCAGTTTGAACAGACCATCTGCATAGGTACCTGCCCATATCTGGCCGTCACTACTTTTGGCAAAGTGCGTTACCGGGCTCATCTCAGATTGCGGTAAATCGATTGCCCGAAACGATCTTCCATCATAAAAGGATAAACGGCCATTCATATGTCCAAACCAAAGGCCTTCACCGTCACTGATACCGCACGTTATAAAGTTGTCAGCCAGTGAATCTCCGGTCGTGAAATTTTCGAATCCAAATCCGTTGTATTTTGTTAATCCGTTTCCGGTTCCAACCCACAAATAACCATGCACATCCTGCAGGATTGAATATACATAGGATTGGGCTAATCCATCTTCAGAATTGAAATAGCGGAAATCATAGTCCTGAGATAATACTTGACCGTTAGGCATTACAAAGAAAAGGAATAACATTTCGACCCAGATCATCCGGGCTTTCAGGCTAGCTTTTGAACAGGAAAATTTGATGCTTGCAGGCATATTATTTCATTCTTATTTTCGGAGAATATACCGGAACACCACCTATCGGTACAACATAAAATGGCAATGAAATCCCATACTGATTTCTGACCGAGATCACCACATTGTTATTTTTCACTTGCAAAACCTGATTTTTAATGAATTGTATCTCAATGGTGGAATTCTTTTCTTCCGGTACAATGGGAAATTTTTTTACAAGCCAATTGTTTTCACCCGATACATTGCACAGCGTACCATTTTTGGCAACTGAAAATATACGGATTACTCCGTCATTGTCCCAGTCGAAGTTTGAGACTTCTATGGAAATAGTCTTATCATCCACATAGGGATATATCTGGCATACGTGCTTTTGATCATCTGATAGCCTGAAATGATATTTATAGGTAAAAAAATTGCCTCCTTCAACGGCTGTATTTTCTGTCTGACTGGTACTTAAGAAGTACTTATAAATATTTCCATCATCACCTGATTTCCCCTGGGCAATGATTTTGAATACCCGGCCACCCAGTTTTTCAACATACTCTCCTTCAAGCGGATTAAAAGGTCCGAAAGTGAACCACTTTTTATCATATTTCAGATCAGTCCCGAATGATTTTGAGGATAGTAAATATCCGCTCCTGAAATTTCCTGTCGGATGAATGCTCTGTGCTGCCGTATCTGACCAACATCCTTTACCGGCGTAAACCGAAAAACTTATGATCGTATTGAACTCTCCTTTGGCTTCATCAAGTTCTCCACCGGTGTCCGGATCATAAATGCGGATATAAACGGGATTAGTCTGTGACGAAGGAATTACGCAAAAGAATATCTGGCAAAAATCATCGTCCCCCCAGGCTGTGCTGGAGTTTCCCCCAAAGGTTACCAGAAAAGGAATATTTTCATCAATAGCCGGAGCAGATTGCGAAAAGACAGATAAACCAGCTGTCAGAGCAATGAATAGGATTCCTGCATGCTTAAACAATGCCATCGGCTGTCAGTTTTTCATAAATAATAATTCCATTATCCCGTCCATATTGTTGTTGTCAGGAATAGTCGTACTGAATGCCGGATTTGAAGAATCCATGCCTCTGAAATGCGAAGCGTCCAAATTTATTTCATTGCGCTTAAAATAAAAAGCCAATTCCTGAGCGCATTTTTCTGACATGTCCATGGTATTTTCCTGTGTTTCTTCTTCATCTGCACGAAGGACCATCTCAAGCCTGATTTCCGGATTATTTTGCAGCACGGCCGCCACATCATCGAGAAATGGAATGGAGGAAGGCTTAATTCCATATTGATCAAACATGACGGTTGATATACCGGTTCCCGTCAGTTCGCTCCTGATTTTTTCCTTTTGCCTTTCGGACAGGTCATCCATAAAATAGACCCGGATTTGCATGGTTTTGGTTTGTACGGCACCAGCATCAGCTTCGTCATTTCTTGCATCCTCCTCCCTTTCCTCTTTCAATGCCATTTCTTCATAATGATCATAAACTCTTATCTTTTTTATAGCACATGTTTTTGGAATAATACCCTGACTATCCTTTTCACCAAGTAACCCCAGCCTGACCGTATATTCACCCTTTTTCTCGAATGTATAATTCATAAAGGGCTGTCCCGATTTAAAACCGTTTCCGAAATCCCACAAATAGTCAGTTACCCTGAACCCTTCGAGGTTGCTTTTCCCTGCGTCGAAAGATAGGGATTTATCCACAATCCATGCATTATATGAATTGATGTAGGCTTGTCGGATATCCTCAAGTTCTACCTCATACTCAACCTGTTCTGCTATAGCTTTGCCAGTGAGCTCATCAGTTATACTGAGCTTTACCGTATACCTACCGCTGCCGGGAAAGCAATGCCTGACCTCAGCACCTGTACGCTTTATGCCGTTACCAAAATCCCACTGATAAATTACCGGTATTGTATCAATGAGCTGTCGTTGTTCATCATAGAATGTGAAGCAGTAATTGTTTTCCTTTATGGTATCGCAACTGGGAAATTCTACTGGTGCTGAGTTGAAACTGAAAATATCATCCGTCTTTCTCCGGTTGGTGGAGAAGTATCCCTGCTCAAATGTAGAATCAGCTACCAGCCCAAAATCATCTGCCGGTGAGTTTATTGCTGAATCGAGGTGCACCGGGACTATCCATTCTCCATTAATTTCCTGCGTATAAAACAGGTCTTTCCCGCCATAACCCGGATGCCCGTCGGAAGCAAAAAAGAGTTTACCATACCTGCCTGCAAAGGGGAAGGATTCATTTTTGGATGTATTGATAACTGTGCCCATGTTTACCGGCCGGTCCCATCCATTGTTCCGCCGGTCACAGTAGTAAAGATCCATTCCGCCGCTGCCGCCCGGCATATCTGAAGAAAAGTATATTCTTTCTCCATCCGGAGCAAGAGCAGGCGTACAAAATGAATATTTCGGGTCATTATAGGGAAAAGGTTTAATATTGGTCCATCTTCCGTCAGCCAGTTCTGCAGAATAGATACCCAGTTTATTGCCGGTATCAGAAATGTTTCTCATCAGCTTTTCCACAGAATTATTCCTTGCATAGTAAACCGTACATTCATCTTTACTGAATGTGACCGGTCCGTCATTTACGTCAGTTGTTATGTCCCTTGAAAATATCTTTGGCTGTTTCCATCCTGTACTGTTTGTTTGTGCCACGAAAAATATCTTAAAAAGCCCGTTTTGTTCATCCTGATAGCTGACAAGCGTATTATTGCTCTGATTTGAACAAAATACAATTCCTCCCTGATAAAAAACAGGAGAAAACTCATCATGAATTCTTGAGCTGAACGGAGCGACCTTTACTGTATATCGGTCAGCCTGGGCATATATTTCAGCATGGGTAAGCCAGGTTAAAAGGAATAGTATTGGTAAGTATCTTGCCATAAATATCGTTTGCTAAAACTGTCTCGGTCCTGCTACTTTTCGTTCATAACTGAATACATATTTTAACAGGATCTCATGCGAACCATTTTTATATTTTCCGGTTGGGCTCAAATCAAAATCATAAGAATAGGCCATCCTGAGTTGATCATTGAGCTGACACTGAAGCATCCCGAAAATCATATTTTTGCTTCGGTAGCCAATGCCCATCCAGATCCTGTTTTTAATATTTATCTGAGTACTTATATCAATTTGGATAGCATTGTTGGGATGATACTTTATCAACAGGGCAGGAAGGAGGCTGGTCCGGGAACCAATACCCAATTCATAGCCTCCGGTAAAGAAGTAATTATAATCTGAGAAATTGTTCCTGATCTTATACTCGCCCGTGTTTTGATCCAGGTCATGACTCAGGAATAAGGGAAGGGAGATACCGATGAAATATTTTTTTGTGTAATAATAGGTACCCAGGCTGAATGCAGGCAAAACAGCTGATGCAGGATTATTTGTCAGCAGTGCGTCATCTGCATCGACGGCATCCAGATCATCCCAGTCATTATGATAAGCAGTCAGCCCAAAGCCTAAGCCCAATGCAATTCTGCCATTGTACAGCTCCCTTCTGTAGGCATAATTACCCATGAAACTGGTTTCCTTGAATATACCAATGCTGTTATTCTCAATATGCAGGCCTAAACCCATCCTGTCATTATTTAACGGGGTATGAATGCTGAGCATATACGTTTTGGGGGCATCTGTAAAACCAACCCATTGATTACGATAAAGAATGGTTGCACTCAAGGCATCATCACAGCCGGCATAGGCAGGATTGATAGAAAGCGGATTATTGATATAATGATCCGATAGCGGGAACATCTGTCCATATAGGTGCACAGGAAATAACAAAATAAATATGCCAAGACTGACCCGGTTCATTTACCTTAGAATTAGAACAGATCCCTTTATTACAGTCCCATTTCCGAATTTCAGCACATAGAAATATGTATCAGCCGGAAGTTCCTCACCATGATTGTTTCTGCCACACCAATCATTTAAATAATTGTCATTGGTAAATTCTTCATTTCCCCAGCGGTCAAAAATGATCAATTCAACCAGATCCGTAATTTCGCCGATACCAAAACAATCGTTTTTGCCATCCCCGTTGGGTGTAATAACCGATGGGACAAACAGATCATTTACTATAATTCTGACTTCCGCACTTTCTTCACAACTACCGTTCCCCACTTTCCATAAAAACACATTTTCACCGGTTGACAATTCAGTGACCATGGTTGTGGGAGAGCTTAAATCACTCAAATTACCTGAACCAGAGACCAAAGACCATTCTCCTGTTTCGTCAGGGGACAATTCCGCATTCATCCGGGTTTCAAAAACAGCATTCAATTCCTGGTCCGGCCCCGGAACGACAACCGGTCTCTCGCTCGCATATATTGATTGCATGCTTTCACTCGTGCACACATCGCTGAAACTATACACCAAAGTAATATAACCGATTCCGTTTGCCGAAAGTATATTTCCCGTCAGGGTACCCGGACCTTCTGTTACCCTAAATGTGCCTCCTGCAGGATCACCTGTTAATGTTCTCAGGTCATTTAGGCACATCGCACTGCTGCTGCTGGTGATATTTACAATGGGTAACTCGTTTACGATCGTTGAAACCGGCGCTGAAACTGCGCTTTGGCAATTGCTTGTACTGGTTACCTGAACCGAATAACTGCCTGATGTGGAAACGGTTATACTTTGGGTGGTCTCACCTGTTGACCAAAAGAAAGCTGCACCTGCGCTTGAGCTCAGCGTTACACTTTCACCGGCACAGAAAGCTGTGGGACCGTCGGCAACAATAGTCGGTGTTACCGGTATTTCATTTACCGTTACGGCAACCTGTGCGTTAACTGTTGTAAATCCATCAGAAACAGCAACATGAAAGGTTGTATTAACTGTCGGACTTGCTTTTGGGTTGGCATCTGTCGATGAAAACCCGGCAGGTGTTGAAGTCCAGTTATAGGTATAAGAACCTGACCCCCCGCCTGCCAATGCATGCAGCTGTACTTCCTCACCCGTGCATACCGATTCTGGTGCAGCAGAAGGGTCAGAAACCAGCGGACCCCCGCTGATTATTATGGCTACATCATCCGTGCCGGAACATGATGTTGTTGCAGAAGATGCGAGTAATGTAAAAACTGTCGTTGTTGTTAAATTTACAGTTGTTGGGTCTTCTATTGATGAATTTACCAGTAGTCCGGGAGGAGACCAGCTATAGGTAAAAGGGCCTGAACCGGTAACGGATGCGTCAATTGCAGTACTGGTTCCGTTTGAGATAATAGCATCTGTTCCGGCAAAGACCAGCGGCAATTCATTTACAGTAACGTCGGTCGAGGCCTGAACCTTGCAGCCAGTCGCTGCGGTTACTGTAACGGTATAAGTTCCTGTCATGGCCATATCAGCACTGGGTATCGACAGGTTCTGGGCGCTGCTTGTGAAACCGCCAGGACCGCTCCAGCTGTAACTTGTTCCGCCCGTGGAAGTCAGGTTTATGGAACTGCCTGCGCACACCGGACTGTTGCTGTTTACATCTGCAATTGTGCAGGTAGATTGAAAAAATGAATAAACGGGATCATTGATAATATCTGTCATATTTCCGTAACTGCAGGATGAATTCGGGTAAGGATTTGTTTCCGGAGCCGGACAATTCAATACAGGATAATCAGGATTATTGGTGGTCAGGCCTGAGGAAGTTATAACACCGCCGATAAATACTTTAACAGGATTGTCGTTGCTCGTGAATGAGCCCTGATAAACCGAACTTACTTTAATAATATCGCCTGTTACAATAAGATATCCGTTTGCTGTGATGGCAGTTTGGTTGTTGATGGTGAGATTTCCCCTGATAATTAAGATTCCGTTATTGTTTATTGTTAGATCATTATTATTGTCAAGTGTAAGGTTCCCATTTACAACCAGTGTATCATCAACATAAAGGGTGCTGGCAGTGGCTGAGAAGGAAAGCGAAGTATTTGCGGTAATGTAACCGTTAATTGTAATGTCATAACCACTGATGTTTGCCTGAGGTAACGCCCAGGACGGGTCCCAGCTTGCCGGTGTTTCCCAGGCCCCGGTATAATTATTCCGGCTTGACTGTGGCTGTGAAAATAATACCCGGCCTGTAAGACAGACCAAATACAATAAAGAAACTATTCTCGCTTTGTGTATAATCATTCAGTACGCTTTAATACAATATTCTGCAATCAGATCACTAGTTTTTATTTTAACGATTTTAGATTTAATAGGTTACCTCTATTTGTGCAACCATGACAATTTTATTCACCTGTTCGCCGGCAGGCAATTTACAAATTGCGTACGCTGTATTCCGAAGGGCCCGGACGTAAGCAACCCGGTCGGACAGGGATGATTACCTGTTTGCAAACAATTTATGAACCTGCGCAGTCTCTGATTTGTCCTGCTGTTAATTTGGATAGTATAAAGAAATATCCTAACTTTATTTATAATTATTCTAAACGAATAGCTTGGATATGAAAAAAAGGACCATGATTTTCAGCCTGGGTATCGGTTTAATTCTTCTTTTAAGCTGTACCGGCAAACCTGGGTCCGGCAGTTCCGGAGATCAGGCTTTATCCAGTGAGCAAATGGTGCAGAGAGGCAATTACCTGGTTACAACCATGGGTTGCGCTGATTGCCATTCACCAAAACGTATGGGCGAAAGGGGCCCCGAGATCATCGCCGAGTTGAATCTTTCGGGATATCCAGCTGACAGGCCCCTGAGACAAATCGCAGCCGACGCGCTTAAAAACGGGTGGGTTTTGTTTGAGCCTGACCTGACTGCCGCTGCCGGCCCCTGGGGAGTTTCCTTCGCCGCCAATATCACGTCGGACCAGTCGGGGATCGGTAACTGGACAGAAGAAGGCTTCATCCGGGCGATGAGGGAAGGAAAATTCAAGGGAATTGAAGGCTCACGGATGTTACTGCCACCCATGCCCTGGGAGAATTTTGCAAAGCTGACTGACGAGGATATCCGGGCAATCTATGCGTACCTGAAAACAACCAAACCGGTGTATAACGTCGTTCCCGCAGCCATTCCGCCTGGTGAGAACAGGTGAACGGCAAGTGGTGAACGGTAAACGGTAATCGGTGCCAAATTTCTGCTATTTCTGCTTGAAATTCTGATTTCCTAAATCTGCGGATCTGCGTGAAAAATCATTAATTTTATTCCTTAATCCTGTGTAATGGAAAAGGAAATTATCGTTGCCGTAGCTTTGGGGATCGGATTAAGCGCAAGCACCGGCTTCAGGGTTTTTGTGCCAATGCTTGTAGCCAGCCTGGCTGCCCGTACAGGCATACTTCCTGTAAATGAAGGATTTCATTGGCTGGCAAGCTGGCCTGCAGTGATATGCTTCGGAACAGCCACGGTCATTGAAATTCTGGCCTATTATATACCAATTGTTGATAACCTGCTCGACGGCATAGCCACTCCGCTTGCGGTCCTGGCCGGCACTTTGCTGCTAACCTCTGTGCTGCCCATCGATAATGATATGCTAAGATGGATAGCGGGTCTGGTCTTTGGCGGGGGCTCAGCAGCCACTGTGCAAACAGGCAGTATACTTACGAGGCTTACATCCACAAAACTTACTGCAGGAACAGGGAACCATGTTGTGGCAACAGGAGAGAATGTGGCGGCGATCAGTACATCACTTCTTACTCTGGTTGCACCACTCCTGATCGGTGCCCTGGTGATCCTGCTTCTGGTTGTCATCCTCGTGATGGTCAGGAAAAAAATGGTTCACAAACATCCAAAAACAATCATGTAATGGAAAGACGGATTTTCGTTAAAACCCTGGTACTGGGTTCCGGGACCATGATTTTCGGTGACCATGATGTGGGAGCTGTAAAAGTCGACAGCAACGGCATACTGGTTAAAATGATCTACAACAACACCGGTCAGAACCATGATTATAAAAAAGAATGGGGCCTGGCCATTTGGATCGAACAGGACAACAGGGCTGTTCTTTTCGACACGGGTGGTAACCCCGGAACATTGTTGAAGAATATGCAAACAGCCGGTTTAGATACGGCTAAAATATCCGTGATCATCATTTCCCACAACCACTGGGATCATACACGTGGCCTTCCGGCAGTCCTGGAAAACCTCACAAAAAATACCACGGTTTATGTCCCTGCATCGGATGCGCCGGAAATTCCGGATTCAAAAGGCCGGGTAACCGTTAAACAGGTTAGTGCTGCACAACAGCTGGATGGCTCCATATGGTCAACGGGTGAAATGAAGGGATCACTCGCAAACGAAGTTGTATATGAACAATCTGTTATCCTGTTGCAGAAAAAGCTGCTTTATGTATTCACCGGTTGCGCACATCCCGGTATTGTGGCCATTGTGGAAAAAACAGGGGTCCTTTATCCCGATCATGAGATCGCACTGGTGGCAGGAGGGTTCCACCTGATCGATAAATCAGCTGAAGAGATCAAAATCCTATCTGGCAGACTGAATGATTTGAACGTCAAAAGAATAGCTCCTTCACACTGCACCGGGGATAAAGCCATTGATTACTTCAGGGCGGAATGGAAGGATAGATTTGTTGATTTAAATATTGGTGATGATTTTAATATATAATACCATGCGAAACATACTGCATTTGTTCTTCTTTTTCCTGTTTACGGGTGTTTTCGCACAACAGGATTATATCCCCGTTGCTGACAACCTGGTGTCCGAGGGAATCCCCCCTATTCCGGTCAGTTATGCGGCCGAAGTAAAGAACTATACCGAATCGCGTTCTGCCTCCCTTGTCGATTGGAATCCCGTGAAAAAGGAAATGTTGATCACAACCAGGTTTGGGAACAGCAACCAGCTCCATTATGTCAGGTTCCCGGGAGGTGACCGAAAACAGATCACTTTTTTTGATGAACCGATCAGCACTGCCACATTCGAACCGGTAAAAGGCGATTACTTTTTGTTTCTCAAAGACATCGGGGGAAATGAATTCTCCCAGATTTACCGTTATGATTTGGCAAACAGCAGGGTCACCTTGCTTACCGATGGAAAACGGTCTCAGAACGGCGGCATCGTATGGAGCAGTAAAGGTGACCGGATCGCTTACGGTACTACAAAAAGAAACGGACAGGACAGGGATATATACCTTCTGGACCCATTAGATCCGGCTTCTGACCAAAAATTGACTGAGAATGCAGGCGGAGGCTGGGGTGTTGTCGACTGGTCACCCGATGATTCGGGATTATTGCTTGAAGAGGGAATATCGGTGAATGAGTCACGGCTATACCTGGTAGATGTTTCAACCGGCATTAAAAGCAGGTTGCTGCCCGAAAAAGACGAAAGAAGCACCTACAATGGAATTGGCTTCTCCAAAGATGGGAAAGGAATCTACCTGATTACAAATAAAGAGGGTGAGTTTAACCAGCTCGCATATCTTGAGCTGGCTACCCGGAAATTATCACTGCTTACCAGGGATATTCCCTGGGATGTTGATGGTGCTGATTTATCAAAAGACGGATCCAGGCTGGCCTTTACCACCAATGAGAACGGTCAGTCGAAGCTGTACTTGCTATCCACTGCGAACAACAGCTACAAGCCGGTGACCGGGATACCCACCGGTGTAATTGGGTCGCTCGTCTGGTCAGGTGATTCAGGCTCCGTCGGCATTACTTTCATGAGCTACAATTCATCGGCTGATGTATTCGAATACAATACCGTGACAGGTGAATTCGTCCGCTGGACCGAAAGTGAACTTGGCGGCATGGACATTTCCGGCTTGCAGCCACCTGAACTAATTACCTGGAAAACATTTGACGGCAAAATGATCTCGGGATACCTGTACAGGGCCTCCACAAGGTTTACCGGCAGAAGGCCTGTAATCATCAACATTCACGGGGGGCCGGAAGGCCAATCCTTTCCTTCCTTCCTGGGAAGATCAAATTATTACCTGAATGAGCTGGGAGTTTCCATCATTTATCCCAATGTAAGAGGTTCATCCGGTTTCGGCAAAACCTTTGTCGATCTGGACAACGGTATGAAACGCGAGGAATCTGTGAAGGACATCGGGGCACTGATCGACTGGATCGGACAACAACCTGATCTGGACAAGGACAGGATAATGGTCACCGGAGGCAGTTATGGCGGATACATGACCCTGGCTGTATCCTATCTATACAGCGACAGGATACGCTGTTCCCTTGATGTGGTGGGTATTTCCAATTTCAATACCTTCATGAAAAATACGGAAGCGTACCGGAGAGACCTGAGGCGCGTGGAATACGGTGATGAGAGAGATCCGGTCATGGCCGCTTATTTCGAGGCAATTGCCCCGATGAACCATACCGACATGATCAGAAAACCGTTGTTTATCGTTCAGGGAGGGAATGACCCGCGCGTACCCTATACCGAATCCGTGCAGATGAAGGAGAAGATTCAGCAAAACGGCGGCACGGTCTGGTTTTTGATGGCCAAAGACGAGGGTCACGGCTTCAGAAAGAAGAACAATATCGATTTTCAGTTTTATGCCACCATTGAATTCATCAGACAATTTCTTTTAAAATAATCCCTTCACGCAATGAAAAAATACTTACTGTATCTGATTCCAGCTTTTCTGGTTCTGTCTTACCATTCGTATTGCCAGGCAACTGATCCGGTTTTCATTACTGACAGTTTGGACAAATACGTCAGCCGGGCACTTCAAGCCGAACAAATCCCGGGCGTAGCGGTTTGCGTAGTGAAAGACGGACAGGTTGTTGTAATGAAAGGTTATGGTGTAAAAGAATGGGGAACCTCTGATCTGGTAGACGTTAATACCCTGTTCATGATCGGGTCAAATACCAAGGCTTTTACGGCTACGGCGCTGGCTATGCTTGACAAAGAGAAAAAACTTTCCTTGAATGACAAGGTAACAAAATGGATACCTGAGTTTAAACTTGACAACCAGCTTGCCGGAGAACAAGCCATTATTCGCGATCTGTTGTCGCACCGGATCGGGTTTCAAACATTTCAGGGTGATTTTACATACTGGAAAAGCAATCTTACCCGTGAGGAAGTTATTGAGAAAATGGGGCATATTCAAGCGCCATATCCTTTCCGTACCAGATGGGGATACTGCAATGCTGCATTTCTGGCAGCAGGTGAAATTATTCCGCGTGTTACCGGTACAACCTGGGAAGACTACATCACCGACAAAATATTCACCCCGCTTGGCATGACGCGTACCCTTGCTCTCACAGCTGAGATGCCTGCAGCCTCAAATATAGCAGCAGCGCATGACATCGTCCGGGGAAAGCTGATCAAAGTACCTTACTGCGTGACCGATAATCTCGCGCCGGCTGCAAGCATATGTTCCTCAGTAAATGATCTTAGCAAATGGGTGATCATGCTGCTGGACAATGGCAGGTACGGAAATACCCAGGTGGTACCGGAAGCTGCCATTGGTGAAACCCGGTACCCGCATTCCATTTTAGGTACCGGGGGAAGCTTGTTCAATAAAGGTCATTTTGATTTATACGGCCTTGGATTTGAACTGCAGGAGTACGAAGGCAGAATTGTCGTTTCCCACACAGGAGCCGTAACCGGATTCCTTTCCAGCCTTACGCTGGTGCCGGAGGAAAGACTCGGGATTGTCGTCCTGACCAATTCCATCAGAAACACCCTGTATTATTCCCTCAATCAGGAAATACTGGATGCCTTTCTCGGTTTGCCTTACCGGAATTACAGCCATTACTTCGATTCGTTGAGCCAACAGGCTGCCTCCCGACAGCTGATTCTTGAAAAACAATACCGTGATTCGGTTGCACATGAGCTGAAAACAACCTTGCCTGCTGAAGGATACGCAGGCAAATACTTTAATGAGGTTTACGGTAACATGCTTGTAAAGCTCGAAAATGGCGAACTCCGGATGCTGTTTGAACATCATCCCGGAATGTATGCGAAACTGGAATCGTTAGGTGGCAACCGCTTTTTTGCAACGTTCTCTGATCCTGAATTTGAAACCGCCGTTTTCCCGTTTACGGTCGAAAATGGCAAAGTGAAAGATGTAACCGTCAAGGTGGCAGATTTTATTGAATATACACCCTACGTTTTCAAAAAGACTGATTAGTATGCCAGAAATTAGATCTTCCCGCTTCAAAGGCTGGCAAAGGGTCGTGCTGGTCAAAGTCGCTGCCGTACTTTTCATAGTTTATACCTCCCTGGTTGCTGCCCAGGGTCAGCCCGAACCTGCCGGGTTCCATGTAATAGCTTTTTACACGGCTCAAAGCGACCAGGCACATATCAGCTTCGTGCATGAAGCCAACCGGTGGCTTGCTGAAACTGCTGTCAAGCATGGTTTTACGTACGATTCTACCAGCAACTGGGACAACCTGAATACAGACTTTCTCACGCGATATCAGGTAGTAATCTTCCTCGACACCCGGCCTGAAACGGCAGCCGGGCGGGCCGCATTTGAGAAATACATGCGTGGTGGCGGTGCGTGGATGGGCTTTCACTTTGCAGGATTTGCGCTTACCCCTTCTGATTTCCCGCAAAATTGGGATTGGTACCACAACCATTTCCTCGGGGCCGGAGAATACAAAGGCAATACCTGGCGGCCCACATCTGCTGTCCTGCGTGTTGAGGACCCTACGCACCCTGCTATGAGGAATTTGCCTGGAACTTTCCAGGCATCACCCAATGAATGGTATAGCTGGCAGCATGACCTGCGGACCAATCCCGATATTAAGATCCTTGTATCGATCGACTCAACCAGCTTCCCGCTTGGGACCGGTCCAAAACCACATGAAATATGGCACAGCGGTTATTATCCGGTGGTATGGACAAACAAGAACTACCGCATGCTCTATATCAATATGGGCCACAATGATATCGACTACGACGGAGGCACCAACAAAGAACTATCCTTCACGTTCGGCAATGAAATCCAGGACAGGCTTGTGATCAACGGACTGCTCTGGTTGGGTAGAGGCAGTGGCAGTGTTAAGTAAACGGTAAACGGTGAGCGGTAAACGGTAAACGGTAAACGGTAAATGGTAAGCGGTAAACGGTAAGCGGTAAACGGTGAGCGGTAAACGGTAAACGGTAAACGGTAAACGGTAAGCGGTAAGCGGTGTTCGGCATTAGCACATTTGCACATTAGCACATTTGCACATTGGCACATTGGCACATTCATTAGGACCGTGACACCTGGAACCCTTTCTGGCTCACTTCCATCCTCACAAACCGGGCCTTGTCATTGGGCGGATTCCGGCGGAGAACCGACTGTATCCTGAGAGCTGCCCCGGGATCTTTTGCGCACATCAGCATATAGCCTCCGCCACCGGCACCCAGTAGCTTATAACCGCCGGTGTAATCCTTAATCAGATCAATGATATGCTGCACCTCAGGAGTATTTGTACCGCTGTCGAGTGCATTATTCAGTTTCCAGGAACGCATGATCATTTTTGAGGTAAAGGAATAATCCGACATTTGTATGATTTCCGCCAGTTGATAGGCATGTTGCTTGATGTCATCCACGATCCGGAGCCTTTGCCCTTCATTCAGGAACATTCCGCGTACGATCTCAGCCAGGATGTTTTTGGCCACACGCGTTACGCCCGTATAATAAAGCACCCAGCAATCCTTGTAATCGGGCTGAGTGAAAAGCCTGTCAGGCATCCAGCGGATGCTGATCTTATCCTGCGGGCCGGGATCTGATTCCAGCAGTTTGATACCCGGCAGGATCCCGCCATACTGATCCTGCCATCCTCCTCCAGTGGTCAGGAGCTGTTCCAATATCAGTGTACGGTGACAGATGGCCTGGTGATCCCAGTTGAGGGCGCAAAGATCGGACAGTGATCCCAGGATGGTAGCGGCCAGAATGGAACTGGTTCCCAGTCCCGATCCTTTGGGGATAGCTGCCAGCAAGGAAATCTCAACCCCTCCGCCAAATTCCTGCAGCTGCTCATGCAACGACTTAAACCGGATACTGCAGTAATCCGGATGAAACCCTGCCAGACACAATGCAGCTTTCGGGATTGAGAAGGCAGAGCCTACCTGGTTGAATGATTTCAGTTCATCAAAGTTGGAAATTATCTCTGATACGCCGTTATCGATGGAACGAAGGGTGATTTTCCGCTCCTGGCACAACCGGATAAACACCTGGACAGGAGGTTGGCCATTCAGCTCCACGGCCAGGTTCACCACCGCCCCGCCGTTTTGCAGACAATACGGGGGCGTATCTGACCAGCCTCCGGCCAGGTCAAGCCGGGCCGGACTTCTCCCCCACACGATCTGATCAGAAAAGATATTGAGCCTTGGAACTGCCTGACAGGAAACCGTATGCGTGATGGCAGCCTGCAGTACTTCAAATGCACGGTATTCTTCCGCTGTGCCATCCATGCCCCTAAGCCTCTGCACTTCCGAGCGGAACATGTGGTCCCTGAACCGCAGCATGGCAGGTTCCGATGGTTGCAGCTCAGCAGGCAGGTCAATGCCTGAAGCAGCAAATTCATGTGCCGTTTGCTTCAGGTCGGCCTGGTAGAAAACACTGCGCCTGTAATTCAACGCCAGCTTCCGGAGATTCTGCTGCCTGAAGAGCGTCCGCTGCTTGAACAACCTGTTCAGGTCAGCCCGGGCACTGAGCTCATCGGCGGACAACCTGGGAGAACCCAGCCACAGTTCTTTCATGTTTTGCCCTGCAGCCGGATCCATCATCCACTGAATGAATTCACCGGTCAGTTCTTTGCCGTTCAATACAGGGAACAATGGCGTCAGCTGGATATCCGCATTTTCCTTTATTCCGGCCTCTTCCGGGGTAATGTCCCTTTCTGCCAGCCATTGAACAGCTGGCTTCCCCATCCATTCCGACTGTTCACTGATGGTCCCCCTGAACCTGTCGTCCGTGCCATAAGGCCTGATACAATGATCATCCTTCCCCACTGGTATGATATCAAGGCAGATCCCCGGTTTAAGAACCAGCTTCCAGTCATTTTCGGGTACGCCGGTTATTACATGATCGTGATGAAGAGTCCATGAAGCGGGTACATGGCTGTTCTCGATCCAGATGTGATGATGACGATGATCCCACCTGGTATCGGAGCGCGCATTCTGGATAAAAATCGAAGGATGTGGCTTAACCCGGTAATGCCATATGTTTCGCTGGTCCAGTATGCGATTCTGAACCTTTTCTGTGGAGGTGATCAGTTCCGATGATGTTCCGTAATGGTAGAACTCACCTTTGTTCATGGGTACAATGGCTACGGATAACTGGCTGATCTCCTGATCAAATCCGGAAGGATGCTCTCCCAGGCCTGTTCCGAAAGTGCTGTAAAGATCATACCCTGCAGGCCTCTTTTGATCAAAAGCTGAACCGTTCCAGCCGCATTTCCTCATCAACAGGTCAACTGCCCTGTCCGAAAGCACCCAGATACCAGTGTCCATGAGGTATAGATGAGACCCTGCAAGGCGTTCAATTCTTTCATGTTCCGGTTTTTGCAGCATAAAATCAAGCAGCTGCGGGTCATTTCGTGGTGTAAAAAATACGCCGTGGCGGGATGCCAGGTGAGGATCCACCCAAATGCCAAAACATACCACATCGGCAACAGGCAGTTCAAAAGGGACCTCCGGTGACTGTATCAGTACGTCCCCGGCAGCGATCAAAACATTCTGCAGGGGTCCCGAGACTTCCATGATCTTTTCATACAAGGGCATTTGCAGATCCAGCAAGCACTGATCGAGACGTTGTCCCCTGCTCCAGCGGAAAACAGGAATAGGAGCCAGTAACTTACCCGAAGGCGCATATGCCGGCAACCTCCTGCTTTGCCCTCCGGCGTGGATGATGATCCTTTTTTCCGAGGCCAGATAATCGGGAAAACCTGCAGCCGGCAAAGTTTTTTTCTTGTGTTCTGCCAGCAGATAAGCGGTCCCGCCCCCCGATCCAATCCTTTCTCCCTTTGGATCGGCAAGTACAAACCAGTTTTCAGGATCGTGATTTGTTATTTCGTGAAATGAAACAACAAGGTTTTCCGGAAGTGAAAGCAATGTCTGCATAACCAATGAAAATGTCAATATACGCAATCTTTGTGACTCTTTGAAGTGTTGAAAATAAATTTGTGTACCTTTACGCGCCTGGAACAACCAATCATCTATCCCCCTCATGGTAAGGCTTCTCATTTTCTCATCCCTGCTTCTTTTCCCCGTTGTACAGGTTGCCTCCCAGGAAAACAAAGTGACTTTTGGTCTCGAAACAGTGGGAGGATATTCCTACTGGGACAAAGTACCGTTCTGGCTGCGTTCAAACCATTACGGCAGCATACCTCCCGGTAATGTTACGCTTGGCATCCTCGGATCTGCCCGCAAAGACTATGACCTGGAAAAAAGCAGGGGTTTCGATTGGGGAGCCGCTGTGGAAGGACGTTTTGACATTGGTAAAACATCCTTTGCGACACTCGTCGAGGGGTATGGTAAGATACGCCTGGGGGCATTTGAATTCAGGGCCGGTCGTTCCAGGGAAATCATGGGGCTTTGCGATACTTTGCTGACTTCGGGTTCCTTTTCTATATCGGGAAATGCACTGGGCATACCCAAAATTCAGGTCTCCGTTCCTGAATTCACTTATCTTCCCTTCCTGAATAATCTTTTTGCCATGAAAGGGAACTACGTTCACGGGTGGTTGGGTGAGGTGATCATGCATCCTGTTGACAGCAATATTTACAAGAAAACCTATTTGCATCAGAAATCCCTTTATGTCAGATTTGGCAAACCCGCATGGAAACTGAAGCTTTATGGAGGTTTCAATCACCAGGTTTTCTGGGGCAATGAGCGTTCCTATGCAGGTGAGGACTTTGAATTATCACCCCTTGAATCTTACTTATATGTCATTATCGGAAAATCCTACAGCAACAAAAGTATTGCAGATTCAAAGGTCGGTAACCACCTGGGCTCATTTGACCTGGGTTTGGAATACAACTTCGAAAAAGTGACCCTGTTGCTATACAGGCAGAATTTCTATGATGCAAGCGCTCTTTTCTATCTTGCCAATATTGCAGACGGACTTAATGGTCTGAGTCTGGCAAACAAAAGCCGGAATACCCAGTTATTCAGATGGAAGAGACTGCTTTTCGAGTTTGTTTATACCAAAAACCAGGCAGGCCAGTCAGGGTCTCCCGATACGCCAACTCCTTACGAGCAGTATTATAATCACTATCAGTACGCCAAAGGCTGGTCTTACAACGACATCAACCTGGGAAATCCGTTCATGACTACGCGGACCCAGGTCAGGCAGGAATTGCCTTCAGATCCCTGGGAATATTTTATCAATAACCGTGTGATAGTGTTTCACCTGGGTTTTGAAGGTAGTATTCTGCAATGGAACTTCCTTGTGAAAGGATCCTGGTCGAAAAATTACGGGACTTATTCCACCACCGATGAAGATCAAACGACAGATATTGCCGAGCCGGGATACTATGGCATTTTTGGTGAACAAAACCAGCTTTCAACTTACCTGGCATGTGAAAGACCATTTGGCAAAGGATTTGTCCTCAAATTTTCCGGTGGTTTCGATGCCGGGGAATTGTATTACAATACCTTCGGGGCCTTTTGCGGGATCTCAAAAACATTTTAGGCCATCCTTATTTCGAGATCTTCCAGGTCTGGTTATCCAGCTGTATGATATACATGCCTGATGATAAAAATGATACATCAATCCTTTCCTGGTCGGTTTCAAGCTTTTGTGACAAAATAAACCGGCCTTGTGCATCATAGAGGTTCAGCAGAACACCGGCAGACCCGTCGATACAAAGAACGTCCCGTACCGGATTTGGATATACCAAAGCATTAACCACCCGGAATTCACTATTGCCCGAAGGAGTGCCTTCCTGGATAACCACAACGGTTTGGGTGTTTACCCTTTCGCCTGAAACTGTCACAATTGCCTCACGCGTCGCTGCAGCAGGATTGGCCTCTGCGGTCAGCGTTATGGCAGCATCTCCGCTACCGGTGACCAGGCTGGTTGTCAGCCAGGATTCATCGGAACTTACTGTCCAGTCTGTGTTTGATGAAATATCCAGAAATGCCGTGCTGCCAGCCTGAGCACCAATGGACAACGTGTTTGATGATAATGTCAACGCTGGCGTTGGCGCCTGGGTAACTGTAATCGTCTGCGGTGCAATACCTACCCCGGTAATGGTTACCATAGCAATCCGTTCTACTGTGTTGGGGTTAGCTTCGGCAGTCAGGACAAGGGTCATATTATTCATGTCCATGGTATCACTGATGCTCAGCCAGCTTTGATCGGAGCTGATCCTCCACTCGGTATTGGAAGTGATATCAAAAGTGGCGGTACTCCCGGTTGTATCTGCAATTGTCATTGCGTCACTGGAAGCAGAAAGTTCCAGGTCAAATTCAACGATATTGGCAAAATCTCTCCATCGATAGGCAGTTGCATAGGCTTCTTTTGATCCGGTTGGGACATAGAGGATACAGGTATGAAAATCGATACCTGAAAAAGCATAATTGTCGGGGGTTATCGTTACCGGAACTGACCGGTTTACCCTGATGCTTTGCAGATTAGGACATCCTGTGAAAACATTAATCCCCAAAGAATCTACCGAAGAAGGTAAAGTAACGGATAATAGCACACTGCAATTGGAAAAAACTCCTTCCCCGATCATCGTCAGAGATGATGGCAAGGACAGTGAAGCTAAATTCGGACAATAGTTGAAGCAGAATTTCCCGACAGAAGTAACGGAAGGGGTTTGTAATGTCAGCGTTGTCAAGTTCTGGCAGCTTACAAAGGCGTAATCCCTGATCACTGTCCCGGAAGATGGGAGAATGGTAACTGAATCAATGTTTTGACAGCCTGCAAATGCATAACTTCCGATTGATGTTATGGATGGTGGAATCGTCACGGAGGTTAAACTACCACATCCTGCAAAGGTAAACATCGCTACAGAATCAAGCGAAGTTGAGAAAATGACAGTTTTTAATCCTGTGCAGCTTACAAAGGCATAGGTCCCGATTGAAGTCACAGAATTTGGCATTTCGATGGAGCTAAGATTGCTGCATCCGGCAAAGGCATATTCCGCGATTGAAGTGACCGAGGATGGGATTGAAATGTTAATCAAACCGGTGCACGACACAAATGCCCACTTACCAATAGATGTAACAGAATTCGGAATGGCTATGGTTTGTAAACCGTTGCATCCCGCAAACGTGTATTCCTCAATTGAGCTCACTGAAGATGAGATCGTAAGAGAGGCCAGGCCGGTACAGGAAACAAAAGCCCACTTACCGATAGAAGTGACAGTATTTGGAATGACCATCGTCTTTAAACCACTGCAACCTGCAAAGGCATAAGTCCCTAACCTCGTGACCGACGAGGGAAGGGTAACGGCGGTCAGCCCCATGCACGAGGCGAACCCGTAATCTTTTATCGTAGTCAAAGTAGAAGGAAGAATAACCGATTGTAAACCTGAACTGAATGCGTATCCGGGAATGGAGTCTCCTTCGGTTTGCACCGTACCTAAATCAATGGAAATCAAAGCCGGCATGGTGTTTTTCATCGTATTGAAATCATCCCGATTAATGCTTCCGGTAAGGGTCAGATCAGTAACCGCAAGCCGGTCCTCATCAGAAAGTAATGTTGATAGCGTTCCGGCCGGTTCTACATGAATCGTTTTTGATACCTGGGCATTTAGTAAACCAGGCGTTAAGCCGAGGAGTGCTGCAAGCAGCAGTATTGCTTTTTTCATGATGCTTGGATTAGGTGATAGTGGCCTGGTAGTTTGATTAGGTTTGGTGTATACGTTCTGCATGATAAAAGGTTGAAGGAGGATCTCGTATCAGGAGATATTATATCAAAATCTGCTTGACTTCTTCCTGTTGTTATTGTAACTTTCATCATACAAGCGATCATATTCTGCCGAATTTCGCTTGTTTTTCTGCCCTTCTTCTCACTAAAAGGGCTGTCAATATTTCTGGAACCGGCTTATATTTATAACCAAAAATAAATAAGATGAAACCCCTCACCCCACCCATGCAAATGATGGTTCTTTATTTTACCTTATGCTTCATTTTTGGAAGTTCTTTCAGACAGGGAATTCAAGCCCAGCCGACTAAGATCCAGGTGGTTTCAGAGCCGGGTATTGCTGTGTTTGTCGATGGGACCTACAGGGGAAAAACTTCACCTGGTGTTGGGGGTCTTGTCATTCAAAATGTGCAACCTGGAAATCATACCATCAAGGTAACCAGGGAGGGATTCATTCCCCAGGAAGAGAAGATCTTTGTGAAACAGGGCGAAGTTTACAAATACAGCGTTAAATCATTTACAGCAGAAGTTGAAATAACCCAAATGGGAAGTGTTGACACCCGGCAGAAAGAACTTATGGATGAAAACAATAAAGTACTTACCGAAAAACCCATAACCCCTGCCGTAACATACAAAAAAGTCGAGGATGTCTCTGCAGTTCAGGATGATGTTGTTCTGCTGGAACTGGAACAGGATGACAAACCATCTTCAACTCCCATGGCTGATGATGCATCTGCCTCTTTGCCTGAATCGGATGATGAACCTGCATTCGTATTCGTGGAAGAGCCGGCACTTTTTCAGGGGGGCGATCTTAATGCATTCCGTGAATGGGTGCAAAAAAGCCTGGTATACCCCCCCGAGGCACTTGAGAAGGGCATTTCCGGCAGGATCATCGCACAATTTGCAGTCAATTCAAAAGGTGATGTAGTGGATATCCGTGTCCTTCGCGGAGTAGACCCTGCTCTGGACAACGAGGCCTTGCGTGTGCTTCAGTCATCGCCCCGGTGGCAACCTCCCAGACAGGGTGGGAAACCCGTTAAGCAACAGTTCGTGATACCGGTGGTTTTTGCACCGTAATATTATTATAGATTATGATTATACAATTCAAACTAAATCACAAGCCCATGAAAACGAAATCCCTTTTTTCTTTATGCCTGTTTATAGGCATTGCATTAACCCGGCTGTCAGCACAGGAAACCAGGACCTACCCGGATCGTGTATTTAAGGATGCGTCGGAGAATCTTCCATTGATAATATTCTGTAATGGTGCAGAGTTTGATCATCTAAGGTTTGAAGACTATATTTTAAGGCAACCGACGCATTATAAAGATGGCGAGTTTACATGGTGGAAAGGAATGGTTAATAACGTAACACTGACCAGCTTAAAAACCGGTGAAGTTTTTAAAGGACAAATACACGATGGTTGGATTGATGATTTGTATCATGTGAGATTCAACCTGGTCGGAAACATGGGAAGCCATTATATTATTAACGAGATATGGGCAACGCCAGGAGGAAACTGGCAGCTGGTTGAGAGTATTACTGATTGTCACTAAATGCATCAACTTCCTGCATTCGGGAATCAATTCCGGAGGCTCTTGCTTATAACTTGCTGATATTCAGCGCTATTTGTTGCCCTTCTAGGACTCGAACCTAGACTCTTCTGATCCAGAGTCAGACGTGTTAACCAATTACACTAAAGGGCAGTGTTTGCTTTTCAAAAAAAGTGAGGCAAAAGTATAAAGGATATTGGTTATTTCAAAATATTCGGTTCATTAAGTATGTGAAGAGGAGGAAAAGGGACAAGGGACAAGGGACGAGGGACAAGGTAAATTCCATGAAAAAACAATATTTTAGTAGTTCATGTAATAACGTTAATGAAATGGAAACACATAAGAATTTAATAGTCTGACAAAAAAGCATTGTATTCGTAACATCAATCTATAATCTTACGAAGAATTTCCCCAGGGAAGAATTATATTGCCTTGTAAGCCAGATTAGAAGGGCTGCCGTTTCCATCCCTTCAAATATGGCTGAAGGATGCGCAAGAAAAAACACCAAAGAATATGTCCAATTCTTGTATGTGGCATTGGGTTCTGCAGCTGAATTGGAAACCCAATTGATTATATCAGTGAATCTGGGCTTTATTGACAATGATAATGCCCATCGCCTGCAAGTTGAACTGGAGGAAATCATCAGGATGCTTACTGGTTTGATAAAGTCCTTATCCAACCGATAACTTCTACTCGTCCCTCGTCCCCTTTTCCTAGTCCCTTGTCCCTTTAACCTCTTCCCGCAATCTTCGCCCAATCATCCTTCAATGTCACTGTCCGGTTGAGGATCAGCTTGGAAGCAGTGGAATCCTTATCCACACAAAAATACCCGGTCCGCTGGAACTGGTATTTTTCTTCGGGTTTGGCTGTGGCAAGGCTGGGTTCCGCCTTGGCTACAATGATGGTAAGTGAAGCGGGATTCAGGTTCGATTTCCAATCCTTTCCCTCTTCCACCACGTCGGGATCCGGAGTTGCAAACAGCCGGTCGTACAACCGGACTTCAACATCAATGGCATGATGTGCCGAAACCCAGTGGATGGTTGCCTTTACCTTGCGGTTTGCTCCTTCCAGTCCACTGCGGGTTGTCGGGTCATAGGTGCAACGGATCTGTTTAATTTCGCCGGTTGCCGGATCCTTGTCCGCACCGGTACACTGAATGATGTACCCGTTCTTTAACCGGACCTCGTTACCGGGCGACAACCGGAAGAACTTTTTCGGCGGATCTTCCATGAAGTCATCCCTTTCAATATATATTTCCCTCGAAAAGGGCAAGTCACGCATCCCGGCATTTTCATCCTCGGGATTGTTCTCCGCCTGCATGATCTCCACTTTCCCATCGGGATAATTTTCGATCAGCACCTTAACGGGATTGGAGACCACCATAACGCGTCTGGCAATTTTATTTAAATGTTCCCGCAGGCAATGCTCCAGCAAGGTAAGTTCTATTACATTTTCACGTTTGGCGATCCCAACGGCCTCTGCAAAGTTACGGAGCGATTCGGGCGTATACCCCCTGCGCCTTAAGCCGCAGATGGTGGGCATTCGAGGATCATCCCAACCGCTGACGTATCCTTCGTTGACCAGTTGGAGAAGCCTGCGCTTGCTCATCACCGTATAATTCAGGTTCAGCCTGGCGAACTCAATCTGTCTCGGTCTGTAAGAACCGTCAGCGATCTGGTCAAGGCACCAGTCGTATAAGGGTCTGTGCACCTCAAACTCCAGGGTACACAACGAATGGGTAATGCCTTCGATATAATCCGATTGACCGTGTGCCCAGTCATACATGGGATAGATACACCATTTGTCACCTGTGCGGTGGTGGTGTGCATGTTTGATCCTGTAAAGAACCGGATCACGCATGTGCATGTTGGGAGAGGTCATATCAATTTTAGCGCGCAGAACCTTGGTGCCATCCGGAAATTCACCGTTTTTCATCTGCATGAATATATCCAGGTTTTCTTCCACAGATCGGTTACGGTACATGCTTTCCTTCCCGGGCTGTGTCGGAACGCCTCGCTCGGCGGAAATATCCTCAGCACTGGTTTCATCCACATATGCCTTCCCTTTCCGGATCAGCATCACAGCCCATGCAAACAGTTGTTCAAAATAATCTGATGCATAATGAGCCTCCCCTTCCCAGTTGAAACCAAGCCACTGTATATCTTCGCGTATGGAATCCACATATTCAACATCCTCGGTTACCGGATTGGTATCATCAAACCGCAGGTTGCATTTGCCCTTGTATTTTTGGGCAATGCCAAAACTCAGGCATATGGCTTTGGCATGGCCTATGTGCAGGTAACCGTTGGGTTCCGGTGGGAACCGGGTATGGATCCGGTTGTCATTCTTCCCGGTCCGGAGATCTTCTTCTACAATCTCTTCGATGAAATTCAACGGTTTCGTGTTCTCAGTATTTTCCATGGTTTTCATATTTCAGGCAGCATATTGCCCGAAGTCAGCAAATGTAAAAAAATATGACTACCGATATATCCGGGGATAAAAGATTATTTTTGCTGAGAAGATCGATAATATTCTAAACAGAGCACTTCGACTTCGCTCAGTGTGACGATGTAACAAGCCAGTCGGGCTGTGTGAACCAAAATGTCAGGCTGTGTGAAACAGCATGCCAGGCTGTGTGAAACAGCGTATCAGGCTGAGCAGACCTGCATGTCAGGCTGAGCGGAACACAATGTCAGGCTGAGCGGAGTCGAAGCCCTATCCAACAATCCTATGGGACAGCTTGTTCTCGAAAACATGGAATTCTACGCCCACCACGGTCACTACCAGGAAGAACAGACCATCGGGGGTAGGTTCCTGGTCAGCCTGACCATCGATACTGACCTGGGCAAACCTGCAGAGACCGATTTGCTGGAGGATGCTGTTGATTACAGCGAAGTATACGAACTGGTAAAGAATGAAATGGCAAAACCTTCCCGGTTGCTTGAACACCTGGCATTGAGGATCATCAAAGCGGTATATACGGTTTCCGATCGGATCACTGCTGTGACAGTTACCGTTTCCAAACTCAACCCCGCGATTGGCGGAAACATTCAGAAATTTACCGTGGTATTGACACGATGATAAAAACGAAAGGCACCTTGAAACGTTGTCCTGCCTGCGGGCGTTTTTTTTCCTGCCAGGGGGACCAGGACTGCTGGTGTGAAAAAGCACGTATCCACAGCAGGGAAATGAAGATCATCATGAATACTTACAAGGACTGCCTTTGTCCAAAATGTTTGAGGAAATTTGAAAAAAATTGATCTCCTGCGGAGCTCGCTTTTATCTGAACAAAAGCAAATGATTCTCGCAGAGTCGCAAAGACGCAAAGGTAGAATTGCAGCATTCTGCCGATTATAATTTGGAGGAAATCAAGTTATTGTAATTAATATAAAATGTCATGAATGAAAATGAATTATCTGCCATCATTGTAGATTGTTGTTATCGCATCCATATCAAATTGGGGCCTGGTCTTTTGGAATCTGTTTACGAGGAAACGCTTTGTTATGAACTGTTGGAATCAGGATTATCCTTTACTCGACAAACGGGGATACCCGTTTATTATAATGAACTGATTTTGGAACTCGGATTTAGAGCGGATTTAATAGTGGAGAACAAAGTTATCATCGAAATAAAGAGCGTTGAGAGTATTGTTCCGGTGCACAAAAAGAAGTTACTGACGTATCTTAAATTAACCGGATTAAAGCTTGGTTTGCTAATTAACTTTAATGAAGCCTTGATAAAAGACGGTATTACACGTATTGTAAATAATCTTTAATCTCTGCGCCTTTGCGTCTTTGCGAGAAACCTTTTCCGAAAAGTCTTTCACCGCAGGAAATAAGCCAGCGTTATCCCCAGAAAATTGCCCGTGGCATATCCGATGATGCCAATGGTGATCCCCGAAAGTATGATTTCCTTATTCCGCAAAGCATTGGCAACAGTCGGCACAAAAGGCGCCGAAAAGATAAATGCCGTGGAGGCAATGATGGTAGTATCAGCATCAATTTTAAACAGTCTTGAAAACAAGACCTGGAAGAACATTGATCCGAAGACCACAATGGCAATAAAAGCAGCAATATAAAGTGAACTTGTGGTGAAGATGCTGAAATCGGCCAGGGATCCAACCACCATGCAAAAGATTACGATCAGGTACATGCCGCTCTGGAAGGTTTTGCGTATCCTGTTCACCGCGGGGAGGATTGACATGAGGATGGATAATGCGGTGATCGATAAGATGGTTCCGGCAGTATGAAATTCAGCGGGGAATAAATTCCCGATAAAGAATGATATCCCGGCAATTGCAACTGAAAGAAGCAGGGCCACAAGCAGGGGCCCGATCACCTTTCTTTTGTGAATTCCCCTGTAAGCATCCCAGCCGTCAAAATCATCCGCCTCATTTCCGATACCCACGGTCGTGTTCAATGGCTTAAAAGCAGGCAGGATCCTGGTAAGGGTCTTTTGTGCCCTGGTGATCAGGAAGAAGAAATACAAAATGCAGATGAGGATATCATAAGCATTTACCAGGACAAAAGTTTCAGGATCAACATTCAACGCTTTCATGATGGCAGCCATATTGGCCGTGGCACCGATATAAACTCCCACCATCAGGCCGGCGACCTTCCAGCACTCTGCAATCTTATCCCTGAAGAAGTAATATCCGATAACAATGATCAACAGCACTGAGATGATGCCCAAAAAGACAGCCAGGCTGGTTTTCAGGGCGAGACGCGACCATTGTTTGATGTTGATTGAAAACAACAAAAGCGGCAGGGCCAATGCAATGGTCATAGATGTCAAATTGTCCTGCAATGGCTTCATCTCCGGTTTAATGAGCCCGATGTTGCCCAGGATAATGCCAAAAACATAGGCCAATCCTACTGTTCCGAATTTATTGAGCCAGGCCGATTTTTTGCATCCGTACAGCAGCAGCATAGGTCCAAAGACATAAATGAGGCCAACCAAAAGTATATTCATGCGTGCAAATCCCGGCCATGAAAGTAGGTAAAATAAATTGATTATCACGAATCATCTACCTGTTAGTAACTCTTCATCAAGTTTGGAACAAACATTTCTTTTTCTCGTAAATTTAGGTAACTGAATTTCAAAACGACTACTACCATGAATAAAAAGCCAATGATCTTGATGCTGTTCATGATTGTCCTGGTAACAGCATGTACCAAAGAACCCCTGAAAATCGGATTCAGCGTGGGCGACTTCTCTTCTGATCGCTGGAGCCAGGAGCCACAGATCTTTCAGGACGAAGCAACGGCATTAGGTGCTGAAGTTCTCTTTGAATATGCTTATGGTGACGCCAACCAGCAGGTTGAACAGGTGAAGAAACTGATTGCCTCGGGCATTCAGGTTTTGATCATTTTTCCGACCAATGCGGACAACTGGGCGCCTATTGTTGAGGAAGCACACAAGGCAGGTATAACCGTAATAGCCTACGAGCGCATGCTCAAAAACGCGGATATTGATTACTATTTCTCCTTCTTCAACAAAGATGTCGGTAAGCAACAAGCTGAGTATGCGGTAAACCTTCGTCCAAAAGGAAATTACATTTTGCTGGGCGGCCCCACCTCCGATTACAACTCCCTGTTGTTCATGCAGGGACAGAAAGATGTGCTGAAACCTTATGTGGAAAAGGGAGATATAAATATTGTTTTGGAAAAACATCTGGCTACCTGGAACTCTATTGATGCCTATAATGAGATTCAGTCATTCATGGAGAACAATAAGATTAAGGTTGATGACATCCTGGCTGCCAACGATGAACTGGCAGGCGGTTCAATTATGGCGCTTGAAATGCTGCAGGATAGCATTGACATGGTAATTACGGGCCAGGATGCATCAGTGGGAGGCTGCCAGAATATCCTCAACGGCAAGCAAAGCATGACTGTTTACAAATCCATTCGTAACCTGGCCAGGGAAGCTGCGCAGACTTCGGTGAAGCTTGCCAGGGGTGAAAACATTGACAATGCCACAAACATGGTCAGCAATGGCACCAAGGATATTCCCGCCATGCTGCTGAAGACCGTGGTGGTGGACAAGAACAACCTCAGGGAAACAGTAATTGCGGATGGTTTTCTTAAAGAAGATCAGCTGAATTTCAATCCATGATAAGAAGAAATTCTGATGCTGATGGAAGGTGCTGATGAAAGATGCTGATATTGATCGAAGATGCTGGTATTTGGTTAAAAGAATCTTCCAGAAGCATCAGAATTATTTTTTTTCTTACCTTTGCGATTCCTGACAATGGTCTCTTGGCCGAGTGGTTAGGCAGCGGTCTGCAAAACCGCGTACGGCGGTTCAACTCCGCCAGAGACCTCAACCCATGTAAGACCTCTTGAAAATCAAGGGGTCTTTTTTATGTTGGGCAACTCTGGGCCAATTTTTATGATTGAATAGAAATTAAGATCACGATTCTCTGTGTTCAGGGATGGAATATGTATTGTGATAAGATCGAGATAAATTGTAAACTTCAAGTATTTCTTAATTATTAGTATATTTAATATTTAATGCCACTTGGTATTCTTTTCTAATGCCTCAATTCTGATTTTCAGATCTTCAATGATTCTTTGCTATTCCTTAATTGCGTAAAGCAATACAGGTGTAATTTTATTGTAATCCATTCTGGTCACATATTCAAAATTATCAGGGCCTTTGGCAACGATTTCAGGAAACTGCTTCATAACATCTTCATCAATAAAGCCTAAGTCATAGCTTCCTCCATACCACTCATCCCAATCAAAATTCTGGCGCCGAATTCCTACAATTTTATATGCCATTCATTCAGTCAAGTGCTTGTTTTTCTTGTTACTTCATGGATAATGCTCGAAGATAGTTGCAGTTCAACCACTGAATTTATATCATTGAAGTATAGTAAACGCTTTATCCTGTTTATCCTTACAAGCCGTCTTTGATTAATAATCCATGAACGACCAACCCTTAAAAAGTTATCTTTAGATAAACTATCAAACAGAATACCCAACTGACACGTAATCAACTCAACCCTCTTACAAGTAAGAAAAATGGATGTGTAATTGCCTTCCGCCCTGCAATACAATATTTCTTCCGGATCAATAAATAGTGTACCTGATCGCACATTAAAGGATAACTTCTTATAATTGGCAAGTGTTTCAGTTAATAGATTGATTTTATTTTGCATAGTCTGGGGCAATAATAACTGTTGACTATACCTGTACATTGCTTTATCAAGTTCTTGTAAATCAACAGGTTTTAACAGGTAGTCAAATGCTGCATTCTTAATTGCTTCAATGGCATATTGTGTGTAAGCAGTGACAAATATTATAACTGGATGATAGGGGTAGGTTGATAATTCACGGAGCATATCAAATCCATTTTTCTGAGGCATTTCTACGTCCAGAAATACAAGTTCGGGATGATATTTCTTTATTACCGTGATACCTTCGATTGCAGAGGCAGCCTCTGCAACAATTGAAGTAATCTGGAGTGTCGCTAATAGTTTTTTCAGATTATCACGTGCACAGGCTTCATCATCGATCAATACAATTGATGGAAGTTTCTTGGTCATAGGTGAAATGAAATTGCAATACTACGATTGAAGATATAGATTTTTTGGGCATGAATAATCATTATATTCTTAATTTATATGATCCGGCACTTATAAATGATCATTTCTTTGGAGAGTTCAGCCTACAGGAGATTTAAGAATCTTATAGCTCGATTCTCAATACAATTTTAGTGCCTGCTGCATTTCCCTCATCGTTCTTCAGATCAAAGATTTCCTGGGTGTATTTTTTTCTGGTCAGGTTACCTGTCAGGTTTAGAATCTGGCTGGCAATTTTCATTCCCTGTCCGGTATTTTTATATGGGCTCATCTTTTGTGCCTCTTCCCTTCCGATTCCATTGTCTGTTACCTCAATGTATAAATCCTTTTCGGATTGAGCGATTGCTATTGATAACTGTTTGTTGCCTTCCTTATGCATTAATCCATGTTTAATAGCGTTCTCAACATGTGTATGAATAATTCTTTTAGGAACCACCAAAGAACTATTAACGTTTTCAGGTATCCGCACATGGTACTCAAAATCACTGCCAATTCTAAATTGTTGCATGGCAAGATAGTCTTGAACAAAGGTTAACTCCTGTTTAAGTGGGATCATTATTTTCTCGCCTTCAATTACCGTTGCACGCATAATTTTCGAAAATTGCAAAAGATAGTTATTTGCTTCCTCGCGCCTATTCGTTGCTATTAAGCTTGAAATCATATTCATTGCATTGAAGGTGAAATGTGGATCGAGCTGGGCTAACGTAGATTTCAGCTGAAGGCTGAGAATCTCATTTTCAATTTTTCTTCTTTGCTCCAGCCGTTGCTTAAGAAGATACTGAAGCAGGAACACCAGGCAAAGCATCAAAACAAAATATGCTGGGTAGTACCATAGGTTGAGAAACCAAAAAAAGTCATAGGATATAGAGGCCTCCACCAGCTTGTTACCTGATTGAATATAAAAATTCACGCCCCCATTATTAGTTTCATAAATCTTATAATGAGTAAAAGTCTCCTTTTCTGTGGATGCAGGATAGTCGATCCTTATTACCTGTTGTAAAAACTCATCAAGTAATAGAAATCCTGGATTTGTGCCATGACTCTGAAAGACATAAAAGGATTTTCCTTTAATTGTGACTTTTTTAAAATACTTGTTCTCTGTTACGGGGGTGGAATTGGGTTCAAGGCGAATTCTTTTTACCAGCGTAAATGTATAGTCATATAAAAGCATTTCACCAGATTTATCATCAATCAAACATAACAGGTCATTACCATTCTTTAGTTTTAAGAGCCCTCTTAAATACAATCCTGGATAAAAAGTAATATCCTGTCTTTCAGAGATTTTAAAATCATTAGTAAAATGAAACATAGAGGATGAAAGGTTATTGGGGCCAAAAGCAATTAAATACCCTGCAAGAAAAAGGGTATCTTTGTATTGAATTGTAAAAGGGAAGAATGTGGCAGGTTTTACGCTAAATGGCCATGGCTGGGTAACAAAATGCATATTGTGATCAAGGATCATCAACCAGGGAGTATAATCATGATAGGGAATGGAGTTAGTATCGTTTAAATTCTCAGAGGTTCCATTCAATACAAAAATCTCGGAGTATCCGTCTCCATTATAATCCGTTATTTCAAATACATTGCTTTTTACACCAGCAAGCGGGCTAAGAATGATAATATCTTTTTTGGGTTCGTAAACAATTATTCGCCTGGGTTGAAGAGAATATAAGGCATTATAAGAAAAGACAACCTCTAAATAGCTATCCTGATTGATATCCTTAAAAAAAAACTCAGAAACAGGAGTATAATCCAGTTTTCCGTTGACTTCAAAAATTGAAAAAAGAAATTTTGTCTTTACACTGATGTTTGTACTGAGATACAACTCACTAATGGAGAGGAAAACCGAATCCCCACGCCGGCTGATTGTATAGGCTTCATCGATTGCGTCATGATTAACGTCACAAAATGCAACAGCATCTTCAGGTTTGATAATTCCCTTCAGGCTGGCCTCCCCGAATACTTTGTCATCAATGGTTCTGATACCGATACGCGGCATTATTTCATCATAATTTATAATTATTTTTTCGTAAGTACCATCATGATTAACGTCCTGGAGGAATACCTTCTTATCGTTACCAGAAATTCTCTCGCTTCTATATACAATTTTATATTTTGAATAATCCGCAGGAAAAATAATGGCCATTAATAGACCAAGCATTGCGGCTATTAGGAAGGGATTACTGATAATTTTAGTGTATGATTTCAAGGAGATACCACTGAATTTGTAACAGGTAAGAAAAGTTAATAAAAAAAATGATTTAAAATACAATAGCTATGAAGGTTATAAGAAAAAGCAAAACACAATTCTCGATTTAACAATAATGGAAAAACATATTACACATTACTTCATACAATAAATCATGGTTCCCATATATTTAACGAGCATATAACTGCCCTGACATTGTGGTTTTTTTATATTTCACAATAAATGTTCCTACCTAAACTTCAACCAATTAATTGTGATTATCTCTCTATATATATTAGTGAATAAATCCATTAATTTTTGGATTAAAACCAGTCGTTTTCTGCACAAAGAATATGAATATGAATTAATTAGAAATAAAATAATTCATTCTCATAAATCTTGCACTCATATATTCAATCCTGGTAATGCACTTCTGTCAAGACCTATTAGAACAGCAATGCAAGCACAAGATTGAGGGAATATAGTTCCTGTTTCGATTTCCTTTCTTACGCTTTAAAATCTAAAAGTATGAAGAACCTTTACTTAATTCTCATGTTTTTATTATGCCTTGTGAGCATAAATTCTTATTCCCAGAACCCCAATCAGTATAATTCATTTATGGACTTCAGAGATGGAAAAACTTATAGATCTATTGTCATCAATAATCAGATGTGGATGGCGGATAACCTTGCTTATCTGCCTTATGTAAGTCCGGCATCAAATAAGTCCTATACCCAACCCTATTATTATGTCTATGGATATCAGGGTGAGGATGTATCTGCAGCTAAAGCTACAGACAATTATGCTGTTTATGGAGTTTTATATAATATACCAGCTGCCTTAAATGCATGTCCTAGTGGTTGGCATTTACCGAGTGACCCTGAATGGACTATCCTTGAAAATTATTTAGGTGGAACCATTATTGAGATTGGAGGCAAATTGAAAGAAACAGGTACCGTTCATTGGTGGACTCCTAATACTGGGGCTACAAATGAAAGTGCTTTCACAGCTTTACCAGGCGGTACAAATTATGAGGACAGAGACTTCGAATACATGGGTAGATTTGGAAGTTTCTGGACATCCACAGAAAGTTCGTCAAGCAATTCATGGAGTCGTACAGTAACCTATGATAATGATAACGTCAGAGGCAACAGCAATAATATTCATGGTTTTTCAGTTCGCTGCGTTTACGATTTTCCTGTTGAAAAAAATCCACCTGTAATCACTCCACCTGACCAAATTGTCATACCAAATGAACCGGGTAACTGTCATGCTGTTTTTAATTTGAATACACCAGTTGTAGAGGATGAATCTGAAATAATATCGCTTACAAATAATGCCCCTGATATTTTCCCAATTGGGATAACAGTTGTTAAATGGAAAGCTATTGATGTGTTTGGAAATGAAACAACTGCAGATCAAATCGTTGTGGTTAATGATACGGAATCCCCGACAATACTGTTACCCGAGGATATTGTACAATTAAATGATCCGGGCGAATGTCAGGCAATTGTTGATTTAGGCAATCCAATAGTCTCAGATAATTGTGGTATTGCAGGTTTAACAAATGATGCCCCGGATGAATTTGATGTGGGTACGACAATAGTTACTTGGAGAGCTGCAGATAATAGCGGAAACATAACCTTATCCTATCAGAAAGTTACTGTTACGAATAATGTACCAGCCGTAGGTTTAATTTCTGCTGTAATTGATCCGGTTCAAATCAATACAGTTATTAATACTTCAGCAGATTATACGGATAACAACGTTGCTGAAGCAATCTGGAGTTGGGGAGATGGTATCAGTTCCCCAGGCCTTATCAATGATGAAATACAAGGTGAGCACTCCTATCTTGTGCCAGGAGTATACACACTTAAGCTTCTGGTGGCTGATGTTTGTGGAGAAACAGCAGAGCAGTCATATCAATACATCGTCTCCTATAATCCCGAAGGTGGTTTTGTTACAGGTGGAGGATGGATTGAGTCACCTCCAGGTGCCTCAACCTGTTACCCCGATGCTACTGGCAAGGCAAATTTTGGATTCGTTGCCAAATATAAGAAAGGAATATCTATTCCCGACGGGAATACCGAATTTCAATTTAGAGCTGGCAATCTTGATTTCAAGAGTACTGTCTATGACTGGCTTGTAATTGCATCAGCAAAAGCAATGTTCAAGGGTGAGGGTACTATAAACCAAGAGGGACTATATGGATTTATGTTAAGCGCCATTGATGAGGATCTTAAAGCATCAGGCGATAATGACAGGTTTAGAATTAAGATCTGGGATAAATTTAATAATGATCAGGTAGTGTATGATAATGAGATCGGCACGGATGAAACTGGTGAACCCAATACTCAGCTTGCTGGCGGATCCATAGTCATCCATAATCTAAAGCTAAAGAGCTCCCTTGATCTTGCTGAATACAATGAAACAGCAATCCAGGAAATCTTTTTTGATGTCTTTCCTAATCCGTTTAATAACAAAACCTTTATAAACCTGAACTTACCGACAGATGAAAAGATTATTTTAGAATTGTATGATCTGAAAGGAAGTAAAGTAAAGGATTTATACAATGGCATTATCCAGAAAGGAATAAATTATAAGATTGAGTTTACTCCTGACATGGGAATGAACAATGGTGTTTATCTGCTTATTTTAAATACATCAGAAAAGGCATTTATTAAAAGGATTGTATTTAAAAAGTAGCTACTAATCATTTGGACAATAAGTGTATTATCAACTATTCACTTTTAGAATTATTTAGTTGATCTTTATTGACATTTAATCTATTGAATGTTAATATCTTATATTCTTAATAACACAAGATTTTGAGTAATTTGTGTCAAAATGCTGGAAATTATGCTAAAAAAATAGGCAAAAAATGCGCAGTTGGAATTGATAAGAACCGGTCTTGTTACCGGCAATTAAAAATGCAGTGAAATTGGCAATGCGAATGCTGTATAAATAAAATCACTGCAATGGATACGAGACAAAAACGACGTATCATCATGTATCATGAGTTCCATTCACTACGCAATGTTGAACATTTTACGATTCGAAGAATCGCAGATCATTTATCGATTAATTTCCGGACTGTCAAGAAGTTGTTCAGCATGCCCGAAGAACAGTTCGGCGAGTATGCTGTATCCCGATTCCGGGAATTTTTGATTATTTGACAACACCCGTTGTTGAGCCAGATTTCTATAAAATTTTATTACCCAAAGGTTACTTTTTCAACGTTGGTAGTATATAAGCATTAAATACTACTAATTAAATCATTCGCTATGCTAAAAACTGGAGAATTGTGCATAGAAAGCGGTTTTTATAGATGTAATGTACACGTAGAAAACCTCATATTTATAGAGAAAGGCTATAAAGTCCCGGAGTGTTCTCTTGGTCCATATGGTCCACATACAACATTATGGGGACCGGCAAGAAAAGTTTCCCATATCGTTTCCGAGTTAAAAGCCAGACAGATGCATCCTGCAGAATCCTCCCGCTGATCCTTTGGCAGTCAATTGCGTGTTTTCTTGATCACCCAGATTACATTTATATAAACTGGATGAGCCTGGAAAAGGAATTTGCTCCGTTGTTTGGAAGCACAGGCTGGCTATCAGTACCTATTCACACTATAGTGGGATTGTTGTTTTGGAAATCAAATATCACTATTGTCCGGCAAATTCAATAATTCAACCGCTACGCGGTTGATCGGTTTTTATGTCATGCTGTTCTACAATAATTTGTCCTCTACAAGGACAGGAACAACTTCGTAGAAGTTGCATTATTGTAGAAAATGCAAAATCAACCCCTCCGCTCAGGCAACCTCATAGGTTGAATTATTTCAAGTGTTTAAGATTATTTCGTGTATTTTACCTGACAGCAGTGAATCAAATATCCCCTAACGATAATTGTGTTTAATCTGGGAGTATTTTCTCTCTCTTTTTATAAGAAACTACTATAAATAGAAAACCCTATTTTGCCGGCCGTTTTAATGCCAATACCATACAATTGATTAATCAGCCGACAGGTGAAGTCCACGACGGTCATGCTGAGGGTTTCTCCCGGATACAATAAAGACAATCAGGAATAGGATTTACCTCAACGGGGTTTGGCAGTGCTCACTTCATTTCCTTAATCCTGCTGAGCAGATACGCACTTAACTCGTTGGCAATGCCAAACACAACGGCGATGACACCCAGGTAAAATACGCCCTGGGCCGTGAAGTTCCCCATCAAAACATGCAGGAAATAACCGAATAACAAAGTTAAAAAGGCATTCAGCAGGTATAGTGCTGCAAAAGCATTCTGCCGGCTGACCAGCAGGCCGGCCTCTATGAATTCGCTCAGGGCATAGAAGAGAACCCATACCAGGATGATCCACAGAATCTCATTCCGGGGTGAATTTGTGTGCACTCCGAGATAAAAGCAAAACGCCAGGTTCAGGATCCCGGAAGCTATGGTCCATCCCCTGAATTGCGTTTTTCTGAAAAGTATGCCGGTGCTGATGAGCAGCAAGGATACCATGCCAATAAGAACAATAAAAAGAACAGCCAGGGCCCTTACTGTTCCAACCATCCTGAGCATAGCGATGATGCCGAAAAGGATCAGAAATGCACCTTTGAAGGCCGGCAGCCAGGGTTTATCATAAGACTTTAATTCCATAAAAGGTAAGTTTTGCCCAAATATATAAAAAAACAAAATGCACCGGATCAACGGGGCTTAGAACCAATCAGAATTATTTATTACCTTTGAAACGCTAATGGATTCCAAGATTCACACACTTGTTGTTCAAGCCTATAATTGAATTCAAATATTTGGCTTTTATGATACATAATTCAAAACAAATCCTGGAGAATATGCTGAGAACCATGGCTGTTTTCATTGCACTTGCAGGATCCCTGACCATCCCCTGTGCTGCACAGAAAGATTCCGTGAAGACCCTCAAGAATAACATCCGTGTTAACATTACCAATCCATTGATTTTCAGCCCGCAATACAACATTATCGGGTATGAACGGGTGATCACTGATCACCAGACCGCCTCGATAAGTCTCGGCAGGTTTGCACTCAGAAAATTCAAAGATATAGAGGGTGATTCCGTGGGTATAGAGGACCAATATCACGACAAAGGCTTCAATGTTTCCTTTGATTATCGTTTTTACCTTAAAAGTGAAAACAGGCACAATGCCCCGAGAGGCGTTTATCTGGGGCCCTATTATGCTTTCAATTATTTTTCGCGTGAAATTACCTGGGATATAAAAACCAGTAGTTTTACCGGGGCAGTAAATACAAACTTTGACTTTACGGCAAACCTCATCGGTTTGCAGATGGGATATCAATTCGTTATTTGGAATCGTTTGACAATCGACATGATCCTGATAGGTCCCGGTTTATGGTTTTTAAAGGTTAAAACCGGTTTTGACACCACATTGTCACCTGAAGATGAAGCCCTGCTGTTGGAAAAAATAAATGGATTTGTGAAGGAGAAATTTCCCGCATCTGATTTAGTATTCACAGGTGAAAACTTTGAGGCTAAAAAGGTTGCCAAGACATCCACGGCGGGCTTACGATATATGATTAATATAGGGTTCAGATTCTAGAAATTCCGGGATATCCGGTTAATGTTCTTTTTATTTCTATTAATATTAACTTTCAGGCTAAATCCAAAGCACATAAATTAAAACATTATAATCATGAAAAACAAGGTTTTAAAAGGAGTATTCTTTGCATGTACCATGACCTTAATCATTGCTTGTAATGCAAAGAAAACAGAACCTGCCGTTGACGTTGAACAGATAAAGAAAGAAATTCAGGCTAAGGAAGATGAATATGCTGCTACTTACAATGCAGGAGAAATGAAAAACATAGGTTATTATGCAGAGGATGCGATAACTTTTGCTCAAAACCAGGAACCATTTGTGGGCAAAGCAGCAATTATCGGATATTTAGCTGCCAACATAGATTCTTTGTCAAAAACAAATAAAATTTCATACACCACCAAAGAGGTCTTTGTTTCGAGTGATGGTAATCAGGTGGTTGAAATCGGCTATTACAAAGTGGTTGATTCCGCCAATACTCCTGTGAATACCGGTAATTACATGACGCTGTTTGTAAAAAGAGATGGGAAATATGTCTGCCTGAGAGACATGAGTGCCTCTGATATGCCCATTCAATAAAGGGATATTCCATACATGCTTGCAGACTGTCCGAAATGTATTTTTCGACAGCCTTTTCTGTTTCTAACGCTGAATGGGCTTATTTTGAGGTTATTTATCGTCTTCTGCCTCCGCCTCCGCTAAAGCCGCCGCCACCCCTGGAAGCGCCGCCACCGCCATAACTCCTGCTGCCACTATAACCTCCGCCTCCACTGTAACCTCCGCTGCTCCTGGTACGTGATGCCCCCGATGTAGACGATCTTTGCTGAGCAGAATAGTTTGAACCCGATTGACGCGTTGATGCCGATCCGGTCGACTGACGGGTTGAGGGTGATGCAGCGGGACGTGTCGATGCCGAAGCTCCTGTTGAGGGACGGGTTGATGGTGATGCAGCGGGACGTGTGGATGGCGAAGCTCCTGTTGAGGGACGAGCTGATGCGTTGTTACGACTATAGTTTCCATTAGCCATATTATGGTTCACAGTATTGGAAGTATTTCTGGAGTTATTGTAGTTATTATAATTATTCGTATTATGAATCACAACGGTATTACCATGATTATATCCACCGTGATAATAATAATGATTATGATGATAAACGCCAACTGCCATAACCGTGAATGCCGCAAAATAGGGTGGATAAAATCCGTAATAATAAGGCGGAACGTAGGGCACATAAACCGGTGAATACACATACTGTACGATAGGTGTTGTTTCAACTACAACCGTGGTGGTTGTTGCAGGAGCACTCACCGTAACAGGTTCCGGGCCAACATAGGCCGGATTGGCAGTAACGGCAGGAGTTACAGATGTTTTTGGTTCAACGATATAATCTTTACCATACAAATCCTTATCTCCGACAATTTGCATCGAGACTTTTTCATCCTTGTCTTTTGATACCAAAATGACGGCAACATCCTGTGTTTCTTTTTCAGTGACAGCAACCTGAAGAATAAATGTAAAGTCATCCCCATCTTGCTTGGTAATAACTTTGATGAAATCAACCTTGTTATCCAGGTCCAAATCCAGGTTGTTGATTCCGGTCTTTTCAAGATTCAGCGACTTTTCAAAGTCCTCAATGGTCTTCGACTTTTGAAAAAGATCCAATAC
>DIAS01000002.1:55443-63983 GCA_002415855.1 Bacteroidales bacterium UBA5072
ATACGGCATAAAGATCCAGGTTATCGCCCGGCAAACCTAATAATGTCGTATCCTGCTCCGCCGGACGTTCTGTTTGAGCAAAAACAGGCAAACATGACAAACTTATCGCCAAAACGAAAAATGATAACCACCTTCTTTTCATGATATTATGAATTAACCATAAATAAATCCATGCTCAAATTTACATAAAATATGGCAAGCAAATAATGAAATAATCTTACGATAGCTGGGTAAACCTGAAGTATTGTTTAATTACCACGCATTTGACCTTCATAACTTCATTATGTTGGATGGAAAATGAATATTTTTCCCGAAATTTGGAAGAACAGGGAGATAGGCAGGTGCTGACGTTTGAACGGAGACGTCTACGAAGAGAAAGTATTTTACTTCAAATTTGTATCCTGTGTTCCCGGGCCGCTGTATCAGGCGGGTTTGCAGTCAGCCTTGTATTATACTTAATAATAAGTATTTTTATAGGCAGATTAAGTATTAAATTTGTGACCAATATTGCACGGTATCATGTTGCCAAGTGCTGTATTAAAAAATAATTGCCATCATTATTCTATAACAAATTAAACCAATTTTATATGAAAAAAAGAATCCTGACTGTTGTAACCATTTTCAGCGTGTTCCTGCTCTGGGGATGCTACCCGCAGGGGCCGGATTATGTTGAGGAACTGGATGTTGTGGTGACCTACCACAATGACACGTACGATTTTACAGCCAAACAAACCTATGCCATGCCGGATCAGATTGTGAAGATTACCGGAAACATCCCGGAAGGCGAAGAACCGGAGTTTATCCCGGACGAAACTGCCCAAGAGATCCTTACTATGATTGAAGACAACATGGAAGCCCTTGGATGGCAGCGTGTAGAAATTTCCGAGGATCCCGATCTGTTACTGGGCCCTGCAGCATGGGAAACCACAACCGTTGTCTATTGGTATGACTGGTGGTATTGGTGGTATGGCGGTTATTATCCCGGTTGGGGTTGGACCGGAGGATATTATCCACCTGTCTATTATGAATCTTTTACAACAGGAACCCTGCTGATGACCCTGGTCGATAAAGATGTGGTAGGTGCCAATGGAAATCCGATTGTTCAATGGACAGGTGCTGTCAATGGCATCCTGACCGGCTACTATGATGAAGCTCGTATGAGTACAGCAATTGACAAGGCATTTGACCAGTCACCTTATCTGAAAACCAACTAAAAATAATCGATTATGAAAAAGATATTCATCCTTATTATTTTCTCGGTGCTTACCATTTCGGCCTTCTCACAGAGGAATTTAACGGCACTGCAGTATTCCATTGGTTTTGGAACAGGTGAGATGCATGATTATATCAGCCCGGCAAGTTTTCGTGGATTTACCTTCGACTATCGCAATCTGGTGCAGCCCAACATTGGTATCGGTGTGGACATCGGCTGGAATGTATTTTATGATGAAATGCCGGATGATGTTTACGAATACCAGAATATCACCTATTCGGGCAAGCAATGGCGCTACAGCAACCATTTCCCCATGCTGGCAGCCGTGGATTACTATGTTCAAAAAAACGAAAAGTTTACACCTTATGCCGGTCTCGGTATCGGTACCATGTATACATTGCAGAATACCGATATGAGCATTTATACCTTTGAAAAGGATGCCTGGCATTTTGCCCTCAGACCAGAAATAGGCGTTTTGATCAAAGCTGCTCCCGGTGTTGGATTGACAATTGCCTCCAAATACTATTACGGTTTTAAGGCAGGTGATCTTCCGGCACAGGGTTATTTCACACTTAACTTCGGATTCGTATTTGTTCCGTAAACAACCCTAAGCCATGAAAAAACTCCTGTATTTGCTTTTTGTGTTGATTGTTACAGCATCATGCAGTTCAATCAAGGTGTCCTCAGATTTCGATAAAACGGCTGGATTTACGGCCTATAAAACTTTTGCATTTACTCCCGAAGCGCTGAATCTGCCCCTCGATGACATCAACCGGAACAGGGTGCTGACTGCCGTCACCAACGAGTTAGCCGCTAAAGGATTCGTTAAGGCAGATAATCCTGATGTTTTGATCGATGTGAAAATCAAGGCACAGCAGGTACAGACTGCCACGGCCACTTCGGATTATTACGGAGCAGGTTACAGGTACCGCTGGGGCGGAGGATTCTCTTCCACCACCATTAATTATGATTCCTACACCGAAGGTACCCTGTTCGTTGACATGATTGATGCAGCAAAAAATCAGCTTGTGTGGCAGGGCCGTGGAACCGGCACCATCAATCCTGATGCATCTCAGCAACGGAGAGAAGAAAATATCAATTATGCCGTGAAGCAGATATTCACGAAATATCCTCCGAAGTTATAACGCCAGCATTATAGTGGCATTCAAACAGCCGGCCGGTCAGTGATCCTGCCGGCTGTCTTTTTAAAGTAACCTACAAACCTACATACTGTTTATGCGACGGAAATCCTTCACTTTCCCTGTTTCTACCCTGGTTGGCAGCAATGTTGCCAATATCCGGGCCATCTTTAGAAAGCACAAACCTGACCGGAAGTATTATCCAAAAATTGCGTTGACCTTTCTGGCCGTTGGCATTCTGGAGATCCTGATCCTCTGGGAACGGATGCGATGGGGCAAAAGGATCCGCGCTTACCGGATGGAAGAGCCACCGGTCTTCATCATCGGCTTCTGGCGGAGTGGCACCACCCTGCTGCATAACCTGCTTTGTCAGGATCGCAATGCAAGCTATACCACTACCCTGCAAACAGTATTTCCACATCTGGTTCTTTCCCAGCGCCGGTGGTTAAAACCTCTGATCAACATGTTTCTGCCTGCATTGCGTCCGTTCGACAATGTAAGGATGGACATGGACTTTCCCCAGGAGGAAGAATACGGGCTGGTTAATGTCCAGCCCTCCAGCCTGTACAATTTTTTCCAGTTTCCCGGGGATTTTGATGACATTGTGGAACATGAGATAACCCCCGAAAGATCTGGTCGCCAGGATGTAAAATCCTGGGAAAGGCATTACCGTTTGTTCATTGCAAAGGCCGGCATCAACACCGGGGGCAAACGGTACATCGGTAAAAATCCTTGCAACCTGGCCCGCATTCAATTATTGAAACAAATGTTCCCCCAGGCCAGGTTCATCTTCATTTACCGGAATCCTTACCGGGTTGTTGAATCGCTATACCGCTTTTACCTCGCTGTTTTACCAGGGGTACAGCTTCAGCATACCCCCGGTGATTTTAACCGGGAGAAAATAGTGAAACTTTACGTGCAGATGATGAACCAGTATCAGGCTGATAAATCCCTGCTTTCCGATCACGATCTCATTGAGATAAGGATGGAGGACTTTTTAAAAGACAAGATCAACACGCTGGAATACCTGTATAACACTTTCAACATGAACTCTTTTGATACCGCTAAGGTTCACATGCAAGAATACCTGCTGGAAAACGCCTCCTATTCCCGCGAATCCTATGACATTCACCCCGATACTTTCACGCTCTTAAACCAATATGCATCTGATATCATAAAACAACTGGGGTATCCTGTACAAACCGGTCCCTGAGAAAGGTATTCAAATAGACTTATCCCTTATTTGCTCTCCTTTTCCTCAAGCAGCACTTTTTTAATTGCCTGAAGCTCAGCGATTTTCTCCTTGCCTACTTTCGGATATTCCAGTCCCAGTTCATCAAGAGCTCTGATAACGGCTGAAGCAATTACAATGCGCGCGAAGGGTTTATTGTCCGCCGGTACGACATACCAGGGTGATTTTTTCGTCGAGGTACTCCGGATCATTTCTTCATAGGCATTCATGTATTCTTTCCAGTAGGTGCGCTCCTTCGCATCTGCGGTACTGAATTTCCAGTTCTTGTCCGGGTTGTCGATGCGCTCGATGAAACGTTTCTTCTGCTCATCCTTCGAAACATGGAGGAAGAACTTGACGACCACAGTTCCGTTGCGGTACAGGTATTTTTCAAAATTCCGGATATCCTGAAAGCGTTTTTCCCAGATATCCTTGGTGATCAACTTTTCAGGAAGCTTTTGTGACATCAGGATCTGTTCATGTACACGCACCACCAGGACCTCTTCATAGTAAGAGCGGTTAAAAATGCCGATGCGTCCGCGCTCCGGTAACTGCCGCTGACAACGCCACAGGAAATCATGATCCAGTTCTTCGGCACTGGGTGCCTTGAATGATGTTACCTGGCATCCCTGCGGATTGATCCCTGACATCACGTGTTTGATGGCCCCGTCCTTGCCTGCTGCATCCATGGCCTGAAAGATCAGCAGCAACGACCATTTGTCCTGCGCATACAGGACATCCTGCATGGCTGCCAGTGAATCCACTCCGAGCTGCAAGGTTTGCTTAACCAGTGGCTTATCTTCGGAATTCAGATCTGTTTTGACTTCTGTACTATAATCCTTCAAACGGAATTTTTCCCCGTCACCCACACAAAACTGCTTTGAAAATTTCTTGGCTCGTGCGATCAGTTCTTTTTTAGTCAACTGGTTGACATCTGCGATCGTTGAATTGTCAATAGAACCGGCTTTGCCGGTTACCTTAGTCCTGGAGGATTTTTCTTTTGCCATAATAGTTGGTTTTGCAGGTGGTTATTTCGTTTCTGCCGGCTTCTCAGGAGGATAAATTATGCCGTCATAGGAAATGGTGCTGCGGCTGCTGCAGATGACCGTTACGTAAGTACTGCCCTGGAAACCTACTGAAAGTGTGATTTTATAAGTGTCACCGCTTGTTTTTACTTCGGTCTCTATCAGATAATTATTCTTTTTTTTGGTTACCGTATAGGCTTCCGGCTTCCCTTCATACTTCAGTCCGGCGTCTCCGCCATATCCTCCCCCGGTATACGATCTTCCAAAGTATGGCATATCGCTTTCGATCATCTCGGGATGGAATTTCATGTAATTGGGCCGGGTAGTCAGATTCACCGACCTTCCTCCCTGGGGCAAAGCCGTACCGGCCGTAAAAACAAATTCACGGGCGTTTACCAGGGCTTCCACCAGTTTCTGCGTTTCAATTTTTTGCTGTTCCTTTAATTCCTTCTTGGTTAATTCCTTCTTGGCGTCCTGGGCAAAGCTGCCTGTTACCAGCATTGTTAACAGTACAAATACAGTTGGTATTTTTGTTTTCATGGTGTTGTTGTTTAATTCTTTAAAACCTCCTGAAAGATACAACAAAACTGGACTTGTTTTACCGCAAACCCCGAAAATCGTAACGGTAAACTGAACGGTCCCGTCTACGTTTTGTAGCCATTAAATGATATTTTTGATAGGATTTGCTATCTTAGTAAGAAGTATCGTGCACCTGTTCCGGTGTTTTATTTCCAGGTTGTTGGCCTATCACTAAAACTATTTTTATATGAAACAGAACAAAATCTACCTGATTGCACTGCTTCTTATCCTTGCGGCATCAGGTTTTGCCCAGGAAGAAGGGAGTCAGAAAGTCTTTGAGATATACGGTTTTGTTATGACCGATGCGGGTTATAATGCCAATCAGATCCATCCCGACTGGTATGACGTGGTTCGTCCGACTAAGCTGCCTGCCTACAAAAACGAGTTTGGAACTGATGGAAACGCCTATTTCAGTGTTCGGCAAACCCGTTTCGGGGCAAAAGGATATCTGCCCACGCCCCTGGGAGAGCTCAAAACTGTCTTTGAGTTCGAACTCTTCGGCACTGGTGTGGATGCAGGCCAGACCACTTTCCGGTTGCGCCATGCCTATGGTGAACTGGGTCATTTTGGCGTTGGCCAGTACTGGAGTCCCTTTATGGATATCGATGTCTTCCCGAATACTGTCGAATACTGGGGACCAACAGGAATGGTATTCTTTCGCAATGTCCAGGTTCGCTATATGCCTATACAGGGCGATACCCGCCTTACAATAGCCTTTGAGCGTCCGGGCGCCAGTGCTGAAGGTGGCAAGTACTCCGGTCGTGTTGAACTGGACAGTATAAGGGCAAGGTTTCCTGTGCCGGATTTGTCATTTGAATTCAGGAAGGCATTTAAGGCTGGTTATGTTGAGCTGGCAGGAATACTTCGCAGGATGGAGTGGAAAGACCTGGACGGGACAGGGATCGATTATAGCGGAAATGCTTTAGGCTGGGGCCTTAATCTGAGTACCAACGTGAATTTTACCAGGAAAGATCTGTTCAGGGGACAAATTGTATATGGGGCCGGTATAGAAAACTACATGAACGATGCACCGGTCGATGTCGCTATTGATGGCGATAAGGGTGTTGCTGTTCCCTTGCTGGGGGTTGTTGCCTTTATCGATCATACCTGGAGTAAAAAATTCTCTACTTCGGTTGGATGGTCAATGGAGGACATAAGCAATACGGATGGCCAGAACGATAATGCTTTCAGCAAAGGACATTACGCTATCGGTAACCTGTTGTACTACCCTGTGGAAAATGCCATGATGGGCATTGAATTGCAGTACGGAACCCGTGAAAACTACAAAGATGACTGGAATACAAGCATCTTCAAAGTTCAGTTTTCTTTCAAATACAATTTTTCACATGCTTTCTTCAGAAAATCGAACGGCTGAGGATTAACGGCTGACAACATTTACACAATCGCTGATTATCATTAATTTTAAAATAGCTTTCCATGAATACAACTAATCATAAACCAGGCAGGCTGTTTATTGCAGCCTTCTCGCTTTGCTTGCTGGCTGGCACGATTAGCAGCATAGCCCAACCAGGCAATCCATTGAGTCCTGAGAAAATCAATGCAGCTCTGGATGAGGCTTTTACCAAATTCAAAGATGTGAAGGATGGCAAAAATGCCGACTACATCAAGGAACTGGCCAATGTCGACCCCGATATTTTCGGCATAGCTCTGGTGACTGCTGACGGACAGGTTTTTACTAAGGGTGATATTGAGTCGAAGGTTTCCATTCAAAGTGTTTCCAAGGTTTTTACCATGGCAAAGGTTATTGAGGAACAGGGACATCAGGCCATCCAGGATAAGATAGGCGTGGATGCCACCGGTGAAGTTTTCAACTCCATTGTTGCGGTTGAAAGAATGAGGGGAAAAGAAATCAATCCTTTGGTAAATCCTGGTGCCATTGCTTCAACCAGCCTGATCAGCGGCGCTGATTCTGCAGCAAAATGGAAAAACATTGTACAGGTACAGAGCGATTTTGCAGGCCGTCCCCTTTCTTTGAATATGCCGGTATACATCAGCGAGGCAGGTGATAATTTGCGCAACCAGGCCATTGCCCATCTGCTGCTGGCATATGGGAGAATGTATTTTGACCCGGTGCAGGCTACAGATATTTATACCAAGCAATGTGCACTCAATGTCAATACCAAAGACCTGGCTACTATGGCTGCCACACTTGCCAACGGTGGGGTCAACCCAGTTACCAAGAAAAAGGTGGTCTCTCCGGAAACCGTCATGTATACCCTTCCGGTGATGGCCACTGCCGGTCTATATGATGACACCGGAATATGGTTCTACAACTCAGGGTTGCCAGCCAAGAGTGGTGTTGGCGGAGGCTTGTTGGCCGTGTGTCCCGGGAAATTTGGCATTGCTGTGGTTTCTCCTCCCCTCGATGCTGCCGGCAATAGTGTTAAAGCACAGCTGGTGATCCGGTACGTTGTGGAAAAACTGGGTGTGAATCCTTATCTCATACAACCGAAATAAGACTTAGGCCAGTTCGCCATGGAACAATCGAAAAAGAACACAGGGCGATGGCTTCTTCCGGCACTTTTCATCGCCCTTTGCTCCCTGATCAGGGCTCAGGAAACCGGAGAAAAGAACCAATCCATTGGATACCTGTTTAATGATGCTCATTTTCACCTGACCAATTACATCCAGGAAGGAACGGATATCTCCGTGTATGTGAACCAGATCATGGGAGACAAGATCGGCAGGTCCACCCTGTTCGGACTGCCGTTGCAGCAACAGTGGTCATACCGGGTTACCGGTGATTTTGCGCCCACCTATTATCTCGATACGGACGCTCACCTGTACTATTACTCCTTCACCGATGCTTTCATTGCCATGGCCTACAAATCGCTGCCCAAAGAGCAGCAGCTCCGGCTCGACCCCATGATCACAGGTTTCAATCCCGCCGATATGTATGCTGCTGCTCATATACGGAGGGTGTTGCTCACCTTTCCTGAAGTGTTTTCGGGAGTAGGGGAATTTACCATTCACAAGGAGTTTGTATCTTCCAAAATAGAAGGTGATGTGGCGAGCTTCTATGATCCTGCCCTCGACAGCATTCTGGATTTCTGTGCGGAGGTGGGACTGGTAGCCCTGGTCCACAACGATATAGACAATCCTTTTCCAAAGCCAGGAAAGCCAAATTACCTTGATGGCATGAAAGATCTTGTAAAGCGTCATCCAAATACCACCGTTATATGGGCTCATGCCGGCATGGGAAGGGTTGTTGCTCCGCTTAAGGATATGGCTTTGCTTCTTGGCCAGCTTTTGTCTGACCCTGATTATCAAAATCTTTATTTTGATATTTCCTGGGATGAAGTGGCCAAGTATATTTTGACGAACGAAACCAC
>DIAS01000187.1:0-11381 GCA_002415855.1 Bacteroidales bacterium UBA5072
TTGTTTTCTAAAAATAATCGCTAACTAGTTTATAGAGTTTGTTTTATAGTCTATTATCGGGGGAAATGGGTGTTTGGAGATGGGTTTGGGTCAGCGGGCCAACTTCTATTTTATGCATTTATTGGTTGGTGCTCTCTTGGCTTTTTGGTTTTCTCGTTTCCCGGTCTCCGTCTCCGGGTCTCCTGGCCTCCTGGTCTCCGGCTTTTTTTTAATGTTCGCTTTTCTCCTCTTCGTTGATACCTTATCTGTCTTCTGCCCTGCCTGATTCAACCTATAACTTCAAGTTCTCAAACGGACTCCTTATTCGCTCTATCGCCCTGGCTGATACATGGGTGTATATCTCCGTTGTCTTGCTGCTCTTGTGCCCCAATAACACCTGTATGAACCTCAAATCAATCCCATTCTCCAATAAATGCGTGGCATAACTGTGCCTCAAACTATGCAGGGTCAGCCGCTTCCTGTTCCCCGATTCTTCCATTCCCCTCACAAAAGCCTCTCGCAAACTCGTCTCGGAATAACGCGTCCCCGCTACCTGACCTTCAAATAACCAGATCTTCGGCCGATATATCTTGTAATACTCACGCAATAAAACTATCATGCTCTCCGGCAATGGTACATTCCTGTCTTTGTTGCCCTTTGCAGCCTTTATAATCAGTACCTTCCGGTTAGAATCAACTGATGTGATCCTTAAATTGATCAGCTCATTCCGCCTTAACCCACACGCATAGATCAATGCCAGAGCCGCCTTATGTTTGATGTTCCTCGTCGACCGTAAAAGCCTTTCTATTTCCGCAACTGAGAAGATCTCCGGCAGTTTGCACCCCCTCCTTGGCCTGTTAATTTCCATCGCTGTCAACTCCTTCTTTATCACTGAACTGAAAAATAACTTGATCGAACTGATGATCTGATTCTGATAGGACAACGAAAACCGGTTCTTCAATATATATTCATAATTGAATTCTACAACATCCTCATTGCAGATTTCTTCAATTGCCTTTCCTTTAAAGTAACTTAAAAATGTCCTTACCGCTTCGGTATAAGATACAATTGTTTTCTGACTGTAACGCTGGGCCCGCAGGAAATGCTGATACAACTGAACTGCCCTCTCACTTTCATGCTTAAGGTTCCTGTCGAAAAACCTGGATCTCCTCTCTGCCTGAATACGCTCATAGTCAGGCATGTATAAGTTCATATCCGTTCCCAGCTTTCCAAGCTCCGAAATACTCTCATCGGTATACGGTAATAACCAACACCTCATGGTTGCACTCCACCTTGCATCGCTTATGGCCTTTATCCCCCGTATCACCGCAGCATCATACTCAAAGGTAAGTTTGAGATGCCTCACGCCCTGGTAAAGAGATGATTCAATATGAATTGTTTTCATAAGCTTAACATGTAATTCATCCTAGAAACCCCGTGGCTGATTTCAAATCCGCAACGCTATCAGCATAACGATCTGGCGCGATGGAACCTGCTATTTAATGAATTAGCCTGTTAAACGTGCGACGATTCAGTATTGATGAATCATCCTGTTAAATTGGATGTTATAGCAGTGGTATATATTATGTGTTTAAAATTAATAAAATCCTTTGACAAAAAATAATTTCTTACAAGATCATTGTTTGTCCGCCAGGGGGTCCAGGTTCACATTCAACCTGTCGAACGGACTTATGAGCTTCTCCATTCCCCTTGTCGTAATATGTGTATATATTTCAGTCGTCTTCGATGAGCTGTGCCCCAGCAAGGTCTGAATATAACGCAAGTCGGTACCGCTCTCAAGCATATGCGTGGCAAACGAGTGACGCAGGGTGTGAACCGTAGCGTGTTTTCTGATACCTGCAGCCTGTACCGCATCGTTCATTATTTTCTGGACGCTTCCCATGCTGTATTGCCCTCCCATAACACCTTCGAACAACCATTTCTTTGGCTTTTCATGGCGAAAGTATTCCCTGAGCCAATGCAACAGATTCTTTGACAGAACAGTATACCTGTCCTTCTTTCCCTTAGCTCCCTTAATGAGCATCAACATCCTGCCCGAATCAATATCTTTCACCTTCAACCGTACCACTTCACTGAGTCTAAGTCCACCGGAATAAATGGCCATCAAAATACATTTATGCTTCAGATTGGTCACCGCACGCAACAATCGCACGATCTCCTCCTCGCTCAAAACTTCAGGCAGTAATTTCTCACCCCTTGGTCGGCAGATTTTGCTGGTAATGACCGGATTCTCCACTACTTTCTCATAGTAAAACTTTATGGCACTTAAGCTGATATTCTGATATGAAACCGATACCTTGCGTTCGTCGGCCAGGTAGAGCAGGAACTTCCTGATATCTTCCTGTTCCAGTGTTTCCAGGGGTTTTCCCTTGCTGAAATGGATGAACTCTTTTAATGCGCTGCAGTAATTGTTAATCGTGTGTTCGCTGTATCGCAGTGTCTTTAGCATTTCCGTGAAATCAAACGGACAAACAATATTTTCATATCCATGGTCATTCCTGCGTGTCAGCGTTTTCTGTTCAGCCCATTCATCCCTGTACTCAAATAACCAGTTATTCTGCATGCAGAAATTTTTCAACGATTCAAGCACTGTTTCCCAATGCGGCAGGGTCCACCATTTGTTCCCTGCATCATAGTAATACAAAGGGAAGGTTTTTAATATTGCAACCAACTCTTTATCATACCGGAATATCAGTTTGATACGTTCCCTTGCATGACGAATTATGACGAGCTCTTTCTTATCGGCGACCATACAGGCGGGAACTTCACCATGAAAAGAACCAGTTTCCAGTTCTAAAATAATTGTCACATTCTTTAGTTCATGAAAAACGTCAAACACATTTTCTGAATAAGGAATGTACCAGCACTTCATGGTCCTGCTCCATAACACACCAGGTAAAGACCGAATCATTTCCAAGAGCTCAGCCTGGTAAGGAAAGACCAGTTTAAGTACGGTTTTATTACGATGTACGTCCTTTTTTACCTTTACCTCATATGACATTGCTCATTCCTTTACACACTTCGTGCTCCTCAATCACATATCCTTCTCTGCACTGTAGCCTTTTACCTGCCGGTAAAACCTAACTCCCTGTTAATATGGATTAATCTTGAATTCCTAAAATCTCTATTTACACTAACCTAATCAATCTTCCCTATCAAATATACTAAAATAGTTGATTGTTGATAGTTGTTGGGTAAAAATGAGAATGATCACCTGCCTTCTTTCAACAAACTGCTATTTTTGCAGGATGAAAGGGAAATTTGCTTTAACACTTACAACACACCGATTACTGGGTCCACTGTTTAACCCTGTAGTTATTGCTCCCAGCGCAAACCGTGAGTATTACACAGTAAGTGACCGCCTTTCACTGGCTAACCTCGGGCAATACGAACAATTTCTTCTGCCCGAGGAAATCAGTCTGATCAGGATCATCGAAGAATACTCCGATAACCAGCTGCTGAAGGTATTTTCCAAGAAAAAGATCAGCGCCCAGGACTTCCTGGCCTCTATTGATGAAACCATGTACGAGCGTCAGGTACGCCCCTATATTGAGCGACGCCTGATCCGCTGTACCGCCCTCTTCACCGGTACCGAAATACCTGTGTTTCTGAAAAAGCAACATAACAATATATACGAAACCGACCGGCTTTTTCTGCAAGAAGAAAATGCGAACGCGGTTTTTAACTTTAACCGCAATGCCGATGGCATCGGGTACTTTCTTACTATCAGCTATAACGAGGAAAATATAAGCCTTACAGGAAAAAACGGCTTTATCCTTACCAATGATCCCTGCCGCCTTGTACTGGGCAACCGGATCTTCCAATTTGACGATATCGATGGGAAAAAACTCCTTCCTTTCTTTAAAAAGAAATCGATCAGCATTCGCCCTGAAACTGAGAAAAAGTTTCTGGAGACATTTGCTAAACCTGTTATTCAGAAATACAAAGTAAATGCAACCGGCTTTACTGTAACCGATAAATACCTGCAGCCGAAGCCTCTGCTTTCGCTGGAATACGGAATGTCGGGCGTTCCTGCACTAATGCTCCGTTTCAGATACGGTGAAAAAACAGAATACTACGCCGGGAAGAAGTCTGAGCTCCTGGTCACCATGACTGAAATTGGTGATGATATTGATTTTAAACGGCTGAATCGCGATATGGCATACGAGAACCACATCATTTCGTCACTGCTCGAACTAGGGCTGGCCAATCTCGACGCCTCCTCCTTCACTCCCCTCCGAACCAAAAAAACAGAAAACATCCTGCTTACTTATGAACTGGTTAACTGGTTGAATTTTAACCGCCCCTCTCTGGAAAAGCTGGGCATTGAAATTTCACAGGCAAATCCGGCCAACCGTTATTATCTGCAACATGTGGAGTTGAAGGTGAAAGTTATGGAAAACAAAAATGACTGGTTCGACATATCCGCTGTTGTTGTGTTGGATGGTTTTGAAATCCCCTTTATCAAATTCCGGCCTTTTATCCTCGACGGGCGCCGTGAATACGAACTCCCCGACGGCCGGATCATTGTTCTGCCCGAGGAATGGTTCGCAAGGTTCAAGGACCTGTTTTCTTTTGCCAAAGAGACCGCTGATCAGCTCATGCTTGAGAAACAACACTTCCCCCTGCTGAAGGAAAGCCTTAAAGGTCTTAACGGTACCTATGCAGGTAAACTCCGGAAATGGCTTGATGCTGCAGCCTATGAAGAGCAGGAAATTCCTGCAGGAATAAGGGCTGAGCTGCGTGATTACCAGAAGAAGGGATACAGCTGGATGTGGAAACTGCATTCGCATGATTTTGGCGGCTGCCTTGCCGATGACATGGGTCTCGGTAAGACACTGCAGACACTCACACTGATTCAGCAGGTTATCCACGATGAAAGGAACAGGCACTGTGGTCCTGCCAATTCAGTATACGACAAGCAACTTACCATTTTTGATTCCATAAATGCAGCCGATGTTAAGGCCAAACCTTCCTTGATCGTCGTACCTTCCACGCTTGTTCACAACTGGATCAACGAAGCCGGGAAATTCGCACCCGACCTGAAGGCCGGATTTTACGGAGGCCAAAACCGGCGAAGTTTCCTTTACTACTATGACCGGTACGACATTATCATAACGTCCTACGGTCTTATCAGGAATGATCTGGATGCATTAAAATGCTTTGACTTCCTGTATGTCATCCTCGATGAAAGCCAGGTGATCAAGAATCCGCACTCTAAAACCTATAAGGCTGTAATCAGCCTCAATGCCTCACACAGGATAGTGCTAACCGGCACCCCAATTGAGAATTCACTGACCGACCTTTGGGCTCAGATGAATTTTCTCAATCCCGGGTTACTGGGCAGTTTTGAATTTTTCAGAAACCAGTTCGTAATCCCTATTGAAAAAAGCAGGGATGAAAAACAGGTAAGGATCCTGCAAACCCTGATTAAACCTTTTGTCCTCAGGAGAACCAAAGATGAAGTGGCCCGTGAATTGCCCGCAATTACGCAGCAAGTGATCTACTGCGATATGTCGGAGTCGCAACAGGCTTTCTATGAGACCGAAAAATCCAAGGCCCGGAACCTCATCCTCGATAATATCCAGCAACAAGGGCTTGAAAAATCCTCCTTCATGATCCTGCAATCGCTTACCAAATTGCGCCAGGCCGCCAACCATCCGGTGCTTATCGATACAGCCTATAATGAAGATTCCGGCAAACATGACGTCATCATCGACAACATCAGAAACCTTGTGGCAGAAGGACATAAAGCTCTGGTGTTTTCCTCATTCGTCAAACACCTTGAATTGTACACATCATGGTGCGACCGGGAATGCCTGCCCTATGCCCTCCTCACAGGAGAGGTACCACAGAAACAGCGTGAAGCAATCATCAACAAGTTCCAGGACAACCCGGATATCCACCTTTTCTTTATCTCGATAAAAGCAGGGGGGTTCGGACTTAACCTCACCTCAGCCGATTATGTTTTCATCCTCGATCCATGGTGGAATCCCGCGGTGGAGGAACAGGCCATGAGCCGGGCTCACCGCCTGGGACAGAAGAAGAAAGTTTTTGTTTACCGGTTTATTACCAAAGACACGTTAGAAGAGAAGATCCACCTGCTTCAGGAAAAGAAATCACAGCTTGCAGAAAGCTTTATCCGCGAAAATAATGCTTTTCAGGCAGGGGATAAGGATGAGTTGCTAAGATTGTTGGAATAGTGACTGGTGACTAGTCACTTTTTAAACCCAATTCTCTCCCCTTCTCCAGCATCAACCCATATGCCTGCTCATAATCATTCTGTATTATTCCCTCAAGAATTGCTTCTTTAATAGCGTTCTTTATCACGCCAACCTCCCGGCAGGGACCAATATTAAAGGTCTTCATGATAAGTTCACCATCCACGGGCGGCTGAAAGTTACGTACAGCATCCTTTTCCTCTATCTCGCGAAGTTTCTGTCTCACCAGTTTGAAGTTATTGAGGTACAGCTTCACCTTTTCGTCATTCTTGGAGGTAATATCGGCCTCACAAAGCAGCATCAGATCATCAATATCATCACCTGCTTCGAATAACAGGCGACGCACGGCCGAATCGGTCACCTCCTCCTCAACAAGGGCAATGGGACGTAAATGCAACAGCACAAGCTTCTGTACGTACTTCATGCTGGCTCCCAAGGGCAATTGCAGCCGCCGGAAAACTTCAGGGACCATTTTTGAACCAACAAATTCATGGGCATAAAATGTCCACCCATGCCCTTTGACATACTTACGGGTAACGGGCTTGGCAATATCGTGCATGATGGCTGCCCACCTCAGCCAGAGGTTATCCGTTTTCTCAGCAAGCTTATCGAGCACCTGAAGGGTATGCCTGAAATTGTCCTTGTGTCGAAGATTCTCCATCACAGAAACTCCCTTCATCCTGTCGAACTCCGGGAAAATCAGCTCAAGAAGCCCTGACTTTTCCAGCAGATCAAAACCAACCGAGGGCTTAGGCGAAAGTACAATCTTATTCAGTTCATCGATGATCCTTTCACGGGAAATTATGTTTATTCTTTGCCGGTTATGTTTGATCGCCTCAAACGATTTTTTCTCGATGGCAAATCCAAGCTGCGATGAAAACCTTATGGCCCGCATCATACGCAAGGGATCATCGGAATAGGTCACATCCGGATCGAGGGGTGTGCGAATGATCTTATGCTCAAGATCGTGAAGCCCGTTGAAAGGATCCAGCAACTCCCCAAAGGTTTCCCGGTTCAAAGAGATTGCCAGGGCATTGATGGTAAAATCACGCCTGTTCTGATCATCCGCCAAGGTACCATTCTCAACGGAAGGATTGCGCGAATCTGCCCTGTACGATTCCTTGCGGGCACCTACGAATTCAATCTCCAGATCGTCATATCGCAACATCGCCGTTCCATAGTTCCCATAAACACTAATCCTTCCTTTTTTGCCGATATGCCTCGCAAGAGTTTTTGCCAGGTCGATGCCACTGCCCACAACTACAATGTCAATGTCCTTGGAAGGCCTCTTCAGCAGTAAATCCCTAACATATCCGCCAATAACATAGCATTGAAGGTCGTTCACCGTGACGATTTCAGAGATCAATTGAAATACTTTGTGCTCAAGCGGAATAATCATGGGTCAGCATTATGATATTGGATTCAAAAATACAATTTTCGGACAGATAACTGATGGATGATTCAAGATTCAAGATCGAAGATGCTGATCGAAGATGCTGATGGAAGATTAATTTTTTAGAATCTTCCTTCAGCATAAGAATTATACATCAGTCGTCTAAAAAAAGTGCAGGACTATTGTAACGGATCTTCAAATTCACTATTTTCGCATGAGTTTTACACTAAGGGGGTGCCCTAAAAAATCGGGCTGAGATCATACCCTTAGAACCTGATCCGGGTAATGCCGGCGAAGGGATTTGGTGGCAATGTTTGCATTGCCGCTGTTTCATTAACATAAAAATTTTCACCATGAAGCAGGTATGCATTTTATTTGCATGGTTGTTACTGTCGGCACAGGCCTATGCGCAATTTTCAATAACCGGCACGGTCACCGGGAAAGGTAACGAACCACTTGCCGGGGCCCATGTTATGATCACAGGGACATATTACCGCACTATTACCAATGAAGACGGGAGGTTCAGGTTTGCTGCCATTAAGCCGGGAACCTACCAGCTGCAGATCACTTATGTGGGCTTTGAGACCCATAATGACACCCTAACCGTTCAAAACAACATGAACCTCAGCATAACGCTGGAGGAAGCACCGCAGGTCAGCGATGCCGTGGTAGTTTCTGCAGTGCGGGCCAGTCACAATACTCCGACAACCTTTACCCTGATGAGCAAAGAGGAATTGAGCCGCAGAAACATTGCACAGGACATGCCTTATATGCTCAGCCTGGAACCCTCGGTGGTAACTACTTCCGACGCAGGGGCCGGTGTGGGTTATACCGGCCTGCGTATACGAGGCAGTGATATCACCCGCATTAATGTCACAATTAACGGTGTTCCGTTGAATGACCCGGAATCTCATACGGTATACTGGGTAGACATTCCTGATTTTGCCAGTTCGGTCAACAGCCTTCAGTTGCAGCGTGGCGTGGGCTCATCGACCAACGGGGCCGGAGCCTTTGGTGCTTCCATGAACCTGGAGACCAATACCTTCCAGTCGAAACCCTTTAGCATGATCAGCCTGGGAGCAGGATCATTCAATACATGGAAGACCTCCTTCCAGGCCGGAACAGGTTTGATCAATGACCACTGGTACTTCGAAGGCAGGGGATCAGCTATCGGATCGGATGGCTATGTGGATCGCGCTTCCTCAATGCTTCGTTCATTTTATATGCAAGGCGGATATTATAACAATAAAACCCTTATTAAAGCCCTTGTTTTCGGCGGGAAGGAAATAACATACCAGGCCTGGTACGGGGTGGATCCATACACCCTGCAAACCGACCGGAGGTTCAACTGGGCAGGGGCCATCTTTGAGGATGACGGAAGTATCAGGTTTTATGATAACCAAACAGACAATTACCGGCAAAATCATTACCAGCTGCATGTTTCGCATCAGTTTACCAAATCACTGAGCCTGAATGTATCCGGACATTATACTTATGGCAGTGGGTATTATGAGGAGTACAGGCAGGATGAGGCATTTGCTGATTACGGTCTGGAAGATCTTTACTTTGGTGCCGACAGCCTGTGGACCGGAATTGGATACCAGCTGTTTTACCATGATACCATCAGCACTACCGATCTGATCCGCCGCCGGTGGCTCGATAATCACTATTACGGGCTGACCTGGTCGGCCCGGTACCTGACTGAAAAAACCGATCTGATCTTCGGCGGTGCATACAACAAATATGACCATGCCAGACATTTCGGAGAAATTATATGGGCTGAATACGCCCTTAAAAGTGAACCGGGTGATGAATATTACAGCAACACTTCCTTTAAAAACGATTTTAATGTATTTGCGAAGGCCGTCTGGTCGCCCATCTCAAAACTCAAGGTATACGGCGATCTGCAATACCGTCATATTACCTATACGGGCAGCGGGATCGAAAGCCACCTGAATCAGGTAAGCATCGATGAAACATTCAATTTTTTTAATCCGAAAGCCGGGATCAGCTTTGACTTCAAAGCCGGTACGCTCTATGCCTCTTACAGCATAGCTCATCGTGAACCCATACGCGACGACTATATCGATGCCACGGCCGGTGAAAAGCCGGAACCAGAAACCCTGTACAACCTGGAGGCTGGAATCCGGAAGATTTTCTCAGACTGGCAATATGCTGCAAATTACTTTTTGATGAATTATGACAACCAGTTGGTTCTTACCGGTGATCTCAATGATGACGGGGCTTATATACGAAAGAACGCAGGGAAAAGCTACCGGACAGGGATTGAACTCGCTGCAGCATATAAATTCAGGAGCTTCGCAGAACTCGGCGGAAACCTCACCCTCAGCTTAAACAAGACTGATTTCAAGCAGATAAACTCTGATAATGAAATTGTTGAGTATGAGAACGAGGACATCTCCTTCTCTCCTCGCAGTACGGCTGGCTTGCAACTGCGAATATTCCCTGTTAAAAACCTTGAAACTGACTGGCTCCTGAAATTCGTGGGTACGCAATTTCTCGATAATACGGGTAACCGGGATCTTATGCTCAACAGTTACCTGGTGAATGATGTCCGTCTGGCTTACCTGGTCACCCGTGAAAAGCTGCCCGAAATTGAATTTACTGTTCTTGTGAATAATGTATTCAACTCACTTTTTGAATCCAACGGCTATGTATATGAGAGTACTCCGTATTACTATCCGCAGGCAGGAATCAACTTTTTAGCAGGACTGAATGTGAAGTTCTGAACATCACCGGGCTTCACCCGCCTTAATACTTTTATGCAACTTCTTAGCCTTAAACTACATAAACTTTTTTTTCTTAAAATTTCTTAAATTTAAAATATTCTGCAACAATTATGGCATGATTTTCGTTATTTACTCAGTGGGTTAATAATAGTTTAATTAGGGTTAAAGTAGTTTTTTCAGGGTTTTTTTCTTAAATTTTAGGTTTAATGGTTAGGGTTAAAATCAGGGGTCTCTCCGACCCCTGGTTTTTTTTTGTGACCTCTGCTCACCAGGTATTTAACAATCAATACATAACAATTTAATCGCGATAACTTTACTATTAATTAAATTTTTGCTTCTTTTGTAGTGAATAATTCAACCTTACTAGTCAGCAATGGTGAGTTTGTACAAAAGTGTGTGGAAGGCTTGTCATTCCTCAATTTGTTCTATCAGATTCCTGAATGGTAATGATATCGAGATCATGTCCCTTACCGGTTTTAAGGCCGGTGACTACCTCTTTACACACGATATGGTTAACCGGTTCAACAAGGCTGAATTTGTTGAGATCAGATTCGTTAAAGAAGACGGCCACACCATCACAGCAGTCGAAAGACTCTCCCTGCACGATTTCTCAGAACGGATCATTACCTCCTATGACCAGGAAATAACCGGGTTTTCGCTGATCTCTATTGCAGATCTTTCATTTGATGATATACCCTCGCTGGAATTGGCTGTAAACAGACATGTTTACATCGGACAGGCTGTTGCAGTGCTTGGCTATCAATACGATAATCTAAGCCTTACCATCAAATCAGGCATTCTGTCAACAGTCCTGCACCGGAACAATAACCGTTACCTGCAATTCGACGGATCCACGATCTGGGGCAATTCCGGCAGCCCGTTGATCGATCTGAAAACCAATGAGGTGCTCGGTATCATCGGCTATAAACTCGATCGCAAGAACAAATCCTATGAGAAAATGATCGAGATCAGCAACTCGAATATCAAAATGCTCGAAAAGGCCCAGGGAGAATTTGA
>DIAS01000187.1:11563-11817 GCA_002415855.1 Bacteroidales bacterium UBA5072
AGAAAATGATCGAGATCAGCAACTCCAATATCAAAATGCTCGAAAAAGCGCAGGGCGAATTTGAAGTATCAGGGGTAGATCCCATACAGGTGCTGATTGCCTGGCAGAAACAGATCCTGCAGCTGGCAGGGGAGATTTATAAAGCACAGGGCAGCGGAATCGGTGTGGCAATTGATATCAGAACGGTGTGGCAATTGCTGAAGGGTTCGGGAATTGAAATGACTTGAAGACCTACAACCTACAACCTACAACCT
>DIAS01000187.1:12077-12693 GCA_002415855.1 Bacteroidales bacterium UBA5072
CAACCTACAACCTACAACCTACTACTACTTCTTCCTCCTCAGATTGTTATAATCGATGTAATACAAAATCTTTACCGAGATGCTGTTTGTCTGGTCAGATTTCCAGGTCTGCTCCAGGTTATCGATGTAGTTCGTGGTCACCTGGTCACGACTGTCGAGGATGGAATTTTTCCAGGCGATGGAGAGCTCCGATCCGGGAGCAAAGATCCACCGGAATACCAGGTCGACATTAAAAGCGTTGTAATTTTCGTTGTTGTTGCTGATGTATGCGGGATCATAAACCAATGATCCATCCTGCTGTAGCTGATGATAATCCTTGTTAATCACACCCGACCAATAATGACGTATCCTCAGGTCAAATGTTGCTTTGTTGCTTAAAGCGTAGGAAGTACCGATCACACTCTGGATTGTTTTAACGTCGCGCCGGGCAAAGTAAATTGTATCCGAACTGCTTGTCATATCGGCATATCCGCGGTCATTGATTTCATTCTCAGCATACATTTCATATTCTACCATATATCGTCTGCCGATCCTGAGCCTCAGGTAACCGTTTCCCCAACATCCATGCTGATCCTGTTCAGGGATCTTGAATCCACCAATGCCACCGCTGACCCGC
>DIAS01000014.1:0-586 GCA_002415855.1 Bacteroidales bacterium UBA5072
GGCCTCCCGTTCGGTTTCCACGTATGTGACCGGGGCTACGTAGGGCGTAATCCCCGGACTGGCCAGTGGATCACAAATGAAACATCCCGGTCGAATTCGAATCCGGTACTGGCATTCAATGCTTTTCTCAGGAGAGTCATGGATGGTGTTCATTCAGGTACGGCACGGACCTCACTGGATAATGAAAATTCAGATTATTACCCGGTTGCACTTGAGCGTACCGCCTTGCGTCCCGGTGTCGTTTTTGCTGACCCTTACGGTCATACGCTGATATTAATCAGATGGGTGTCTCAGACAAAAGACCATCCCGGATTGCTTCTTTCAGTAGACGCACAGCCCGATGGGACTGTAGGAGTAAAGAGGTTCTGGAAAGGGAACTTCCTGTTCGCTACATCCGAAGTAGTTGGTGAGCCGGGATTTAAGGCTTTTCGTCCTGTTGCATTGCAGAATGGCAAGACCTCCCTGATGAGGAACGAAGCGCTGACAGATTCGGCAGGCTTCGCCCCCTATTCACTTCAGCAGAGGAAGATGGAACCCGAAGTTTTCTATCACACAATGGAACGACTGATTAATCCTGAGCCTCTCG
>DIAS01000014.1:847-6133 GCA_002415855.1 Bacteroidales bacterium UBA5072
CCCTGAAACTGCATTGTTCGACCTTATCGAATCACTTCATGAACAGCTGCTGGTACGTGTCACCTCAGTGGCTAACGGCGAGGCCTGGGTCAGATCGCATCCCGGTGAGATAGTCCCCATGCCATCAGGCGCTGCCGGCATCTTCCTCGCCGGCGGCCAGTGGGAAAATTTTTCAACTCCCAACCGTGACCTGAGGCTCTTGATTGCAATGGATGAGGTACTCAATTTTCCGGATAAGGTCCTACGCTCACCGGGGGATTTTAATTTTTCCGGACGGGGCTCCCCCGAACAGGTCAGGACTAAACTCAAATTACTTCTTGATCAGAAGACCTTGGAAATTTCGATCACTTATACGCGTACTGACGGTTCTTTACAGGAACTGACGGTGAGGGAAATACTTGACAGGAGGGATGCCTTTGAAATGGCATATAATCCCAATGATTGTATCGAGTGCCGCTGGGGAGCTCCGGAAAACAGTGATGAAAGAGCCACGTGCCGCCGACATGCACCTTCGTACCAGCTCGAGACAATGAGATCAGTAAGGAAATGGTTCACTAAGCGGCTGCATCCGCCGACATAATTGGCAAACATCAAAATATTCAAGCCCCTTTATTACTAGGACGGTCAATATTGATATCGAGCATTGATGACTCCCCTTCAACCGGCTCGAGGTGAGTGAACACGGTTGTAGGCGAATCCGCAAACGCCATCCGGATATCCTCTTCAATTTTCTCTGCAAGCGCGTGACCCTGGAAGATATTCAGTTTCCCGGGCATTAAAACATGCATCATGATAAATTTCCGCTGACCGGACTGCCTTGTCATGAGGGAATGAAATGTAATATTTTGCTGTTCATATTTTTTAAAGACCTTATTGATCTTAGCCATATCGTCCTGTGAGAGGGAAGTGTCGAGCAGTCCTAACGCTGACCTTCTTAAAAGCTGATAGCCTGTCCATATGATGTTAAGGGCTACACCAATTGCAACAATTCCATCTAGCATCAGCCAGCCCGTCAGTTTGACAAGTGCTATTGCTATCAAAACACCGGCGGATGTCAGAACATCAGTCCTCAGATGTCTGCCATCTGCCTCCAGGGTTATTGAATGGTGTTTTTTGCCGTTTTTAATTAAAATAATTGAAACGACTAAATTAATCAGTGAGGCACCGACTGCAATCAGCAGGCCAATGCCAATATTTTCAAGAGGTTGCGGATGTAAAAGTCTTGGAATAGCTGACCAGATAATGCTGAATGCGGCCAGAACTATCAGACCACCCTCGACAGCACTTGAGAAATATTCAGCTTTATTATGTCCGAATTCATGTTGTTGGTCCGGCGGTTTTTCGGCAAGCCTCAGCATAATTAAGGCAACCACTGCCGCAATGAGATTCACGCATGACTCCAGCGCATCAGATAATAATCCGACAGAGTTGGTTAGCAAATAGGCGATAAGCTTTATTGTTATTGTCAGCAGTGCGGCAACAATGGATAGATAAACGAATTTTCTGAGCGAGGAAGCTGCCATTTGAAAAGGATTATTCCCGGATTATCGAAATGTCAAAAGGATTTTAAAGTTTTTGCGGCTGGCTGTGTTTAATGAATGTTTTGTTATTCAGCTCCCTGAACGCCAGGCTTAATTCTTCTTCGGTATTCATTACAATAGGCCCTCCCCATGCGACCGGTTCCTTGAGGGGTTTACCGGCAATGAGCAAAAACCTTGCTCCTTCAGCCCCTGCCCTGACAACCACCTCGTCATTGGAGGTGCTGTCTGCCGAGGTAGCTGACATAAGCATTGCACAGGCTTTTTCTTCAAAACTGGCCAGTCCTTCATCCGCAGCTAGGGTGCCGTCAATAAGATAAAGAAACAGGGTCTGATCGTTGGGTGTCTCATTATATCGCCATACGCTGCCTGGTTTGAGTGCAACATCGAGGTACTGGACCTTTACATATTCACCTTTAACAACACCGTGCTGGTTTTTGTAGGTGCCTGACAGCACTCTTATGGTGGCGTTTGTTTCATGAACCACTGAAACATCTTCCGGTTTTACATCACGATAGGCTGGCTGGGTCATTTTCTCCTTCTTAGGGAGATTGACCCAAAGCTGGCAGCCCAACATTCTTTCAGTGGCTTTGGGCATTTCCTGGTGAATAATACCAGACCCTGCCGTCATCCATTGACATTGAAGATCACGGATGAATCCCTTGTTACCCAGGCTGTCTCCATGTTCAATTTCTCCCTGCAACAGGTAAGTTACCGTCTCGATTCCGCGGTGAGGATGCCATGGGAATCCCTTGATGTAATCCTGGGGATTGGTTGAATCAAAGCCATCCAGCATGAGGAAAGGGTCAAAATCCTTAACCGTTCTCAATCCAAGGACTCTGCGTAAATGAACGCCGGCCCCGTCGATGGCGGGTTGTCCTCTGACAATTTGTGTACATTTTCTTTCGGACATATTTTCTGCTTTTCAATTGATCCAAAGATATCAAACTCTGTGGAATTCAGAGTTCCGGTGGCTTCAGCCATCCGCCTGGAAATCTTATTTTTGAATTGGTCTGAACAGAAAATTTATGTAAATAGCAGCATAAAAAGATAAAAAAACTAAACCCTATGAACAAGATTCCGGCATATTTTATAACTCTCAGCCTTGCACTCGGGCTTGTGAGCTGCAATAATAAAACTGCAAATACCAATACAGCTCCGCCCGTCAATCCTGATGAAAACGAAGTCTATATCACAGCCAGGGATACGGATCAAAGACTGAGCCCTGCCGAAAAGCTGAAGTTCGAAGAGTATGAACACCTGTCAGAAAGTCAACCGATTGTCTTAGTCAATGAAAAAGTCACATTCCAGACCGTTGAAGGCATCGGCGGTGCTTTAACTGATGCCGCTGCGGAGACGTTCTATAAATTGCCTGAGGGGAAAAGAAAAGAAGTAATTGATGCATATTACGGAAGAGAAAAAGGGATAGGCTACAATCTTGCACGTGTGAATATTGCCAGCTGCGATTTTTCTTCATCCTCATATTCATACGTCAACGACGGTGATACAACATTGGAATCTTTTACAATTGAACACGACCAGAAATATAAAATTCCCCTGATCAAAGAAGCAAAAGCAGCAGCAGATGAGGAGCTTCTGATATTTGCTTCTCCCTGGAGTCCTCCCGCCTGGATGAAATCGAACAAGGATGTTCTTCATGGTGGAAAGCTTCTCGATGAATACAGGCAGGTGTGGGCAAACCACTTTGTCAAATTCATGGATGCCTATGCCAAAACCGGAATTCCAGTATGGGCCATCTCTTCCCAGAACGAGCCGCTGGCTGTTCAGACCTGGGAGTCGTGCATCTATTCCGCAGATGATGAAGCAGGATTTATCGGTAAATACCTCGGCCCCACAGTTAAAAAAAGCCCCTACAGCAATGCAAAAATAATTGCCTGGGACCATAACCGCGATCTCATTTTCCAGAGGGCAACCGTTATCATGAACAACCCGGTAGCTGCCAGGTATGTCTGGGGCTTTGGTTTTCACTGGTACGAACCATGGACAGGTGGTGAGATGCAGTTCAGGAATGTAAAACTGGTAAATGATTCTTATCCGGATAAAAAAATACTGTTTACCGAGGGCTGCGCCGAAAGTTTCGATACTGCCAGGATTCACAGCTGGGACCTGGGCGAGCATTACGCCCACTCAATGGTCAACGATTTCAATTGCGGAACCGTTGCATGGTTCGACTGGAATATCCTGCTCGATGAAACCGGCGGACCCAATCATGTCGGCAACTTCTGCTTCGCACCCGTTCATGCTGACACCAGGACAGGAGAGATCATTTATACGAATTCCTATTATTATATAGGGCATTTCTCCAGGTTTATCCATCGCGGTGCAAAGAGAATAGGTATTTCTTCCTCGAGGGACCACATTGAAACAACAGGCTTTATAAATCCTGACGGTGAAATTGTAGTAATCATATTCAACAAGTCTGACCAGGCAACTGACCTTAAATTATGCATAGACAGCAAGGCTGCCGATATTAAAAGCCTGGCTCATTCAATAATGACAGTGGTAATTTAAAACCCGGCCTTCGCCTCCGGAAAGATTTCTTTTTCTACTTTTGCAGCCCTATAGCATCTGTGAATGGAAGAAATAAGAAATATAGCCGTCATTGCACACGTTGACCACGGCAAAACCACCCTTGTCGACCGCATCCTCTATCAGGTAAAGCTTTTCCGCGAGAACCAGGTCATGGGAGACCTCATTCTCGACAGCAACGACCTTGAAAGAGAGAGAGGTATCACAATTCTCTCGAAAAATGTCTCTGTCAGGTATAAAAATGTCAAGATCAATATCATAGATACTCCGGGACACTCTGACTTCGGGGGCGAGGTTGAGAGGGTTCTGAACATGGCTGAAGGTGTTCTGCTGATAGTCGACGCCTTTGAAGGGCCTATGCCGCAGACACGTTTTGTGCTCCAGAAAGCCCTTGAGCTGGGATTGAAACCGATTGTAGTTGTCAATAAAGTCGACAAGCCGAACTGCAAGCCCGAGGAGACGCAGGAAAAAGTCTTTGATCTGATGCACAGCCTCAAGGCCACGGAAGACCAACTTGACTTCCCCACTGTGTACGGCTCTTCGAAACAGGGATGGATGGGTCCTGACTGGGCAAATCCCACAACTGACGTAAGCTATCTGCTCGATACCATCCTGGAACATATTCCACCGGCAAAGATGGTTGAAGGCACCCTGCAGATGAGAATTTCATCGCTTGATTATTCTTCTTACCAGGGACGCATAGCGGTTGGTAAAATAAGCAGGGGAACTTTGATCCCGGGCAGCCAGGTCTCGCTCATCAAGCGCGACGGAAGCGTTGTTTTGAACATTGTCAAGGAGGCTTATCTTTTTGAGGGTCTGGGGAAGGAGAAGACCAAGAAACCGATTCGGTCAGGCGAGATATGCGCACTTTTCGGGATAGAAGATTTCGAGATAGGTGACACTATAGCTGATGCTGTGGACCCGGAAGGTCTTTCCCATATTCATGTCGATGAACCTACGATGAGCATGCTCTTTGCTGCAAATAACTCGCCTTTTTTCGGACGCGAAGGAACACTCGTCACCTCACGTCAGCTGAGAGACAGGCTTTTCCGGGAGACTGAAAAGAACCTCGCACTGAGAGTAGAGGAAACAGGTTCAACAGAAAGTTTCATGGTTTTCGGGCGGGGCATACTTCACCTTTCGATACTTATCGAGACCATGCGGCGTGAGGGTTTTGAACTGCAGGTAGGCCAGCCGA
>DIAS01000108.1:0-237 GCA_002415855.1 Bacteroidales bacterium UBA5072
TCCGAAGTATGCTGTACATCATGCATGATCTCGATTATATCGACAACATTGTCTTTCAAAAGACTTATAACCAAATCATGATGATTTCAAAATCTCTTTCCGGATTCATCACCTATCTAAAAACCCAACCTAAAAAATCCTAATTCCCCCTCCTTCAATCTTTAAATTTCAATCTTTGATCTTAGATCTTTGATCTTTGATCTTCGATCTTTGATCTTTGATCTTCGATCTTCGATC
>DIAS01000108.1:493-4857 GCA_002415855.1 Bacteroidales bacterium UBA5072
CTTTGATCTTCGATCTTCGATCTTTCTTCACTGATCCTCTTCAAAATTCTCCATTTAAGTCAGCATCATTCCAAATTTTCATTACATTAGATACGTTATTGATAACTTGCTCATTCCGTATAAAATTACACCTGTGTTTTTCAGACTTTGCACATACGGGATCTTCATGCTGATTGCTGCGTTTACCCAGGCGCAGGACTTTGGAACAGGTCTTAAGCCTGTTGACCCGGAGGAGCTGGCCAGGATGCCCAAGGCTGCCATGCCTTTTTCGGGCAAGGAGCTTCCCTCCTCGGTGGATTTATCCGATAAGATGCCTCCGGCAGGTCAGCAGGGAAAGCAAAGTTCGTGCGTTGCCTGGTCCATTGCCTATGCTGTTAAGAGTTATCAGGAAAAGCTCGAAGAAGGGAACAGCTATTTGTCAGGAGGTTCCCTGAATTTAAATTCGGTTTTTTCGCCCGCTTACATTTACAACCAGATCAACAATGGCATTGATGGCGGGCTCTTTTTCAAGGATGCGCTGAATTTGCTGAAAGAGCAGGGAGCCTCCAAGATGAGCGTGATGCCTTATAATGAATATGATTTCCTGACCCGGCCGGGTCCCCGTCAGAAAGAGCAGGCTAAAAGATACAGGATTGCCGACTGGGATGCTGTGGATTTGAATACAGCCAATAAACAGGACAAGATCAACAATGTGAAGACCATGTTGAATGCCGGTTTACCGGTGATGATCGGTACCACGGTTGACCAGGCGTTCACGCAGGATGGCACCATGGGAATGAAACCCTATATCTGGTCGTATAAGCGGGGAACGGATGCTTCGAGGCATGCTATGGTGACGGTTGGTTACGATGATGCCCTTGGGGCGTTCAAAGTGCTGAACTCTTACGGACAGGAATGGGGAGACAATGGTTATGTGTGGATAACCTATGATCTTTATGTAAATGTAGTAAACGAAGCCTATATTGCCAGGGACGCGTTGAATCCCCCCGAGGGCCCTGATGCGCCGCCCCAAGAGGAAACCGTGGTTGTTCCGGGTCCCGCCATGATAGCAGGCTTTAGCCTGGATGATGTGCAGCACAACCTTCAGAGCCCGTTATGGGGTCCGGGCATGACCTTTGTCGGCAAGGTGCAGATCCCCCCGGGCATGGGTACAAATGCGCAGGTAGTTGTGAGGTTTTACTATGACAATGGTTTTCATGAAAGAGGAGTACCGGTAGGATCCCTGTCGGTGAACTTCTCCTATCCCGACGGAACAGCTGTTACCGGCAGCGGGGCTTTTGCCATTCCTTATGAAGGCGGATTTTTCCAGTGGCAGGCAGATATGCCCTACAATGTGCTGAACCTGGTCCGGGGTTATTACAATATCTATGGACAATACCAGCCCTGGGTCACCAACCTGGTGGCCGAACCGGTATTGTTTGTCGACAATTATCCCGTGCTGATCGGGCAGCTGGTGTTTTTCTGGGTAAGTTTATAATCCGCGATTCCTTATTGCCGGGTGAAGTGAAAGGTATCGTCCTTTGTGCGGTATGTCATTGTTTTACCGTTCACCGTGATCGTTGCAGGCAACCTTGTCGGCTGGCCCTTGGAATAGGACCCATCCGGATTGGTCAGCACTTCCCAGCTGCATTCCGTACCCGTATAGGTTTTATCATCCGGAACGTCCGCTGCCATCATCATGGGTGTGTCAACGGGTTTAACGCCCGTCAGCAAAAGCACTCCCGCACCGTGAAAGGCCAGGTCGCCGGGATAGAGCACCCTGCCTTCATACTGCTTTAATTCCGGATTGTACAGAATGGCGACCAAAGCGTTGGCCTCCTGCAGGTGCCAGGTGCCTCCCAGGGGATCAGTCTCCGGATCTTCTTTTGTGAAGGCCGCCTTTCCCGCGTCAGGGACCTTGTCAAAAGTGCCCGTTATCTCAATCTTAAGGGGTGCGGATCCCTGCAGGGCAAATGGTTTCTTAAATTCAACCCAGACACTGTTGCCGCTCTGGGTATTGGCCAACTGGGCAACCGTAGCTTTTGTGAGGGCCTGATCAGCCCCGCCGGAAGCCTGTTTGAGACTAACCGTAATATTTTTGGCCGTTGCTCCCGGTTCATAATTCGTTACTCTCACCCTGGCCACCCAGGTATCGGGATGCACCCCGGCCTGAAAAAGCAGGACATCCTTTTCACAATCCACATACAATGCACTGAAGGATGCCCTCCACAGGGTATAGGTGGCCTGTATAGCCGTGGTCCAGGCTTTTACCGGCAAAGGAACCGTAGATTGCATTTCAGTGACTTCTTTCTTTTGCGATTCCGATAACTGATCAGCATAGCCCAATGCCTTGTAGCCGACAAAGGTATAGGAGATCAACTCCCTGGGGTCAAACATGAATTCACTGTCATAATTGTCCAGATCTTCTTTGGTCAGTCTGGCCAGTTTTTTTGCGAATTCACCGGGCCTGTTTGCCATCAGGCTTAATGAATTCCAGTTATTGGTCAATTCATTGATATTGGACAAGTGTGAAAACCGGGTGTTCAACTCGGGATTATTGTGATAATGAGCCACCATAGCCTCGTATAAGAAATGCGTACTCAGATAGGTGTGAAAAACGGGACAAATATGGCCATTGTAATAATTCGGCTCGAACCAGTTCTTCCCTTTTGACCGGTCTTCATGGTACCTGGCTACCATCATATCCCAGAAGCCCGGAGCATCCTGTTCAATGAACCGCAGATTTGTCTCGGTCAGGTAAGAAACCGGATTTGCACAGACCTTGTTTACGTCAATGCCTTCTTTCAGCACACCGGTTCTTTCTCCGTATCTTTCCATATACGGCCCGATGGCCTCAGCCGTAAATTGCAGGTCATTGTCGGGGGCACCGAGGACATGAAACGGGCACGTCATGTCCTGGATATAGTGTGCCAGGTATGCGGCACATCGGGCAGTATTATCATCCGCTGATGATGCACTGATATCCTGGCAAAGGCTGACATAGTTCTCCTGTATGCGATCGGGAGCGCTGCCGGCACCTCCTCCCGGAAAATCAGGATTATAGTAATGGTCGGCAAAGGAAGATTTTGCCGGATTATCCGGCCCTTCACCGTAAATGGTTATCTGGCCGCCTGTCAGTTTGAGATTTAACCCGCAGTAGGTCTCTATTTTCGACAGGGGCGGAAAGTGAATTAACCTGTTCTGGATCATGGGATGCTTCTCGAGGTAAGTGTAAGCCATCCGGGTTAAAAACTGATGGGTGGTAAACATACCGGTATATTCCGTGGAACTCCACGAAAAGCCCGTATAAGAGGGGATAAAAAGCAGAAAAAGGAGAAGACCGGTGATAATTCCGGCCTTCCTCAGTATTGTTCTGGTGAATGGGGTTGTCATAAAGGGAGAAGATAAGGGGGTGAAACAGGTCATGCTACTGGTTTAATTCAAAGGAGGAATTGCTGTTGCCCGGGGAAGGATTATTCAATTCAAAGTTGGAATCAGTGCTTGAAGGAGCAGGATTATCCAATTCGAAGGAAGAGGGTTTTACTTCTTTTACTTCGGGGGCCTCAACACCCAGCAGTATGATTGCATTTTTTTCCTTGGGCTTGTTGATGGGTACACTGCCCATGGGACCGGCCGGTTCCTGGGGAGTTGAGCTGTTTGTCGCCACCGATGGCATGGTACCCTGTGCAACCCTGAAATCACGCATCACCACATCGTCGTTCAGCCCGTTTATTCCGTTCTGTACGATCTGCCACAGTGATTCTTCCTGCATGGGCTGGCCGTTGTCGAAACGATACTGGTACTGCCGGAAAGAATCGGAAAAATATTTTCTGGCCTCCTGCTGAAGATTATCATAAACAGGCTTCAACCCGGGATCTCTCTGCGTCTGCAGCAACTGTTGCCGCAAGGCATGGCCGAGGATGGTGGCAAATGAAATGGGGTAACTGCTCCTGATCGTGCTGAAATCATACCCGTTGGGCTGGCAATAAAGCGCCTGGATCTGGCTTAACAGCGACTGAAAATTGGCGCTGTAGGCGTTTGTCTGGGAAACAGCGGTTTGCGATCCTGTAAGGACCGTGATCAGGAGGAGGTTCAGGAAAAGCCTGCGGAAACAGCGGTTTAATAAACCGTTCCCGAAAAAGGAGGATCTGCAATGAGCAGGATTCTTGGGCAGGATTGGTTTCATGGGATTTATAATTTTAATAGTGAAAGGATTAGGAGAAATTACTAATAAATTTAAGAAATAGAAATGACAATGCCAATCCATTCATTCACTTATCTCTCTCGCATAACCCTCTCCCATCTCCCCCTCTCCCCATCTCCCTATCTCCCCCTCCTTCTTCACTTTTCATTTTTCACTTTTCTCTTTTCACTTTTCATTTTTC
>DIAS01000108.1:5120-10601 GCA_002415855.1 Bacteroidales bacterium UBA5072
CATTTTTCACTTTTCATTTTTCATTCTTCATTTTTCACTTCTTCCTTCACAACCCTCATCCTTGCCACATCCTGCTCCAGCAAAGGCCACGACCAGAACACCACACCCCTTGACGGCGGCTTCAGCGCTTCTCTGAGGCACTTCCTGAAATCCTCCGCCGTAAATTCATCCTCAATGTAATACGGATACACCTGTATGCTGGGAAGCACCATGCCCGGGGCGCGTTTATCCATGTCGGACACCACGCTGCCGATCCACCCGGCATCGCGCCGGAGCATCTGGGAATAGCACATGGGTGAGATGAAATCGGCATAAGGCGCCAGCTCATGCAGGTCCTGTGCTGCCACCCGGATGCCGGCACCCCCGAAATCGCTTTCACGCCAGGGCACTGCATGCACGTTGATCTTCACGTGCGGACTGACCGCCCTGGCCGACTGTGCCAGCTCCCTTACCAGTGAGGTGATCTGCCCGCACCGGAAGGAATCATAGGCTGCCGCATAATTCGTGTTGATCCACCCGGCTTTTTCTGCTGTGGTCATGCACGAATCAGGAATGGCGAAGCCCTGCAGTTTTGAGAACTCCGCCAGGCAGCTGTCGCAAAAGCATGCCCTGTCAATGCTTTTCGCATCCCGGTCGGGATAGATCATCTCCCAGAAAACAAACTGCCGGATGAAGTCGATGCTGATGCCATCGGGATCAAGCCGGTGAACAAGGTCAGCGATCTCGTCCACCCTGGCAGCCCGGTAATCCCGGCGCGAGGGACATACAAATTCCACCCAGTCGTCCTTTGCCTTCAGGCCTTTCCCGGTTATCGCATACAGGCTGCTGTCGTGCCCGAGCACATCCGGGTTCTGGAATACCGGGAAGATGATGTATGCTCCGATGTTGTGCCGGCGAAGGGCGTTCCGGAATGTGTCGCTGGCGGCGAGGGTGGTGCTGACAAATGCAGTATTGATGCCGGTTGCAGCCCACCGGTCGGCCAGGGCTTCGCAATCACCACTGTATTCGTAGATCTTTACGCCGATGATCTGTTCGGATGGCTGTTTGCAGCATGCGAAAAACGGCAGCACGGTCAGAAAAAGGAGGAAATTTAGCGTGGGTTTCATGGTGCGGGGTATTTGGATTAAAAATAAGGTTTCCCGCAGATTTTTCCAGAAAAATTCGCGCAGAATTACGCGGATAAATTCACGCAGCATGACGGTCGTGTCACCCTGAGCGGAGTCGAAGGGTACGTCACCCTGATCGGTTTTGAAAAGCGCGTCACCCTGAGCGGAGTCGAAGGGCTTGTACTACATATGCTTCGACTCCGCTCAGCATGACAGGCATGACTGCACGACTGCACGACTGCAGGACTGCACGACTGCACGACCTGAAAAAATGCTTCGACTCCGCTCAGCATGACAGGATGCACACTCAGCATGACAATCGACACCCATTCCCTCATTAGCACATTGGCACACCCGCCTGCCGTCGGGCAGGTTTGCACATTTCCTCCCAATTCCTTGCATTTTGCTTTTTTATTTCGTATATTCGGGTCTTTTTTTCTTATTTATTTTACATCCCACAAGCCGGGAGTTGCCCCGGATCGCCCGTTTCTTCACAGCAACACAGATTAATCCTATCAGGCATAAACTAAATTCAGAAGAAATGAAAGCAAGGTTTTTGGTACGATCGGGTATCCTGATCCTCCTGGGCTCGGGGATGGTCGTCTACAGTTGCGACGACTCGAATGACGATGGCTATGGTTTCAGCGCTGATGCTCACCGGAGTGTTCATCAGAACATGACCGCCGGAGACCAGGCCTGGATGACCGGATATTTTACAGTCAACGGAGGATTGAAAGGAATATCCGTGGACCGGGTGGCGGATGAATCGTCCGTGACAGGTAAAAAGGAAACTGCGAAGACCAGGTATCCGGACGCTGCAACGCACCAGGTCCGGTTAAGTTTTGCGTGGGACCGTGCAACCTGTATCTTAATTTCCCCCCGCGAGTCCGGAATTGACAGCACCCTGTATGGTCAGTATACGGCCGTTCTGCCCGGTTCTTCCCAGCAACGCCGGTTAAGATCTGCTTATTATTAACATAATTCTGATGACATGAGAACAAAGTTATTTCCCTTATTGGTGCTGGCAGGAATCCTGTCCGTCAGCCAAACACCGGCTCCTTTGCCGGGAGCGGATCCCGATGCTGAACTTCAGGCACCGGGAAGCAGCAAGTTGTTAACCGATTGGATGGCTTTGCATTTGGGCACCATCCGAAGCTCCAAAGTTCCTTCGCATCACATCCGGCAACTGGCCTATATTGGTGTTGCCGTGTACGAATCGCTTGTGGCCGGCGATCCCAATTACCAGTCGCTGGCGGGTCAGCTCAACGGGTATGATTTCCGGCCGACGGTCCCTCCGTCCGGTGACTTTTGCTGGCAGGCGAGTGCCAATGCGGCATTTGCAGAAACCTTCCGGTATTTTGAGGCGAACAATCCGGTGACCCTGTCAAAGGCAGACTCCATGGAACAGGCCTGCAAACAGAATCTCACCCGGAAGGGTTTCAGCGATGCATCCATTGTGGCAGGCAGTCAGTATGGGTCGCAGGTAGCCCGGCAGGTGATCGCCTGGAGTATCACCGACGGCGAGGACAAGGCCAATGCTCCCTATGCCCTTCCAAAAGGCACGGGGCTTTATGAACCAACGCCCCCGGCATTCATGAATCCCATCTATCCGCATATGGGCGACTGCCGGACCTTTGTCAGGGGCAGCATCGACAATACCCTTCCTCCTGCACCGCCATCCTTCTCGCAGGATCCGCAATCCGATTTCTATAAAATGGCCGGTGAGGTATACACCATCTCGCAGCAGGAGGATGATAAAAAAGTATCCACGGCCTTGTTCTGGGATGATTTCCCCAACGGGATCACCCTGACGGGCGGGGGACACTGGGAGTCGATCCTGATGACCGTGATGAAGCAGCTGAACCTGTCGCTCATGGACGGGGCAGGTGTTTTTGCCGAACTGTTTGCCACGATGCAGGATGCTGCCATCGGATGCTTCAAGGCAAAGTACACCTACAACCAGCTTCGTCCCGTTACCTATATCCAGAAGTACATGAACAAGTCGGACTGGAAACCGCTGATCATCACCCCACCCCATCCCGAATACCCTGCCGCCCATGCCGTGATCTCCATGTCGGCCGCCACCATACTTACACGCCTGCTGGGGAATAACCTTGCGTTTACCGACAACACCTATGCCTACCGGCAATACCCTGCGCACCGGTTCAGCAATTTCATTGAGGCAGGTCACGAGGCCGGAATGTCCAGGCTTTATGGCGGCATTCACTACAAACCGTCGATTGAAGCCGGATTTGCGCAGGGCGAGAAAGTCGCCGATAATGTGGGCAAGGCTTTGGTGACAAGGAAAAACGGAATGCTGAGCAGCCAGTAACAGGTTGGGGTGTTCTCGCGGAGAGGATTTATCGCAGATAATTTCTCGCAGATTTTGCAGATTAATTCTCGCAGATTTTGCAGATTATTTCTCGCAGATTGTCGCAGATTAATTCTCGCAGATTGTCGCAGATTGTTTCTCGCAGATTTTCGCAGATCGTTTCTCGCAGATTGTCGCAGATCAATTCTCGCAGATTTTCGCAGATTAATTCTCGCAGATTTTGCAGATTATTTCTCGCAGATTTTCGCAGATCAATTCTCGCAGATTTTCGCAGATCAATTCCCGCGAATGGTAAAGATATGTTTTGGCAGCCGCTGACCTTATAGGTTATTCGCTATACGGACGATTGATCCGGCTATATTTGTTGTGTTGAAATTAATTAATAATCCTAATCTTAGTCCAGTTAATTTTAAATAGGTCATCAGCTGTTTATGGTGAACATCAGTAAGATTTTCAACTGACTTCACTTCAATTATGACGCGTTCATTAACCAGGATGTCCAGCCGGAAGCCAATATCAAGTTTAATATCACTGTAAACTACCGGAAAAGGCACTTGGGTTTTTACCTCACACCCTTCTTTTTTTAATTCATAGGCCAGTGCTGATTCATAAACAGTTTCCAGTAAGCCCGGGCCTAAAGAATTGTAAATTTTAAAGCATGCACCTCGCACTAAATAGGATATATCATTTTCACTTAACATACTTGCTGATAAAACATGCATAACATTATTTAAAGATATTGAATGTTCAATCATTAGCCAAATAATTTCTTTTTGTCCTAAAAACTGTATAATCTGCTGAAATCCTCCTCTGCGTTAATCTGCGTATATCTGCGAGAACCTCTTCCGTGTGAATCTGCGTATACTTAAACTGCGTATATCTGCGTGAACCTCTTCCGCGTGAATCTGCGTGCACTAAATCTGCGTATATCTGCGAGAACCTCTTCCGCGTGAATCTGCGTGCACTTAATATGCGTGAATCTACGAGAACCTCTTCCGCACTAATCTGCGTGCATTTAATCCGCGTATATCTGCGAGAACCTCTTCCGCGCTAATCTGCGTGCACTTAATCTGCGTGAATCTGCGAGAACCTCTTCCGTATGAATCTGCGTGCATTTAATCTGCCTATATCTGCGAGAACCTCTTCCGCGTGAATCTGCGTGCACTTAATCTGCGTGAATCTGCGAGAACCTTTTCCGTGCTAATCTGCGTGTACTTAATCTGCGTGAATCTGCGAGAACCTCTTCCGCGCTAATCTGCGTGCACTTAATCCGCGTGAATCTGCGAGAACCTCTTCCGCACTAATCGGCGTGCACTTAATCCGCGTATATCTGCGAGAACCTCTTCCTCTGCCCGAGATTATTTCTTACTTTTACCCCAAATAACTCAACCATGAAAAAACTCTTCCGTTACTTCCTCAAGGGCCTGATCATCGTAGTCCCAGCCGGATTTACCATATTTGTCGTTTACTGGGTCTTCGACCTCATTGACGGTCCCATCCGCCACCTCATCAAAGACACGTTCAACGTCCAGATCCCGGGTGCCGGACTGGTATTCACCTTCTTCTTCATAGCATTTGTCGGCTGGATCGGCCAGTCGTTCCTGTTCAAACCCCTCGGCAGATTGGTTGACAGCGTTTTTGAAAGGATTCCCATCCTCAAGATGATCTACACCTCGGTGAATGATTTCCTGAATGCATTCGTCGGGGAAAGGCGAAAATTCACGAAACCCGTACGGGTTAAAGTAAACCTGGTTTCGGAACTCGAAAAGGTCGGATTCATCACCGCAGAAGACCTGACTGATTTGGGAGTCAAGGACAAGGTGGCGGTATTGTTCCCCCATTCCTACAACTGGTCGGGTGAGATGTTCCTGGTTCCCCGCGAGCACATAACACCGCTTAACCTGCCACCCGGTGAGGTGATGAAATTTGCGCTGACGGGCGGGGTCACCAGGGTTTAGGATGTACTTCGGCTACAAGAGTACCCTTCGACTCCGCTCAGGGTGACATACCCGCCGTGCTGAGCGAAGTCGAAGCATGAGCGAA
>DIAS01000108.1:10891-20493 GCA_002415855.1 Bacteroidales bacterium UBA5072
AAGCATGAGCGAAGTCGAAGCATGACTGCAGCCTCCGAATCGTGGCAATCAAAAAAATATTATCTTCGTAGGTTGATGATGTTCCTTTGCCTTAAATAAAAGCGCATGAACCCGAAAAATCCGATACGCCTTGTCGTGGTGCTCACCTTCCTGTGGGCAATGAATGCCACGCTTCCGGCACAGCCGGGACCGGCCGGTGCAACCGACAGCATTGTCCGGCTCCTGGGTAATACCCGCGATACCACCAGGATCAGTCTGCTCATCCGCATCAGCGAAGAGCTCAGGTTGTCAGATCCGGAGCTGGCATTCGCTTATGCCCGTGAAGCCCTTCAAATGTCGGAGGAACTTGGGGACTCTTACCGGATTGGCTGCGCCAGCAGGTCCGTTGCCGGTGTTTATTCGGTGACCGGGATCTACGACAAGGCGCTGGAATACCTGCTGACGGCACTTTCGGAGTTCGGGAAGCTCAGCGATACCCTGGACATCGCCCGCTGTTATGATGATATCGGTGTTGTTTACCGCCTGTCGGGTGATTTTCCCAATTCCTTTGCCAACCTGTCAAAGGCCATTGAACTAAACAAGAAACTCAGGAACCACACCCAGATCGCCATCAACTACATGAACATGGGATTGAGCTACCTGTTGGTCGACAGCATCGACAAAGGTTTGTCCTATTTCACCGTATCCTACATGATTGCCGACAGCCTGAAGATGGTAAAGGAGAAGGTGGCCCTGCTGAACCACATCGGCTATGGATTTTCACGGCTGGGCAAACATGAGGATGCCCTGAAGAATTTCTATAAGGTCCTGGAGCTGGTGGCTGCCAGTCCCGATGACCTTACCCGTTCCGAGGCCCTGGTGAACATTTCCCGCGGTTATTACAGCCTGGAGAATTACCCTGTGGCGGAGAAATATGCCCGGGAAGGATTTGCCCTGGCCAAGGCGAAGGATTTCAGGTACGTATACCGCGACGCTTCCCGCATCTTATCTGATATTTATGCCAGACAGGGAAATTACCGGCTGGCTTACAACTACCTGACAGAATTCTGGAGTGTTTCCGATACCATCCTGAATGCCGAAAAGGCGGATCAGCTGGCAAAGCTGCAGACACTTTACGACGTCGACATGAAGGAACAGGAAAACCTCGCACTCCGGATCGAAAACCAGCAGAACAGGAAGCAGATGCGCACCCGTTCACTTGTCATCGGTATCATTACTTCGCTGGTGGTGGTATTGGCTGCATTGCTCTATATGCTGAACAGGATGAACAACAGGCAGCTTGCACTGAACAAGAAGCTGGCTGCACAGAGCAGCGAGCTGGAGGCACTGAACGAAATGAAAGACAAGTTTTTCTCCTTTGTAGCCCACAACCTGAAGAATCCTTTCAATACCATCATGGGTTTCGCAGAACTGATGCAACGTTCAGCCGACCTGAAAGATGTTGAAAAGACCAGGCAGTATTCCGGTCTGATCTATGATCTTTCGTCACAGGTGCAGAAGGTACTGGCAAACCTCCTCGAATGGTCGCGCCTGCAGCGCCGTACCTTCGAGGTCAAGCCCGAAACCGTCGAGCTCATCAGTCTCGTTAAAGATGTGCTGGAGATGAACAACAAGGAAGCCGCCCGCAAGGACATCAACCTGAGCATCGCCGATCACGGCAGCGTATTCGCGACGGCCGACAGGACTATGGTCACCACCGTGCTGCAGAACCTGGTTGTAAATGCGATCAACTTCACCCCGGTGGCCGGTCAGATCACCATCAAATGTCAGAAGAAAGGCCAGCAGGCCGAGGTGACAGTTACCGATACGGGAACCGGTATTTCGGAGGAAAACCTGAACCGCCTGTTCCACTTTGATTTTTCCCAGACCAGGATCGGAAGCGCTGAAAGCAGCGGCGCGGGACTGGGTCTCATCATCTGCCACGAGATGCTGGTGAAGAACGGCGGGACCATTTACGCCAAAAGCAAATTCGGCAAGGGAAGCAGCTTTACCTTCACCCTCCCCCTGGCCTCGCGGCCCGAAACTTCCAATGAAATAAAAGAACAGGATCAGGAACAGACGCCTGCCGATATTACCGATGATCTGCTGACCTCTGCGGTCCCGGCTTCTGAGGCCGCACTGGCTGAATTCCGGGAGGTTATTCAGCCCCAGTTCGAAGAGGTTTCCAGGGTGCTTTCGATCGAGAACCTCGAGGTGTTTTCAAAATCGCTGACCACGACCGGCGAAAAATACGGTCTTACCCAGGTGGTCAGTTACGGGCGATCGCTGAATAAGCTCACCAAAGGACATCAGATCGACCAGATCATCAGGATGCTTCCCCGGTTCAGGGAGTATATCAACCAAATCGTCAAACCCGCTTAACCGATGCTTAACACTTCTTCCCTTAAGAGACATGAAGTGCTGATTGTTGATGATATCCCCAGCAACCTGAATTTCCTCAGTGAGGTGTTGCATGCGGAAGGGATCGGCGTTTTGCTGGCGACCACGGGAGCCGATGCAATCGAGATTGCCCGTTACAAGCTTCCCGATATGATCCTCCTCGACATTGCGATGCCGGTGATGGATGGTTATGAAGTCTGCGAAAAGCTGAAAGAGGACCCGGTCACAAGGGATATCCCGGTGATATTTCTCACAGCCCGCACGGAACCTGAGGACATCCTGAAAGGATTCCAGACCGGGGCGGTGGACTATATCCTGAAACCTTTCAATGCCATGGAGATGATGGCCCGGGTGCGGATCCACCTGGAGCTGAGGGATAAAACGGAAGTGCTTAAATCCATCAATTCACGCCTTGAAGAAGAGGTCAGGCAGCGCACGGCCGAGATCACCGAGGCCAACCGCAACCTCACCGAGGCCAACCTGAAACTCGAGAAAGCCTACGATGACCTTACCAACCTCGACAAGGCCAAAGATGAGTTTATCCGGCACATCAACCATGAACTGCGGACACCCCTCCAGGGCATACACGGCTTTACCCTCATCATGGAGGACATTGTTGAATCACCTGAGCAGAAGGAATACATACAGAGCATCAATCTGCTGGTAAAACGCCTGGTGAAATTATCCGAAATATCCCTGCTGTTCACCGAGATCAAAGCCAAGAATTACAAGATCACGCTCAAGCCGGTATCGCTCAGGCATGCCATTAACCAAACCCTGGAGATCTTCAGGAAGGAAAAGGACAGGATCAACGTGATCCATAACCGGCCCGAGGAAAACATCTTTGTGGAGGCGGATCAGCGCCTGATGAACACATGCCTGGAGCTCATTGTCGACAATGCCTTGAAATACACGGCCGAGGAAGGAAAGATCATCATCCGCACTTTCCGGAATGAGGACCTTGCCGGAATAGAAGTGGTGGATGAAGGTCCCGGCTTTACCGCAAAAGCCCTGGAGAGCCTGTATGAGCTTTTCTCCGCAGATAATCTCAGGTACCGTTCACATGGCTTCGGTGTCGGACTCGCCACTGCCAAGATCATCCTGGATACCCTTTCTGCGAAACTGGATATATCCAACCTGCCGGAAAAGGGCGCCATGGTACGGATGGTGTTTGACGTGTAACAGCCTGTCATCCTGAACAAGCCCGACCGCGGGAAGGCGAAGTGAAGGATCTTTATTTGAGATGCCCATGCATGGAGGTGCTTCGACTCCGCTCAGCATGACAGGTTGCACACTCCGCATGACAATCGTGTTGCTTATCCGCTTGGTGGTCGTGTCACCCTGAGCGGAGTCGAAGGGTTCTTACCACACATGCTTCGACGCCGCTCAGCATGACAGGTTGTACGCTCCGCATAACAACAGACTCGCTCAGCATGACATCGTAACGAATTCAACTAAAACATTCCTTTATACCGGTGATAATGGTAACCTGAAAAAAGTATGACGGAACATCGAATTGAACATCTAATGATGATTGTGTCTTAAGCATATCTATGCGAAATAGACCACATCTTCTTTAATAAGACGCTAATTGAATATTTTTCATTCCGGAAATAACTTTTGCATCTGTTTTTTTGATACTTTGTATTTTGATTTTTATGTTGACAATAATCTTAAACTTGGTAAGTTTCGTGTAAATCAGAATATGCCAACTTTTCATTCTGTGCCAAAACAAAAGAACACTGATAAAGATGCTACTTGCATGGACAAAACTGATAATTTTGGAGATTGTATGCTATGTGGAATTAATGAATGCGGACATGATTGGATTTGTGCAGTAGTTTGTGCGATCGCAGCATCTGAGTGTTTGGCAGGTTTTGCTATCAGCTGTGCAATCGATTAATAATCAAATCTTAATTCCATGAAAACAATACATATCATCAAGTTCTGCATATCAACATTAATAACAATATTTGGCGCTACTTATTTCTTACTGGAGGGTGGTCAGAAAACAATTTCAAAGTGTTTGTTAATTGCAGGTTTAGTAAGTTCATTATATTCAATATTTTTTCTTTGGTCTACCCGCCGCAGGGAAACCTGATTTTAATGTTGAACCTGATTTGGCTATGGAACAGGATTTTGTTGAAATCCTGTTCCAATTACACGGTAAGGATGTTCTCGTTAAGAATATTTCTTAACCCGGATCATGGCGAGATATTCATCTATAATTGATTATTTATGCTATACGAAATCTTTCAACGACCATTGGCAAGTGATTAAGAAATTTTGATCCGCACAATCAGCAATTATGGTGCGGTAAAAGTCAACCTGAACAAGCCCGACCACAGGAGCGCGAAGTGAAGGATCTTTATTTGAGATGCCCATTTAAAGAGATGCTTCGACTCCGCTCAGCATGACAGGCACGACTGCATGACTGCACGACCTAACAAATATGCTTCGACTCCGCTCAGCATGACATTAGACTCGCTCAGCATGACGATAGACACGCCCAGCATGACATCATAGCGAATTCAACTAAAACATTCCTTTATACCGGTGATACCGGTAACCTGAAAAGAAGCATGACGGAACATCGACAGGATTCTATAAATGGATAATCCACATTTTCCGGAAAATATAAGGGTTATCATCAATTGTACCTTGAAAGGTATGACTATATTAGTCACGCAATTATCAGAGAAAAGCAGACTAAGGGCTGGTCACGAAAAAAGAAAGAGGACCTGATCAATATGACCAATCCTGCATGGAAATTCATGTATAACGAATTGAAAGCAGAAATTCCGGCAGACGATCATTTTTATCAAAATTCTCAAACCCCAGTCACTTTACCGCGTAATAAAGATGTTTTCATATTCTGGACTTATGTACCGCTTGCTCTTAACCGTCAGCTTATTCCTGTTGCCCATGGCCGCAGCCACCCAACCCGCTGCCAGGCAACCGGTTACGGATATGCCCGATGAAGAATTCATCACGGAAATCAACCGGCTGGCCTGGCTGTACGAGCTCGACTCCGCCGCCCTGGCCGGGTACGATAAGATCATCACGTTCGACAGGGAAGTCTATCTTGGCAAGATCCACAACATCACCTTTTCGGATGTGCGACTGACCTATCCTTACGACGACAAGCTGACCGCCATCAGCCGCAGCAGGATCAGCCAGATCCTGTATGCCGACGGACGGCGTGATGTGTTCATCGCTTTGGACGACAGGTCTGTCAAACAAAAGGAACTCGTGGATACTTCCCGGATCATTGTGAAAAACCAGAAAGACTGGATGAAGGTCCGTGTCACCGAAGATCCCGCAGAGGTCGGCAACCTTGTAGCCAAAGGAACCCTGAAAGCCAGTTACGAGGCTGCCATCGGCAGTGCCGGCAATGAGGAGCTCATGCGGCAGGCTGCCATCATCCTGAAAAAAAAGGCCGCCACCCTCCATGCACATTGTGTGCTGGTGGAAACCAAATTCTTCTACAAGTCATACGGCGACCTGCCCAGGGTGGAGGTGGTTGCCAGGGCTTACGCGTATCAGTGATTTCACACAGGTAAAAGTTTCTTGCAGATTGGCGCAGATAAAAATCCGTGCAGATTAACGCAGAAAAAGAATTCTCTGCGAGAAATATTCATTTCCATGCCATATTTTGGCACAAAATTTGTTCTTAATTAACCGACAGTTCACCTAAAATATACCTGGTAAGACAGGGCAGGTCCCGGACAATCTCCGGGACTTATATTTTAAATACCGTTCATTCAATGATTTAAGGGCATTTCAAGCCCGATATTCCGGTCCCGGCACGCCGCCGTCATTTGTTACCCTCACCGGTTACTTTACCAGTCCCGTCCGCTCTTTCACATCATCAAGCACCTTTGCGGCATATCGGCGCGCCACGGCCGAAGATTCGTGCATCAGCCTGTTCACTTTTGAACGGTCACTGTTCATTTCCGTACGTTTTTCGCGAAAAGGCCGCAGGGTATCGACCAGAGAATCGGCTGCGATATTTTTCAGATCGCTGTAACGGAGGGTACCTTTGGCATATTGCCGGTTCAGCTCTTCCCAGGCCGGTATGTTCCCGCATGCCCTGATGATGGTGAACAGGTTGACCACACCGGGGCTCATCTCACCGCCGGGTTGCCCGCCGACATCGGTGACCGCGGTTTTGACCTTTTTGCGGATGGAATCCTCCGGCTCAAAGAGCGAAATATAGTGTTTTTCCCCAAGGCTCTTGCTCATTTTCTTTGTGGGATCGGCCAGCGACATCAGCTTGGGCACGTCGGTATACAGGGGTGCCGGTTCGGGAAAGTAATCCCCGAACTGGTTGTTGAAGCGTACGGCAATATTTCTTGACAATTCAAGGTGCTGTTCCTGGTCTTTCCCGACCGGCACAAAGCTGGCCTTGTAGATCAGGATGTCTGCCGCCTGTAGCACCGGGTAGGTGAATAATCCGGCCGACACGAAGTTCTTCTTCCCCCCGCTCTCGTCGAGCTGGTCAACCTTATCCTTGAACTGGGTCATGCGCGAGAGTTCGCCGTATGAGGTTACGCAGCTGAATATCCACGTCAGCTCGGTATGCTGGGGAACAAGCGACTGCACAAACAATACTGAGCGGGAAGGATCGATGCCGCAGGCCAGCAGGTCGATGAACATCTGTGTGGTGTTTTCCTGCAGGTTCCTGGCATCATAAGGCATGGTCATGGCATGGAGATCCACCACGCCGTAAACGCAGTCGTATTGATCCTGAATGTCGACCCAGTTTTTCACCGCGCCGAAGTAATTGCCGATATGGATCTCACCCGTAGGCTGAATGCAGGAGAGTACTCTTTTCTTGGTCATGAATAACGGATTATGCAATTAGAAAGTCACAAATCTATAAAATGTTATTTAAAAAATTTACTTTTGTTGCAATTGTCACCCTGAGCGAAGTCGAAGGGCGTGTCACCCTGAGCGAAGTCGAAGCGCTATTATCATCACAAAACCTCATCCATGGACTCCGTACGTCAAAATAAAATTGCCCGGCTGCTGCAGAAGGAACTGGCTACATTTTTCACTGCAGAAAGCCGGAATCTGTTCCCCGGTAAGCTGATTACCGTTACCGTGGTGAGGGTTACCCCCGACCTGGGGCTGGCCAAGGTGTACCTGAGCGTATTCCCCAAAAAACCCGGCGAGGACATTATTGCCGAAGTGTCGCAGCACCATAAAATGATCCGGAATGTCCTGGGCAGGAATATCCGTCACCAGGTGCGGATCATTCCCGAACTGGCTTTTTATCTCGATGATTCGATGGATTATTTCGAAAAGATCGATAGGCTTCTTAAATCATAACCCCTTCAACGCAGCTGTTGCCTTGAATTTCCCGTTTTACATAGCCCGGAGGTACCTTGTGGCGAAAAAATCGCACAACGCCATCAACATCATCTCCTTCATATCGGTGCTGGGTGTCACCGTGGGAACCATGGCACTGATCGTGATCCTTTCGGTTTTCAACGGCTTCGATGAGTTGGTGCGGTCGCTCATCAACTCCTTCAATCCCGATCTGCGGATAACGCTGGCCGAAGGAAAGGCTTTCGTTCCCGGCGACAGCCTCATCGGGAAGATCAGGCATTTGCCCGGCGTATATGATGTTAGCCAGGCACTGGAAGATAAAGCACTTGTTCGTTATGACGAACAGCAGACCATTGCTGTCATCAAAGGAGTGTCCGCCAATTATACCCGGGTAGCCGGGATTGACAGCATGGTGGTCGAAGGGGTCTTTAACCTGGGCGATACTTCCGAGCCCAGCGCCCTGATTGGCCGGGGTATACGGATTTACCTGAACGTGATGCTGCTTTCACCCCGTCAGATTTCCATCTATGTTCCCCGCCGGCAGGGTGAGTTGTCACTCGACGCCAACAGGGCCCTGAACCGAAAGTATATATCAGTTTCCGGTGTATTTTCTATTGAGCAGGATTATGATATCAGGTACATCCTGGTGCCGCTGAAGTTTTCGCAGGAACTTTTCGATTACCACCAGGGCGAGGTGAACATGCTTGAAGTCAAGCTTGATCCCGGGGTCAATGCCTCCAGGACCGGAGAGACCCTGCAGAAGATCCTGGGAACCAAATACAGGGTCGAAGACCGTTACCGGCAGAACGAGATCTTTTACAGGACCATGAAGGCGGAGAAGTGGGCCATCTTCCTGATCCTGATCTTCATCCTTGTTGTGGCCTCGTTCAATGTGATCGGAACGCTTACCATGCTCATGCTCGAAAAGAAAAAGGACATGGTGACGCTCAGCAACCTGGGTGCTGATACCGGCCTGTTAAAGCGTATCTTTTTGGCTGAGGGATGGATGATCTCCGCTTCGGGAGCTGTTTTCGGTACAGGGCTGGGGTTGCTGGTGTGCTGGCTGCAGCAGCGCTTCGGACTTATCGGGCTGCAGGGCTCCGGATCGTTTATCATCGATGCTTACCCGGTGGTGGTTAAAACCGCGGATGTTCTGATCACCCTCGCGGCCGTGGTGGTTATCGGCTTTCTTGCCGCCTGGTACCCCATCCGGCTTTTCACCCGGAAGCATGTCACTGTGATGCGGGAGGAATAAGTCCGGTTTGCTGCCCTCAGCTGTGTCGAAGGGCGTGTCACCCTGAGCGCAGTCGAAGGGTACGTCACCCTGAGCGGAGTCGAAGGGTACGTCACCCTGAGCGGAGTCGAAGGGCTTTTAACAGAAAAATACTTATGCGCAATATGAAACTCATGTATGTTTACATGCTTAAATGTTCTGACCAAAGCTACTACACAGGCGTAACGAATAATTTGGACAAAAGGCTTATAGAACATAACGAGGGATACAATCCTGAATGTTATACCTTTTCACGTCGTCCTGTAGAACTCGTTTATTATGAAATATGCAGCAGTCCACGACAAGCAATAGCTTTCGAAAAAAAAATTAAAGGCTGGTCACGTGCTAAGAAAGAAGCTTTGATTAGTGGTGACTGGAACAGCATACAAAACTTGGCGAAATGTAAGAATAAGAGCTCATCTGGCAATTACAAAAAATAAGTATTGAAAGGTTGTTGTCACAAATGCTTCGACTACGCTCAGCATGACAGGTTGCACGCTCAGCACGACAATCGTGTCGCTTATCAGCCTCATGGTCGTGTCTCCCTGAGCGGAGACGAAGGGTGCGTCACCCTGAGCGGAGTCGAAGAGCACGTCACCCTGAGCGGAGTCGAAGG
>DIAS01000126.1:0-1107 GCA_002415855.1 Bacteroidales bacterium UBA5072
GTGATGATGCCGGTTAAGGATGGTTACACACTGGCCAGGGAAATTCGCATGACCAATGCCGAGATTCCCATCATCTTCCTGACCGCAAAATCGCTGAAAGAGGACATTATCGAGGGTTTCAAGGCAGGTGCTGATGATTATATCTGTAAGCCCTTCAGCATGGAGGAACTGCTTTTCAGGGTTGAGGCAATTATCCGGAGGACAAAAAAGGATATCGCCGGTGTTCAGCAGTCGGAATATAAAATTGGCAATTACATTTTTTTGCCCAATACCCAGTTATTGAAATACGGAACCACCGAACACAAGCTTACCACCAAAGAGTCGGACCTGTTGAAGCTGCTCTGTGCGAACAAGAATATGATACTCGACAGGAATTTTGCACTGAAGACGATCTGGGTGGACGACAATTATTTCAATGCACGCAGCATGGATGTTTATATTGCCAAGCTCAGAAAATACCTCAAAGATGATCCCAGGGTTCAGATCATCAACGTGCACGGGAAAGGATTCAAATTAATTGAGAGTTAAAAAAAATCCCGCCATTGGCGGGATTTTTTTATATTACATCATGCCACCCATTCCGCCGGGTCCACCCATCGGGGCCGGGGCTTCTTTTTCAGGTTTCTCAGCAACCACGCATTCGGTGGAAAGGAACATACCTGCAATGGAAGCAGCATTTTCGAGTGCCACGCGGGCAACTTTTGTCGGATCGATAACGCCGGCCTTGTACAAATGTTCGTATTTGTCATCCTGAGCATTATATCCGAAATCGTCTTTACCTTCCTTGATCTTCTGAACAATCACGGAACCTTCCAGACCTGCGTTTTCAACGATCTGACGGGTTGGTTCTTCAAGTGCTCTCCTGATAATGGAGATACCGGTATTCTGATCTTCATTATCACCCGTAAGCTTTTCAATAGCCTTGATGGCCCTGATGTAGGCAACACCGCCACCCGGGATAATGCCTTCTTCAACAGCAGCACGGGTTGCATTAAGCGCATCTTCTACGCGTGCCTTCTTCTCTTTCATTTCAACTTCGGAAGCAGCACCTACATAAAGAACTGCAACACCTCCGGCAAGTTTGGCCAGTCTTTCCTGAAGTTTTTC
>DIAS01000126.1:1361-5150 GCA_002415855.1 Bacteroidales bacterium UBA5072
CCTGAAGTTTTTCCTTGTCATAATCAGAGGTTGTTGTTTCCATCTGCGACTTGATCTGCTTGATACGGCCTTCAATGTTCTTCTTTTCACCTGCACCATTCACGATGGTTGTATTTTCCTTGTCGATCACAACTTTCTCGCATTTGCCCAGCATATCAAGTTTTGCACCGTCGAGGGTCAGACCTTTTTCCTCAGAGATCACAACACCACCCGTAAGGATAGCGATGTCCTCGAGCATTTCCTTCCTCCTGTCGCCGAAACCAGGAGCCTTTACAGCAGCAATCTTTAAGGAACCCCTTAGTTTATTGACAACCAGCGTTGCCAAAGCTTCACCGTCGATATCCTCAGCAATAATGAGTAAAGGACGGCCTTGTTGTGCGATTGGTTCAAGCACAGGCAGCAGGTCTTTCATCGTGGAGACCTTTTTGTCCGTAAGCAGGATCAGTGCATTCTCAAGCACAGCTTCCATCTTGTCGGGATCAGTGATAAAATAGGCAGAAATATAACCACGGTCAAACTGCATCCCTTCAACAACATCCACATGCGTTTCAGTGCCTTTTGCCTCTTCAACAGTAATAACGCCTTCCTTTTTTACCTTGCTCATGGCTTCGGCAATAAGTTTGCCAATGCTGTGATCATTGTTGGCTGAAATGGAAGCTACCTGCTCAATCTTGGTGATGTCGTCGCCAATGTTATGGGATTGTTTCTTCAGTTCGTTTACAACTTCGGCAACAGCTTTGTCAATGCCTCTTTTAAGGTCCATCGGATTGGCACCGGCTGTTACATTCTTCAGACCGACTGTGACAATTGACTGCGCCAGCACTGTGGCAGTGGTGGTTCCATCACCGGCATCATCGTTGGTTTTCGATGCGACTTCTTTTACCAGTTGGGCACCGATGTTTTCGAAGGCCTCTTCGAGTTCAATCTCCTTGGCTACTGTTACGCCGTCCTTGGTTACGACAGGTGCACCAAATTTCTTGTCGAGAATGACATTGCGTCCTTTCGGGCCCAGGGTCACTTTTACTGCGTTGGCAAGCTGGTCAACCCCTTTTTTAAGCAGGTCCCGAGCTTCAATGTTAAATTTAATTTCTTTTGCTGCCATATTTTCTAATATTTAGTATTTTCAAGATTATTCAACATAAAGTATATCGGACTGGTTCATAAGCAGGTAATCGTTGCCGTCGATCGTCAACTCTGTACCTGAGTATTTGCCGTAAAGCACAACGTCTCCGGCTTTTACAATAACAGGTTCATCTTTCTTTGCTTCACCTACTTTTACTACTTCACCTTTTTGGGGTTTTTCCTTTGCGGAATCAGGAATAATAATTCCACTGGCTGTCTTTTCCTCAGCCGGGAAAGGTTTAATCAAAACCTTACCTGAATTTACTTTGCCTTTAATATTTGCCATGTTTATAATTAATTTTAGAGTTAAACTTCAAGTTTAATGTGCTTTCCAATTATCGAATATTATGCCAAAGGTGTTTTTTGGGATACCGGAACCTGTTTTATTGACATAATTTCAGCTGGCTGACAGCATTAGATGTCGATCGTATCATCGAAAACCAAGTTAATCAGTATTATACAAAAATAAAATTTACATATCATCGAACAAAAAAAGTGTCAGCATTTATGACATACTGACACTTCCGATATATTTCGGGATGGTCCGCCCGTGATCAGAGACACATGCCAATGATCCTCTACTGCTCTTGGGGCTGCTGTTCAGCAGGCTGCTGTTCAGCAGGCTGGTCAGTCGGCGAAGTGGGATAGTTTGGCAGTCTTTCCGGATCAACCGCAGTGTTTTCGATCTGATTCTGGATCTTCGACTGGGTCTCTGCAGGTACTTCCCTGGGGATCATGGTGGCAGTAACACTAAGCAGGAACAGGGCTGCTGCAAAACCCCATGTTGCTTTCTCAACAAAATCGGCTGTGCGCTTCACACCCATAAACTGGTTGGATGATGAAAAACTTGAGGCCAATCCTCCCCCTTTTGGATTCTGAACCAGTACAATTAGAATCAGCAGTATGCAAACAAAGAGAATTATGCCTGTAAGAAGTCCGTACATATTATATTGATTTACTGATTATTGGTTAACTTTTTGATTTCTTCAATCTGATCCGCAAAGTAATCACTTTTTTCCGGATATTTCAAAATTAATTTTTCATAAGCAAAGATCGCCTTGCTGTAAAGCCCCTGTCTGACATATATTTTGGCCAGTGTATCAGTAAAAATCCCATCATTCTCCTTCACACTGTCTTCGGAAATGTCAATTTGGGGATGATCATCCTGACGAGGCTCCATACGGGGATTTGCTTCAATGAATTTATCGATCAGCTTTCTGGAATCAGCATCGGGGGTAACATCAGCTGTGGGAGGTGCATTATCACCCGGGTCGAGGGTGAGCAATTCCTGTGATTCTTCTTCACTGTACTGGGTATCCACATCAAATACCACCTCGGGCTCGAGCCCTGCTTCATCAGGATCAACCAGTTCCAGTTCATGAAGCTGCATGGAGAGAAGATCATTGATATTGTCTCGCAGGGTAGGCGGCGAGTCAGGGATTGACGGCTCTTTCATTGTCTGGTCGGGCCCCGGCGACTGCTCTGCAACAGCATCTGTCAGCGGATAGATCAGGTCATACAGCACTCTGCGATCTGTGACAAAAGCAGCAGCTTCCTCAATTTCAGCACGGTAGCCCTCGTCTCCTGAAAGGAACCTGTTCTTCACGGCCAGCAAACGGGCAGTCTGGAAAAAAGGGAATTGCCCCTTTAGCCGGAGGATTCCATCCAAGGTGTCCCGGTTAAGCTCATCGGGATGCAGGATGAAGGAAATCAGTTCACTTTTTTGCATATAAGTGTATGGCTACCAGTTAACAAAGGCTCTATTAAATACATCTTCGATAAGTCTTCTCAGGATTATTGTTGTGAGATCCTCTTTGACCTGGTTGAAATCGTTGCTCGAATTGTAATCCTCATACCGTGAAAAACTGGTTTCAAAATTCAGTTCCGGTTTCACGTCACAGGTAAATTTAATCTTGATGCCAATGGTGAACCTGTTCATGGCAGCCTGGTCATCAGAGGTGATGGCAACAGGTTTACTGGGTTCGTAGGTGGTGATTGAACCTTCAAAATCACAGTTGCCAATTCCGTTTACCAGGGTCAGGTTGGTATTGCTCTGAATATAGTCTTTCAGTTCATCTGTAAGCTGTTGGTTCAGTCCGGCCTCGATAATCCGGGCCATATTTTCGAAATACTGCACCGATACAGTTTTTGCTTCAACAGGAATGGATGCCCCGGTTGTAGAATAGTTCATTTTAAAGCAGGAACTGCAGATGGTACCACAGATCCCGATAATCATAAGGGCTTTTAGCCTGCTCATGGTGGTGAAACTTAAGATCATCTATTCAATATTGTATTCCTTAATCTTCCTGTATAGCGTTCTTTCTGAAATACCAAGCTCTCCTGCTGCATGTTTGCGTTTTCCGCCATGCTTTTCAAGAGCCTTTCTTATCAGTTCAACTTCTTTGTCTGCCAGTGAGAGCGACTCTTCGATGATTTCCTGTGTGTCCTGAATATCGTCAATGGTATCGCGCTGCATGTCAAATTTCCGGACTGGTTTTTCTTCGGGTATGATAGGTTCGACATCATGTACGTACTTGGGCATCACATGGGTGCCTGAATGCAGCTCAGCATCCGCAACAGTCTTATGGGCGTTTTCATGAACGTACTTTTTCAGTTCATTCATGTCATTTCGCATATCAAAAAGGATCTTGTAAAGGATTTCCCTTT
>DIAS01000126.1:5394-23882 GCA_002415855.1 Bacteroidales bacterium UBA5072
GGATCTTGTAAAGGATTTCCCTTTCGGTTGTGAACGTCTTCTGGTCTACCGTGTCAAAAACAGCAGGCAATTTCGACTCGACATAATCCGGAAGATAAAGGCGCATTACATCTGCCGTAATCAGCCGTTTCTCTTCGATAATCGAAATCTGTTCGGCGATATTCTTCAGCTGCCTGATATTTCCCGGCCAACGGTAATTTACCAGCATATCCTGTGCATCATCGGTCAATGATATGGCAGGCATCCTGTTACGATCGGCAAAATCCACCGCAAACTTCCTGAAGAGCAAAGGGATATCCTCTCTTCTTTGTCGCAAGGGAGGGATCTCAATCGGAACGCTACTCAACCGGTAGAAAAGGTCTTCGCGAAATTTTCCATGCTGAATGGCTTTGCCGACATCAACATTGGTGGCAGCTATCACCCTTACATTGGTCTTGATTACCTTGGAAGATCCTACCCGCATGAATTCACCGGTTTCCAGCACTCGCAACAATCTGACCTGCGTGGATAAAGGCAGCTCAGCGACTTCATCCAGGAAAATGGTGCCATTGTTAGCCACTTCGAAGTATCCTTTTCTGCTTTCATAAGCACCAGTGAAAGACCCCTTTTCATGTCCAAACAGTTCTGAATCAATTGTTCCCTCAGGGATGGCGCCACAATTTACCGCAATATAGGCTCCATGCTTTCTCGAACTGAACTGGTGGATAATCTGGGGAATGGCTTCCTTACCAACGCCGCTTTCTCCGGTAATCAAAACAGACAGATCGGTGGGTGCCACCTGTACCGCAATATCAATCGCCCGGATAAGTCCCGATGAGTTTCCAATTATGCCAAAGCGTTGCTTGATCTTAAGAATATCAGGCTTTTCCATGATGTTCTCCGGAATTTTCTTGTGTCAACAGCTGACAAAATTACAATATTAATAGTTTTTTTGTAATTTGCATCTGTCAAATATTCATGTTTTATATGCTTAAATCAATACGGTTTATCGGTATCATTCCGGCGCGCTATGCCTCCACCCGTTTCCCGGGGAAGCCCCTCGCCCTAATCCATGGGAAAACAATGATCCAGCGGGTATACGAGCAGGCTTCCAAAGCCATTGAAACGGTATTCGTGGCCACTGATGATGATCGGATATTTAAGGCGGTAAAGAACTTCGGCGGTAAAGCTGTATTGACCTCGGAATCTCATAAAAGCGGAACCGACCGTTGTGCAGAGGCTTTACGGAACGTTGAAAAAGATGGAAGCGGGACTTATGATGTTGTGCTGAATGTGCAGGGTGATGAGCCCTTTATTGAACCGGAGCAGCTGGAACTGGTGAAGTCGTGTTTTTACAGCGGTAAAACCCAGATTGCCACCCTTGTTAAAGCCATATGTTCAGCCGAGGAACTATTTGATCCCAACCGGCCCAAGGTCACTGTAAATAAAAACCTGGAAGCCATTTACTTCAGCCGTTCCACTATTCCTTTTCTTTGCGGCAGGGAGCCCGATAGCTGGCTTGCCTCCCACACCTTTTACAGGCATATCGGGTTATATGGCTTCAGACGTGACATCCTTCCTGAAATCACCGCCTTGCCGCAGTCCCCTTTAGAACTGGCCGAATCGCTTGAACAGCTCCGATGGATTGAAAATGGTTACAGGATTGCCGTTAAAATTACCGCCAGCGAAAGTTTCGGGATTGATACACCAGAAGATCTGGCAAAACTTCTGTAATTTAATCGGAGACGGACAAATCATGATAAAACGCGGTGATTTTCTTTGGGCGGCCTGCCTCTGCGCTGTAACGGCATTTCTTGTTGTGCCGGACTTACGGCAGTTGTTTTTGCGGGTTACGACTGCACATCCCTATGTCATGGGATTTATCAAGTTTGCGGTTCTGGCCACCATGGGGGAATTGCTGACCCTGCGGATTATTTCAGGCAGATGGCAGAAACCGGCCGGACTGTATTATAAAGCAGTTGTGTGGGGATTTGTGGGGATCAGTATTGTGCTGATGTTTGGTTTGTTTTCCGAAGGTGTGTACGGGATTGTTCAAAAAGGTCTGCTGCCTGACGCCCCGGGATTCACCGGCAGACTTCTGAAAGCTTTTTATATCGGAACGTTGCTGAACCTGACTTTTGGACCGGTTTTCATGGCTGTACACCGAATTTCGGATACCTGGATCGACCGTTACGCAGAAGGCCAGAGACCAACCCTGGGAATGGTCATGTCGCAAATCGACTGGCTTGAATTCTTTCGTTTCGTGGTAGGCAGGACCATACCTTTCTTCTGGATCCCGGTACAGACCATTAACTTCATGTTGCCTGCACAATACAGGATCATTGTGGCAGCTTATCTTTCCATTGCCCTGGGGCTGATCCTGGCATACGCAAGGAGAAGGAAGAAGGTTGATCCGGGATTAAAGAATGTGGATTGAAGAAGCAGGAATCAAGGGGAAAGGCGATCGGAAGTGATGCTGTATTGAAGAATCTTCCGTCAGCATCAGAATTTTACACGGGGTATCCATTTTTCATTAATTTATGGTCTCAATTGTATAAAATTATGAGATATTCAATCATCCTACTCCTCTCCCTTTTACCTGAGATGGTGTTCCCCCAGTCTTACAGCCCGGTCACGGATCCTGCTGACCTGGTGAATCCGCTGATGGGCACACAATCGAAATTCAGTCTTTCAGCCGGGAATACTTATCCCGCCATTGCCCGACCCTGGGGAATGAATTTCTGGGTACCGCAAACCGGGAAAATGGGGGACGGATGGGCATATACTTACGATGCTGATAAGATCAGAGGATTCAAGCAAACACACCAGCCCAGTCCCTGGATAAATGATTACGGGCAGTTTTCCATACTGCCGGAAACAGGCACCCCCAGTATTGATGAAGATAAACGAGCAAGCTGGTTTTCTCACAAGGCCGAGATTGCCCGGCCGTATTATTACAGCGTTTACCTGGCTGATTACGATGTGCTGGCCGAAATGGCACCCACGGAAAGGGCAGCAGCGTTCCGTTTCACATTCCCGGAATCCGACAGTTCCTATGTACTCATTGATGCTTTTGACAAGGGTTCCTTTGTAAAAATCATTCCGGCTGAGAACAAAGTTATCGGTTACACCACAAGGAACAGCGGAGGTGTACCGGAAAACTTCAGAAATTATTTTGTTATCCGGTTCGACAAAGCTTTTGCCGATGCATCGGTATGGCTGGATGGCCGTGTTGTTCAACATGCACATGAAACTGAGGGCAATCATACGGGTGTGCTGCTGCATTTTACAACCCGTAAAAGAGAATGCATCCATGCCAGGGTGGCGTCATCCTTCATCAGTGCCGAACAGGCCGAGCGCAACCTGGGCGAAATCGGGAACAGGGATTTTGATGCCGTCAGAGAGGAGGCAAAGGCCGCCTGGAACCATGAGCTTGGCAGGATGCAGGCATTGGGCGGATCGCCTGATCAAACAAGGACCTTCTATTCATGTTTATACCGGACCATGCTCTTCCCCCGGAAGTTCTATGAGCTGGATGCCGACGGAAAGGTAATGCATTACAGTCCATATAACGGTAAGATCCTTCCGGGCTATATGTTTACGGATAATGGTTTCTGGGACACCTTCAGGGCTGCATTCCCCTTTTTTAATCTGATGGAACAGAGCCTAAATGCACAGATCCAGGAGGGACTGGTAAATGCCTACCTCGAAAGCGGCTGGCTTCCTGAATGGGCCAGTCCGGGTCACCGCGATTGCATGATCGGATCAAATTCGGCTGCCATCATTGCGGATGCCTACCTTAAGGGCATCAGGGGATATGATATTAACACACTGTATGAAGCGATCCTCAAGAACTCGGAAAATGAAGGCCCCCTGAGCTCTGTCGGACGCAAAGGCGTGAAATATTACAACGACATCGGTTACATTCCTTACAATGTAAAGATCGACGAGAATGTCGCCCGCACCCTGGAATATGCTTACGACGATTTTACCATATGGCAGCTGGCAAAAGCCCTGGATCGGCCGCGTGATGAGATTGACAGGTTTGCTGCCAGGTGCGGCAATTACAGGAATGTGTTTGATCCGGAATCAAAACTAATGCGTGGTCGTAATCTCGATGGCTCCTTCCAGTCACCTTTCAGTGCTTTCAAATGGGGGGACGCCTATACGGAGGGCAACAGCTGGCATTACACCTGGTCGGTTTTTCATGATATCAAAGGTTTGATCGGGCTGATGGGGGGTGATAAGCAGTTTGTTTCCATGCTCGACTCCGTTTTTGTTGTTCCACCTGTTTTTGATGACAGCTATTACGGGTATCCCATTCATGAAATCCGTGAAATGCAGATCATGAATATGGGAAACTATGCACACGGCAACCAGCCAATTCAGCATATGGTATACCTGTATAACTATGCCGGGGCCTCATGGAAAACCCAATACTGGTTGCGCGAAATTATGGACCGCTTGTATACACCGGCCCCTGATGGATATTGTGGAGATGAAGACAACGGTCAGACCTCTGCCTGGTATGTTTTCTCAGCCCTGGGTTTTTACCCGGTTTGTCCCGGAACCAGCCAGTATGTGATTGGTGCTCCGCTGTTTAAGAAGATCATACTGACCCTGGAAAACGGCAACGAGATAGTGGTCAATGCACCGGAGAACAACCCGGCCAACCGGTATATCAGTTCGTTGAAATTGAATGGCGAAGAGTATTCCAGGACATGGATTGACCACCAGGATCTTATGAAGGGAGCAGTTCTGGATTTTGCCATGACGGATGTGCCTGACAAAAACAGGATCTACCGGAGAACTGATTACCCTTATTCTTTTTCAGATTACGAAACACAACAGGATATCACGTTTTTAAACCTGACCGTTCCTGTTCCGTTTCTTACAATAAAAAGTGAAAATCAACACTAAATGATCCTAATAAAACGCATGATGAAAAGCTTAAACATCTTATCAGTACTCGTGATCCTCACCTGTCTGCTGGGTTGCAAACCCGCTGCGGAAATCAAACCCCGTGAAGTTTGGAGCAAAGAACAGGCCAATAACTGGTACCAGCATCAAGGGTGGCTACGGGGCTGTAATTTTATTCCCAGTACCGCCATTAACCAGCTGGAAATGTGGCAGGCCGAAACTTTTGATACCGCCACCATCAATCGCGAACTGGGCTGGGCAGCATCCATCGGTATGAATGTAATGCGTGTTTACCTCCATCACCTTGCCTGGGAGGTAGATACTGCCGGCTTCAAGGACAGGATGGGCCAATATCTTAGAATTGCCGACAAGCATGGGATCCGGACAATTTTTGTGTTTTTTGATGATTGCTGGAATCCGACTTACAGGACCGGCAAACAACCCGAACCAAGGCCTGGGATCCACAATTCGGGCTGGGTACGCGATCCCGGGGATATTTTGTTCGAGGACACCACCCTGTTTACCGGACTTGAAATGTATGTCAAGGATGTCATGAAACGATTCTCGCAGGATACCCGGATCGTTCTTTGGGACCTTTACAATGAGCCCGGGAATTCAGGTTATGGCAACCGTTCCATGAATCTGCTGCAAAAGGTCTTCCGCTGGGGACGCGAAGCAAATCCATCACAGCCACTTTCGTCGGCAGTGTGGAATGCCATGCTGGGTGACCTGAATGGTTACCAGCTCGGGAACTCCGATGTGATCACCTATCACCAGTACCAGAACGATTCACTACACAGGAAGGCTATCGATTCATTGCGCGTGTATGGCCGGCCTATGATATGCACCGAATATATGGCACGCAAGCACAACAGCCGTTTCGATAACATCATGCCAATGCTCAAAGCTGAAAATATCGGGGCAATCAACTGGGGACTGGTTTCGGGTAAAACCAATACAATCTACGCCTGGGATGCGCCCATGCCCGACGGATCAGAACCTGACCTATGGTTTCATGATATATTCAGGAAAGATGGCACACCTTATAAGCAGGAGGAAGTAGACCTGATAAAAAGCCTTACCGGGAAGTGAATAAACTGCTGCAGGGTTTTCACCCCTCACAGGCATATCACCCTGCGTGCTGTACAATATACTGCCGGATGATTCCAGCAATGGTATCTTTTTTCCCTGATGGCGGGATCTTTGCCAGAATCCTTGCAGCATACTCCCTTTTTATGATCAGAGCAAACGTGGCAGGGAAGTTCATGTCGTATATCCAGCTCAGGCGCAACAGACGATAATCATTCATTGACTGTGCCAATTCCGGCGGCACAGTAAGGCTGTTACGGAAACATGTCACTATTTCATCCGGCACTTCGTATGCGTCCTGTTCCGTTTCCTCCAGGATCCTGTTCACCACGTTCCGGATGGTCAGTATCTCCCAAATGTCGAGCTTATCAGCGTCGCGCAACAGCCTGGTGAAAAGGAATGTTCTATCGTCCAGTGCCGGGTTTACAACGGCTACATTGTGATTCAGGACCGACCGGATAATGACCGGGTAATCGGCATGCCCGGTCATTCCGTCAAAGAAGCCTGATTCATGCAAAATTTTGATTCCCAGCTCGGCATGGTTAATGGATACTGCATCATCAAATGTGGCATAGGTGATAAACTGCTGAAACCGTCCGATATCATGAACAAGGGCAATAGTCTTGGCCAGCCTGATATCGGCTTCCGAAAATCCCGTAAGCCGTGCAATTTGCTGAATATTGCTGATTACATGATAGGTGTGCTCAACTTTCAGGTCGATGTGCCGACGTGAAAAGGCATCCGGCACCCTGAGAGAAGTGATATAATCCTTGAAACGGGACAGCAGCACCTTATAGTTTTCTGTTGATATCATTGTCGGGAATAAAGGTAGACATTCACTGGCGAAGGGATTGATTCTGCAAGACGTGCTGCACAATACGGGCAGTGGCACCGATGTTGGCATTGATGTAGTTTTTTGCCTGCACGGCAGCCTGAGACCGTTCACCAGGATTGGTAAACAACCGGTCAAAGATCTCATTAAGGGCATGTTGAGAATTTACTGTGAAAGCGCCACCGGATTCGGTCAATTCTCGCGCCTCCCTGGATTTTCCGAAATTCGGTCCGAATATAACCGGGATACCGTAAACGGCGGCTTCCAGTATGTTATGAATACCCTTGCCGAAACCACCGCCGACATAAGCCAGCTGACCATAGCGGTAAAGGGAGGAAAGCATCCCTATGTTATCAAGGATGAGCACCTGTTTATCACGTACATTGCTGACCGAAGCTTGTGAATACAGGATATGGCTCTTGCTGAGCTGTGAGGCAATCCGGTTGATATGCGCCATTTCTATTTCATGAGGAACAATAATGAACCTGACCGCGGCATCCGCAGAGTTGATGTACATGATCAGCAATTCCTCATCCTCAGGCCATGTGCTACCTGCAACAATACAAAAAGTCCCCTGCGAGAATGCGCCGGCTATTTCATTGTTTGCGGCCAGGCCGGCAATTGTTATTACCCGGTCGAAACGCGTGTCCCCTGCAACGGTGGTATTGTACAGTCCGATGGAATTTAAAAGCCGGCAGGAATTCAGATCCTGCAGGTAAAAGTGCGTGAAAAATGAAAGCCTTTTGCGGGACCATTGACCCACCCGGCGAAAGAACGCCTGGTTTGGCCTGAAGATCCCTGAAACCAGGTAAACCGGAATGGCTGACCGGCACAGGTATTTCAGGTAAAAATGCCAGAATTCATACTTGATGAAGAATGCCATATCGGGCCTTACCAGGCTCAGGAAATCGCGCGCATTGTACGGTGTATCGAGCGGCAAATAGCAGACCAGATCTGCTTCCGGGTAATTCTTCCTGATCTCAAATCCGGAGGGGGAATAAAAAGTCACTACCAGGCTTGATCCGGGCATCTGCCTTTTGAACGCTTCCATCAATGGTCTGCCTTGTTCGAATTCTCCCAATGAAGCAGCATGGAACCAAATAGTCGGTGAACCCGTATGCTGCCATTTTTGCAGACTTTTTCTCCAGGATTTCCTGCCGTTGATCCATAGCCGTGCCTTTTTATTGAACGGAGAAATAACAAGCACCAGGAGGTAAAACAGGTGAATAACGATGGTGTAAAAAACTGTCAGCATAATTTCTTTAACAAAATAAACTATTTCTGACCGGAATTGTAAACATTCCGGTTTAACAAATGTTATTCCTGCAATACTAATTAAAAATAGTCTAAATAAAAATAAACACAATTAAAAGTAAACGTTATGGCCTTTGAACTTCCAAAATTAGGATACGAATATGCGGCGCTTGAACCGCATATTGATGCTCGAACCATGGAAATACATTATACAAAGCATCACCAGGCTTACATAAACAACCTTAACAATGCCATTGCCGGGACCGACATGGAAAATAGGACTCTGGCTGAACTGATGACCGGTGTATCCAAGTTGCCTGTCGCAGTGAGGAATAACGGCGGCGGGCACTTCAACCATACATTGTTTTGGACAGTTATGACTCCCAACGGCGGCGGGCTTCCCAAAGGTGACCTTTTGGATGCCATCAACCGTTATTTCGGATCATTTGATAAGTTCAAGGAGCAGTTTTCCAATGCCGGGATGACCCGTTTCGGATCGGGCTGGGCCTGGCTGATAAAGGCAGGTGATGATCTGAAAATCACTTCAACGCCTAACCAGGACAACCCGTTGATGGATCTGGCCGAAACAAAGGGCACTCCAATTCTGGGTGTAGATGTTTGGGAACATGCCTATTACCTGAAATACCAAAACAGGCGCAACGAATACCTGGCGGCATTCTGGAACGTGGTAAACTGGGAGGAAGCAGGGAGAAGGTTTAAATAAAGTGGTCAGTTGCAGCCACAACAATCATAGCCTGTTTTTTCTTTGAAATCTTCCTTGAATTCACTATCTTGTGGGTAACAAACTTTAAAAACCCACAATCATGCCATTCGAATTACCCAAATTGTCCTATGCACCGGATGCTTTACAGCCTTACATTTCGAAACAAACGATCGATTTTCATTATGGCAAGCATCATCAGGCCTATGTGAATAACCTGAACAACCTGATACCAGGTACAAGATTTGAGCAAGCCACCCTGGATCAGATAATCAAGGAAGCAGATGGGGGCATTTTCAACAATGGCGCTCAGATCTGGAACCATACCTTTTACTTTGAGAGCTTTTCACCTGCCGGGCCGCGCGAACCGTCGGGCCAACTGGCCACCGCCATCGCCAATTCCTTTGGTTCATTCGGCAATTTTAAGGAACAATTCACAAAATCATCCGTGACTCTTTTTGGCTCTGGTTGGGCCTGGCTCGTCAGGAAACCCGACGGGTCACTCGAAATTGTGCAGGAACCCAATGCCGGCAATCCGTTGCGAAATGGTATGGTACCTATTCTGACCTGCGATGTATGGGAGCATGCCTATTATCTCGATTACCAGAACAGAAGGCCCGATTATCTCCAGGCATTCTGGAACATACTCGACTGGGAGATCATCAGCAAAAGATTTTAATCAGAAGGTAAATCCAAAATTGATGTACCAGGTAAGACGGGAGTCCTTGTTATTGCCCGCGAGGAAGACGTTTAACGGACCTAGGGGAGTATTATAGGTAAATCCGCCGCCATAACCGACATGGAAGGATTCCTTGCTGAACTCAACAAGTGCATCTGTCATTTCCTGAAAACTGTCGGAAGATAGCATGCCGTTGCCCAGGATTTCAAGCTGCAGGTTTTTGTAAAGCCGGTAATTCATGCCCAGCTTCAGTCGTATGAAATCAGGGCCAATGATCTCGCCAAGGCTATAACCGACAAAGGGGATGTGGTTGCGCCGCAGGTTATTTTTGTTACCACCAACAAAGAAATAGTCCGATGCGATGTAGTCATCCGTGCTCAGTCCGAGGGAGAATCCGACATTGTAATTCAATTTGGGTCCCAAGGGGCCATAATGATCCACATTCACATATAGTTTGCTGAATGATTGCAGCGAGGCATCTGATGCAACCGTATCGGAAAGGTATTTCAGATCGAGCATGGGATTGTAAATTCCTTTCAGGTAAATCTCCACCTGAGTCCCCTCAAAGGGATAAAGCAGGTCATCCAGGGTATTCATGCCATAACTGGCTGCCAGTCCAAAACCTGCGAAACCATACCTTTTGAAATTAAAGGCTTCGGGATAAAGCGTTTGCATGGATTTATTAGGGTAAACGGCGGAATATTCGAAAAGCAAACCAATCCCTGCGCTGTGGTTGAGGTCGAAGCTGTTTTTGATGGAGAGTTCCGTGGTGAAATGATTTTGACGGAGATACCCTACTTCATCTCCATCGAGGTATCCCGGTATGAGATTGGATTCCAGGCAACTCTCAAAACCTGCCAGAATATTCATTCTGGGTCCGGCATATTTACGGTAGTACAGCCTGGCCTGCGGGTATTCGCTTATATCTATGGCTGCAGTCAGTCGGGTGCCGGAGATCAGAAAATTACTCTGTGTATAGTTGATCACCATTCCCGCACCGTAGAAATTGTCATAATGAACGGAGGTTCTGAATGATGAGGGTGGTTTTTCTTTGGCAATCATGTTGAGTATGAATCCATTGCCATCTTTAACAAACTGGTAGGTAAGCTTATCAAAATACAAAGTCCCGAATAATCTTTCGATTCCCTCCTGCAGTTCCTGCCGGGTCATGTAGCTGTTTCTCATGATATTCAGCTTGCCGTAAACCAGGCTTTGGTCATAAAAATGCAAATCATTTACCCTGACCTTTGTAACAAAAATGCTGTCTCTTTCGGGGAGGGGAGCCGGCTTGTCTGGTTTGCCATAGGATCTGAGACTGTCGGCCAGTGCTTTCAGCTCACGGAAATGTTCCCGGGCAACTGTTTCCCCTGCTTTTTCAATTTCCGCACTCTTGTTAAAATCAGCCGATGTATAACCAGGCAATTCAAGGCCGATTAACAGGTCAACCTTGCGGGCCTGTTCTTTCGAATCGTAAATTCCATAGCTGCCGGTTGCCCGGCTCAGGATCTTGTCCAGGGAATTCAGGTCGCTGGAGGTGACATTTTCATTAAATCCTGTGTACACACCGATCACAATGTCTGCGCCCATCTGCAACACTTCGTCAACGGGGAAGTTTCTGATCACACCACCATCGACAATTACCCTGCTGGTATCAAGTACCACAGGAGTGAAAACACTCGGAATGGCCATGCTGGCCCTCAAAGCCAAGGCCAAATCCCCGGAATCGAAGTCGACAATTTCGCCATTGATGATATCTGTACCTACGCATCGGAAAGGATAGGTGAAATTGTCAAATGAATCGATGCCTGCGGTTCTCCAAGTTAATCCCGATAATAAAAGCGACAGATTCTGACCTTCAAGCAATCCGGGGGGGAGCATGACCTTTTTCTGGCGCACTGGTAGTTCAATCAGGTAACGCTTGTAATCATGTTTCTCATCGAGGGCGATGTTTCGAAGAGGAATATTGTCGGATAGCAGCACCGACCAGTCTATGCTGTTATTGAGCTTAGAGAGGTCAGCAGCTGAATAACCTATGGCATAAAGGCCTCCAACGATACTTCCCATACTGGTTCCGCTGATGTAATCAGGCACAATACCCGCTTCCTCCAAAACTTTCAGAACGCCAATGTGGGCAAGTCCCTTTGCCCCCCCTCCGCTAAGAACCAGCCCGATCTTTGGCCTGTGTTTGGTTGTATCCTGCGCAGGCAAACGTGTACCGGATGTATAAACCAGTAACAGGATGGAAAAAGCAAAGGTGATTCTAAGTGTTGACCCTAACATAATTGGTAATATCTTGCTGAGCAGCTTGCGATTTCAGTTATCACGCATCACTTGTACATATAAAGAAATCCTGTTTTTGAATAACGTTTGTTAGGGTCACCCTTAAGCGCTTCAATAGCATAAAAATAGATACCGGGATTCAGCTGCTGACCCGATGCAGTTCTGCCATCCCAGGTGATGGTAGTGCCTTCGGCTTCGAAAACAAGTATACCTGCGCGGGTAAAGATCCTGACCTTTATCGGGAAGCCCCCATTGCTGGTGATCAGGAAGAGATCATTGACAAAATCATCGTTTGGTGAGAACACGTTCTGCACCGTAATATCTTCCATCACCAGTACTTCCTGTACCGTGATGCTTGAGCAACCCAGATCATCCGTAACGGTCAATGCAACCGTGAACGTGTCCATGGACGGGAAAGTGACAATCTGACGCGGACCGGTACGGGGTGAAAAAGTTTCAATGTCCCAGGTGAAGGTATAACTTACACCTGGATCCAGGGGCTCCGAATGTTCAAATACATAAACATTGTAGGTCACCGAATCATAATAGGTAAAATTGGCTGGTACAGTATGGTGAACGGTGATCATATCAGTTTTAAGGATCGTCTGGTCAGTGTTGCCGTTAAATATAAGGGCCGGGGAATAAACACCCGGTACGGAGTAGACTACCGTATCCGGATCTTCGAGGTTGCTGGTTTCGCCGTTGCCAAAATTCCAGTAGAAGCTGTCAACCGTATCAATTGTAGCCGTTGTTGTAAAACGGAATTTGACCTTCATAGGCGTGCAACCTTCTGTACTGCTTGCTGTAAAATTGCAAACCTGACCGGTAGCTGAAAACATCATGACCGAGATCAGCAGATAGAATACTATGAATGGTTTACGGAGGTGCACTTTTTCAGATGTTCTTGGTTAGCGATTGCACAAATTTAAAATTATTCAGGAACTCTTTGGCAAATACCCGGAGCACGGTATAGGCCGGAACTGCCAGGATCATTCCGGCCAGTCCGCCGATACTGCCAGCCATCAGAAAGATAAGGAAAATCTCAAGGGGATGGGCGTAAACGCTGTTTGAGTAAACATAGGGCTGAATAAACCAGTTATCAATGAATTGTACGATCATGAAAACAACAACGGTTAGGGCAGCCGTAACCATTAAATTACCGTCGCCTGCACGGGTGAGGAAAGTTACCATGCCTGTGAAAACGCCCAGTAAGGTCCCGATTACAGGTCCAAGGTAGGGAATTATATTGAAAATACCGGCTAAAAAACCAATCAGCAATGCATCTCTGAAAGGGAAACCTATGATGATCAGCCCCAGGGTGCTTAAAAAGACTACGGCACTTACCTCTATAACCACACCTATAAAATACCTCGAAAGGAGCTTCTGGGTTGAATGCATGGCATTGCTGACAGCTTGCGTACTTTTATCGGGGAACAGGAGCAGGAAATTCCTGGCAAACATCTTTTCATCTTTCAGAAAGAAAAAGGTTATGAAAGCAATGGAGAAGAAAGCTACCGTGATATTCCCCAGCCAGCCGGCTACAGATCCAAAAACGGAAGCCACCTGGTTGATGTTAATTTTCGACATCACACGGCGCAGGAGATCTTCGAGGGAAAAATAATCAACGGGCTTAATTTTATATTTGTTGATGAATTGTTCAAAAGCCGTAACGGGACCGCTGAATTCCTGCAAGATACGTTGCGGATCAATCGACGACAGTGCATTAACTTTGCTGACGATCAGCGGTATGAACAAGCCAAAAAACGACAGGATGACGGCAATCAGCAGTATCAGCGTGATCACGGCCCGGACACCCGGGGGCAGGCACAGCCTTCTGAAGCGGATCTTTTCAAGCAGGTCGAAAACAGGCCGGCCGATCAGGGCAAATACCAGGGAGGCAATAATGTAAATGACAATATTGCTGAAATACCAGAGCAGGAAGGCCAAAACTACTATTGCCACCGCGGTTATAATATATCGGACAGTCCTGCTCATGTTGAACAATTATTCGCTAAAAGTACTAAAAATTTGATGCCGCCTCAATGTTAATTACTTAAAAGAAATCAACACGTGTAAATAACTTTGTCCGGCCTCTCATGGCCAATGACCATATCTTTATTACTTTTACACTTCGCATTTTTTAGTTCAAGCGGATGAAACAATACCTGGATTTACTGCAGCATGTCCTGGATAACGGGGCGGAAAAAAATGACAGGACCGGAACAGGAACCCTGAGTGTTTTTGGTTACCAAATGCGTTTTGATCTGGATGACGGATTTCCCCTCATGACTACCAAGAAGCTTCACCTGAGGTCCATCATCTATGAACTGCTGTGGTTTCTGAAGGGCGATACGAATGTTAAATATTTGAATGACAATAATGTAAGTATCTGGAATGAATGGGCCGACCAGGATGGAAACCTTGGACATATTTACGGCTACCAGTGGCGCAGCTGGCCCGATTACATCGGTGGCTCTGTTGATCAGATCGAGCTGCTGATCCGGTCGCTTAGGGAAAATCCCGATTCACGCAGGCACCTTGTGAGTGCCTGGAATGTTGCTGATCTGAAAAACATGGCCCTGCCTCCCTGCCACGTGCTTTTTCAGTTTTACGTTGCAAAAGGCAGGTTGTCCTGTCAGCTTTATCAGCGAAGTGCCGATATTTTCATTGGCGTTCCTTTTAATATCGCGTCCTATTCGCTCCTGCTGCTGATGGTGGCACAGGTTACCGGGTTGAAACCAGGGGAATTCATTCATACGCTTGGAGATGCACATATTTACAAGAATCATATTGACCAGGTCAGGCTGCAGCTTGTACGAACGCCCCGTCCGTTGCCCGTTATGCAACTTAATTCTGCGGTAAACGATATCAATGGATTCTCATTTCAGGATTTTATCCTGGAGAATTATGATCCCCACCCGCATATCAAGGGAGCAATTTCGGTGTAATGTTTTAACCATGAAGAGGATTTCAATCATTGTAGCTATTGCCGATAACAATGGCATTGGGAAGAACAACAAGCTTCTGTGTCATATTCCGGCTGATCTGAAGCGTTTCAGGCTGATTACTACGGGGCATACCGTTGTTATGGGCAAGAATACTTTTTTTTCTCTACCCGGGGGCCCTTTAAAGAACAGGAGGAATCTCGTAATTTCAGACAATCACGATGACCGGTTTGAAGGATGTGAAACAGTTTTCTCCATAGCGGAGGCCATTGAACGGTGTGATGATAATAAGGAAAACTTTGTAATCGGCGGTGCCTCGGTTTACCGGCAATTTCTACCGATTGCCTCAAGGCTGTACCTCACCAGGGTGCATCATTCTTTTGAAGCAGATACTTTCTTTCCGGAAATCAATCCCGGTGAATGGGAGGAGATTTCCAGGGAAGTGCCTGAAAAAATAGGTGACATGGATTTTGATTATGAATTTATTGTTTTACAGAGAAAAGATTAACTTTATTCTAGATTGTCTTACCTTAAACTTATTCATTATGAAGAAAAGTATCTTGCTGATCGCTTGCTTTGCATTTTCATGCGCCTTTGTTTACAGCCAGGCTGATAAAATTGTAGGTATCTGGATGCCTGCCAAGGGAACATCACAGGTAAGGATTTTTAAAGCCACCAACGGCAAATATTACGGCAAAGTGGAATGGCTTGAAACAGATAAGGATAAACTTGATGTTAACAATCCTGATAAAGAACAGCAGAGTAAAAAGATCTGGGGATTAATGATCCTGAAAGACTTCAGTTATAATGCCGGCAAAGACAGGTGGGAGGGCGGTACCGTATATGATCCTGATAACGGGAAGACATACGATTGTTTCATGTGGTTTGATGGTGATGACAACAAGATGACGCTTAAAGGCTATGTGCTGGGGATGAAGTTTGTGGGCCGGGCGGAGGACTGGACAAGAGAGGCCGCACTGAGAAAATAAACAATTCCTGTTCATCATTTCTTCTTGCCAATTCATTAGCAATATCTTCGGGTTCGTCAACATTTCTTAACCCTTTGCTGCAATTTGGCGTTATTAGTACGAAACATTACTATTAACTTGGTTGCAGCGATGAAAAGGATTTTGTATATAATAATGCTGGTGACTGTTGCCTGCTCAAGTAAGGTTACCATAACGGAGGCGGATATCAAGTCGGACATTTTCTATGCGGATAAGGGTACAAGGCCCTTTACCGGAAAATGCAGGATTGTTTTCAGCGATACATGTCTCATCAAAGAGGAGTTCACGTACAAGCAGGGAATTCTCCATGGTAAAGCCACCGCCTGGTATAAAAACGGGCAGATCAGGAGAAGAGGCTCCTACAGTTATGGTCAGATATCAGGAAGATGGGAATTCTGGGATGAGAACGGCAAAAAGACTGTTGAGGCCAATTATAAAAATGATGCTCTCGATGGGTCTTACATAATTTATGCCAATGGCAGGATCAGGGAAAAGGGACAATTCACGGATAACCGGCGGACCGGGAAATGGTTCTATTATGATGAAAAAGGTCGACGCATACCGGAACAATCGGAGTAACCCAACTTCTTAAATAAGAAGGCCTTTCTGATCAAAGGCAATATCCTGCCATCTGTCATCCAGTAAAACACGAAAACTTCTGAACCCAATGTCAAGAAGCAATTCTGCGGCATGGGAAAATCCAAGGGATAACTCCCCGGGTTGGTGTGCATCCGAATTCAGGATGATCGGAATATTCTTCTGGAAAATTCGTTTAAGAATGCTGATCCCCGGGTAAAGCATGGGCGGATTGTGTTTGTAAAGTCCTCTGGTATTTACTTCTACAATACAATCCTGTTGCAGGATGATCTCCAGTGTTTCCTCCACCAGATCGGTATACCATTTTTCACTTTCATCCAAATACGCCCTGGTGCTGTTGTGCATTTTGATCTTATCCAGGTGGCCGATGATATCGGGCTGATCGAACTCTGTCATATGCATGACCGATTGGAAATAGGCTGTGATGGCTTTGCGGAAATCATTCCTGTACAGCAGTTCGATCCCATTGAAAAATGCCTCAGGCTGACCGTCAAAGCAAAAGTAGGATTGATCAGGAAATTGTCCGATATAATGTACCGAACCAATGGCAAAGTCAAGCGATATATTGTCTGGTCCGGAAAACCTTCGTCCCCTGATCCCCTCGATGTAGTCTATCTCCAGTCCGGCATAAACCTGTATTTTGTCACCATACGCCTTCTTGATCCGGCCTATTTCTGCCAGGTATTCAGCAAGTTTATCCGCAGCCATGTTCCATTTGGAGGCAAATGGTACAGGTGCATGCGAAGAATAGCCATAGGCAGGGAAACCTTCCGCAATGGCCTGCCTGATGAATTCTTCGGGAGAAGCTTTACCGTCGCAGTAAAGGGAATGAGAATGATAGTTGATCCAGGGCATAATCTCAAAACGGTTTAACAGGTGTCAAAAATACAGGTTTTTTTTATGCATTGTTTCTTAAATGGTCCGAGATATTGGATCAGAAAAAGCTGTTGCTGATAGGAGCTGCCTTGAAGCATATTTATTGTTGAACTTACATTTATCAATATTTTATATTGAATAAAAGATTAAATTTATGGTGCAGGGGGATTTCTCAGGAAAATAGGAGTGCTATGAAAAGATTCTTGGCGTGCATAGATTCGTTGGCTTTCAGATTCCAATACTTGCTGCTATTTGTTTTCCTGGGAGCTCAATCCCAAAACAATCCCATGATATTTAAACATTTGACAATTGACGACGGATTGTCAAATGGTATTGTACACGTCATTTACCAGGATAAAATGGGCTTCATGTGGTTTGGAACCGATATGGGTCTTAACAAATATGACGGTTTCAGCTTTACTGTTTATCAACACAATACCGGAGATACCATGTCCATTGCCTCAAATTATATTGTGGAACTCTTTGAGGACAGTTACGGGACTTTCTGGGTGGGTAATGGCATCAGCGGTTTAAACCGGTTTGACAGGGAAAAGGAAATATTCATCTGTTATGAAAATGTGCCGGGGAAGAAAGGATCGATCAGTGACAACAACATCCGGGCAATTTTTGAGGATTCCAGGAAAAACCTCTGGATAGGTACCGCAGGTGGGGGATTGAACCTTTACGACCGTAAGTCGGATTCCTTTGTTCACTTCCGGCATGATTCTCTAAATCCTGCCGATATAGGCAGCAATTATATCTCTACAATTACTGAGGACCATAATGGCTTTCTGTGGATGGGTTCCCCGGAAGGATTACTTATCCGATATGACGCACGAACCCGAACAGGAAAGAGCTATAAGCTGTTTTATAATTACAGGGACCTCTTCCACGTTGGTTACTGCAAAGTGTTTGTCGATTCTGATAACAACATCTGGTTCTGTACTGAAAACGGGCTTTACTGTTTCGATCAGGAGAAGGAAACTTTTCAGCATTTCGTGAAAGGCAATACCAACCGTCATCTGATCTCAAATGAAGTTTCCTCGATACTGGAGGTCGAAAAGGGTGTATTCATGATCGCCATTGATCATGGCGGATTGAATATTTACAATAAACATATCGGCACTTTTACCTATTATCTGAATTCCAGTCTCGATGAATACTCCCTGAGCAACAACCAGCTTGTGGCCCTGTACAGATCCAATGACGGCACTTTGTGGTTATCATGTTTTAACCGGGGTGTTGATGTTTTCAACGAGAATGCCATTAAATTTCAGCAATACAAGAACCTGGTCGATCCTTCCGAATC